>CAJUEV010000003.1 GCA_910585785.1 uncultured Christensenella sp. | reverse complement strand
AATATTGCTGCTGTGGCTCAGTCGGTAGAGCACATCCTTGGTAAGGATGAGGTCGGCGGTTCAAGTCCGCTCAGCAGCTCCAATAAAAATACCGCTATTGTAATAGCGGTATTTTTAAATAATTTCGGTGGTTTATGCAAAGTAGCGAAATGGAAAAGACAGCCGTCAAAACGTCGGTTGTGACAATAATAATAAACGCCTTACTGACAATATTTAAATTGCTTGCCGGCATATTCAGTATGTCGTATGCGTTAATTTCCGACGCAATACATTCGGCGTCGGACGTTTTTTCAACCATTATAGTACTGATAGGCGTAAAAATTTCTTCTAAAAAAGCGGACAAAAAGCATCCGTTCGGACACGAAAGGTTTGAATGCGTTGCGGCGGTATTGCTTGCCGCAGTCTTATTTGCCACGGGCGCCTGGATAGGTTATACGGGCATTTTAAGCATTATTAACGGCAGTTATAATCAAAATAATTACGACTTGTCGGCAGCGGGAATTGCCGCAATAGTTGCCGCCGCGGTTTCAATAGTCGTAAAAGAAGGAATGTTCTGGTATACGATTAGGGCGGCAAAAAAAGTAAATTCTTCCGCCTTGAAAGCGGATGCCTGGCATCATCGTTCGGACGCCCTTTCTTCAATAGGCAGCCTGATAGGAATAGTGGGCGCGGTTTGCGGCGTTCACGTACTTGACCCGATAGCGTGTATTGTAATTTGCGTGCTTATAATTAAGGCGGCAGTGCAAATATTTGTCGATTCCATAAAAAAAATGACGGACGAATCTTGCGACGATAAAACGGAGCAGTCGCTTAAAGAATTTATTGCCGGTTGTGAAGGCGTTATGCGCGTTGACGGCTTGCTTACGCGCAAATTCGGCAACAGAATATACGTTATAACGGAAATTGCGTGCAGGCAAGATTTGCCGCTGTACGTTGCGCACGAATACGCTGAAAGCGTTCATAAGGGAATTGAAGAAAATTTTCCTCTTGTGAAGCACGTTACCGTGCACGTAAATCCTTACAAGGATGGGCAGCAGGAAGAAGCGCCGTTGCAAACGATTGACGAAGAAAGCGCCCCGCCGCAGAAATAGCGGAGGAGCGCAAGCGTTTTTAATATAAATTAATTTAAAAATTTCTTAAAAGACCGACAACTTTGCCCAAAACAGTAACGTCGTCAAGAACAAAATCTTCCATATCGTCGTTTTCTGGGTGCAAAATAAACTTTCCGTCGCGCTTAAAAAATCTTTTAACCGTGGCGCCGTCTTCAATAAGCGCGACTACAATTTCACCGTTTTCCGCGGTAGGTTGTTTTTTTACTATAACTTTATCGCCGTCTAACATTCCTATCTTTATCATTGACGAGCCGCGGACGTTAAGCATAAACAAATCTTCACCTGAAAAAAAGTTTTCAGGCAGGGCATAAAATCCGTCGTAATTTTCCGTTGCAAAAATGGGCTGCCCTGCTGCGACCGTGCCAATGAGGGGGACAGAAACAGATTTTGCCGGCAACGAAATGGCGCGGCGCTTTACGTTAGATTTAATCAACAAACCGCGTTCGCAAAGTCTGTTAATTACGGTAAAGGCGGTAGCGGTTGATTTTAGGTTACAGGCAGAGCAAATTTCGCGCACGCAGGGCGCATAACCGTTGTCGGTTATATATTTGCTTATAAATCTGAAAACAACGTCTTCCTCGTTATGCTTTTTTTCCGATTTTTTTTCTTTACAGTTTGTTTTTTTAAGTTGACTAATATTTTCAGACATTTTTAAACCTCTTTCCAAAATAAATTATATCATAATACGATATAAAAAATCAAACATAAGTTTAAATAAAAATACTTGTTTTTTTATAAAAACAGTATTAAAATAGCAGTGGAGGAGCTTTATGAAAAAATCCGAAAATAATCAATGCGTTTTATACGACAGGGAGTGTATAGGTTGTATGGAATGTGAAATTTGCGACTTGGATAAAAATAAAATTTGCGATAATTGCGGAAAATGCCTTGAAGTTAAAGACGATGCAATAATTAAAATAGATAAAATAATAATTGACGAGGACTGAAAATCAGTCCTCGTTTTCTGATTTTTTGTCAATCGTCGTCATCGTCGGGTTTCAATTTCACTTTTCCCACAACTGCGCGCCGCGTTTCCTCGCTTATCGCCGCATAATGCTTTCTTGTAGTGTTTACGTCCTTATGCCCGAGAACGTCGGCAACGATGTAAATATCGCCAGTCGCCTTATATAAGGCGGTACCGTACGTTGAGCGGAGTTTATGCGGTGAAATTTTTTTGAGGGGGGAAACGATTTTTGCGTATTTCTGTACCAGATTTTCTACCGCACGGACAGTTATTCTGTTGCGCTCGTTAGTAATAAACAGGGGAGAGTCGGGGGCGTTAAGTATTTCCGGCTTTTGGTTTTTGTACTCCAAATATCGTTGAAGCGCCGCCGAAACGTCCTCGTCGAAATATAAAATGGCTTTATTGCCGCCTTTTCGGGTGACAATAAACGAATTGTCTTTAAAATTTAAATCATTGTTGTTTAATCCCACAAGCTCGCTTATACGTATTCCCGTACCCAAAAACAGCATAAGAATAGCGCCGTCGCGCACTTTATTTTTTTCGTGGTAAAATTTTTGATGGGAGGAAAGCCCATTACCGCTTTCCGCCGTGTCAATTATATTATAAACTTCGTCCGAATCAAGCCTGATTATCGGTTTTTCGTGCAATTTCGGCGTTGCAACTTTTGCCGAATTGTCTACGCTGATATATCCTTTATTAAAAAAGAATTTAAACATAGCGCGAACGGAGGACAGTTTACGCGCCTTAGCGCGTTCATTGCAGGAATGCTCTTTTCCGTCGTAAACGTAGTGGGATAGGTAACTTAAATAAAACTCGATATCGTTGCTTGTAACCGCTTCTAAATCATCAAGTGTAATTTCTTTTACCGTTTTGCTTTTCTTTAATCTTTTTTCATATAAAAAATTGAAAAAAATTTTTAAATCGTGCGCATAATTAAGGCGGGTAAGCGTTGATGTCTGGCTGTCTATTGCAAGAAAATAATCGTAGCAAAAAGAAGGCAGACTTTCTTCAAGCAATTTTTCTATTGTTTCGATATTTTGATTATTGCGCTGAACGTAATAATTGTTTCCCATTTTATCACCTGAAAATTATTTTTTTATTTGAAGCGTAGGCTTATTTGCTGTTTTTATATAAGTCAAACTATTCGTAAAAGACAGGTTTTACGAATAGTTTACCGCCTAAAAGAAGGATACCACGTTAAAAATCATTTGTCAAATAAAAATAATAAAAAATGAACAAAAAATCATTTAATTAAGATTTACAATAGCATTTATTGATAAACTAACTTAAAAAAACGATTTAAGGCGATTATGTCTGACATAGTATCAAAAAATCAGGGTTTGTAACCCTGATTTTTTGATTTTTTATTCAATAAATTTATTTATCAGATTTTAAACTTTTTAAGTTCCAGATATTGTTCGCATATTCTGCTATTGCTCTATCGGCGGCAAAAACTCCCGCGGCGGCAATATTTCTGAGCGACATCTGATTCCATTTTGTTTTATCAGTGGAATACAGCTTTGAAATTTTTTGTTGAGTGCTGCTGTAATCGGCAAAATCCGCCATACACATATACGGGTCGGCAACGGGCGAGCCTGTTAAAAGATAATTTGCAATTTCCGCAAACGACTGCCCGTTGAAGCCTATAATCAGCGCTTCAATAATTCTTCTTAATCTGGGCGACTCGTTATAATACTTGCTTGAAGAATATCCGTTGCGCCAAATTTCGTCAACTTCATTGGCTTTATATCCGAAGATAAATATATTTTCTTTGCCTACCGCTTCGGTCATTTCAACGTTTGCGCCGTCCATAGTGCCGATGGTCAGCGCGCCGTTAATCATAAATTTCATATTGCCGGTGCCGCTTGCTTCTTTACCCGCAAGAGAAATCTGCTCTGAAATTTCGGAAGCTGGCATAAGTTTTTCCGACATAGTAACGTTGTAGTCTTCCATATAAACAACGTTAAGTTTTTCTTTAATCTTGGGATTGCTTCTTATCTCGTCGGCAAGGAAATTAATCAACTTTATAATTTTCTTTGCCATATCGTAACCGGGGGCTGCTTTCGCTCCGAAAATATACGTTTTGGGCACTATTTTCATATCGGGATTTTCTTTTAAATCCAGATACGTATCGATAATGTGCAAAACGTTAAGCAATTGCCTTTTGTACTCGTGCAAACGTTTTGCCTGCACGTCAAACAGCGTTTCGGGGTTGATAATAAGTCCCTGCTTTTTCTTGGCGAATTCGGCAAATTGCTTCTTTTTGGCAAGTTTAATTTCTTCAAGCCTAGCCAAAACAGTTTTGTCGTCTTCAAATTTCTTAAAGTCGGCAAGTTTTTCGCCGTTCAATTCATAACCGTCGCCTATACATTCGTTCAAAAGCGCGGCAAGTTCGGGATTGGATTGGTTAAGCCATCTTCTGTGCGCAATACCGTTTGTAACGTTTGTAAATTTTTCGGGCGTAAAATCATAAAAATCTTTAAACACAGACTGTTTAATAATTTCGCTGTGCAACGTAGAAACGCCGTTTACGCTATGACCTCCGAATACGGAAAGATTGGCCATTTTAATGCGGTCGTGTTCAATTAAAGACATTCTTGAAATTTTTGCCCATTCGCCGGGGAATCTGTCCCAAAGCTGTTCGCAAAGTCTTCTGTTGAGTTCTTTAATTATTGAATGAATTCTGGGAATAGTCCTTGCAATAAGGTCTTCCGACCAGGTTTCCAATGCTTCCGCAAGCACGGTGTGGTTTGTGTACGCGCAAGTTGCGGTAGTAATCGCCCACGCCTTTTCCCAGTCATAGAAGTATTCGTCCACCAAAATACGCATAAGTTCGGGAATAGCCAATGCCGGATGCGTATCGTTAAGATGAATTGCGGCAAGTTTAGGCAAATCCGCAATATTTCCGTATCTGTGCTTGTGGTCCTCCACTATATTTTGAATTGACGCCGAGCAAAGGAAATATTGCTGTTTTAACCTCAACGACTTGCCCGCATTGTGATTGTCGGCAGGATATAAAACTTTTGTAAGCAAATCCGCGTCGTTGTCGTCCGTCATCGCCTGATAGTAATCGCCTTGCGAAAACAGCTTCATATTGAAGTCCTGAACGGGCTTTGCTTTCCATAATCTGAGGACGGAAACCGCTTCGCTGTCTTTGCCCGAAACCATCATATCGTAAGCGACAGCCTGAACCTCGTTACAGTTTACATAGCTTGTTTCAAGCCCGTTTTTCGTCCATTTTTCAACTATTTGCCCGTTAAAGCGTACTATAAACGATTTATCCGTTCTCTGCGTAAGCCACGCCTCGCCGCCGGGCAACCAAACGTCGGGCAATTCTATCTGCCAGCCGTCCACTATTTTTTGTTTGAATAAGCCGTATTCGTACCTTAACGAATAACCCATTGCGGGATAATTTCCCGTTGCCAGCGCGTCCATAAAGCACGCGGCAAGCCTTCCTAAACCGCCGTTACCGAGTCCCGCGTCGGGCTCCAATTCATATAAATCGTCAAGCGATAAGTTATAGTTTGAAACAGCCTTTTCAAAAGCCGAAGTCGCGCCGAGATTATAAAGGCTGTTTTTAAGCGAACGGCCCATAAGAAATTCCATACAAAGATAATAAACCCGCTTCGAGCGCTTGGCTTTAATCTTTTTATGAAAATGTTGTCTTTTTTCAAGTAAGACATCCCTTACGACCATAACAACCGCTTTATAAATTTGGTCTTTGGAAGCCTCCGACGGGGCAACGCCGAAATATCTTGACAGTTTGCCCTTAATGGCGTCTTTAACTTCCTTTTCGGTAATAGCAGTATTACTCATTATGTTCTCCTGTTAAGTGAAATTATTTAAGCATATCCAAATAGAGTATTTCGTATTCTTTTGCAGAATGCCCCCAGCTGAAATCAGTCGTGGCGGCTCTGTACATAAGTTTTGTCCACTCCGCTTTGTTTTTATAATCGTTTACCGCCTGACGGATGACGTACATCATATCGTGAGCGTTGTAATTTGCAAAGGTATATCCGTTTACAAGCGGCTTTATGCTGTCGTATAAGCCACCCGTTTCTCTTACTACGGGAATGGTGCCGTAACGGCAGGCAATCATCTGCGACAGCCCGCACGGCTCCGACTTTGACGGCATAAGGAAAATATCGGAACCGGAATATATCTTTCTGGATAAGTCGCCGTTGAACACGATGTTTGCGCTGAGTTTATCGGGATACCTTTCCGCAAGATTTTTGAAGAAACCTTCATAGTGCGCGTCGCCCGTTCCCAATATAACTATTTGAACGTCGTCCTGCAAAATTTCTTCAATAACGTTTGTTACAAGGTCAAGTCCCTTATGCGAAACCAAACGTGAAATCATTGAAATTACGGGCGTTTCCGCCTTTTGCGGCAACCCCAGCATTTTCTGCAATTCTTTCTTGCAGACGGCTTTGTTTGTAAAATCTTCCGCGGTGTAGTTGGCAAACAGGTGTTTATCCTGCACGCAACTGTAACCGACGTCGTCTATGCCGTTGAGTATGCCGGTAAGCTTAAATTCGTTGCGCCTTACTATGGGGTCAAGCCCGTGTGCAAAGTACGGGTCCTTAATTTCCTGCGCGTATCTGGGGCTTACGGTTGAAAATCTTTCACAGCATTCGATTGCGCCCTTCATAAGGTTAATTGAATTTTTATATTCGACAAGATATTGATAGCTGCCGTAAATATCGAACAAATCCCCCAATAAATCAAGCGAATATTGCCCTTGATATTCTATGTTATGAATGGTGAAAAGCGCGCGTATAAACTGATATTCGGGTCTGAAACAATAATTTGTTTTAAGATAGATAGCCGCAAGCGCAGACTGCCAGTCGTGGCAGTGCATAACGTCCGGATAAAAATCAATAAACGGCATAATTTCAAGCACCGCTCTCGAAAAGAAGGCAAATCTTTCGCCGTCGTCGTAATATCCGTAACAGCCGGGGCGTTTAAAGTAAAACTCGTTGTCGACAAAGTAATAAATTACACCGTCTTTTTGATATTCGAAAATGCCGCAGTATTGATTGCGCCACGCAAGATGCACGTACAAATTTCCCTTATAGGTAAACTTTTCTCTGTATTCCTGCTTTATATCGGAATACAGCGGCACAATAACGCGCACGTCGTATCTGTCGGTAGCCGCAAGCGACCTGGAAAGCGAACCTATAACTTCCGCAAGCCCGCCCGTAACCACAAAAGGCTGGCATTCGGAAGCGACGAAAAGTATTTTCTTTTTACCTTCCCACACCTTTTCGGTTTTTACTGCGGGAATAGGCTTTTTTGCCGAAGCTGCCGTTGATTTTTTTGCGGAAGTACTTGTCGACTTTGTTCCCGTCGTCTTTTTAGCGGCGGTAGTTGCCGTCGTTTTTTTGGCTGTTTTTGTTGTCTTTGCCGTATCGGCTGTCTTGGTGTTTGCCATTATCGTTCCCCCAAATTATTTCAGATTAGCGAGCCTTTATTTATAAAGTAAGGCTGTATTTCGCAGCCGGCAAGCGTTCTGTTATCGCGTATAACCGAATTTTTGTCGCTTATAACGTATGCTAAATTACAGTTTTCACCGATAATATTATCGGTCATTATTATACAATTTTTAACAACGGCGCCCTTTCCTATTTTTACGCCGCGGAAAAGCACGCAGTTTTCAACCGTTCCTTCAATAAGGCAGCCGTCCGAAACCAGCGAATTTTTAACTATGGCGCCTTCCGCTATTTTCGCGGGCGAACTATCGTTTACTTTTGTATAAACGTCTCTGCCGCCGAAAATTTCGGTACGGATATCTTTATCAAGCATATCCATATTTGCGTCAAAATAACCGTTTAACGACGTTATGCTGGCGTAATAGCCGTCCAATTTATATCCGTAAAGATTATAGGTTTTTACGCCGGGACTTAAAATATCCTTACCGAAACTTGTATAACCGTGCTGAATTGCTTCCTGCGTTATTCTCAAAAGGAATGACCTGCGCGCAACCATTACGTTTATGTAATTTTTCTTTATTCCGCCTTTGGTGGAATTTATTTCAATTTCGGTAATTTTACCATCCTTAGCCGTATCGAAAGTCATATAATAGTGCGACTTTTTGGTTTCGTGCTCGTGATAAACCATTGTAATATCGGCGTTGTTTTTGATATGAAAATCAATAACTTTGCTGTAATCCAGTTTATATATCGAGTCGCTGTCCGCCAGCACTACAAAATCCTGCTTTGCTTTTTTCAAAAACGCAGTCGCGCCTTTAAGCGCTTCAAGACGGTTTTTGTACAATGTTTCCGTTTCGCCGCTGTAAGGGGGCAAAAGTATAAGTCCACCCTCCTTTCTTGCCAAATCCCAATACTTGCCCGTTCCCAAATGGTCCATAAGCGACTGGTAATTGTTTTTTGTTATCATTCCTACGGTAGTTATGCCGGAGTTGACCATATTCGACAGAGCGAAATCGACCAAACGGTATCTTCCGCCGAAAGGAAGCGAACCCATTGAACGCACTTTTGTGAGTTCGGGCACGTTTTCTTCATTTATGCTTGAAAAAATTACGCCGACTGTTGATGCCATAATTCTCTTTCCCCCTTATACGTTTTTGTCCACAATTTCTCCGGCGGGTATTTTCCCGCCTTTTTTAACGGTAACGCCTCTGCCGAGAACGGTTATTCCGTTGCACTTTCCGCCTACTTTCAACGCTTCCTCTATCGGCGCGCCGATTATCGCTTTTTCGCCGATGGTTACTTCTTCGTCTATAATTGCGTAGTTAATTTTTGCGCCGGCTTTTACTGTTATATTGCTCATAAGCACGCTGTCTATAACTTCCGCGCCCTTTTCTATAACGCAATCGGTGCCGACAACCGAATTAACCACCTTTCCCTCTATTTCTCCGCCGGTGGCGAGTATAGAATTAACTATTTCTCCTGTGACAAACGCGGGGGGCGCGAGCGGACTTCTTGAATGGATTTCGTTTTCTCTGTCGGCAAGTTCGAAGTTAGGCACAACTCCCAGCAAATCCATATTCGCTTCCCATAAAGAACTGATTGTGCCGACGTCCTTCCAATATCCTTCGAAGCGGTAAGTGAACATTTTTTCGCCCGCTTTAAGCATTGACGGTAAAACGTTTTTGCCGAAGTCCTTTTCGGAATCGGGATTTTTGTCGTCCTCTTCAAGATATTTAAAAAGTTTTGCCGCCGTAAAAATGTATATACCCATTGAAGCAAGGTTGCTTTTAGGCTGAGCGGGTTTTTCTTCAAATTCGTAAATCGTGCCGTCGGGATTGGTGTTTAAAATTCCGAAGCGCGACGCCTCTTTTAAAGGCACTTCCATACAAGCGATTGTACAATCCGCACCCGCAGCTTTGTGCGCTTGAAGCATTTTATCGTAGTCCATTTTATAAATGTGGTCGCCCGAAAGAATAAGCACGTACTCGGGGTCGTACATTTTCATAAATCTTATATTCTGATAAATTGCATTAGCCGTGCCTTTGTACCAGGACGTATCTGTTTTCGCTTCGTAAGGCGACAAAATATGCACGCCGCCGAAAGTTCTGTCCAAATCCCACGGCTGCCCGTTACCAATGTACTCGTTAAGCACCAAAGGCTGATATTGGGTGAGCACTCCCACAGTGTCAATACCCGAATTTATGCAGTTGGAAAGCGGAAAGTCGATGATTCTGTACTTCGCGCCGAACGAAACCGCAGGTTTTGCGATATTGCTTGTCAAAGCGTACAATCTTGAACCTTGTCCGCCAGCCAACAACATAGCAACACACTCTTTTTTTCTTAGCATCGCTAAATCCCCCAAAAAACTTTATTTTATTTTTTTCAAATATAAGCAGGTAAGTTTTGGAATATCCAATGTCATAGAACACTCCTTAACTTTGCCTTTTTTAGCGGTAGATAAATATATTTTATTTTTTATCTGACCGCTGCCGCCGAAAGCCTTATCATCCGTATTAAAAACCAAAGCGTACTTGCCTTTCGGTATTTTTATTTTATATCCCGTCAAATCTACGCCGGAAAAATTAATAACGGCTGTTATGCTTTCTTTGTTTTTATCATAACGGGTAAACGCAAACAAATTATTGTATTTGTCGTCTACAACCAGCCACTCGAAACCGTCCCAACTGTCGTCAATTTCATACAACGGCTTGTTTTCGGAATAGAAAAAGTTTAACGTCTTGACGAAGTGTTGCATTTTTGCGTGAAGCTCGTATTCAAGCAAGCAAAAATCTATTCCGGCGGTATAGTCCCACTCTTTAAACTGCGCCAGCTCATACCCCATAAAATTAAGTTTTTTTCCGGGGTGGGCGTACATAAATCCTAAAAGCGCGCGCTCGCCGGCAAATTTGTTTTGATATTCGCCGGGCATTTTATTGACAATGGAGCCCTTTACGTGCACAACCTCGTCGTGAGAGAGCGGCAATATATAATTTTCTTCAAAAGAATAAACAAGTGAAAACGTAATTTTGTTGTGGTGATGATTTCTGAAATACGGGTCTTGTCTGCAATAAAACAATACGTCGTTCATCCAGCCCATATTCCATTTATAATCAAAGCCCAACCCGCCGTCGCAAATTTTGCCCGTTACTTTCGCATATGCGGTTGATTCTTCGGCGGTCATAACAGCGCCTTTGAATCTTTTTTTGACGCTTGTGTTTAACTTTTTTATGAAATTTATAGCGGAAAGATTTCTGTTGTCGCCCAACTCGTTTGGAGTGAAGTCGTCCTGCGCTCTATCGTAATCAAGGTACAGCATAGAAGCCACCGCGTCAACCCTGATTCCGTCAATCGCGTACGTTTCAAAGAAAAATCTTGCGGACGAAAGCAAAAAGCTGTCCACTTCTCCGCGCCCGAAGTCAAACTTGCGCGTTCCCCAACCGCTATGCTCCATATTATCCCACAAGGGACATTCGTACAGAGGTTGTCCGTCAAACTCGTAAAGTCCCCAGTCGTCTTTCGGAAAATGCGCCGGAACCCAATCGATAATTACTTTAATTCCGTTTGAATGAAAAGCGTCGACCAAATTTTTGAAATCTTGCGGCGAACCCAGTCTGGAAGTAACCGAAAAATAACCCGTAACCTGATAGCCCCAGCTCCCTTCATATGGAAATTCCGTGACGGGCATAAATTCTACGTGGGTATAACCCATATCTTTTACGTATTTAACAAGCTCGTCCGCAAGTTCGGCATAGGTTAAAAATCCGTTGTCCGCACGTCGCTTCCAGCTAAGCAAATTAACTTCGTAAATATTTATGGGAATATCCTTCGGCTGTTCCTCTTTTAGAGGCAGATACTCAGTTGAAACAGGCAACTCGCATATTACCGAAAACCGCTGTTCGGGATAATCCGCGCGGAAAGCGTAAGGGTCCGCTTTATAAATTTTTCTGTTGTCGAACGTTTCTATTATATAGCGGTACTTGTCCCCGATATGCGCGTTTATAACAGTTTCGTAACATTCTCCGTCGTTTAAACGGGTCATAGCGTAAACGCTTTCACCATTGTTTTTATTTATTGAAAGCGATACTTTTGACGCGTGCGGAGCCCATACGCGAAAAACGAAATTGTTTTGCGAAAGCTTATGGCAACCGAAAAATTCGTAAGCGTTGTCGGCGGTTCCGTTATGGAATTGTTCAAGCGTGAACGCCTCGTTTTTTTCGTATTCCATACCTTACTTATTTTATCATAAACTGATTGATATTTCAAGAGCGATTTAGAAAAAAATGCTATTATTTGTAAAAAAAATCCCGCAAAAAGTCGTTTTGCGGGATTTAGATAAACTAAAATTATAAATTATTTTATAAAGTCCTTCAACAGCGTTAAATTATCTTTCTGGAATTTATCAAGTTCTTCGGGCGATAATTTTTTGTACGAGTTAAGCGCAAGCATATATACGTAAGCCGCGGTAAATTTCTGTCTTTCTTCGTCCAATTCTTTCAGCCTTGCAACTATCGGGCACGCCGTGTTGACTATAAGAGTTTGCGCGGGCTCTACTCCGCCCATACCGTAATACTCGCCCATTTCGTTGTAACGTCTTGTATATTCGTCCACGACTATAATTGCGGGAATTTCGGTATTTTTCAAAACTTCCGTTTTTACCGTAATGTTTTCTTTGCCGGAAGCGTTTTTGAAAATATCCGCCAAAACGCTGTCCTCGGCGCTGTCGCCGTTTTTAAGCGCGCCGTCCACGTCTGCGTCAATACGCTTGAATTTGATTTTATCCGGCGTTTTATATTCAAGAAAACTTAAAAAATGCGGGTCGATAAAATTATCGCAAAGTATTGCGTTTAACCCTTGGTCTTTAAACAAATTAATATATTGAGCCTGCTGCTTTTCGTCAGAAACGTAATAAACGGTAACGGGCTCGCTCTTTGCTTTTTCTTCCGTTTTTGTAGGTTCTTCCTCGGTTTCGGCAGCGTTTTTGCCAAGCAACTCGTTGAAATTTACAAATTTATCGTCAAGATTTTTATATATTATTATGTCCTTGACTTTGTCGTAAAAACTTTCGTCTTTAATGCAGCCGAATTTTACAAAGTTTGCAACGTCGCCCCAGCACGCTTCAAATTTTTCACGGTCGTTTTTAAATAACGAAATAAGCTTATCCGCAACCTTTTTGGTTATGTGCTTGCTTATTTTTTGTACCTGCTTGTCGTTCTGCAAGAAGCTGCGCGAAACGTTTAACGGAATGTCGGGGCAGTCGATTACGCCGTTTAAAAGCATTAAAAACTCGGGAATAACTTCCTTGATATTGTCCGCTATAAACACTTGATTGCAATAAAGTTTTACCTTTCCGCGTTCAAGTTCCAACTTGTTTTTGACTTTGGGGAAATAAAGAATCCCCTTTAATTTAAACGGATAGTCCATATTCAGATGAACCCAGAAAATGGGCTCGTTGTAATCCATAAACGTATCCGTATAAAACTTTTTGTATTCCTCGTCGGTGCAGTCCTTTACCGCCTTTGCATACAGAGGCAGAGTTGAATTAAGCGGTTTGTCATTTCCGTCGCCCTTGAAGTTTACATAGACGTTATAAGGCATAAACGAGCAATATTTATTTACTAGGTTTTTTATCGCGCTTTCTTCAAGAAATTCCTTTTCATCGGGCGCAATATGCATAACTATCTTTGTTCCGCGCTCCGACTTATCGCATTCTTCAATAGAATACGTCGCGTTGCCGTCGCTTTCCCAATGAACGGCAGGCTCGTCCTTATAGGACTTCGTAAAAATTTCAATATTTTCCGAAACCATATAGGCGGAATAAAATCCTAAACCAAAGTGTCCGATAATTCCGTCGCCGCCCGCTTTTTCATACTTTTCCAAAAAGTCGCTGGCGCCGGAAAAAGCAATTTGCGTTATATAATTTTCTACTTCGTCCGCCGTCATACCTATACCGTTGTCTTCAACGGTCAGTGTTTTTGCCTTTTTATCAATATATATTTTAACGCAATATTCTTCGTTTTCCGCTTCGGAAGCTTCGCCCATTGTCACAAGTTTTTTGAATTTTGTTATAGCATCCGTACCGTTTGCAACAATTTCCCTCAAAAATATGTCCTTATCGGAATACAGCCATTTTTTAATGATAGGCATCATATTTTCGCTTGAAATTTTTATATTGCCTTCTTTTCTCATTTTATCACCTCGTAATTTAATACGTCTATTTTATAAACTCTTTTAAGGCGCGTTAAACTTTTTCAAATAAAAATGTGGCTATAAAATATTGAATAATGACGCCGATAGAAACAAGCGCTATGAGAACACTTTCATACTTGCCGAAAACCGCCATTTCTGAATTGCAGAACTTATTTGCATTATGAAAAAAATCAGCGCGAACCGCCGCTTATCCTTCTTGCTCAGTTTGCCGCTTTTTTGAAGTATCCGTTGACTATTTGCTTGGATTGACTGACGAATTGTAAAAATAAAACCCCTTTGCTTTATGCAAAGGGGTTTTGAATTATTTTAATCAGTTATTCTTTTTGGAAGCGCTTGCAAGCAAATCCGCAATGGACGTGCCGCCAATGCTGCCTTCGTTCCAGGAAGAAACTTCGTCGTCTTCGCTTCTTCTGGAAGATTTACGCTTGCCTGCGGGAACTTCTTCACCGTTTTCGGACTTTGCCGGACGTTTCTTTTCGCCTTCGGGCAACAAAGCCTTAATAGAAAGATTCATCTTCTTGGCGTATGTGTCTACCGCTATAATCTTTGCGTCAACTTCATCGCCTACGTTAAGGCAAGTTGCGGGAGTTTCAATTCTCTCGTGGCTGATTTGCGAAACGTGAACAAGACCGTCAACGCCTTTTTCAACTTCGATAAACGCGCCGAAAGGAACAATGCGTACAACTTTGCCGTGAACGACGTCGCCCACGTTATATTTGCCTTCAACCAAATCCCAAGGCTGGGGTTGAAGTTGCTTATAACCCAAAGAAACCTTTTTGCTTTCTTTATCTGCTTTAAGAATCTGGAACTCATAGCATTTGCCGATTTCAAGAACGTCAGTTACGTTTTCAACGCCCGTCCAAGACAAATCGGAAATGTGAGCAAGGCAATCGAAACCGTTTACGGAAACGAACGCGCCGAAATTTGTCGCTCTTTCAACTTTTCCTTCAACTATATCGCCAACGGTAATGGTTGCGAAAAACTCGTCTTCTCTTTCGGCACGCGCTGCGTCCTTAGCGTCGCGTTCTTCCTGTAAAATAACGCGCTGAGAAGCGATAATTTCCTTTTTAGCGCCTTTCTTTATTTCCAAAGCGCGCAATCTCAAAGTTTTGCCCTGATATTTTGTCAAATCTTTAACAAAGCCGGGACGGATTTCTTTTGCGGGTACAAATACCGAGTAGGTACCGAACTGAGCGGTAAGTCCGCCCTTGTTCGTGCCTGTGCATACAACCGAGAATTCTTTGCCGTTTTCAATTTCGGCCCTCAAACCCTCTTCCTGTTGCAAAATCTTAATCATTTTCTGCGACAGTTTAAGAACGGGTTTAAGTTCGACAACGAGCAATTCGATAGTTTCGCCTATCTTAGCGACGTAATCAGCCGCACTGTAATTTTCGCAATCGAGTTCGTCTTTGCTTAAAGCAACTTCCTTCTTCGAAAAAGGAAGAAGGATTTGCAAACCTTCGTCAGTCGCCTTGGATATGGTCGCCTGAACAGTCTGCCCCTTCTTGAACTTCGACTCGCTGTCGATTTTAGCAAGAACGTCGTCCATCTCGTTCGTTGCCTTAACTTCTGTGTTTTCTTCCATCTTTAAGAGAACCTCCCGGGTTTGCACATACGGGGTTGAAGCCCCTGAAACAATACCTACAATTTTATAATTTTTTAATTTTTTACAATCTAATTCGTCGGCGCTGGAAAGTCGGAAAACGTTTGCGCAACGCTGCTTTGCAAGCTCGTAAAGTTTGTTGGTGTTGCTGCTGTTCAGCCCGCCGACAACCAAAACCGCGTCGCATAAAAGCGCAATTTCTTCCACTTCTTTTTGCCGTTCCTCAGTAGTATAACAAATCGTCCTGAAAACGGCAACTGTTTTTTCACAGACTTTTTCAATATTTTTAACTATTTTTTCAAATTTTTGCGCGGAAAACGTTGTTTGGCACACCACACACACGTCTTTTTGCGATAATTCGGGTGAAATTTGCGCTTCGCTGTTCAAAACCACTGCGCTGCCGCCGCACCATCCCAAAAGACCGGTTACTTCCGGATGTTCCGGCTCTCCCACAATCACAATTTGCTTGTCCGCCGAAAACTGCTCTTTAACAATTTTCTGCGTACGCTTGACAAATCCGCAAGTGCAGTCGATAACTTGTATATTTCTTTTTTCGCAAATTCCGTAAAAATTTTCCGGCACCCCGTGCGAGCGGAAAACAACGGTAGAATTATCCGGTATTTCATCCAAGGATTCAACAACGTTCAACCCCTTGTCCTTTATTGCCTGAACGACGGAAGGATTATGAATTATTTCTCCTAAAACGTATGTGCCTTGGGGCTGGTTCAGCGCTGTGTCCACCGCGTGTTTGACGCCGACGCAGAAACCGCTGTGTTTTGCAACTATAACTTTCATAATTTATTTCTTTTTGCGTTTTTTTGCATTAGCCGCTTCGTTTACTTCGTAATACATTTCAAGCATTTTCTCTTTTAACAAATCGTCACACGCTTCGTAATCTTCTTTCGTAAGTTTTTTGCCGTAGTAATCCGAAAATTCCAACGGCTGACCGTAATAAACGTGGTTTTTACGGAATATTTTACTTCTTTTTGCAATAACTACGGGCACGATAGGCGTTTTAGTCATTATAGAAATTGTTGCGGCACCGCCTTTAAAAGGCAAAAATATTTCGTCGGTTTTGTTACGTGTTCCCTCCGGAAAAATCGCCAAATTTTCCCCCTTTTTAATGTATTTGACCGACTGCATAAGCGCGCCGATGTCGCTGCCGTCCCTGCTCACTGTTATGCACTGACAAAAATCAACCACCATTTTACCTATTTTTTTATTGAGAATTTCCTTTTTGCATATGAAATGAACGGGTTTGCTTGTTGCAAGCGCGCACGGAAAAACGTCAAACCAACTTAAATGGTTGCAGACAAATATATAAGTTCCGTCGTTGTAAGGCTTTTTTTGTCCATAACGTTTAAACGGATAAAAAAATCTTAAAATAACGCGATAAGCGCCGTGCAAAAATCTGAAAATTCTTAAAAACCGTTTGTGGTTTTTAAGTTCTTTCCGCGCTTTCTTTTTATCCGCCTTGGTCTGTCCGGTCTTATTTTCGTTCATTTATATTTTTTCCTGCACTTTGTTTAAAATAAATTGGGCTACTTCTTCCGCGTTCATTTCGGAAGAATCCACAAAAACGGCGTCGTCCGCTTGGGTCAAAGGTGAAATTTTACGCGTTTTATCTTGCTTATCGCGCTTTATAATTTCCGAAAGGACATCTTCATACGCCTGATTAAAACCCTTTGCCGCATTTTCTTCCGCGCGGCGGGTCGCCCGCACTTCGGGTGTCGCCGTCAAAAAGAATTTAAACTTAGTCTGAGGAAGCACGTGAGTCCCAATATCTCTGCCGTCAATAACGCAGGACATACTTTCAGCTGTTTTACGTTGCTGCTCAACCATTTTTTCGCGCACGCATTTTAAAGCGGAAACAGTTGAAGCAAGCAACGAAATTTCAGGCTTACGTATACTTTCCGAAACGTCGTTGCCGTCAAGATAAGTGTGCTGAACGCCGTTTTCATACTTGACCTGTATATCAGTTGCTGAAATTATTTTTTCAATGGCTTCTTCGTCGCTAGTGTCCGCTCCCTCGTTAAAACATTTCAACGCGAACGCACGGTACATAGCACCGGTATCAAGATGCAATATGCCCAATTTGCTTGCTACCATCTTAGAGACGGTGCTTTTACCGCTGCCCGCGGGCCCGTCAATCGCTATATTTATTATTTTTGTCAAATCTTGTCTTAACATAGCCGCTCCGTGCAAATAAACGTGTTTGGGAGTTATTTCCTTTTCGGTAAGCATCATAACCCTTATGCACCTTTTTAACGCGCCTTTTATGTCCGGTTCTTCCGCAGAAAACAACGCGCAGGAAGAATATCCCGCCTCTCTCGCCGCTTTTGCTGGATAAAACGAACGCACGTCCTTTGTGCTTGAAAAAATTATGCACACAGCGTCTTCCCGCGTCAATTCGTTAACTTTAAAAATAGCGTCAAGCAGTTCTTTAACACAAACTTTTACCTGCTCGGCGTTGTCGCGCTCTATCGTCGTAGCGCCGCGTATCGCTTTCATAAATTTCAGTCCCAATCTTTAATTGAATTTCCCGCGGCGTATCCTGTTGAAAAGGCGATTTGCAAGTTAAAACCACCGGTAAACCCATCAACGTCAAGCACCTCGCCGCAAAAGTATAATCCTCTAATCAGTTTACTTTCCATTGTTTTTGGATTAATTTCGTTTACGTCGACCCCTCCGGAAGTAACTATTGCTTCCGAAAAGTCCCGCAAAGACGAAACAAGCATATCAAAATTTTTTACTGTTGTCAATAAACGCGCGCGTTGCTCTCTGGTAACCGAGTTGGTACGTAAATTTCCGTCAATTCCGCTGCGTTTAAGCGTTTCCTCAATAATCGCGGCGGGAAGCAGTTCTTTCAGACAATTTGCAACGCTTTTGTTTTTATACGCTTCAAAATCGCGCAGCAAGCGCTTATCTAACATTTCCACAGTAAGCGCGGGCTTTAAATCGAGTGAAAGCCGCACCTTGTTCATATCCAACCTGTTTATAAGGCTTGAAGCGGACAATACCACGGGACCGGAAATACCGAAATGCGTAAAAAGCAACTCGCCGAAAAGTTCTTTTATCTTTTTCGAACCGCAATAAACGCTTAAATTTATGTTTTTAAGCGTAAGTCCTTGCAATTGCTTATAAAATGCACCTTTTAAATTCAGTCCGCATAGCGCCTGTTTCAGCGGCACAATTTTATGTCCCGCCGAACGGGCAAAGTCGTATCCGTCACCGTCGGAACCGGTTGAAGGATAACTCAATCCGCCGGTGCAGACTATGACTTTATCAAACGAATATTGGCTTTTTGAAGTTATTATGTCAAACATAGTACTATGTAAAACAGCAATTTTAAGTATTTTTTCATTAAAATTGAATTTTACACCGCTGCTTTTGCAATAATTTTCAAGACATTTAGTTATATCGCTTGCCTTATCGCTTACGGGAAAAATTCTTGCTCCGCGTTCTTCTTTAAGTTTTACTCCACCATTTTCAAAAAAATTTATGCAATCTTCGGGAGAAAACCCGTAAATAGCGCTTGATAAAAATTTTGAATTGTTTACGACGTTAAGCAAAAATTCGGAAGGCTCGCACGAGTGCGTGACGTTACATCTTCCTTTTCCCGTAATATATATTTTTTTGCCGCTCTTTTCGTTTTTTTCAAATACGGTCACGTCGTTACCATTTGCCGCCGCAGCATATGCCGCCATCAAACCGGAAGCTCCCGCGCCGATTACCGCAACTTTACTCATAAAAAACCCGACGGCGCGAACTTTAACGTCCGCGCCGCTTAATTTAATTTTTTAAACGGGATAAACCTTATTCGGGTTTGCCGCCATATCCGTGTCAACTCCTACATTTTTGGCTTTGCGCCATTTAAAGAAGTTTGTAGCAACCTCGGGGAATAACGCATAGGACAAAACGTCTTCTTCCTGCGTATAGAAACCGTCGGCTTTGACTTTTTCCGTAAGCGAATCCATCTCGTTTGCAAGCAAATCCGCGGGACGGCAGGTTATTATTTCTTCACCGTCCTTGGTGCAAAGTTTGACTACTTCTTTATCGTTCTCGCCCAAAACCGCTCCGTATTTTCCCAAAATCAAATCTTTGAATTGCGCCGTTACAGTTTTATATCTGCCCAAAAGCACGTTCCAGACAGCCTGCGTACCTACAATCTGGCTGGACGGTGTAACAAGCGGAGGATACCCGCAATCTTTACGCACTCTGGGAACTTCCGCAAGACATTCCGTCAGTTTTTCCTCTTTCCCCGCTTGCTTTAACTGATTCATAAGGTTTGAAAGCATTCCGCCGGGAACCTGATACAATAAAGTATTAATGTCTACCCGTCTTACTTTGGGGTTTAAAAATCCGTCTTTTTCAAGTCTTGCGGCAACTTTGTTAAAGTGCGTTACCGCCGGCAAAAGCTTCTCTATTTCTATGCCCGTATCGTACGGCGTACCTTTAAGCGAAGCCACCAAAGGCTCGGTTGCGGGATTCGACGTGCCGTTACCCAACGGCGAAAGCGCGCAGTCTACAATATCGACGCCCGCCTGTATAGCCATAAGGTAAATCATATCGCCTGTGCCCGTAGTATTGTGCGTATGCAGATGCACTTTTGTTTCGGGACGAAGTTTTGCTTTCAACTCCTTTACCAACTCGTACGCGGTAAACGGCAAAAGCAAGTTAGCCATATCCTTAATACAAATATTGTCCGCACCGGTATCTTCAAGTTGTTTTGCAAGGTTTACAAAATATTCGGTAGTATGAACGGGGCTTGTGGTATAGGAAATTGCGCATTCGCAAACGCATTTACCGCCCTTCCCATATTTTTTTATTGCTTTGATTGAAGCTTCAAGATTTCTCGGGTCGTTTAACGCGTCAAATAGACGTACAACCCCTACGCCGTTTTCTATGGATTTTTCAATAAATTTTTCCACCACGTCGTCTGCGTAATGCCTGTATCCCAACAAATTTTGACCGCGAAGAAGCATTTGAATGGGTGTCTTTTTAAGATATTTTTTCAAATTTCTCAATCTGTCCCACGGGTCTTCGTTCAAAAATCTAAGACAACTGTCAAACGTAGCGCCGCCCCACGCTTCAAGCGAATAATAACCAATATCGTCCAGAAGCGAGAGCATAGGCTCCATCTCGTCAAATCTCATACGCGTTGCCGCGTGCGACTGATGAGCGTCACGCAAAATTGTATCGGTAATTAAAACTTTCTTTTCTTCCATAAATTTAAAACTCCTTTTAACCGAAGCAGGCAAGCAACACGCCCGCAGCAATCGCCGAGCCGATAACTCCGGCAACGTTCGGTCCCATAGCGTGCATAAGCAAATGATTTTGAGGGTCGTACTCACGTCCGACGTCTTCCGAAATTCTCGCCGCCATCGGCACCGCCGAAACCCCTGCCGAGCCTATAAGCGGATTAATTTTGCCCTTTGTTACAAGGCACATAATTTTTGCAACCAAAAGTCCGCCGATAGTTCCCAAAATAAAGGCAAATAATCCCAAACCGATAATTGCAAGCGTTTCCGCACTAAGGAAAATGCTGCCCTTTGCTTTACACCCAACCGAAACGCCGAGGAAAATGGTTATTGTGTTCATCAATCCGTTTTGCGCCTGAGTGGAAAGTCTGTCAACCACGCCAGACTCCTTCATCAGATTTCCCAGCATAAGCATACCCAAAAGGGTTATCGAATCGGGCAAAATCAAACCTACAACCAGCGTTACCACAATGGGAAACAGTATTTTTTCAAGTTTGCTTACTTGCCGAAGCGGCTTCATACGAATTGCGCGTTCTTTTTTGGTTGTAAGCAACTTCATTAAAGGTTTTTGTATAATAGGTATCAACGCCATATACGAATATGCCGCAACCGCTATCGCAGAAATTAAATCTGGCGCCAGTTTTGACGTAACCATAATTGCCGTAGGACCGTCCGCCCCGCCGATTATCGCGATTGCCGCCGCAGCCGCAGCCGAGAAACCTAAAACGGAAGCAAGAATAAACGCTATAAATATGCCAAGCTGCGCGCCCGCGCCTATCAACATACTTTTGGGGTTTGCTATCAACGGACCGAAATCCGTCATAGCGCCTATTCCAAGAAATATCAACGGCGGATAAATTACCTTATCAACGCCGAAATACAAATACCATAACAGTCCGCGGGTAGCAGGTTCTACGGCATCGTACGAATTATCACCCTCGGGATGAGTGCCCCAAAGTACTTTTTCTGCGCCGGGTATGTTAATCAAAAACATACCGAAGGCAATGGGCAAAAGCAGCATTGGCTCAAATTTTTTGACTATGGCGAGATACATCAGAACAAACGAAATCAACAGCATAACATAATTTTTCCAGTCTGTACCCTGGACAAATCCCATTGATTCGTATAAATTGCCGAATATTTCGCCAAAGTCTACCGCAAGTAGACTTTGCATAATTCCTCCGTCAGCCTATTACCGCAAGCAGCGCGTTGGTTTCCACGTTAGCGCCCTTAGTCACATTAATCGTCACCTTGCCGTCGCAGGGCGCAGTAATTTCATTATCCATTTTCATTGCTTCAAGCACTATAATCGGCTGGTCCTTTTTCACCGTAGCGCCGTCCGAAACAAGAATATTTTTTATCATTCCGGGGAAAGGTGAAAGCACTTTTTCACCGTTTACCGCTACTTTGGGCGCGGAAACTGTCGCTGCCTGTTGCGCAACGGGTGCAATGGTTTTAACTTCCGCACCGTCGCCGCCTACTTCCTCTACGCCGACCGAATAACTTTTTCCGTCGATAGTAACTACAAAATTACGCATAAAAACTCCTTTAAAGTTCCTTATAATTTTTTAATTCTTTTTACTTTGAATTCACATTCAGGCTTATCTTCAACGTAATACGCCATAATCGCCGCCACAATCGCCGCTTTTATTTCCGCAGGCACGTCTTCGGACTCGCCCGCAACCGCCGTCTGCGCGGGAGATTGAACCTTCTTTTTCCTTTTGCCGATTTTGTTTAAAAACGCAAGGTTGTCGGTTTTTCTCATAAGCAGACCTATAAGCCAGATTATGAAAATAATCAACACAATGCCCGCAAAAACTACGCCGAAACCGATTAAGGCATAAATGCAGGCTTCGCCGAAACTTAAACTGCCGGACTGATTTATAAGAGATAATAAATTTAAACTCATTTCCGCCTCACTTCAAAAGCATCTGCAACGAAACAATTAAATACTGCTTTACAAACGCCGGCTGAATTATATTGTCAATATATCCGCCTTTTGCGGCGTTAATCGGGTCGGAATTTTCATCCGCATATTTTTCAGCCAACTTATTTTTGTCTATTTTCTTTTCTTCCGAAAATTCTATTTCGGCGCCTTGAACGCTGTCAAACAGCGCAATTTTAGAATTTGCAAAGGCGTAGCAATAATCGTAACCAATAGATTTTGCCGCAAAAACAGTGTATCCAAGCCCGACGGCTTTTCCGTATACAACCGAAATTTTTGCAGTATTTATACAGTCCAAAACTGAAACGTATTCACCTATTTCACGTATTACCAAACTGTTGTTGGTGGAAATGTCCGCGCTTATACCCAAAGTGTTTACAAATGTGACGTAAGGAAGTTCGTAGCAGCTTGCAAACTCAGCAAAGTCCTTTAACTTCCTGACGTTTAATGCGTTGAGTTCAACTCCGTTTTCCCCGTCAAACACCACGGCAGCAACGGCAATACCGCCGACTCTCGCCAAATAGCATTTCACTTCGGAACAAAACGACGCGCCGAGTTCAACAGCATACTCTTTGTCAAATACCGTCTTTATAGTTTTGCCGTCCGCTTTTTTATCCAAAGCAGGCAAAGACAAATTCAAATCCTCGCCGCAGTCGATAATCGGCTTTGATATTATTTCGTTTACTTCAAATATAGTCTTTTTTATTTCGGCAAAGTTTTTTACGGTAAACGAGGCAAGATTTGCTCTATCAAGTCCTTTTGCGCCGCCAATATCGAATTTTGAAAGATTTTTATTATTTTTTGCGCTTATAACCAACGGGCTGTTAGCGGCAAGCGCACTCTTTTTATCAATAAAAAAGTTAAAATCGCAAAGCCCCGCCAAAAGAGAGATTTGCCCGTAAACTTCACCGTTTACTATAAGATATTGCGGTATGCTTCCTTTCAGCTGCGAAGCTTTCAAAATAAGTCCCGCAAGCCCTTCAAGCACGTTTACACCTTCGCCAACGCGAACGCCCATTGAAGAAAGCAAATATATTACGGGCGTAGAGGTTTTTTCCGCCTGATTTAAACATTTTGCTATTTTTTCGCAATTCGATTTGCTTACGCCACCGGAAAGGCACGCAGGATTTTGCGCGACAATATAAAAAGGATAGTCGTTGATAGTGGCAAAGCCCGTAACAACGCCCTCTCCTTCCGCTTTTTCGCCGTAAAACTCGTTTTCCGAAAAACTGAAAGAAGAAAGTTCGACAAAACTATTTTCGTCTATAAGAGAATTAATATCTTCTCTTACGCCCTTTCCCGCTTCGAAAAGTTGCTTTTTACGCTTTTGCAATAAGGTTATTTTATCCATAAAAACTCCAAATACCGAATTTTCCTACTAATACATTTTATCACAAAATTTTGCAAACGCAAATTAAATTTGATAAAAAATTATCAAAACTTTTCGTTTTATTTAAACATTAAAAAAAGGAGATTCAATCCCCTCTTTTTTTGCCTTGTATTTTTAGCTTTTTCTTCAAAAACGCGTCTATCTGCGTTGAATATTTGCAAACCAACCAAAAACTGACCGCTATCATTGCGGCAAGCACAGCCCATATCAAAATCCCCCACCAAGTTGTGAACGGAATAAGCTCAAACGAATATGCGGTGGTAAAGACCGAAATAGCCCTTGTTATGGTAATCATTCCCAAAAAATACGGCCACGTCATAGAGGACAATCCCGCGACAAAGCACAAAATATCGTCCGGAAACATAGGCAAAAGAAACATAAGCGAAAGGATAAGATAGTCCTTTCCCTTCAATTTTTCAAGCCATTTGTCAAGACTGTCGCCGCCTACAATCCAGCAAACCGCCTTATAGCCTATCCATCGCCCTATCGCAAACGCCGCAACCGAGCCAAGAACAATCCCCGTAAAACTGTAAACTGCGCATTTGAAAGGACCGAACATTGCCACTCCCGCAGCAACCGCAACCGAGCCGGGCACGGGCAGTAAAACAACCTGCAAAAAACTGAAAACAATATAAATGACAGCCGCCATTCCGCCCGCTTGCTGAATATATTGTCTAAGCGACTCGACGCTGTTTATCTTTCCAATCAAACCGGTTGCGCATAGCGAAAAGAATATAACTGCGCATATGTCCAGAAAAACGGTAAGGCAAATAGTCAGGCGGTAAAGCGACTGATTTTTGCAAATATAAAAAAGAATACCGGAAATTACGGCAAAAAGGCTGCCGCCGGCGGCAAGCGACATCAAAACGTTAAAATTTTCGGCAATAAAACTTACGTTTTTATACAACAGACCGTAAGCGGTAAAAAGAAAGGCAACCGCACCCAAAAGCACGACTGCCAAAACGTTAAAACAGTGTTTTAAAACTTCAATGCGCTTCATAAACACTATTATTATATATAATTTTAAAAAGTTTTATAATCCGTTCTTGAAATTTTTAACGGCGTCGGTTGCAAGCTTGTCGCAAATATTATTATATTCGTTGTCAGCGTGCCCCTTTACTTTTATAAATCTTACTTTATGCACGCGGGTTAACTGCAACAAAATTTGCCATAAATCCGTATTTAATACCGGCTTGTTGTCGGCTTTTTTAAAACCGTTTTTTTCCCAACTGTAAATCCAGCCGTTTTCAAAAGCGTTTACCGTATATGCGGAATCGCTATAAACCTCGACTTCGCACGGTTCTTTAAGGCTTTTCAGCCCTTCGATTACCGCCGTCATTTCCATACGGTTGTTAGTTGTGGAAGACTCCGCGCCCGAAATACGCTTTTCAACGCCTTTAAACATAAGCACGGCACCCCAACCGCCTATACCGGGATTGCCCGAACACGCGCCGTCGGTATACAAAATGACTTTTTTCATTTGTCCGAAACGTCTTCCGTGCGGGCTGCGCTTGCGTCTATCGCATTGCACACAATACGACGGAAACCGCCGTCTTCCAAAACTTTAACCGTCTCTATGCCGCCGTTTTTGCCGCAAGAGTTGATAAGCAATTCGTCTACCGAATTTTCTTCGCGCTGAACCATTTCGGCGCATCCCAAAACCGTCTGCACCGCAATTATTTTCGCCTCGCCCTTAGGCAAACCTTGTTTTACGCCCGCTTCGATAAGGCTTTGAATAAACATAAACACAGAAGCGGTGCCGCCGTCGCTTAAAGCCGCGGAAGCGTGCAATTTGCTTTCGTCAACGCTTACGACGATGCCTAAATTTGCAAAAAGCCCGTAAATAAACTCTGTGTCGTCCGTCGACTTGTTAAAGTCGGTCATATCAAGACAAATCGAGCCGCTGCCTATTACGCTGGGCGCGTTTAAAACACTGCGCGCAACTTTAATTAAACCGACGCCGAGCAAGTTTTTAATTGTGTTCTTTTTGACTCCCGCCATAACTGAAATAACTTTTTCCGGTCTGAACCCTTCCAGACTTTTGACCGTATCTTCAAAATCGACAGGATTAACGGCAACGAGCAAAAATTCGCAGTTTTCCGCAATATACCTGTTGTCGTCTGTAATATGCAAGCCTAAATCTTGCGCGTTTTCAGTATCTTCTTCCGTAACTGCGTTCACTATAATTTTTTTCGGACGTATAAAGTCGGAAAGAACCGCTCCCTTCAATATTGCGTTGACTGTTTCACCGCTGCCTATTACGCCGAGTTTGTATTGTTTTTTCATAAATTAATCTCCGAAAACAGTTGACTAAAAAATACTTATATTATATAATCAATTCACCTTAGGGGTGTAGCTCAACGGTAGAGTCGCGGTCTCCAAAACCGTCGGTTGCATGTTCGAATCGTGTCGCCCCTGCCATCGCTTGTCCGATTTTTTCGGGCAAGTTTTTTTATGCGCCAAACGCAATAAACTTGCCAAGTTTTGTCAAAAATCAAACCCTGACGTCGCCTTTTTGTCCGAGAACCGCAGCGTTTTCCTTTAAAACAGGCTCTACTTCATCTTGAATAAACTCAACCGTTTGCGACGGCGCCCTGCCTATAAAGTTGCGTGCGTCAAGAATTTTATCAAGTTTGCCGTGTACGGGCGCAAAATCCTCGCATCCTTTAATAAGGTCTATCAGATTGTTTTCAAGCCCCTTTTCTTTTACGTTTTTTGCGGCTTCCATAGATAAAACTCTTATTCTTTCGTGAAGCTGCTGGCGGCTGCCCCCCGCTTTAACGCACTCCATTATTATATTTTCGGTAGCCATAAACGGAAGTTCCGCAGCAATGTGCCTTGCGATTATTTTTTCGTAAACGACAAGATTTTCCGAAACGTTCATATAAACGTTTAAAATGCCGTCCAAAGCAAGAAAAGCCTGCGCCGTTACTATTCTTCTGTTGGCGGAGTCGTCCAAAGTTCGTTCAAACCACTGTGTGCCCGCCGTTATAGCGCTGTTCATAGGCAAAGAGATAACAAATCTTGCCAACGAACCCATTCTTTCGCTGCGCATAGGATTGCGCTTATAAGCCATTGCGGAAGAACCTATTTGAGATTTCTCAAACGGTTCTTCAATTTCCTTCATATTCTGCAAAATACGTATGTCGTTAGAAAATTTGTAAGCGCTTTGCGCTATCTGAGAAAGTACGCAAAGAACATTATAATCGAATTTTCTGGGATAAGTCTGTCCCGTAACGCCGTATACTTTGTCGTAACCGAGTTTTTTAACGACGCGCTTTTCAAGGTCCTTTACTTTCTTTTCGTCTCCGCCGAAAAGTTCCATAAAGCTTGCCTGAGTGCCGGTTGTGCCTTTGACTCCGCGCAATTTAAAAGATTTTTGAAGATTGACGAGATTATGATAATCCATCGTCAAATCCTGCAACCAAAGCGTTGCGCGCTTGCCTACGGTCGTCAACTGCGCGGGCTGCAAATGGGTAAATCCCAACGCGGGCAAATCCTTGTATTTTAAAGCAAACTTTGAAAGTTTGTCCATAACGTTTACAAGTTTTGTCTTTATTATTTCAAGCGCGTCCGCAATTATAATAAGTTCCGAATTGCAATCTACAAAACAGCTTGTTGCGCCGAGGTGAATAATAGGCTCTGCCGAAACCGCCTGCGCGCCGAAAGCCTTTACGTGCGCCATTACGTCGTGACGCACCTGTTTTTCGTACTGCTCGGCAAGTTCAAAGTTTATATCTTCGGCATATTTTTTCATTTCCGAAATTTGCGCTTGCGAAATATTCAATCCAAGTTCCATTTCGCTTTCGGCAAGCGCAATCCAAAGTTTTCTCCACAACTTAAAGCGTTTTGCATCGGAAAAGTTTTCCGACATTTCCTTACTTGCGTAACGGGTTATAAGCGGATTCTGATAAACGGAATTATCCATATTAAACTCCAAAAAATTAAAATTTGACGGGCGCGGGATATTCCGTCCCGAAAGTTTCAACCGTAACTTTTTTCATAACCTGCGGCGTTTTGGGCTTATCGTTCCAGTCCGTCTTAACGGAAGCGATTTCGTCGACGACTTCAATACCTTCCACAACTTTTCCGAAAGCGGCGTACTGCCCGTCAAGGTGCGATGAATTCTGGTGCATTATAAAAAACTGCGAACCCGCAGAATCGGGATTCATAGCCCTTGCCATTGAAAGAACGCCGCGCGTATGCTTTAAATCGTTCTTTTTAAACCCGTTCATTGTGAATTCGCCCTTTATTGTATAGCCGGGACCGCCCGTACCCACGCCGGCAGGGTCGCCGCCTTGTATCATAAAGCCGGAAATAACGCGGTGAAAAATTACCCCGTCGTAAAAACCGCTTTTTACAAGCGATATAAAATTATTTACGGTGTTGGGCGCTTTTTCGGGATAAAGTTCGGCCTTTATTACTTTTCCGTCTTCCATTTCAATTGTAACAACAGGATTTTGCATATATTTCTCCGTATTTTATTTATAAATTAATTGTTGCTGTAATAATCGTAAAGATTGTAAGACGCATACTTTGCAAAATTGCGCCGTTTACGTACTTCTACGATTGACTTTTTGTCATATTTCTTTTCCTTTACAGTACAAACGCCCAAATACACCAAGTAACGATTATTTGCACAAAGTGTATTGATTGGTCTGCTATCAAGTTGATTTTGTGCTTATTTGCTTTCAAATCGTCCACAACCGCGTGTATCGCAAGGTTTGCGCCGAGCATTAGATATATCGCCCAATGCGGATTCCACGCGCTCACAAAAAGTATCGGTAATGAAATCATAATCGCCCAACTTAAAGCGTGAATTATAAGTGCCACAATGTAATCATATTGGTAAAGTTTTTCGGGCGCCTTTTCATCCCACCAACCTTTTTGTTTTAATTTCGCCAATATGCCTTGTAAGTAGAAATCGTCTACGATATGGGCGAATAACATTAAGATTAAAACTGCAAAAATGTTCATAATTTTCACCCCGCGAATATTTCGTCGCCAATCGGCACTTCGTTATTTTCTTCGTTGCTGTTGTTCGTTAAGTTCAAACACAAGCATACGGCGCGCACATTATTATCTTTATCATTCGACTTATCGCTTTGCGCGTCTGCTATTCACTTATACTCGGGTTAATCCGATGTAAACGCCAACGATTTATCACCAATCCTTTACAATTCGTCGTACTTTTCTATTTTTACGCCCGCTTCTTTAAAAAGCTGCATAGAAAAATCGTCGGGGTACCCTTCTTTATAAACTATTCTAGCAATGCCGGAATTTATAATTATTTTAGCGCAGATTACGCAAGGCTGGTGCGTACAGTAAAGCGTGCAGCCCTCTACGCTGCATCCCACTCTCGCCGCCTGTATTATGGCGTTTTGTTCCGCGTGAACGGCGTAACAAAGCTCGTGCATAGTTCCGCTGGCGATTTTCCGCTCTTTTCTAAGACACTCTTTTTTATCAACGCAACTTTTTATGCCTTGCGGCGCGCCGTTATAACCCGTGGCAATAACGCGCTTATCTCTTACGATAACCGCGCCCACGTGCCGGTTTTCCTGATAGCAGCTTGACCACGAACCCACAAGTTCGGTCATTTCCATAAATCTTTTATCCCACTTATCCATTGTTAATCACCGATTTTTTATATTACAAACAAATTTTACCATATTAATGAAAAAAAAGCAATTTTTTAATTCGCCGTGTTTAAGTTTATTTTCCTTAGTTTATAAAATATGTGTAACTAAAAAAGAACATTTTTTCGGAGGAAATTTATAATGACAATCAAACCTTTATTCGATAAAGTAGTCGTTGAAGGGCTTAAAGCGGAAGAAAAGACAAAATCGGGTCTTTATCTCACCGCAGCCTCGCAAGAAAAACCCGCGACTTGCGTTGTAATAGCCGTCGGCCCCGGCGGTATTATCGACGGAAAAGAAGTAAAAATGCAGGTTAAAGTCGGCGACAAAGTTCTGCTTTCAAAATACAGCGGCACCGAAGTTAAAATCGACGAAAAAGAATACACGATAATACGTCAGAGCGATATTCTGGCAATCGTAGAATAAATTTTAAGGAGATATAATTTTTATGGCAAAACAGATTAAATACGGCGACGAAGCAAGAAAAGCGCTTGAAACCGGCGTAAACGTAGTTGCCGATACGGTTAAAATCACTTTGGGTCCCAAGGGCAGAAACGTTGTGCTCGACAAAAAATACGGCGCCCCCCTTATAACAAACGACGGCGTTACCATTGCAAAGGAAATAGAACTTGAAGACCCGTTTGAAAATATGGGCGCGCAGCTTGTAAAAGAAGTTTCCACAAAAACCAACGACGTTGCGGGCGACGGCACCACCACCGCCGTTGTTTTGGCGCAGGCAATCGTAAAAGAAGGGCTTAAAAATCTTGCGGCGGGCGCAAACCCTATGATTTTAAAGCGCGGAATCGCTCGCGCCGTGGACACTGCCGTAACTAAAATTCAGTCGATTTCCAAACCCGTTGAAAACAAACTTGCTATTCAGCAGGTTGCTTCAATTTCGGCGGGCGACGAAAATATAGGCGCGCTCATTGCAAACGCTATGGAAATTGTCGGCAAAGACGGAGTTATAACCGTTGAAGAAGGCAAGACAATGGCAACCGAACTTACCACCGTTGAAGGTATGCAGTTTGACAGAGGCTACGCTTCCGCCTATATGGTAACCAACACCGAAAAAATGGAAGCCGTACTTGATAACCCCTATATTCTTATAACCGATAAAAAAATTTCTTCCTTGCAGGAAATTTTACCCGTAATCGAACCCATCGCTCAGCAGGGCGCAAGATTGCTTATTATTGCCGAAGACGTTGAAGGCGACGCCCTTGCAGCGCTTATAGTAAACAAACTTAAAGGCGTTTTAAACTGCGTTGCAGTCAAGGCACCCGGCTTCGGCGACAGAAGAAAAGCTATGCTTGAAGACATAGCCATTCTTACGGGCGGAACCGTAATTTCATCCGATTTGGGATATGAATTTAAAGACGTTACCACCGATATGCTGGGCAGAGCGGCGCAAGTTAAAGTGGACAAAGACAACACCACTATTATCGACGGCGCGGGCGGAGCGGAAGACATTAAAGCGCGCGTAGCGTCCATAAAAGCGCAAATCAGCGAAACAAGTTCTGATTACGACAGAGAAAAATTGCAGGAAAGACTTGCAAAACTTGCAGGCGGCGTTGCAGTTATAAACGTCGGCGCGGCAACGGAAGTTGAAATGAAAGAAAAGAAGCTGCGCATAGAAGACGCGCTTGCGGCTACCCGCGCGGCGGTTGAAGAAGGAATTGTTCCCGGAGGCGGCGTTGCGTTGCTTTCAACCATTCCCGAACTTAAAAAACTTGTTTCCACCCTCCACGGCGACGAAAAAACAGGCGCGTCCATAGTTATGCGCGCAATTGAAGAACCCGTTCGCCAGATTGCCAGAAACGCCGGCTTCGACGGCTCGGTAGTAGTAAGCAATATTCTTAAAGTCAAAAAAGCAAATTACGGCTTTGACGCGCTTAAAAACCAGTACACCGATATGGTCGCAAGCGGAATTATCGACCCGACGAAAGTTTCTCGCTCGGTTTTGCAGAACGCGGCTTCCGTAGCGGCAACGTTGCTTACCACCGAAAGCATCGTAACCGATATCCCCACTCCTCCCGCACCCACTCCTATGGGCGGAACCCCCGATATGGGCGGAATGTATTAATTTAGTTTTGAAATTTAAAACAGTCGGACGGCAACTGCCGTCCGACTGTTTATTTTTTCTTTTAAAACCCTGTCTAAGCGATTATTTTAACTTGCTTAATATTCTTTCCAAGGCATATTTGCCGTGCTCGTAAGTCAATCCGCCCTGAAAATAGGCAATAAACGGCGGTTTTACGGGACCGTCGGCAGACAACTCTATCGAAGCGCCGGAAACAAACGTGCCCGCAGCCATAATTACTTTGTCGTCATAACCGGGCATATCCCACGGCTCGCAAGTAACGTAGCCGTCAACGGGCGAGGCAAACTGCACTTCCCTTATAAAATCAATCATTTTTTCTTTATCGTCAAATTGTATAGCGCGAGTAATATCATATGGGAATTTATCCATAGACGGATAATTTTTATACCCGAGTTCAGCCATTGCCTGACCTATTAGAAGACCTGTTTTCAGCGCCTGCCCCACAATGTGCGGAGCCATATACAAACCCTGATAAAAATATCGGTAACCGCCCTCGAACGAACCGACTTCAAGCCCGATTGACGGAGCCGTAAATCTTTTGCCTATTAAATCAATATATTTTTCTTTTCCGCAGATGTATCCGCCCGTAGGAGCAAGCCCGCCGCCTGCATTTTTTATAAGCGAACCGACAATTATATCGGCGCCGCACTCGGTAGGTTCGCGCTTTTCAACAAACTCACCATAGCAGTTGTCCACAAAAATACAGCCTTTAAAGCCCGAATTGCGCACAAATTTGCAAGCTACTTCTATTTCCGCGCAAGAAAAAGCGTCCCTGAGTTCATATCCGCGCGAACGTTGAATATAAACCACCTTTACCTTTTCGTTTAATTGTTTTTTTATTTCTGCAAAATCGCATTTTCCATTTGCGTCTAACGGGCAATATTCAAAATTTACGCCGAAATCTTTGAGTGAGCCGTTATTTTCTCCGAAAATTACCCCTCTTATCGTATCGTACGGCATACCGCTTATGCATAGCAAAGTATCGTTGGGGCGAAGCAGCCCGAAAAGCGCAACCGTCAATGCGTGCGTACCGGACAGCAAGTGCGGAGAAACAATACCCGACTCCGCGCCGAAAGCCGCCGCGTACAACTTTCCTAAAACGTCACGCCCTTCGTCGCCGTAACCGTAGCCTGTGGTACCGTTAAAATGCCTTGCGGCAATATTTAAGTTTTTAAAAGCGTTTAAAACTTTAACTTGATTAAAATAACTAACGCCTTCAACGTAATCAAATTTTTCTTTAAGTTTAAGTTCGCACCTGTCAATCAGTTCCATTTAACAACTCCAAAACACGTTCCGGCGTGGCTTCTTCGGGGTTAACCCATACAAGATTTGGCATTTTTTTAAAAAAAGTAATCTGCCGTTTAGCGTAATGACGCGTATTTTTCTTTATTATGTTACACATAGTACTTTGTAAATGCTCGTTTTTTAACCCAAAAACTACTTCCTTATAGCCTATTGCCTGCATACATTGATTATTTTCGTCAATACCCTTCGATAAAAGCATTTTAACTTCTTCAACCAATCCGTTGGCAAACATTTCGTCAACCCTTTCTTCTATGCGTTTGTAAAGGGCTTCGCGCTCCCAGTTTATCGCAACGGCAATGTAATTATATCCGGAAATAAGTTTGTCGCACTGTTCCGACTTTTTTACTCCGCTCGTCTCGTAAATTTCCAGTGCGCGAATAACTCTTTTAACGTCGTTGACGTGCAATTTTTCAGCGGATTGCGGGTCAACCGTTTTCAATTTTTCAAATAACGCTTCTTTACCGAATTGTTCGACAAATTCGGTATATTTTTTGCGTATTTCATCGTTTGCCGCAGAATTTCCGTAAGAAAAATCAAACAATAACGAATTTATATAAAAGCCGGTGCCGCCGCAAATTACGGGAATTTTGTCATTTGCGATAATATTTTGCATTAGCGGAAGCGCCATTTCGCGATAATCGCCAACGTTAAACGTTTCGGTCGGTTCAACAATATCAATCATATGATGTTTGACTCCGCGCATTTCCGCCGCCGTCGGCTTTGCAGTTCCGATATTGAGTTCTTTATAGATTAGTTGCGAATCCGCAGAAATCACTTCCGAACCAAGCAATTCCGCACATTTGACGGCAAGCGAAGACTTGCCCGAGGCTGTCGGTCCGCAAATTACGAGAACTTTTTTCAAAGTCAAACAATCCTCTTAAACATTTTTTCAATATCGCGCTTTGAAAGTTTTACGCAAACGGGTCTTCCGTGCGGGCACTTTAATCCCGCGTCGCCGTCAATCATTTTAAACAACGCTTCAACTTCGGCTTCTGTAAGGCGCATTCCGCCTTTCACCGCGTGTTTGCAAGCCGTCATTGCTATTTTGTCCTTAAAAACGTCTTCAAGTTTAATTTCTTTAAAATCGTCTATTCTTTCCAGAATTTCCGCAAAAAATTTAGCGGTGTCCATATCCTGCAAGTCCACGGGCACTTCGTCTATTCTGAAAGCGCCGGCCCCGAATGAAGAAATACCAAAGCCCATACCGCGCAAAATAGGAATTTTGCTTTCTATAAATGAAGTTTCGCTTTGATTTGTTTCAAAAATATAGGGAACAAGCAAAATTTGCCGCGCAATCTCTCTTGCGGCAAGCTTTTTACGCAATTCGTCGTATATCAGCCTTTCGTGCGCGGCGTGCTGGTCTACAAGGTAAGCGCTGTCACCGTATTCATAAATTAAATAAGTATTAAATAAATTGCCTTTAAATTTGCAGCTTTCAAACTCGATTTTTTGCTGTTTTGCGGAAAAGTAACCGTCCTCTATTTCATAAGCCGCGCTTTTTGCAAAATCAGGCGGCACAGTACCGTCGGAAACGCTCATAACTGTTTTGCCATTAACGGATATAAAATTGTCCAAAGGCAAATCCTGCGCCGGATTAAAAAATTTATGTTTAGAATAAGCGGGCTGTTCAGTTACGGCGGTTGTATTATGCGATTTATCCGCTTCGACAAATCCTTCTTCGGTTTTTATCGCTCTTTCCGGTTTGTATTTTTCTATCAGCTTTTCTATTTCAGCTTCTTTGGTATTTTTGCCATCATTTTCGCCGGATTGCAAATTTAATTTTGCATAGTTTTGGTTTCCGTTGCCGTAAACCGCGTTTTTATTTTCTTTTTCTGCCGAAGAAATTATTTCAGGCACCCGTCCCCCGCCGACAACAAATTCCGCGGCGCGGGCAGTTCCGTCCAATACCGAAGAAATAACCGAATAAACAACCCCGAAAATAAATTTATTGTCAATAAATCTTACGTCCGCTTTGCTGGGATGAACGTTTACGTCCACAATGTCTGCGGGCACGTTTACAAACAATACATAAAAAGGAAATTGCCTTTTCATCGTATAGCTTGCGTAAGCCTGCGAAATTGCGGTGCTTATTGTATTATTGACTATGTATCTTCCGTTTAAAAACAGGCTTTGATACGTCTTATTGGCTTTAAAAAAGTTTTGATTGCCTATAAATCCGCTTATCCGCACCCCGTCTTTTTCTGCGTCTATCTTAAAGCACTCCGAAAGAGTCTTTGCGCCGTATACCTGCGCCAGCGCTTCGTCTAGCCCTCCACCATAAGATTGAAGGCACAGTTTTCCGTCAGTGTAATACTTGAAAGAAATTTGCGGATTGCCTAAAATATAGCGGGTTACAAAGTTTGTAACGTCGGCTTCTTCCTTTTTATCCGCTTTTAAAAACTTTGCTCGCGCGGGAGTGTTATAAAACAAGTTTCTTACGGTAATTTCGGTGCCTTTTTCAAGCGCCGCGGGAAGGATTTCACCCACTTTACCGTCCTCGCAAAATACTTTATGGGCGCCGTTGCCTGCCGTAACCGAAATTAACTCAACCTGAGAAATTACCGAAATACTCGCCAATGCCTCGCCGCGGAAACCAAGCGTTGTAATTTTGTCCAAATCTTCCGCCGTCGATATCTTGCTGGTTGCGTGCGGCAAAAACGCGGCGCGCATATCGTCGCGCTCTATACCCGTTCCGTTGTCAACAACTTTTATAAGCTGCTTTCCGCCTTTTTCGATATAGACTGAAATTTCCGTTGCACCCGCGTCAAGGCTGTTTTCAATCAGTTCTTTTACGGCGGAATACGGTCTGTCTATAACTTCGCCCGCGGCTATTCTGTTATAGACTTTTTTAGTTAAAATATTTATTTTTCTCATTTTTTAACCTTTTCAACCAAATCGGAAACAAGCAGAAACGCCTGCATAGGCGACAAATTGTCCACATCCGTTTCCATTAAAATTCTTTCTATTTCGGTCGGCTGTTCCTCCGTAAATTCTTCAACAGGCTGCACCGCGCGCGATTTTTCTCCGCTTTCAACAAGTTTTAAAATTTGTTTTGCTCTGTCTGTTACGCAAGAAGGTATTCCCGCCAACGACGCCACTTCTATACCGAAACTGCGGTTCGCCCCGCCGCGCATAATTTTTCTTAAAAAAACTACGCCGCCGTTTATTTCTTTAACCGATATTTTATAATTTTTTATGCCCTTTAACTTGCTTTCAAGTTCGGTCAATTCGTGGTAATGGGTTGCAAACATAGTTTTTGCGCCTATCTGAGAGGTAATGTGTTCTATTACCGCCCAGGCAATGCTTAAACCGTCGTAAGTAGACGTTCCTCGTCCCACTTCGTCAAGCACCAACAGACTGTTTTTTGTAGCGTTTCGTATAATTGTGGCGACCTCTATCATTTCAACCATAAACGTGCTTTGGTCAAAAATAAGGTTATCGCTAGCGCCAACCCTTGTAAACACCCTGTCCACAAGCGGAATTACGGCGGACTTTGCAGGGACAAAGCATCCGATATGCGCCATAATCGTTATTATTGCCGTCTGCCGCATAAAAGTGCTTTTGCCCGCCATATTGGGACCTGTTATTATCATAGTCCTGTTTTCGTTTTCGTCAAGCAGTGTGTCGTTTGGTATAAAACGCTCTTTTGAAATTACTTCAACCACGGGATGCCGCCCGTCTTTTATAGACAGGGGACGGTTGCTTTCCGAAATTTCGGGACGAACGTAACGGTTTGTTTTAGAAACTTCCGCAAAAGCGGCAAGCATATCCAAAACCGCAATACTTGAAGATATGCTTTTAAACTTTTCTATATTTTCGGCAAGTACGGACTTGATTTTTTCATAAATTTCTATTTCCAGCCTGTTTGCCAAATCTACGCTGGACATAATTTTTTCTTCAAGTTCTTTCAGTTCGTCCGTAATAAATCTTTCGGAATTTGCAAGAGTCTGCCTTCTGTGATAGTTCAAAGGCACTTTATCCGCATAAGACTTGGTTACTTCAATATAATAGCCGAAAACGCGGTTATAGTGTATACGCAGGTTTCTTATACCCGTCGCGTCCCGCTCTCTCGACTCTATTTCCAGCAAAATTTTGTTGCAGTTCTTTTTTATATTTCTAAGTTCGTCAAGACGAGAGTCAAACCCCTCTTTTATGTATCCGCCATCCTTCATATTTGCAGGCGGCTCGGGATTAACAGCGTTGTCTATCAACGAACAAACTTCCGACAAATCGTACAATCCGTCAACCACGTCTTTAATAACTTCCGAATTAAATCCGGCAAGGCTGAACTTTATATTTGGAACAACTGAAAGCGAACGCGAAAGCGCAAGACAATCTTTCGGCAAAACCGAGCCGTTTGCTACTTTTCCCGTTATCCTTTCAACGTCCTTCACTTCTTTAAGCAAATCTATTACAGCAAGTCTTATAACCGTGGAATCGAATAACTCCTCAACCCCGTCAAGACGGTAATTTATCGCCTTTTTATCAAAAAGTGGAGTCAAAACGGCGGAATGCATAAGCCTTGCGCCCATAGCGGTGCAAGTTTTATCTAACAGCCATAGCAGTGAACCGTACTTGCCGCCGTTACCCAAAGTTTTTACAATTTCAAGATTGCGCAACGCGGTAGTATCAATCTGCATATATTTTTCGTGCTCGACAAACTTTACGCCGTCCACGTTTTTCAGAGCGCGCATCTGCGTTTCTTTAAGATATTCCAGCAGCGCGCCCGTTGCGGAAATTGCGTAAGTTCTGTCCGCTATTGAATATGCCGACAGTGTTTTTGCGTGAAATTGCTCTAAAAGCAATCTTTCCGCCGCGGCGTATCCGAAAGCCCAATCGGGGAAACTTGAAAAATGCGGAAGCACACCGCGGGTAACTTCCAGCGAATCTTTTACGGCAAAAAGCATTTCGTCGTTGGAAATTATTTCGGAGACTTCCAGCTTTATCATTTGCGCAATACATTTGCCGACGCACTCGTCGCCGAAAAACTCGGTTGCGGTCAATTCACCGGTTGTTATATCCGCCCAGGCAAGCGCCACGGCGTTTTGCGCTTTATATGCGCAACAAATAAAATTGTTTGTATTTTCGTCAATCGAATCCGCGTTTAAAGTACCCGCGGTAACAACCCTGACAACGCCGCGTTCAACTATCCCTTTTGCCGTTGCGGGGTCTTCAAGCTGCTCGCAAATAGCCACCTTTTGACCGTTATCCACAAGTTTGCGTATGTATGCGTCAACCGCGTGATGAGGAACTCCGCACATCGGCGCCCGCTCTTTCAGCCCGCAGTCGCGCCCCGTAAGCGTTAAATCCAGAATTTCGGAAGCCTTTACGGCGTCTTCAAAAAACATTTCGTAAAAATCGCCCAACCGATAAAAAATAAGGCAATCTTTATACTTTTCCTTCACCGAAACCCAGTGCTGCATCATTTGTGATAGCGCCATAAAATTTTACCCCTTTACTATTTCGCCCTTCAAAGAAACCCCGTTTGCGCCAGAAATTTTAACGTTTACAAACTCGCCTATAACGTTTTTTTCACTTGCGAAATAAGCCATTCTGCCGTATTCGTCCCTACCGAGATATTTTTCACGCTTGGCGTCGTAATCCTCGCAAAGCACTTCAACCGTCTTGCCTACGTAACGCGCCGTTTGCTCTCTTGTTTGCGCGTTTACCGCTTCAACCAGCCGCATAATGCGCGATTTTGAAATGTCTTCCGGAATTTGCCCTTCCATACGCGCGGCAACCGTACCTTCCCTTTTGGAATAAACAAACGTAAACGCGGAAGCAAATTCCGCTTTTTTTACAAGATTTAAAGTTGCGGCAAAGTCTTCCTCGCTTTCATTGGGAAACCCTACTATCAAATCGGTAGTTACCGCGCAATCGGGGACGTATTTTTTTAGGATTTCCAACTTTTTCAAATAATCTGCGGAAGTGTATTTCCTGTTCATAGCGCGCAAAACCGAGTCCGAACCGCTTTGCACCGGCAAATGCACAAGACGGCATATTTTACGGTTTTCCGCAATTACTTTTGCTAGTTCTTCCGAAAAATCTTTCGGATGGCTCGTCATAAACCTCAGGCGGAATTTACCGTCTATCGCGGCTATTTTTTTCAACAATTCCGGGAAAGACAAATCATCCGTTCCGTTTGCATAAGAATTTACGTTTTGACCTAAAAGCGTAATTTCCTTATAGCCTTGCTCTATAAGCTCTTCCGCCTCTTTAATAATATTTTCCGAGCGGCGCGAACGCTCTCTCCCGCGGACGTACGGAACAATACAATAACTGCAAAAATTATTGCAACCGTATGTTATATTTATCCACGCATTGGGGAAGCTTGTCCTAAGCGGGTTTTCACCTTCGCAAATTTCCCCCTCGCTCTCGGCTATTTCAATAACGGCGCGCTTTTGTCCGCGCTTTTTCAAAATCAAATTTTTTAAATCGCCCAGATTGTGCGTCCCGAAAATAATATCAACGTAGGGGAATTTTGTATGTAAATCGTCCGCTTTGCCCATTTGCTGGGTAAGGCACCCGCCTACGGCGATTATCATATCCCGCTTTTTTGCTTTAAGTTTTTTAAGCATTCCTATATTGCCGAAAGCGTGGTTTTCGGCGTTTTCTCTTATGCAACAGGTATTAAAAACGGCTATATCGCTCTGCTCTATATCGTCGCAAGCGGTGTATCCCAATTCGGACAAAATTCCCGCTATTTTTTCGGATTCGTGCACGTTCATCTGACAGCCGTAAGTGGTTATGTGATAATACTTGGTCATATATTCCGATTATACAATTTTTTTAAGATTTTTTCAATAAAATTTGCAACAATAATAAAATTTTATAAATACTAACTATAATGTCTAAGATTTTTAAAGTTTTGCTTGTTATATTTTTGAGTATGTTGACGGTTGCGACCGCGCTTTTGACAACTTATTTTATATTGACCAAAGACGCCGTGCTTGACGAAAGCAGGCTTATCAACCCCAACCAAAGCATTTTGATATACGACGAAAACGGAAACGAAATTACCAGCGCAAACGTATCCGGCAACAGAAAAAGCGTGATTTTAAGCACGCTTAATAAACATACGGTAAACGCCTTTATAGCGTCCGAAGACAGAACGTTTTATTCGCACAACGGGCTCAACTATAAAAGAATGTTTAAGGCGCTTTACAAAAACATTATATCGCGCTCATTTAAAGAAGGTGCGTCAACAATAAGCCAGCAATTGATAAAAAACACCCATCTTTCTCAGGAAAAAACCATAAAAAGAAAGTTAAACGAAATTAAGCTTACAAAACAATTGGAAAAAAGGTATTCAAAAGACGAAATACTTGAAATGTATTTAAATACCATTTACTTCGGTCACAACTGCTACGGATTGCAAAGCGCGGCGGAATTTTATTTTGACAAAAAGGCAGAAAATCTTTCGCTTACGGAAAGCGCAACCCTTGTCGGCTTGCTGTCCTCACCCAACAACTATTCCCCCTTCAAAAATCCCGAAAAAAGTTTGCAACGCAGAAACCTTGTACTAAAAGCAATGCTGGACTGCGGGTTTATAAAGCCAGAAGAATACGCAACTGCGACAAACGAACCGCTCAACGCAAAAAAAACTTTGCAAAAAGGCAAATATACGGACTATTTAAACGGCATTTTCGACGAATTGGACGAAATAAACGCTGATTTTTATAATCTTAAAAACAGTTGTTCGGTTTACACCTATTTAAACGCCGACTTGCAAAGTTATGTCGAGCAACTAAATTACGAATGCGATAATTCCGTTATTATAACGTCGGCAAGCGGCGGAGTAAGCGCGTATAAATCCACAATAAACGGCGCAAAAAGACAACCGGGGTCAACGGTTAAGCCGTTTATGGTTTACGCCCCTGCTTTTGAAGAAAAAATGCTTAGCCCGTTTACAAAAATACTTGACGAAAAAATAAATTTCAACGGCTACTCCCCCGAAAATTACGACAAAAAATATCACGGCTATGTTTCCGTAACGGACTGTATTAAAAGCAGTTTAAACGTGCCCGCCGTTAAAACGCTTAATTCGCTTACCGTAAAAACAGCCGAAAAATACCTTTCAAAAATGAATATCGCCCTCGACGACGAAGAACGCAACCTGTCAGTTGCTCTTGGAGGTATGAAGTACGGGTTAAGCCTTAAAGAAATTGCCGACAGATATTCGGTATTTTCCGCAGGCGGGGTATATTCTCCTTCCCGCTTTATAAAAAGAATAACGGATAAGAACGGAAAAATTTTATACGAAGCCGAAACGTCAAAATCGCGGGTATTTTCGGAAGGCGTATGCTCTTTAATGAATGAAATCCTTATGGAAACAGCAAAAAGCGGGACTGCAAAAAAACTTAATTGCTTTAATTACGACGTTGCGGCAAAAACCGGAACTTGCGGAAATCAAGAAGGCAATACCGACGCTTACTCCGTTGCCTATACTTCTTCGCACTGTATCGGAGTTTGGCTTGGCGACAAGGACAACAAGCGACTTAAAGTTACGGGCGGAAATAACTGCTGCGAAATATCCAAACAAATTTTAGGCAAATTGTATGCACAGCGCTCTCCCGAAAAACTTGAAATTTCCGCAGGAACCTCTACCGTAGGCATCGACGCGGAGGATTATTACGAAAACAATAAAACAATAAAAGCCGACCCCCTTTCCCCTAAACTGAATGTTTTAAACGTAAAGGTGCTGACGGGAAACGAACCGAAGGAAATTTCCTCAAAATTTTCTTCTCCGTCAATTACAATGCCAACCATTTCAGTAAAAAACAATACCGTAAATATTGAATTATGTCACGCGAAGTACTACTCATATTTAATAAAAAGACAAAACGGCAGCAAAATAGAAACAATTTACGACGGAAAACTGACGAAAACGTTTACTGACGCACCTGCGGAAGGCGTTTATGTCTATTCGGTAACTCCCTACTTTGACGACGGCACAAAAAAAATATACGGACAGGAAATAACCCTGCCCGCGGTAAATTTAAACAAAAACGGCTCGTCCGTTCAAGACAAAATACCAGATATTGTTAAAAAAGATTGGTTTGATTTATAAAACAACCGTTTCTACGGAAGACAACGCTTCATTCAAAAGCGCCTGCACGTCAAGTTTTTCTTCTTCCTCAATAACCGTTTTAAGCGACGGTTTAATTACAGGATGTTTAGGCAAAAATACCGTGCAACAATCTTCAAATGGTTGGATTGAGATTTCATAGGCGCCGATATTGCGGCTTCTTTCTATAATTTCGTCTTTATCAAATCCGCAAAGCGGTCTTAAAACAGGCAAATTATCAATTACGCTGTTTGAAGACGTCATCCCCTCTATCGTCTGGCTTGCAACCTGCCCCAGACTTTCGCCGGTGATTAGACATTGCGCGCCGCATCTTGCCGCTATTTTTTCGGCAATTCTCATCATAAAGCGGCGTAAAATGGTAACCATATATTCGCCGTTGCATTTTTTGTGAATTTCTTCCTGAATATGCGTGACCGAAACTATGTGCAGTTTTATTCCGCAAGTATATTTTGCCAACACTCCCGCAAGCTCTATCACCTTGTCGCGCGCCTGCAAATTTGTATATGGATAGCTGTGGTAGTGTATACACTCCAAACTCATACCGCGCTTTGCAATCATATGCCCCGCGACAGGACTGTCTATTCCGCCAGAAATCAGCAACAACCCTTTGCCGGAAGTTCCGACAGGCATCCCGCCGGCGCCTTTAAAAAACTCGTTAAAAACAAGCGTAGTTCCGTTTTCGCGCACGTCTATATTTATTGTAAACTGCGGATTATGAACGTCTACGCTTATATTTTTGTTTTCGGAAAGCAACCTGCCTCCGATTTCCGCGCTTATTTGCATTGAATTAAGCGGAAAAGACTTGTCCGCCCTGTGCGAAACAACTTTAAAACTTCCGCTAATCGAGCAAACCTCCTTTGCAGCGGCAAAAATATGCTGCATATCGGAAGCCGTTTTCAACGCCACGCTATACGAATGTATGCCGAAAACGCGTTTAAGTTTGTCTAAAATAACTTCCGTTTCCCACTCGTCAAAACCTTCAATCAGGTATCTTCCGCTTAAACGATGTGTTTCGTGCTTCACTCCCTTTAACGATTTTTCGATATTTTGTGAAAATACCCTTTCAAAATATCCTCTGTTTTTACCCTTTAAATGTATTTCAGAATACCTTATTATAACTACTTTTTCCATATTACGCCATCATATCTTTTCTGTATTTAACCGCTTTATTTAGTATTTCCGCCGCAGCAACCACTTCTTCAATGGTATTTTCGAAAGAAAAACTCAACCTCAAAATACCGTCAGCAAGGCTTTCGTTTACTCCGCAAGCCAAAATTGTGCGCGAATATCTCTTTTTTTCGTTTGAAGCGCAAGCAGAGCCGTTTCCTACTATCAAACCCAAATCGTTCGCGTCGTGCATTATGGTTTCGCCGCGTACTCCGCTTGCCCCTACCGTCAAAATGTACGGCGAACAATTTTCACCCGAAATTCTTACAAAAAGCGACTTATCCAGCCTTTCCCACATCGTATCGCTCAGTTTTTTTACTTTATCAAAGTTTTCTTTAATTTCAGAATACTTGCGATGCGCCGCAAATTCAAAATTTTTTATGCCGAATATGTTTTCCGTACCGCTACGATAACCGTTTTCCTGTCCTCCGCCGTAAACGTGCGGCTTTAAAACAAGATTTTTGCGCTTAAACAGCGCTCCGCACCCTTTTATTCCACCTATTTTGTGCGCGCTTACTGAATATAAATCTATATTTTCGGACATTCTGAAAGGAATTTTACCAAAAGCCTGAACTCCGTCCGAATGAAAAAGCGTATACTTATTTTTTGACTTGATTGCCGCCGAAATTTTTAAAATGTCGTTTATCGCGCCCGTTTCATTGCCGACGTGTATAACCGAAACCAACGAAGTTTTTTCATCCACAAGGCTTAAAAGGTGTTCAAAATTGACGCTGCCGTCACCGTTCAAACGTGCAAATCTAACTTCGATTCCGCGTTGCTTCAACTCGTTTACGCAAGAAATAACCGCAGAATGTTCGCCCTCGGTTGTTATCACGTTGCCGCGCTTCCCCCCGCAAAACAGCGCGTGGTTGTCGGCTTCCGTTCCGCAGGAAGTAAAAATCAAATCAAAACGCTCGCAATCCGCAATTGTTTTAAGTATATTTTTACGCGCTTCTTTCAACGCAAGCTGAACGCCATACCCTTCCGCGTATAACGCGGAAGGGTTATAAAAGTCGGTATATAAATATTTTTCGGCTAATTTAAGACAATTTTCATCAGGTTTTGTCGTAGCCGCATTGTCAAGGTAAATCATATTTAAATTTCAATAGAGCCTTCAAACGAAAGTCTTACCGCTCCGTCAAGCAAAACTTCGCCGTCCTTGTCGTACTTTACAAATAAATCTCCGCCTTTAAGTTTTACGGTTATTACCTCTCCGTACGAGCAATGTCCGTTTACAACCGAAGCGACCGCCGCGGCAACCGCCGCAGTTCCGCAAGACAAAGTTTCACCGTTCCCCTTCTCCCAAACGCGCGTTTTTACCGTAAGATTATTTACAACTCTTACGCATTCAACAAAAATCCCGTTGGGGAAAAGTCCGGATTCTGAAACGGCAAGCCCCAGCGCGTCCAAATCAACATCCTCAACCTTGTCGCAGAAAATAACGCAGTGCGGATTTCCGACGTTTACAAGCGTAACGCAATAATCGTTTCCGCCGAAGTTTACGGTTTTTCCTATTATTTCGCCCTGTAAAGCGGAAGGTATTTTCGCGCCGTCGAAAACGGGTTTTCCCAGATTGACGGAAACCGAACTTGCTTTACCGTTAAACGAAATAAGCGACAACTCTTTTACCCCGTTACAAGTTTCAACCGTAAGATTTTCGCCTGTAATTCCCTTATCGAAAAGATACTTCGCCACCCCTCTCAACGGGTTTGCCGCCATTCCGCCGTCGCTGCCGTCGCGGTTGAACACGCGCATTTTTGCATCCGCTACGGAAGATTTTTCAATCATAACCACGCCGTCGGCGCCTATTGCGTAATGCCTGTCTGAAAAGTTTATTGCAATAGATTCCGGACAGGTGATTTCACCGTTCATATTATTGAAGAAAATATAGTCGTTACCGCAACTGTGCATTTTAGAAAACGCAAGTTTAAGTTTTGATTTGCGCAGGTTGTTAATGTCCACAAGTTCGGTGTTAAACTGATTATACCTGCCCGCAACGCAATCCGCAAGCGCATTTGCGGTATCAAGCGATGTTAAAACTGTTATTCCAAGTAAAATCGCGTGATGATGCAAACTTATATAGTTTGAAATAGATTCTACGTCCGTTTTACCCGTATAAACTATATAGTCAATTTTGCCTTCGTCCATAAGTTTGAAAATTTCTTCATTGGAAGAAAGCCTTGCAACGTCCGTGCATTCAAGCCCCACGCTGCGAATGACGTTTGCCGTCCCTTTGGTTGCATAAAGTTTCAAGCCCAAATCGGCAAATTTTTTGACTATGTTTACAATTTCAAACTTATCCTGATTATTTATGGTGAAATAAATACCCAAAGGCTTATGCGTTGTAGGCTGATTCATATTGAATCCAGCCGAAACAAGCCCTTTGTAAAGCGCTTCTTCAATAGTTTTGCCAATACCCAAAACTTCGCCCGTAGACTTCATTTCGGGGCCAAGCTGCGAGTTAACGTCGTTAAGTTTTTCAAACGAAAATACAGGAACTTTTACCGCAACGTAAGGCGAATTGGGATAAAGCCCCGTTCCGTAACCAAGTTTTTTAAGTTTTGCGCCCGTAAGTATTTTTGTCGCCAAATCAACCATCGGCACGCCCGTTACTTTCGAAATATACGGAATAGTTCTTGAAGCGCGCGGGTTTACCTCTATAACATAGAGTTCGTTTCGGTAAATAAGGTATTGAATATTTATCAAGCCCTTAGTTTTAAGCGATATAGCAAGTTTTGTAGAAATATCCACTACTTTTTTAAGCATAGCGTCGCTTAAATTGTACGGAGGATAAACGGCAATCGAGTCTCCGCTATGCACGCCTGCGCGCTCGATATGTTGCATAATTCCGGGAATTAAAACGTCTACGCCGTCGGAAATGGCGTCCACTTCCAACTCCGTACCCATAAGATATTTGTCGCAAAGCACGGGGTTTTCTATCTTCTGCGCCAGAATTACGTCCATATACCTTTCTATATCGTTCTGCGTGAAAGCAATAGTCATATTCTGTCCGCCGATAACGTATGAAGGACGAAGCAACACCGGATAACCCAACTTTTCAGCGGCTTGCACCGCTTCTTCCTTACTCATTACCGTAAGTCCTTTGGGGCGCGCAATTCCAAACCTTTCAAGCAATTCGTCAAAGCGCTCTCTGTCCTCGGCAAGGTCAACGCTGTCCGCAGGCGTTCCGAGTATGCGCACACCCTTTTTATCAAGGTAGCCGCAGAGTTTAATTGCAGTTTGTCCACCAAAGGTAATAACCACGCCGTAAGGTTTTTCAATATCTATTACGTTTTGCACGTCTTCCGGCGTAAGCGCCTCAAAATACAGCCTGTCCGCCGTATCGAAGTCAGTTGAAACGGTTTCGGGGTTGTTGTTGATTATTATAACTTCATAACCAAGGCGTTTCAGCGCCCATACGCAGTGAACGGACGAATAATCGAATTCAATTCCCTGCCCTATTCTTATAGGACCGGAACCAATTACAATAATGCGTTTTTTCTCGCTTTTTACAACAAACGGCTTGGCTTCGTCGTGTTCCTTTTCATCGTAAGACGAATAGAAATACGGCGTTTGAGCGGCAAACTCCGCAGCGCAAGTGTCAACCATTTTAAATACGGCGTTGCGGTGCGCGGGCAATTTGTGAGCGGAAAGTTTTTCAAGTTCTTTATCGGGATAACCTAACTTTTTGCCGCGCAAATATTGCTCTTTTGAAATTTCTTTTCCGCAAATTTCCGCCTCGTAGCATACAAGATTTTTAAGTTTGTTTAAAAACCACTCGTCTATTTTGGTTATATTGTATATTTCGTCTACCGAAACACCGCGTTTCAACGCCTGATATACCACAAAAAGCCGCTCGTCTGTCAAGTCGTGCAGTCTTTCGTATATTTCTTCGTCGGAAAGTTCTGCCAACTTGGGTAAATTGAGAGTTCCCGCAGAGATTTCCGCGCCGCGCACGGCTTTCATTATGGCGGTTTCAAAGTTTGTGCCGATAGCCATAACTTCGCCCGTGGCTTTCATTCTTGTACCGAGCGTGCGCTTTGCATACAAAAATTTGTCAAAAGGCCATTTGGGCAATTTTACTACAACGTAATCCAAAGTCGGCTCGAAACAAGCGTAAGTTTTGCCGGTTACGTCGTTTTTAATTTCGTCCAGAGTATAACCGAGAGCAATTTTTGTGGCAACCTTAGCAATGGGGTAGCCAGTCGCTTTGGAAGCAAGCGCGGAAGAACGCGAAACTCTGGGATTTACTTCTATAACGGAATATTTGAAAGAGTCGGGATTAAGCGCGAACTGGCAGTTGCATCCGCCCTCTATTTTAAGTTCGCTGATAATTTTCAAAGACGCCGTTCTGAGCATCTGATATTCTTTGTCCGAAAGGGTGACTGCGGGCGCGATTACTATCGAATCGCCCGTATGTATTCCGACGGGGTCAAAATTTTCCATCGAACATACGGTAAGTACGTTGCCAGCGCCGTCGCGTAAGACTTCAAACTCTATTTCCTTCCATCCGCCTATATATTTTTCAATTAAAACCTGCGTAATCGGCGAAAGCATAAGTCCGTTATGCGATATAAGTTTAAGTTCGCTTTCGTCTTTCGCCACGCCGCCGCCCGCGCCGCCCAAAGTGTATGCAGGGCGCACTATTACGGGATAGCCTATTTTGTCGGCGATAGCAAGACACTCCTCCACGGTATACGCAATATCGGAAGGAACTACGGGCTGATTTATTTTTTCCATAGTGGCTTTGAACAGTTCTCTGTCCTCCGCCCGGTCGATTGAATCAAGGTTTACGCCTATAAGTTTTACGCCGTACTCGTCCAAAAAGCCGCTTTTTGCAAGCTGGCAGCCAAGCGTAAGCCCCGTCTGTCCGCCCAGTGAAGCCAAAAGGCTGTCGGGGCGCTCTTTTACTATTATTCGCTTTAACGTGTCAACGGTAAGCGGTTCAAGATAAATTTCGTCCGCAAGCGCCTTGTCCGTCATTATGGTAGCAGGGTTTGAATTGCACAAAACAACGTTTATTCCCGCGTCTTTTAAAACCCTGCACGCTTGCGCGCCCGCATAGTCGAATTCCGCCGCTTGTCCAATAACAATGGGACCGGAACCAATAACCAGAACTTTTTTAATATCTTCTCTCTTAGGCATTGCGCTTGCTCTCCTTCATATTATTTATAAATCTGTCGAAAAGGAATTCTGCGTCCTGCGGACCGCCGCACGCTTCGGGGTGAAACTGTACGGTATAAGCGTTAAGTTCGGGGTAATCAAACCCTTCGCAAGTGCCGTCGTTTGCGTTGATATAACTCAAATTTCCCACGCCGCGCAGACTTGAAGAAATAACTTCGTATCCGTGATTCTGGCTTGAAATATAAACTCTGCCCGTTTCAACGTTTTTGACGGGCTGGTTTGCCCCCCTGTGCCCGTATTTCATCTTTTTTGTTTTTCCGCCCATAGCAAGCGCAAAAAGCTGATGCCCCAAACAAATTCCGAAAACAGGCAGTTTGCCGGCAAGTTTTTTGATGTTTTCAATAATTTCAATATTTTCGGCAGGGTCGCCGGGGCCGTTTGTAAGCATAAGTCCGTCGGGATTTAATTCAAGAATTTGTTCCGCAGTATAAAAAGATGGAACTTTTACGCAATAGCAGCCGCGTTTAACAAGTTCTCTTACTATATTATCCTTTGCGCCGAAATCCCACACGGCCACTTTTAAACCCTCTGGATTGCCAAAATACTCTACCTCGGCGCAGGTTACGCTTTTTACCGCATTTCTGATAAAATAAGAATATACTCCGCTCAGTTCGTCAAGCGGTTTTGACGTTATTGAAGCGTTCATAACGCCCGCTTCACGCACAATTTTCGTCAATTCGCGGGTATCGATGCCGTAAAGCCCTATTATTCCGTTTTCTTTCAGATATTCGTCGATGGTTTTTTCACACCTGAAATTGGAAGGATTATCACACTTTTCGCGCACTATATAGGCGGAAACCCAAGGTTTTGCGCTTTCACCGTCCGGCGTAACGCCGTAATTTCCTATCAGCGGAAAAGTCTGCGCGACTATCTGCCCGTAATAGCTGGGGTCCGTAAGCGTTTCCGCATATCCCGTCATACCGGTAGTAAATACCAGTTCGCCCGTGACGTCGCCCTCTGCGCCGAAGCGGTATCCCACAAACTGTTTTCCGTTTTGCAACGTTAAATATGCCTTGCGGTAATTCATATTTTTATCCTCTGAAAATTTTTCTTAAACTAAAATAAAGACTGATTTAAAAATAAATCAGTCAAATAAACAATTATTAAAAAAACAAATATCGGCGGCGGTAAAAACAAAACCGTCATAAACAAAAATTATTTCGTTTTTCATCAATCCGTAACCGTAAATCGCGTTCATAATCATTAACCTTATAAATTATATTATAAACGTATTTTTAAGTCAAGCAAAAAAAGCAATTAATACAGCGTTGTAACAAAATCATAATTTTTAAGCTGTTGCCGCCTAATTTTATAGTCTGGCATTATCTCACCCACCAGCCGCCAGAACGCGGCGGAATGGTTGTGGCAAACGGTATGGCACAATTCGTGAACTATAACGTAGTCGCGCAAAGAAGCGGGCAACATAAAAAGTTTGTAATTAAAGATAAGGTTATTTTCTGCGTCGCAACAACCCCAACGCCCTTTATAATCCTTTACGGCGATATCGGCGGGAAAAAGTTTGGCGTTTGTCGCAATTTCTTCCACCCTCGCTTTAAATTCTTCAAAAAATTGCTTAACGTAAAGTTTTTCTATATCTTTCTTGCTTTTTACGTAAACGCAATTGTCGCTTATTTGATTTTTATCGGAAAAAATTAACGGCAGTTTGCTTCCGTTTACGTAAATTTTTTCAAATTCAAGCACGTCGTCGTTGGCGGCAAGTTTTTTTGAATTTTGCAAAACTACTTTTTCAATCCAAGCGGATTTACTATCCAAAAATTTTTCAATATCTTCGGAGCGCACTAACCAGCCGCAACGCACCGTAATTTTATTTTCGGCAGTAATGCTAACCGCTATGCTTTTTCTTGCGGAACGAACTACGTCGTATTTATAAATCACCTAATTTAACCCTCATCTGCACCCTGACTTCGCCGTCCACCTTTCCTTCAACGACGGAAAAGCCGTCCTCCGAAGCATCTCTGTAAAAAATTAATTCTTCCCCTTCCTTGCACTGCTTTACGTAAGAAATTTGCGCTTCCGAAACAAATTTGCCGCGCAACTCGCCCACGGAAAACACGTCCATAAGAAAGTCTGCGTATTTTGTGTTGTTTGCGTGAAAGTAATGGTCGTAATCGCAATATCCCACGCGTTTTTTATAAACCTCTTTTCCGCCTTCAAGCTGAGCAATTTTCCAAGCGTTGAATTCTATGCTTCTTTCCGTATTGTAACCGTCGAAAAATCCGTCCGCAAAATGTTTGGCTATGGGCACAAACGTAAAATCGCAAGTGCTTATCATACACCACCGCGCGCTTGCTACGCCGATTTTTTCACCGTTTATAAAAAACTCGTAATCTCTTAAAAAAATCAGGTGCTTGGGTTTAAGCGGCCACGTATGAACTTCCAACGTTTCGCCGATTTTTACAGGACGGAAAATTTTGACATACCAGTTTGCAAGAATAAAACCAAGGTTATAGCCCTTGACGTCGTTATAACCGAAACCGAGTTCGTCCGCGGACAAACAAGCGGACTCCTGCAACAACCCAAGCAACGCCGAAAGTTTTATATTGTCGTAAGCGTCTACGTCGGTATACCGTAATTCGTAATTTTTAATATGTCTGTACATAAATTCTCACCTTCCGCTTTATTTAAACAACAGCGTAATTTTATCACGTTTGAAAAAAATTTTCAATAATTAACGCACTTTTTACGCAAATTTACGTAGTTATGTGTGACATAGTACTTTTTATAAGGTTAAAATCTTGACATATTTTGTCAATTGTGATAGTATAAATACAAATTACGGAGGATAAACGTTTATGGACGACGAAATTTTAAACAACGTTGAAAACAACTCCTCTCCCGATAACGAGGAAGCGAAAGGCACTATTAGCGCCGACCTTATCAGGGGACATATAAACACAATAATTCTTCGCACACTGTACGAACGCGATAAATACGGATATGAAATTATTGAAGAAATAGAATCCAAAAGTCACGGACAATACACGCTTAAACAACCCACTCTTTACAGCGCGTTGAAGCGGCTTGAAAGTCAAGGCTATATAAACGCTTATTGGAAGACGGACGAAGTATCGCAAGGCGGAAGAAGAAAGTACTATACACTCACCGACAACGGCAGAGAAATTGCTGAAAAAAATCAGGCTGAATGGGAATATTCAAGAACTGTTATAGACAGCCTTATTTCCGATAAAAACTTTGATTTTTCACAGCCCGCCCCGTCGGCGGTCGACTTCAAAATTTTGAAAAGTTCGACCTCGCGCGTTCCTTCAAGGGAAATTGAAGACGACCGCGAAGCCGTAAAAAGCGAAGAAAAAGCAACCCCAAAAGAAGTGCTAGGAACTACTGAAACGGAAAAACTTTTTAACAATGCGCCTGCTCAGGCAGAAGTAAGCCAACCTATTTACGTTCAACCTCAGCCGCAACCTACTGTGGAGCAAGCCGCTTCATCTTATCCTGCGATAAGCGAAGAAGAAAGACAAAAACTGCACGAAAACTATCTTAAACTTATTTCCGAGCCGGTTGTCCCTACTCCTTCCGAACCACAGATTGTACCTAATTCCGACGAAATAGACACCGAAAAACTAATTTACAACAATCGTCCCGAAACGGAGCGCGATTACAGAAACCTGATTAATAATTTATTTATCAAGACTGTTCGCAAGCAATCAGGCGCACCCGCGCAAGAGTCGCCCGTTCAGCAAATTAAGACGGAACGCGTTGACAATGTACGTTTTGAAGACGTTACGTCTAAATCGGAAGCGGACGGATTGACGGTGTATACAGCCGACGCAAAAACAAACGGTTCACGCAAAAAGCGCTATAATTTAAGTGAAAACCTGTTTAAAAGTTCGCTAATAATTGCGGTATTAATGCTGCTTGAATTTGCGCTTTGCCTTATATTCAGAAAAAATTTAAAAGTGACTTTGGCTTATCCCTTTGTTATTCTTGCAATTGCGTGCGCGCAAGTACTTATTTTCGGAGTAATTAAGGCAACGAATATAGGCAAAAACGCATCCAAACCAGCGTCTTTGACATATTTGACAGCGGCAATAATTGTTTGCGTATTAATCATTTTAATGATTTGTGTAATCGCAATACTGCTAAACGTTGACTTCTCGTCAGTGGCTGACATAATGGCAAAAATAGTTATACCTTGCTTTGTGTCGCTAAATATTCCTGCTTTTGCCGTGCTGTTCTGCCTGTTCGGTAAATAAAAACAGATAGAAAACATAATAATCCCCCGTTGCTGTCGCAACGGGGGATTTCATTTTTTAATTATTATTTATTTTGCGAATTCGCTTGCGCGGAATTCTCTTATAACGTTTACTTTAATTTGTCCGGGGTATTCCAACTCCGCTTCAATTTTCTTTGCAATATCTTTTGCAAGGAAGGTCGCTTGCGCGTCGTCTATCTGTTCGGGTTTAACTATTACGCGCACTTCACGTCCAGCCTGAATCGCATAACATTTGTCAACGCCGTTGAAATCGCTTGCAATGGCTTCAAGTTTTTCAAGCCTTTTGACGTAGTTTGTGCCGGTTTCTCGGCGTGCTCCGGGTCTTGCACCGGAAATCGCATCCGCGGCGGCAACAAGTACTGCTTCCGTTGTTGTGGGCTCAACGTCGCCGTGATGTGCGGCAATCGCGTTAATTACCTTACCGCCCTCTCTGTACTTCTTTGCAAGGTCCGCGCCCAATTGAATGTGCGTACCTTCCTGCTCGTGGTCAACCGCCTTGCCTATGTCGTGCAATAAACCAGCGCGCTTGGCAAGATTAACGTCTAACCCGAGTTCCTGCGCCATAAGTCCCGCCAACTGCGAAACTTCAATGGAATGTTTATATACGTTTTGTCCGTAACTCGTTCTGTATTTAAGCCTGCCCAACAGTTTGATAAGTTCGGGATGAAGTCCGAAAATTCCGACTTCAAACATAGCGCTTTCGCCCGCTTGCTTAATTTCCTGGTCCATCTCTTTTTTAACTTTTTCAACGGTTTCTTCAATCCTTGCGGGGTGAATTCTGCCGTCGGTAATAAGTTTTTCAAGCGACAACCTTGCAATTTCGCGCCTTACGGGGTCAAATCCGGAAAGAATTACAACTTCCGGCGTGTCGTCAATAATAAGTTCTATTCCCGTTGCGTTTTCTATTGCGCGTATATTTCTGCCTTCTCTACCGATAAGACGGGCTTTCATATCGTCGCTGGGCAACGGAACAACCGAAACGGTAATTTCCGACGCGTGGTCGGCGGCGCAGCGCTGAACTGCCAAAGCAATTATTTTCTTTGCTTCACTGGTTGCCTCGTCCTTTGCCGTTTGCTCTATATTTCTGACTTGAAGCGCTACGTCGTGGCGGGTTTCGTCCAAAATTTCTTCCGAAAGCAACTTCTTTGCCTCGTCGCGGGTAAGTTGAGCAACCTTTTCAAGTTCCTGAATCATCAATTCGTGCTGATGATTGATTTTTTCCTGAGTTTTCTTTATTTCCTGCTCGTGCTTTTCAAGTTCGCGCTTTTGCTGTTCCTGAATGTTTGTCTGCTTTAAAAGCGCTTCTTCCTTTTTGTCAAAAATTTCTTCTCTCTGCGCAAGTCTTTGTTCAAGTTTTGCAAGTTCGCTTTTTTTCTCGCGCGTTTCGCGCTCGAATTCGTTCCTTAATTGCAGTTCCTGTTCCTTAGCTTCCAATATCGCTTCCTTTTTCAAAGTTTTGCACTCCAAAGAAGCGTCGCTTATCATTTTTTTGGTTCTAGTTTCAACGTCGCCCAATCTTTTGTCGGTTTTCTTTTGATTAACAATACAACCGACGAAAAAGCCGCCAACCAAAGCCGCCAACACTCCGATGCCAAGCCCTATACTAAGCCCGATAACGGTGTTATTTGCAAGAAACAGGCTGCTTAATGCCAATAAGTTCATTTAAGCCTCCTGAATAATTCATTAATAAATACTTAACCATAATAGGCGCATTTATCTAAATATATTTTACACCTTGTCCGTAAAAATGTCAATTTAATTAGTAAAATTGTTTATTTCAATACAAAAAAAAGCGGTTTAGATAAACCGCTTTAAATTTTAATCCAATTGTTCAAGCCAAAGTTTTGCAATCGCGTCGGAAGGCATTCTCCAATCGCCGCGAGGCGACAAGGAAACCGAGCCCACTTTTACCCCGTCAGGCATACAAGAACGCTTGAATTGCTGCGCAAAAAACCTTTTATAAAAGTTTTTAAGCCATTTTTTTATAGTTTGCGCGTCATAAACGCCTTCAAACGTTTTATTTGCTATAAACAATATTTTTTCAGGTTCAAAGCCGCGACGTATTGCATAATACAGAAAAAAGTCGTGTAAAATGTATGGTCCAACAATATCTTCCGTCTTTTGCGCTATTTTTCCGTCCGAATCCGGCGGCAATAACTCGGGACTTATTTCGGTATTGAGTATATCGTTTAAAATTTTACCGCGCTTTCCGCCAAGTTTGCGCGCTTCGTACGCGATAAGATACTTTACAAGCGTTTTGGGCACCGAAGAATTTACGCCGTACATCGACATATGGTCGCCGTTGTAAGTTGCCCAACCCAAAGCAAGTTCGCTTAAATCGCCCGTACCTATAACCAAACCGTTTTCGTCGTTTGCAATATCCATCAGCACAAGCGTTCTCATTCGCGCCTGCGCGTTCTCATAGGTTGTATTTCTGTCGTCTTCGTCGTGCCCTATGTCCTTAAAGTGCTTCAAAACCGAGCCGCCAATCGGTATTGTGCGCACCGAAGCCCCCAAGGCTTTTATAAGTTCAACCGAGTTGCTTTTGGTCTTTTTGGTTGTACCGAAACCTGGCATAGTAACCGCCACTATGTCCTTTACGTCCTTGCCCAGCGCTTTAAAAGCACGACAGGTTACAAGCAGCGCCAAAGCGGAATCCAGCCCGCCGGAAACGCCTATAACCGCAGTTTTGCTTTGCGTATGTTTAAAACGTTTTTCAAGTCCTTTCGCTTGAATCGTCAAAATAAGTTCGGCGCGCTCGTCAAGCGCCGAACCGTCCTCGGGCACAAACGGTAAACGCGAAAATTTTCTTTCAAAAGAACAATCATTGCGTGAAGCCTCAAACGGAACAACGCAACAAACCGAATGTTCGGCACAGTAACTGCCGGAAATTCTTCTGCGCTCGGTAGCCAGCATTTCTACGTCTATCTCACTATAAATAAGTCCGTTATCAAATAATTTGCTTTCGGCTAAAACGCAACCGTTTTCGCAAATAATATTGTGACCGCTAAAAACCGCGTCGGTAGTACTTTCTCCGTCGCCGGAATCGCAATAAACGTAACCGCAAATCAATTTTGCGGATTGCATTTTTACCAAATTTCTGCGATATTCCGCCTTGCCCGCCGTTTCGTCGCTGCAAGAAAGATTTACAATAATACTCGCGCCGTTTTGCGCGTATGCAATCGAGGGAGATTTCGGCGACCACAAATCTTCACAAATTTCAGCCGCAACGGTAAATTCTGCGTAGTTTTGCGATTTAAAAATTAAATCCGTACCGAAATTCACCTGCTTTCCGCATATGCTTACCGTCCTGCAAGATTCGGTTGACGGCGCGGGTGAAAAATTACGCCTTTCGTAAAACTCGCCGTAATTCGGCAAATACGTTTTAGGAACAACGCCGATAATATCTCCGTCGTTTACGGCAACGGCGCAATTGAAAAGCCTGCCCTCAGCAGCAATCGGCGCGCCGACAAAAACAAGCGTTTTTATCCCTTCCGTCGCCTTGCAAATAGCGCCAAGCGCGTTTTCGCAAGCCTTTATAAGGGCAGGCTGATTAAACAAGTCGCCGCAGGTATAGCCGCTTATGCAAAGCTCGGGAAAAACCGTCAATTGGCTTCCGTTTGCAGCGCTTTGCTCTATTGCCTTTATAATATTTTGGGTATTAAACTCCACGTCCGCAACCCTGATTTCCGGCGTTGCCGCGCAGACCTTTATAAATCCGTAATTCATTTTATTTCCCGCGTAAAATACGCGCCCTGTTCTATTATGTAAAAAGCGTTATCAGTCCTTCTTTTCAAGCGAAGCCTTGTGCGCTTCTCTTATTTTTGCCTCGATTTCCGCTTTCAATTCCTGATTTGTTCTCAGCAATTCGCGCATTTTTTCACGTCCCTGCGCAACCTTTTCTTCACCGTAATTAAACCACGAGCCACTTTTGGTAAGTATCCCATACTCCACACCCAAATCTATAAGGCAGCCTTCCTGCGAAACGCCTTCACCGTAAATTATATCAAACTCGGCAACTTTAAACGGAGGCGCAACCTTATTTTTTACAACTTTGCACTTTGCGCGGTTACCTATTATGCCACCGTCGCCTTTAAGCGCGTCCGCCTTTCTTATGTCAAGACGAATGGTTGCAAAATATTTAAGCGCCTTGCCGCCGGGAGTGGTTTCGGGGTTTCCGAACATAACACCGACTTTTTCACGCAGTTGGTTTATAAATATAACGCACGTTTTCGAACGGTTTGTTATTGCGGTAAGCTTTCTTAACGCCTGCGACATAAGTCTTGCAAGCAATCCTACGTGCGTGTCGCCCATATCCCCTTCAATTTCCGCTTTGGGTGTAAGCGCCGCAACGGAGTCGATTACAATCACGTCCACCGCACTTGAACGCACAAGCGACTCGCATATGTCAAGCGCTTGTTCGCCCGTATCCGGCTGAGATAGATAAAGTTCGTTAGTGTTTACGCCGAGAGCGTGCGCGTACTGCGCGTCCAAAGCGTGCTCCGCGTCGATAAACGCGGCAACGCCGCCCATCTTTTGCGTCTCCGCAATAATATGAAGGGCAACGGTGGTTTTACCGGAAGATTCCGGTCCGTACACCTCGATTATTCTTCCGCGGGGAACGCCGCCTACGCCAAGTGCCAAATCAAGCGAAAGACAGCCCGTAGGTATAATTTCCAAATCGTTGCTGACGTTTGTATCGCCAAGTTTCATTATAGAGCCTTTGCCGTACTGCTTTTCAATCATTGCAATGGTCGAGTTAAGCGCTTTTAATTTTTCTTCGTTCATATGTTATTTACACCTCTGTAATTTTTTACTATTTAATCGCTTTATACGCCAGAAACAGCGCCTGATTTATTGCCGTTTCCGTTATTTGCTTGCGCGAACCTTTCAAATGAAATTCATAAACCGAAGTCCCTTCCGCAAGCGCAACCGCAATATAAAGCAATCCTACGGGTTTATTGGTATTGTCCGATTTGGGTCCTGCAATACCCGTCGTTGATACCGCAATATCGCAATTGCCGCTTTTTATAAGCCCCTCCGCCATTTCCGCAGCCGTCTGCTTTGATACCGCGCCAAACCTTTTCAAAGTCATCTCGTCAACGCCAAGCCGTTCAGCTTTCGATTGGTTGGAATATGTGTTTAACCCCTCGTAAAACACTTCGCTTACGCCCGAAACTTCAACAAGCCTTTTGCATACGCCGCCGCCCGTAAAAGATTCGGCTACGCAAATTTTCATTCTGCGCAATTTAAGTAACTGCACAAGCCTTTCCGCAAGAGAAATATTTTCAAGCGCATAAACAAAATCGTTCAACTTTAAAAGCGTTTCTCTTATCGCTTTATCGTAATCTGTTTTTGATATGTCCTTTCCGTAAACTATTTCCAAAGTGCAATCGCCGTAATTTTCGCTTATATTGAACTCCAACCCGCTGCAAATACCTTTTGCACGTTCTATCGCTTCAATAACGTTATTTACAGGCGCGCCAACCGTTTTTAAATAAGTCTTGCCGTGATTTATTCCGTACCTAGCGTCAAAGTACAAGGTTACGTCGTCAACCAAAAGTCTATTTGCATAATCCGAAAAAAACAGAAAAACGGAAATTTTTTCCGACTTCAACGTATTCAATCCGTCAAATTCTCCGCCCGCTTTTTCGCAAACAAACTTTTTAAGCGTATTTTCCATTGCCTTCGGACAAAAAATTATCAGATTTTCATAATTTTCAAGCCCGTCATTCATCGCGGTCACAATTTCACGCGAACTGTCAAAAGCAACAAACGAAACTTTGTCAAAATAATAGCCGCCGGAGGCAAACTGCTCTGTCAAACAATTTACGCCGTCAAAGACGTTGATTTTTTTATTTCTGAAAGCCAAAAGGCAATTCTTTTTTGCTCTTTCGTTACCGCCGCTCATTGCTTTAACACTTGAATATTTTTTACTATATAGTTGATTCCCGAAATCACGGTAAGCAAAACCGCTATCGCAAAAAACGCAAGTCCCGCATAATTTAAAATTTCACCTATAAATCCAACCGTCTCGCTGTATTTTGCAAACTCAACCAAGCCTGCCGCAACCAGCAAAACCACTATCGAAATATCCTGACAAACAGTCTTATATTTTCCGAAAACGTCCGCCGCTATAACTATTCCCGCGCCGGCGGCAACCATTCTGAAACCGCTTACTATAATCTCGCGCGCAAGGATAACCGCAACTCCGCAGCCACCCGCGATAAGCGCCCAATAACCGAAATTCAAAGTAAAAAATTCAGGCGCGGTCAGCATTATTACAAGCGCCGTTAAAACCAGCACTTTGTCGGCGATGGGGTCCAAAAATTTACCTAAATTGGTTACAAGATTATACTTTCTCGCTAATTTTCCGTCAAACAAGTCCGTAAGACACGCCACGCCGAAAACAGCCAAAGCCACCAGATAATGCGACGTAAACGTAAAATAAAAGAAAAAAACGAATACGGGAATCATCGCCACACGGCTGATTGTAAGCTTGTTCGGCAAATTCATTACGCCTTTGCCAGCGGCAAATTTGTATGCCCTGCTGTTTTTATCTATTTCCTTTTCTTCATTCATAAAGCGTAATCCTCCGTCCTACCGTACAAATCGTAACCATCCTGACTTTCAATCAAAACTTCAAAATATTCGCCTTGTACGACGTTCAACGCGTTAAAATAAACCTTTCCGTCAATATCGGGCGTCTGAAAATATGCTCGTCCGACAAAACAGTTATGCTCGTAATCTATTCCGTCACATAAAACCTTAATAGTTTTACCAACGTATTTTTCAAGCCTTGCTTTTGAGATTTTTTGCTGTACTGCGTACAATTGTTTTACCCTTGCGCGCTTTTTAAAATAAGGGACTTGTCCTTTAAGTTTGAACGCCGCAGTATCGGGCTCGCGCGAGTATGCAAAAAAACCGCAGTTGTCAAATTGTGCTTCTTCCAGAAATTTACATAAATTTTCGTGGTCTTCCTCCGTTTCACTCGGAAAACCTGAAATAAACGTAGAACGGATAGCAATGTCGGGTATGTTTTCCCTTAACTTACGTATAAGCGCAAGATATTCCTCCCTACCGGCAGGTCTGTTCATAAGTTTCAAAATTCTGTTTTCGCTATGTTGCAAGGGTATATCGATATATTTGACTATTTTCGGATTGTCGCGTATTTCTGAAATAAGCGCGTCGTCAATCATATCGGGATAGCAGTACAATAATCTTACACTATTAATGTTGACAAGTGTTGTCAGCATTTGTAAAATTTTTACTAGTTTTTTTTGTCCGTAAACGTCTAACCCGTATCTTGTTACGTCCTGCGCAACCAAAATAAGTTCGGAAACGTCGCCAAGGCTTTCCGCCTCTGCCACCAGACTTTCTAACGGATAACTTTTATACTTCCCGCGGATTTTTGGTATAAGGCAATACGTACAACGGTTATTGCAGCCGTCCGCAATTTTCAAATATGCGTAATGCGAAGGAGTAGTCAAAACTCTTTTTTCTCCGAAATACTCCGTTCCGCACCCCACGTAATTTGTTCTGCCTTCCGCATAACACTTTTCCAACGCCTCAAAAAAACTGCCATAGTCTTCCGTGCCCAAAAACAAGTCTGCTTCCGTAAGCGCGCCAAAAGTTTCGCCTACAAATTTTTGTGGCAAACACCCTGTTACTACAAGTTTTTCTAAATTGCCGCTTTTGTATTCCGCATATTCCAAAATCGTTTCTATCGCTTCTTTACGCGCGTCGTTAAGAAAAGAACAAGTATTTACAATAAGCACGTTAACTTCGTTTACGTCGTTGCTTATTTGGCACCCGCGCTCTTTTATTATTGACAAAAGTTTTTCGGAATCAACACGGTTTTTATCGCATCCAAGCGAAATAAGTCCGAATATTTTATTTGAAAAATCAATCGTCAATATCGTCACCGTAAATCTGAATAAATTCGTCTTTTGAAAGTAAAACTTTTCTGGGTTTAGAGCCCTCGGAAGGAGTTATGTAATTCATTTTCTCCATCCAGTCGATAATTTTACAAGCCTTAATGTACCCCACGGGGAATCTGCGCTGAATCATCGAAACGGAAGCCTGATTTGAGGTAACGCAGTATTTAAGCGCTTTTATGTGCGTATCGTCTATTTTGAATTCCTCGTCGTCGCTGTCGCCCGCGCCAAGCGAAACAGGAGATTCTTCCTGCTCTACGGTATTTATAAAGTCGGAAACACTCTGGTCAAAATAAGTTTCGTTATGCGACTTGATAAAGTCCGTAACCCTTTGCACTTCGGGCGTGTCTATAAAGCAGCCTTGTATACGCGTTAAATCAGGGTTTTGAGCGGAACGGAAATACATATCGCCCAAACCCAAAAGTTTTTCGGCACCGCCTATATCGAATATACAACGCGCGTCGTCAAAGGAGTTTACTTTAAAACCTATACGCGTTGGAAGATTTGACTTTATCAAACCCGTAATGCAATCGACAGAAGGTCTTTGCGTGGCAAGAATGAGGTGTATTCCCGCAGCGCGCGCCTTTTGAACAAGTTTTATTATTCTGCTTTCTATGTCTTTTTTTGCCTGCAACATTAAGTCGCCGAATTCGTCCAAAACTATAAGAATTTTGGGCAGTTTCTCCTCGCCGGAAGGCAAATGCGCGTTGTATTCTTCAAGGTTTTTGGTCGCCTGACCGTTTTCCGTCATTTCCTTGAACAGAGTATACCTGCGCTCCATTTCTTTTATCGCCCAGTTAAGCGCCTTTATCGCCTTATCGCACTCGTAAATTATTTCGTTAATCATAAGGTGCGGCAGTTTATCGTAAGAAATAAACTCAACCTGTTTCGGGTCGACAAGTATAAGGCGCAATTCCTCCGGACCGTATTTATACAACAGGCTGACAAGAAGGGTGCTTAAACAAACGCTTTTACCGCTGCCCGTGGTACCAGCAACAAGCAAGTGGGGCATTCTGGTTATATCCGGACATACCACCTCTCCCTCTATATTTTTGCCCAGTCCAAACGTAAGTGCGCCGGGTTTACTGTTTAAAAAAGCCCTGCTTGCCAGCATACCCTTCAAACCTATTTTTATTCTTACGTTATTGGGTACTTCGATGGAAAGCGCGCCTTTCGAATAATTCAAATAGGCGTTTACGTTGTCTTTTTTAAGTTCCATCGCGATAGCGTCGCGGTATTTTACCGACTGATTGATTTTTGTTTTGTCGATAATAATTACGTCGTAACGCGTTATTGCAGGACCTATCGTAACGTTTGAAACCTCGCTTGCTATTTTAAAGCGGTTTAACGTTTCAACGATTATTCTCTTGTTGTCCTCTATTTCGCCCGTGTTTATATTGCTGTTTTCGGGATAATCTTCAAGCAAATCCAAAGAAGGGCGCACGTACTTTTTCCAAACGTGTTTGGGCTTTTCTTCCGCGGGCTGCTGCGCTTCCGGCTGAGCTCGCCCAGTTGTCGCAGGCAAAACCGATTTATCGGTATTTTCCGTTTTACGTACGGGCGCAGGCGAATCTTTTCTCAATGGTTCGCGCGCAACATCCTTCAAAGGTGTTTCTCTCCTTCCGAAAACTTCGGGAGGAATTTCATCGTCCATCTCGTCGTCGTCAAACAGTTCGGCGTTGCCGCGGCGACCGCCTAACGGAGTTGTTTTGCCCTCTCTGCCAACATTGATAAAAACGTCGTCATCGTCTGCGGGTTTATCTTCTCTAATAACCTGATTATACTGTTTTTCGTTTTCCGTAATTTGCGGCGAAACAAGCGGCGTTTCACTAAAACCCACTACTCCCCTGTCGCGCGAAGGCGTAATTGCGGGAGGTTCTTCAATGTAATCTTCAACAAATTCGGAAGTATCAACCTCAACGCCGTTATTTATACTACCGCCGTAGTTTGCGTCCGCATAACCGTCGTCACGCACGTATTCGGAATACCTTTCCGAGCGTTCGTCATTGCTTTGAACAGGGAACGCTTCTCCTTCAACCGCGCCGTAACCTTCAAGGTCGGTTGCAGGCTTTTCTCCGTATACGAAATTCGAAGGCGAAGCCTGCACTGGCTGATTTAAAATTTCGTCCGAATAACTTTCGGTATAACTTGTTTCTGGCAAAGCGCTTTCTTTCTGCCTTCTTGCCGCCGCCGAAGAAAAACTGTTAAGATAATCTGCTTCTGTCGCCGCCGTCGGGACTGGTCTGTTAAAATATGAATTTTCATTAAAAATCATATTCCTTCTGTAACTTTCAGCAGCGAATTCGCCCTTTTCAAACAATATTTTACGTCCCAGATTTTTGGAAGAAAACTTTTCGCTATCGTCAGTTTGTTGCGTAGCAGGCGCTTCCCTTAATTGTATGGGCTGAGGTTGAACCTCGTTTGTTACATACGCGTTATTTGCCGACGGAGCCACAGGCTCCGCATATTCCGCAGCAACAGCAGCTTCCGTTCCGACAATTTCGGGAGCGGAAATCCGGCTGACGTCGGATTTTTTACTTTTCTTACGGAAAGAAACGTTTGCAAACAAATTTTTTCCGCCAAAAATCAAAACCGTAACGTATCCGCACGCCAAAACAAGCACTGAAAAAATAATATAAGCGGCAACGTACGAAAGTTTTGCAATAGGATAAACCACAAGCGAAGAAACAACTCCGCCGAAAGTATACCCAGAATAACCGTACTGCGCGTTTTTATAGCAATCGCTTATGTACTTACCGTAATTGCCCATTTCAAAATTTCTTGTAGTTACCGCGTGAAAAAGCAAAAACAGAATAAACACGGTAAGCGAAATCGTAAAAGCCTTTATAAAAGAAATTTTAATTTTCTTTTCAAAAGCAAGCCACTCTCCAAGATAAGCAAGCAGACCTATTACGAGATACGAACCGTAACCGAACGTTCCGTACATAAACGTACAAATTGCCGAGCCTATGCCGGCAAAGACAAGATGTCTTGTCAAAAGCATAACAAAGACTATCGCGCAAAACAACAAAATAGTTATGCCGAACGTTTCTCTCGTAAAAATATAAGAAGTTTTTTTGTTTTTTTCTTTTAACTTATCGTCCACTTTCTTTCTCCGCAAAATATTTGCCGCAAACGGTTAAATCCATAAGTCACGCAAAACAAGCGTTACATAATCTATCTTTTATATTATATCATTTAATCGCCGCATTGGCAACGAAATGACGGCAACTCAGTTAAATTTTATATATTTATATATAAAAGAGCAAAAACTTACGGCGGGCGCCCGATTGTTCGGATATACCCGCCGCAGATTGCCTACGTTTAAAAAAAACGTTAATTTTTGTCAATGTCGGACAAAACGTCTTTCGCAATATCGTAAATATCGCCCGCTCCCAAAATCAGCACGCAATCGCCGCTGCCCGCTCCGTTTATAAAATCGACTATATCGGCGGCGGTTTCTCCGTATTGCGAATTTTTTAAACGTTGAGAAAGGGTAAGCGCGCTTCCGGCGTCGTCAAAATACTCCCTTGCGGCAAAAGTACGGTAAACAAGCAACTTTTTTAACGGCGAAAGCACTTTTATAAATTCTTTAAAAAAATTTCTTGTTCGCGAATACGTATGCGGCTGAAAAACCACAAACAGTCTGCCCTTGCAAATTTTATTTACCGCCTTTAACGTGGCGGCAATTTCTTCCGGATGATGGGCATAGTCGGCAATAATCTGCGCGCCTTTAAATCGCCCCAAGTTTTCAAACCTGCGCTCCACTCCCGCAAAACTTTCCAAGCCTTTTTTTATACTTTCAAAGTCAATTCCCGCAGACCGCGCAACCGCAACGGCAGCCAACGCGTTTAAAATGTTATGTCTGCCGTAAACTTTCAATGAAATTTCGCCGAGAATTTTATCGTACTCGCGCACGGCAAACCTAAAAAGTCCGCAATTTTCGCTTATTTTTACCGCAGAATACGCCGCGTTTTTATCAAACCCGAAAGTTATGCCGTCCACGCCAATGTCGCCGTACAAAATAACTGCCGTTTCAGCCGAATACGCAAATCTTGTATACGCATTTTTCAAATTTTCAACGCTTCCGTAACATTCCAGATGGTCGGGTTCGGAATTTAAAACCACCGCAATATCAGGTTTTAGCAAAAGAAAATTTTTTTTATATTCGCACGCCTCGGTTAAAAAGTAATCATTTCCGCAATAATAAAAATTAGAAAAAGTCTTATCCCTACCGCCTATATGCGCGCAAAACTGCAAATTTGACGCACTGAATATATGCGCCGCCATTGAAACAGCGGTAGTTTTGCCGTGACAGCCGGAAATTGCAATAACTTTTTTAAAATCTTTACAAACTTCCGCAAGCAACCGTCCGCGGGAAATTATTTCCTTTCCGCACTTAACTGCTTCCGCCAGCTGCGCGTCGTTTTCACCTATTGCGTCGGTATAAACTATAACTTCGTATTTTTGAATACTGTCTTTATTTTCGCCCGTGGCGATTTTCACGCCCATCGCGGAAAGTTCTTCCGTATACGCGCTGCGCACCGTATCGCTGCCCGCAACACGCACGCCTTTGCCGCACAAAAATTTTGCAAGCGCGCTCATACTTACCCCACCGATACCTATAAAATAAAAACTGCCGTATATTTCCCATATTTTTTTACGCATATTAAATTTTATTAAGATTTTTGTTCGGTTAGCACGAATTTTGCTGTTTTTTTATTAAAATTGTAAAAAATTTTTATATTTAGTATTGAAATTGATTTTCTTTTATTGTACAATATATTCAATGAAAGTATTATCTGGAAGGTGATGTTATGAAAATCTCAGATGTACGAATCAGGTTAGTTAACAAGGAGGACAATAAACTTAAAGCGGTGGCTTCGATTACCTTGGACGATTGTTTTGTCGTGCACGATATAAAGATAATCGATTCTGCCGAAGGCGCGTTTATTGCGATGCCCAGCAGAAAAACTAATGATGGCGAATATAAGGATATTGCACATCCGCTTAATACCGAGACCCGAGAAACTTTGAAAACGGCAATCCTTACGGCTTACTATGATGAACTAAAAAAATAAGTCAAATTTGGTTTTCCGTTACTTAATACCGGATTTGTAAAAAGAATAGCCGCCCGAAGCAAACGGGAGGCTATTCTTTTTTAATTTAAAAATATCCCGCAAATAAATTGCGGGATATATGTTATTCTTATTCGTCTTCGTTGCGTTTGCCCAAATTTTTAAGTCTTTCTATAAATTTGGGGACGCTTTTGCCGGTGGGCCTTTCTATACGGTCCTCGTCCGCGCTGCGCAAAGGCGCTTCTGGCTGACGGTATTGGACGTTTTGTATGGGAGCCTGCTGTCTTACTTCAACGTTTCTGACAGGAGGATACTCGGGCTGAGACGGCTGAACGGGATATTGTTCGACAGGCTGCAAAGGCTGTGTACTTCTGTAATAAGGCGGCTCGCTTACGGACATACGTCTTACTCCGCCATTGTCGCCGATAGGCATACTTGCACTTTTGTGTTCGTTTGTTGCGTGCCTGTTGTCGTAACCGGGGAAGCCTGTTGCAATAACCGTTATTTCAACTTCTTCCTGAACGTTGGGGTCTATTCTCACACCGAAAATTATATTTGCCGAAGCGTCCACAACCCCGCTTATAAGTTCTGCCGCGTCGGAGCATTCCGCCATAGTCAAATCGTTTCCGCCGCAAACGTTTATAATAACGCCGCGCGCGCCTTCAATAGTGGTTTCAAGCAAGGGCGAGTTGATTGCAAGTCTCACCGCTTCCAGAATTCTGTTTTCGCCTTTCGCCACTCCCACGCCCAAATGCGCGATGCCGCTGTCTTTAAGTATTGTCCTTACGTCCGCAAAGTCAAGGTTTATAAGCGCAGGGTTTACTATTAACTCGGCAATGCCCCTTATTCCTTGCTTCAAAATGTCGTCCGCAACGCAAAAAGCGTCAATCGTAGTAGTATTTCTGTCTACAATCGTTCTCAATTTATCGTTTGGAATAACTATAAGCGAATCTACGTAGTTTTTTAAATTATCAAGCCCTTTAATGGTGTTTTCTTTTCTTCTTCTGCCTTCAAAACCGAAAGGTTCAGTCACGACCGCAACGGTCAAAATTTTCATATCCCTTGCAATTTTTGCTATAACGGGCGCGGCGCCGGTACCCGTACCGCCGCCCATACCAGCCGTTATAAACAGCAAGTCCGTGTTTTTAATCGCTTCGGTCAATTCACTTTTACTTTCTTCCGCCGCCTGTTTGCCCACTTCCGGGTCGGCGCCCGCGCCAAGCCCTTTGGTAAGAACGGCGCCTATCTGAATTTTATGTTCGCAGGGAGAAAGCACCAACGTCTGACTGTCTGTGTTGACAACGTAATATTCGGCGCACTTTATCCCCGCCTCTATCATTCTGTTGACGGCGTTGTTACCCGCGCCGCCCACGCCTATAACTTTAATCCGCGCTTTGCCGGTTATTCCGCCGTTGGCTTCGGTTAAAAAATCGTTAAACATAAAAAACCTCCGTATACCTAAAAACGTATAGTAAAAATTCGTCCGCGCCCAAGGCGGAAAAAAGTATTATCTTTCATCACTTAAAGCGGTGTCCAGCAAACTCAAAACAGAAGAAAACGCCGGCTTGTCATAATATGGTATTTTCGGCGCAATAACTTCCACTTTTCTTTCAAGCCTACCAGAAATATGCTCTGCCGCGCCGCGCACGGTTTTTATACCTTCGCCCGTTATAAGCAAGGCGCTTCCGTCAACCGATTTCCCCGTATAATTTCTTTTACACTCGTCAACAGTTTCGCAAATTCCGTCCAGCCCTTCGCGTATTCTGTCGCGCAGAGTCATTGTGGAAAAAGCGTAAGTTTTGCCTTTATAAACGCATTCTTCCGTGCCGGAAAGTTTTTCTTTCGCGTTTAAATTGACGGTTGAAAGGAAAGTCAGCGCAACTTCGTAAGGAATATCAAGTTCCGCCATAAGATAGACGGCAACGTGTCCTATCCCCACGGAAAACGATTCGCTGTACAAAAGTCCGTCGCCGTAAATTACGCTGTAAGATGAAGAAATAAACCCCAAATCCAAAAGCGCAGTGCACTTATTGCGCATTTCCGGCTCTACCAAATACATTGCTTCTGCGTGGCAGATAGGAATAAGATTTACCGAAGCAATTTCTTTAAACCGCTTGAACGCGTCCATTATACAACCGATGAAGGAATTTCTGCATTTGTAAAAACAGAATTTACCCTGCAACCCGTCGCTTACGGCGCCTGCGGGAGAAATAACTTTACGCTTGTCCGAAAGCACATAATAAAGGCAGCTGTGGCGCACTGTACGCCAAACCTCGTCGTCGGCAGGAGCAGCCATACCCACAAGCGTTTGAACGTCCGCCTGAGTTACTTTTCTTGCATAAGGAAAACTCAACGTTTTGTCAACGCTGACAAGATTGATAAATTCACCGGGAACGCCGACGTAAAAACTTTTTATTCCGCCGTTTGAAGCAAGTGTGCTTTTGACAACTTCGCTTATAGCCGAAACAAAACTTCCCACGTCCAAAAGTTCGCCTTCGGCAAAACCTTCGTACCCGCTTGCGTATTTACTTTTGATAATAAAAGTGTTGTTTACGCCCCGCTCTCCGACTACCGCCGTTATTTCAGACGAGCGTATATCCAACACCGCTACGTATTTTGCGCGCATACCGTCCCCGCAATTTTCACATAGATTTATTATATAATAGTGTCAAAATAAAGTCAACCGTTTGAAACAAAAAAACGGCACCCTGCGGCGCCGCGTAAACTTAAAGGTTTAGCCCTTATAAGTTGCAAATATTTCGTTGTCGGCATTGACAAGACAATGAATTTCGCCTTTGATTTTTTTATCGCCCGAAAGCTCGGAAAAATAGTCGTATACCGCCGAAATTTTTTCTGTCGTCAAAACCGTATAATCGTAAATAACGATTTTAGACCCGCACCTTAAATCAAAAGTAAACGAATTTTCAAGCCCGTTTGACAAAGTCGCGCAAGCGACGAGAGAACGCACCGATTTAAACTTATCGGCAAATATTTTACAGATATTAGCAATGTTTTTAAAATCGTTATCAAGCGCGCCCTTTACTTCAAGATTAGGCAAACCGTCCGCTTTGTTGCAAGCCTCCTCGGCAGTCTGCGCCTTCCGCAAAACCAAACCGTTATCATCGTAAACGGTGTAAGTTCCGTCTGATTCGGCGACGGCAAACATTTCTCTGCGTTCCTTTACCGTGATATTTAAAGTACAAGGATAAACTTTTTCAAATTCGGTAATATAAAATTTTTCACCGTCAAGCGAAGCGGCGGCTTTATTTTCGTCCGTAAAGGAAATCAACGTTCCCTTAACTTCTTTCAAAACCGCTTTTTTGATGTCCGAAAGCATATCAAGCGCTTCTTCGCTGCCGCCCTCGCAAGTATAACTTATCAAGTCTACGTTTACGTTTTTAACCGCAAAAATTACCCCTGCGCCGATTGCGACAGAAGCGAGCATAACCGCGACAATTATCAAAACCAGAATTTTTCTTATGTACTTCATAAACGGATTAAACCGAAACCCTTACAATGTCGCCGCCAAGTTTTCTTAACTTGTACTCCAACGCACCGTATCCCCTGTCTATGTGCGAAATATCCAAAATTTCGCTTCTGCCTTCCGCCGAAAGCGCCGCAGATACCAGCGCCGCGCCGCCGCGCAAATCGTGAGCGACTACGGTTGCCCCGCGGAATTTTTCCACTCCGCGCACAAACGCGCTTCTGTTTATAACCGTAACGTCCGCCCCCATTTTTCTGAGTTCGGGCACGTATTTAAAACGCGTTTCAAACAAGTTTTCGGTTATTATGGAATGTCCGCGGCAAACGCAACATAAAGCCGTCATCTGCGCCTGCAAGTCGGTAGGAAAACCGGGATAAGGCTGGGTTTCTATACTTTTTACGGAAGTCAGTCTTTTGTGACTTTCCAAAATTATTTTATCATTATTTACGCGGATTTTGCAACCGTTTTCCCTAAGTTTATGTAAAAGCGAACTTATATTTTCGGCGCACGACCGTTTAAGTTCAACTTCACCGCCGCACATAGCCGCCGTAACAAGAAACGTTCCCGCTTCTATTCTGTCGGAAATTGGAAGATATTCGCATCCGCAAAGCGTTTTGACCCCTTCTATCACAACCGTTCCGCTGCCCGCGCCCTTTATTTTTGCGCCCATAGTATTTAAAAACCGCTGCAAATCTTCTATTTCGGGCTCGCGCGCGGCGTTTTTTATCACCGTAACACCCTCCGCTTTGACCGCGGCAAGCATTATATTTTCGGTTGCGCCGACGCTGGGACAATCAAGCATTATTTCGTTGCCCGTAAGTTTATCGCACTTGCAGATTATGTATCCGTTTTCCTCGGTAATTTCAACGCCAAGCCGCTTCAAACCCGTCAGATGTAAGTCTACGGGGCGCAAACCTATATCGCATCCGCCAGGATATGCAATTTTCGCCATTTTGAAACGCGAAACAACCGAGCCGAGCAAAAATACTGACGAGCGCAACTCGTGCGCAAGTTCGCTGGGAATTTCGTAACAGTCGGCTACCGAACTGTCTATTATCAGATTATTACCGCAAAATTCTGCCCGACAGCCAAGTCTGGAAAGAATCTTTACCATATTTCTGACGTCGGATATTTGCGGAATATCTAAAATTGTTACCTTCCCGTCCGTGAGGACGGCGGCCGCAAGTATAGGCAGAACGGAATTTTTTGCGGTTTGAATTTCAACGCTGCCGTATAACTTGTTTCCTCCGTTAATTATGTATTTTTCCATATAAACTCCGAGTAGTAAAATATACTCCATTATATGGAAAACAGCTATGTCTTGTTAATTTAACGCCGGCAATGCGGAATTTGCGTTTTTTCTTGAAATATTATACAAAACGCCCATCGACACCATTGTTATGATAAGCGAAGTGTTTCCGCTGCTTATAAGCGGAAGCGGCAATCCCGTTGGCGGTATAGTACCAGTGACGACAAGCGCGTTAATTACAACTTGTATTCCGTAAACCATTGTGAAGCCCGCTGCAAGCAAAAATCCGAAACGGTCGCCGCAGTTTTTTGCAATTTTAAAGCCCCGCCAAACGATAAAAGCACAGCACGCAAAAAATATTATCAGCCCGACAAAGCCCAATTCCTCGCCCATAATCGCCAAAATAAAGTCGCTTTCGGCAAACGGAAGAAAGCGGTATTTTTGCGTTGAATTGAAAAGTCCGGTACCGAAAGGTCCTCCGTTCCCCAAAGCGTACAGCGACTGAATAAGCTGATAACCTTCATCCTTGGGAGAAGCCCAGGGGTCTAAAAACGCGCTTAACCTTTGCAGGCGGTAAGGTTCTAATATTATCAAAACGGGTACAGCTACGGCAAAAGGTATTAAAATTATGGCAAAAGTTTTTAAGTTTGTTCCGCTTAAAAAAATTATCCCCAGCATCAACAGTCCCACGCACATTGTGATGGACATATTTGGCTCGATTATTATAAGCGCGCAAAAAAGCACGCCCATTCCCAAAACGGGCAAAACGCCTTTTACCGTTTTAACTTTTTTATAGTTTTTCGCAAAATACGCGGCGGCAAAAAGCGCGTAAGCATACTTTGCAATTTCGGAAGGCTGAATTGTAAAGCCGCCGAAGCCTATCCATCGCGTTGCGCCGTAATTGGTTATTCCAACACCCGGCACAAATACAAGAGCAAGCAATATCACGGCGATTATTACCGCCGGAAATCTGAATTTTGCAAGTTTTTCGTACGGCAAAAAGCACATACCTATCATTGCCGCCGCGCCTAAAACAACGCCCAAAAGTTGTTTTTTTACAAAATACAGTTTGTCGCCGTACTGCACCTGCGCGGTATAATAGCTTGCCGAATATATCATAAGACAGCCGAAACAAGCCATTAAAAATATGCAAATTAAAAGCGGGACGTCGCCCGCTTTTGTGTATTTCCGTTTTGCCGAAGAAGTTTTGACTTCTGCGTTTTCACGCAAGCGGCGCTCTTTTGCACCGCCCCTTTTTTTTACGGCGATATTATTTAGAAGTTTCTTCATTTATTCCGTCCACAATCGCCTTGAATGCTTTTCCGCGCTCCTCGTAATTTGCAAACCCGTCAAAACTTGCGCTTGCGGGGCTCAACAAAACGCTTTGCCCGGGCTTTGCTATAAACTGAGCAAGCTTGACTGCCGTTTCAAACTCGGAACAAAGTGAAAAACTTACAAATCCAGCCCTTATAGCGGCGTTAAGCATCTTAAAACGGTTTTCGCCGTAAATTATCGCGTGCACGACGGGCCCCGAACTCAATCCTTCAAAAAGCGGAGTATAGTCGTCACCCTTGTCCTTGCCTCCCAAAAGCAGAACGGTAGGCTCGCGCATTGTTTGCGCCGCTTTAAGCGTTGCGTCTATATTCGTCCCCTTGCTGTCGTCAATGTATGTAACTCCGTTTACTTCCCTGATTTTTTCTATGCGGTGGCTGACTCCCTTGAAGGCGCATAAAGCGTTTGAAGCAAGCGTTTTATCAAGTCCCAGTATTCCCGCAACCGCAACGCAGGCAAGCGCGTTATAAACGTTGTGCACCCCGCTTACGTTCATATCGTTTATATCAAAATATTTTTCGCCGTTATAATACAATCCGCCGTCCTGAAAATACGCGCCTTCCACCCGCGACTGAACGGAAAAATAAACCGTTTTCGCCTTGGTGTTTTTTGCAAAAGAACGCACGACGGGGTCGTCATAGTTTAATACCGCAAATTCGCTTTCCCTGAGGTTTCTCAATATTTTAGATTTCAAAAATATGTAGTTTTCCATATTGTAGTGACGGTTGAGATGGTCTTCCGTCACATTGGTGACAACGGCGATATGCGGACGAAGGCTTGTCAACGTTTCCAATTGAAAGGACGAAATTTCTATAACGGCAAAGTCCTTAAACGCCAAATCTTCCACTTCCTTTATAAGCGGGTTGCCGTTGTTGCCGCAAGCCACGCTGCGATTTCCGCAAGCGTTTATCATTTCGTTTAGCATAGAAACGGTTGTCGTCTTTCCGTTTGTGCCCGTTACGGCAACCGCCGTTGCCCTGAGGTACATTGCGGCAAGTTCTTCTTCGCCTATAATCGACTTACCGCGTTTACGGAAAGAAACTGGCAGCGCCGTATCAATGGGAATACCGGGGCTTAAAACAAGAATATCGCATTTGTCCGCCGCTTCGGCGCAGCCTTCCGCCGTCACAACGTGCGCTCCCAAAGCACGCAATTCGGCATACGTTTTTGCGATATTATCGCTTACAACGTCGTCATAAACGTATACTTCCGCACCCCTTTCAAGCAAAAAGCGGGCGCTGCTTTCACCGGAAACAGACATACCCGCAACAAAAAACTTTTGACCTCTGAAATACATTTTACCTCACACAAATATCAAACATATTATTCCGACTAAGGCGGTGAGTATAAAATACGCATAGGAAATTTTACTTTCCGAATACCCTTTCATCTGAAAATGGTGATGAACGGGCGCCATTAAAAACACACGCTTCCTTGTCCGTTTATAATATATGACTTGTACAATAACGGATATTCCCGAAATTACGAACATTATTCCGATAAGAGGAATATAAAGCGAATTGCCCGAAAAGACGGAAAGGCAGCTAATAAGTCCGCCCAGGGCAAGCGAACCGGTATCCCCCATAAATATTGACGCCTTATTGCCGTTAAACACTAAAAACGCCGCTACTGCGCCGACGGCAACAAAACTTAAAACCGATAAGTTTTGAGTTTTTTGAATACTTAAAAGCAAGCCCATAACAAACAGGTATGCACAGCTTGTCCCGCCTGCAAGCCCGTCAAGCCCGTCGGTAAGATTTACACAGTTGACGGTGGCAAGAAAAATAAAAATTATAAGCGGAATTATGCCCCACTTTATATCGAACGAAAAACCGCCGCCGAAAGGCACATATAAAACCGTATATTTGTTAATATAGCAATATGCCGCCGCTACGGATGCGATGGCAAGTTGAAACAAAATTTTTTGATAAGGCTTTAACCCCTCGTTTTCTTTGTGGTAAATTTTAAGAAAATCATCCAAAAAACCCACAAACATAAAGCCCGCCGTTATAGCAAAAGTTAAATTGGCGCGCCCGTCCGAAAAGCCCAAAGCGCACGCTCCTACAATAATCAACGCCGCGATAAAGGCAAGCCCGCCCATTGTGGGCGTGCCGTTTTTATTTTTATGCTCTTTTACATAGCCGAGTATATACTGTCCCGCTTTAAGCCGTTTTAGAAGGGGCTTTAAAATTAGCAACAGCGCGAACGACGCGGCGAACGCGCATAAAGTTCCTATAAAAATGGTTTTCATTTAACCGCCGATTATATTTTTTATTACCGTATTGTCGTTATAACTGTGTTTAATCCCCGCTATTTCCTGATATTGCTCGCCGCCTTTGCCCGCAACCAGCAAAACGTCTCCTTCGGATAGCAACCCTATCGCATATTCGGTTGCCACGTCGCGCTCGGAAACGGTTACGTACGCTTTACCGCAAGATTTTACGCCTTCCTCTATTTCGCTTATAATGTCGTAAGGGTCCTCAAACCGCGGGTTGTCCGAAGTTATTATTATAAAATCGGCGTATTTTGCAGCAGCTGCGCCCATTAATGGGCGTTTTATTCTGTCGCGGTTGCCACCGCAACCGAAAACGCAAAAAAGTTTGCCCTTACACAACTTTTTTAAAGCGCGCAGAGATTTTTCCAGTCCATCGGGAGTATGTGCAAAATCTACGAAAATTTCCGCTCCGTTATATTTTGCAACGCGTTCAAGCCTGCCTGAAACGTTTTTCACCTCGTTTAACCCTTTTGCGATAACGTTTATTTTTATGCCGAAAAGTTTTGCGCAAGCCGCGGCAGCCATAGCGTTGTAAACGTTGTGCAGCGCAGGCAGGCAAAGTTTTATTTCGTACAATTCGTCCGACAAATTCAATACAAAAGAAGTACCGTCAAGACTTTCGTTTATATCCACCGCAAACACGTCGGCGGGATTATCTATGCCGTAACTCACGGCTCCCTTTATTTCGGACAGAAGTTCAACTCCCAACTTGTCGTCGGAATTGATTACGGCGCGCTTACACCTGCCGTCCTTAAACAAAAGCTTTTTACAACGCGCATAGTCCTTCATATTTCCGAAAAAATCAAGATGGTCCTGCGAACAGTTTGTAAAAATTCCCGCTTCAAACTCAACACCTTTGATTTTGTCATAATAAAGCGCGTGCGCGGAAACCTCCATAAACACGTATTCCACACCAAGCGCCACCATATCCGCGAATACCGAATGCAAAAAAATAGGGTCGGGCGTGGTAAGTTCCGGCGCGATAAATTTTCCCGCGTAACTAATACCCAAAGTACCTATCACGCCGCAGTTTTTATCCGCCGCTTTAAAAATGCCCGCAAGCATATGCGTGGTAGTCGTCTTTCCGTTTGTTCCCGTTACGGCTATAATCCTAAGTTTTTTATCCGCAAAACCGTAAAAAGCGCGCGCGGCGTCAACTATTGCCGTCCTTCCGTCGTCCACTATAATCTGCGGCAAATCACAGTTTTCAATTTGTCGTTCGCACACAACGGCAACCGCCCCGCCTTCCGCCGCTTCTGCAATACAGGTATGAGAATCGTGCTCACGCCCCTTGTAGCAGAAAAACAAGTCACCCTTTTTCACGTTTCTGCTATCGGCGCATAAACCGTTTATTTCAACGCCGTCCGCGCCGAAAAATTTTTTTACGTTTAAATATCCCGAAATTTCTTTAAGTTTCATTTATTCGTACCGTTCTATGTTTTTAATTTTAATAATATCTTCAAAAATTTCTTTTGCGACAGGCGCCGCTACTGCGCTGCCGTAATACGTGCCCTGCGGTTCGTCGACGATAATCAGCGCAAGATACTCCGGATTACTTGCGGGAAAAAATCCTGCGAAAGAGGAAACGTATTTTCCGCTTGCCACGTGCCCGTCCTCATACTTTTGCGCCGTACCCGTTTTGCCGCCGACTTTATAACCTTCAATATAAGCGTGTTTACCGCTGCCCTCTTTTACAACGCCTTCAAGCATTCCGCGCAAAATCGACGAAGCCTGCTCGCTTATCGCTTTGTTTTTTAAAAGAGTGGGATTTTCGGAAACGGTTTTGCCGTCCGCCGAAACAACGCTTTTCAAAAGCCGTGGGACGTAGTAGTTTCCGCCGTTTACCGCCGCGGCTACTGCGCACGCAAGCTGTATACCCGTAACAGCCACCGTCTGCCCGAAGCCGATGCGCGCCAGGTCGCAATCCCTTACCGCCGTCTCGGGGACAAGCATACCCAATGCTTCGCCGTTGAAATCCAATCCCGTAACGTTGCCGAAACCAAACGCGCCTAAATAGTCGTAAAACGTTTTGCTTCCAAGTGAAAGCGCAATATCAGTAAAGCACGGGTTGCAACTGTTGTTTAACGCTTCCGCAAGCGTCTGATTTTGATGCCTTCCGTTAGAGTGGTCAGCCCAGCACTTTATTTTTGTTCCGTCCACTGTGCGCGTTCTGCTTCCGTTGTAAACGTAAGAATTTGAAAACGCTTTGGCATTGCCCCGCAAATATTCTTCGATATTTGCAGCCGCAGTAACCACTTTGAAGGTGGAACCGGGTTCGTAAATATCGCTGACTATCGTATTTCTCGAACGCGAGTTAAGCAACTCGTTATCGTCGCGCGGAATGTCGTTTAAATCGTACGACGGATAGTTTACCATAGCGAGTATATCAAAGTTTTGCGGATTCATAACCACGCAAGAAACCGATTTCGCCTTGCTTGTATTATATACGTTTTGCATAGCGTTTTCGGCGGCAAGCTGAATATCCATATCTATTGTCAAACGGATTTCGTCACCCGCCTTCGCCTCGCGATAAACCACCACTGGGTTTTCGGTTTCAATTCCCACAATATCGGTGGTGTAAGTAATTTCTCCGTCAGTGCCGCCGAGAATTGTGTTGTAATACTTTTCAAGCCCCGAAATTCCCAAACCGTCCGACGAAGTAAAACCCAAAACCTGACAAAGCGCGTCGTTAAAAGCATATTGACGGGAATTATCGCGCGAATAATAAACGCCGTCAAGCCCGTAAGCAATCATTTTTTCTATCGCTTCCTTTTCTACCTGACGCGCCACGGTCACTTCCGAAACTTTGCCGCCCTTGATTTTTTTAAGAATTGTTTGCGGGTCAACCGAAAACAAGCCGCTTAAAACCGTCGCCGTTTCTTCCACGTTTTTAACCGCGTTAGGACGGATAAACACGCTGTAAGTGGTACGATTGCCCGCAAGCACCGTACCGTTTCTGTCCGAAATTATTCCGCGCGCGGCTATTACGGGAATTTCTCTGTTCCATTGGTCTGCGGCGCGAAGTTTTAAATCCGCGCCCCAGAATATTTGCACGTACAATAAACGCGCCGCAATTATGCAAAAAATAAAGGTTATTGCCAATGCCATTGACAATAACCTCTTTTGTAAAACCGTTACGGAAAATCCCGTCTTATCTACCTTTTTAATTTTAATTAGCCCCCGAATATGTTTGATTTAACAGTTAATCAACTGATTTTTATCATATTATGAAAGCGGGCGAATTCTTCTACTTTATCCATAATTCCCGCCTCGAAATCGCGAACCTGTCCGCTTATTCCCGAGTAGGCTCTGGTTACGTCCGTCAGGGACGATTGCAGAGAACTGATTTCGCTGTTAAGATTTGATATGTACGCCGCGTTTATAATTATTAACGCAAGTAACGCAACTATCACTCCCACAACTACGGCGACTATAATTTTCTCTTTTTTGTTAAGCTTTACGCGCTTTTCCGCGCCGTGATTGCTGATTTTGCCTTCCGTCGCCGATTTGTCGGCAACAGTGGTTTTATATTGAATAGTCGTCGCGGTGGGACGCAAATCTTCATTATCCTCATCGTCGCATTCCGCTTGCGCATTTACCTGTGCAACGGCGTTTTCTCTGCGATTAATGGGACTGTCTGCACGGAAAAGAATAGAATCCGCTCTTGCGTTTTCAACCAAATACGGTCTGCTTACATACGCTTCGCGAGCGGGCGCGGCAGGTGCAAAATTTACCGCAGGCGCGGCAGCCGCAACGCTTGCTTCTTCTCTGCAAAGTAAATCGTCGATTTTTGTATCGGGATTTATAAGCATAGCGTAATTGTTTTTTATACGCGCGTTATGCGCTTCGTCAGCCTTTTTAAGGGCGCCGACGGAATTAATTTGTTCTCTCTCTACAACTGCAACTGCCATCTTTTTCTCCTTATCTCATTTTTTAAATTATTTTTTCCGCTATACGCAGTTTTGCGCATTTAGAGCGTGTGTTTATCGTCATTTCTTTCACGCTGGCGGTTATCGGCTTTTTTGTTATAATTTCAATTTCTTTGCGCTTTCCGCATACGCAAACCGGTATGCTTTTATCGCAAATGCAATCTTGTTCCAGATATCTGAACGCCTGCTTTACAATTCTGTCTTCCAGCGAATGAAACGTCAAAATAACAATTCTTCCGCCCTTTTTCAACCTTTCTGTTAAGCCTATTACGCAATCGTACAAGCCGTTCAGTTCACCGTTGACTTCTATTCTTATCGCCTGAAAACTTTTTCTTGCCGCGGGTCCGTTTTGTCTGAATTTTGCGGGAATACTTTCTTCTATAATCTTGCTTAATCTTCCGCAAGTGGTTATTCTTTCCGCCGCCCTTTCCTTTACTATATTCGCGGCAATATTATTTGCAAATTTTTCTTCGCCGTATTCCTTTAAAATTCTTGCGATTTCCTTTTGCGAATACTCGTTTATAACCGTTTCGGCGGACAAGGACTGTGACCTGTCCATTCTCATATCCAACGGCGCTTCGGGCTTCATATACGAAAAACCTCTTTCGCCGCTATCCAATTGCCAACTTGACACTCCGAAGTCCAAAATCGCCCCGTCAAGGCTTTCAACACCCGCCCTGTCAAGCACTTCCGAAAAATTTTTGTAGTCGGATTTAAAAATTTGAAATCTACCGAAAAACTCTTTCAACCTTTCGTTTGCCGCGGCTATCGCGTCGTCGTCAAGGTCGGTTGCAATCAGTTTTCCGTCAGGCGACGAGCGTTTGAGAATTTCGTACGAATGTCCCGCACCTCCGACAGTCCCGTCGAAGTAAATTCCCCCGTCTTTTACGTTAAGTCCTTGCAGGCATTCTTCCAGCATCACGGGTATATGTGCAAACCCGCTCATCATATATCCAATGATTTGAACAAATCGTCGAAGTTTTCGTCTTCGTGTTCAAAGTATTTGTCGTGTACTTCCTTCGCCCATATCTCTATGCGCGAACCTGCGCCGCAGATAACCAAATCCTTATCGATTTTTGCATATTCTTTGAGTTTGGGAGGAAGAATCATTCTGCCCTGCGCGTCACCTTCGACGTAAGTAAACGATTTTGCGAAAACTCTTAAAGCCATTTGCTTTTTTTCATCGCTCATTTTTACTTTTTCTTCAAGGTTTTGAATAAGTTCTTTAAATCCCGCCTCATAATAGACAAAAAGACAGTTATTGGTGCCTTTTGAAAAATAAAGCCCAGTTTCGTTACCCTTTAATTTGTTGGGAATTCTTATTCTGTTTTTCGTGTCCATTTGGTGATTGTATTCACCGGTCAGATAAAACATAATACTGCCTTTCGAAGGTTGGTATGTCCATAATACAGCACCTCATATCCATTGTCAACCCTTTTTTGGGAATTTATAGGAATTTTTTGGGAAAAATTTCCCCAGAGCCCTTTTCAAAAGAAAATTTCAAACATTTCCGTTAAGCAGCAAGTCAAAAACACGGTTATTTTTTACTTCGTCCCCTCCGACAAACTCTACGTTTACATTAAAATTAGGGACAAAGTGGGAATTTGGGTCGATTTTTTCTGAAAAACCGACGTTTAAACGCTGAAAAACCGCTTTAAAACGTTGTGCAGTGCCCAACTCGCCATCATAAATTTGGCTGTCGCTATAAAATTCGGCAATTTGCCGCTTAATAAACGAATAATGCGTGCACCCCAAAACTATCCCTTCCGCCTTAACCCGAGGAAGAAGATTTTTTATACTTTCCGCGTCTAAATTAAATATATTTTCTTCAATATAAGCAGCCAAATCGGGACAAGGCGCCACAATTGTTCTACCTTCGCCGTACTTATCTATCAGCGCTTTAAGCGCCTCGCTGTTGGCGGTAGACGGCGTAGAAAGGACGGCGCACGTTCCGGCGCGCGCGGCAGGTTTTACCGCAGGCTGTATACCAATTATGGGAAAATTGTATTTTTCGCGCAGAAACTTGATACACCGCGCCGTTACCGTATTGCAGGCAACCACCGCGGCGGCAGGATTTAACTTACTTATCTGCCTAAAAAAATAATCCGCCTTGTCAAAAAGCGCATCGCCGCCCAAACTGCCGTACGGCACGTTGAAATTGTCCGCAAAATAAAAGTATTGCGCGCCGGGCAAAACTTTCACGCATTCGCAAAGCAAAGTCAAACCGCCTATTCCGCTGTCAAAAAAGCATACTTTTAAATTGTCGCGCGCAATTTTTTCCATTACCTTATATAATATTTAACTAACTTGAAATATATTAAAAAAATTACCGAAAGCCGTTAAAAAACAGTTTACAACAATTTTTTTTTATGATAAAATTATTCAAGATTTAAGAATTAATGTTAAATAGGAGAAAGAAATGCCTAATATAAAGTCTGCTAAAAAGCGTGTTTTGGTTACCGAAAAGAAAACCGCGAGAAACAAAGCCGTAAAAACGGAAGTTAAAAACGAAGTTAAAAAGTTCCTTACCTTGGTTCAAAGCGGCGACAAAGCGGCGGCTACGGCAAAATTCCCCGTTACCTGCTCTGTAATAGACAGCGCGGTTTCGAAGGGCGTTCTTAAAAAGAATACGGCAGCCAACAAAAAATCAGGTCTTGCAAAAAAACTTAATGCTATGGCTTAAAATAAATTAAAGCGCAAAAAAGCGGGCTTATCGCCCGCTTTTATTATTTTTCAAAACTAAATTACCATATAAAATAACTAAGGCGTACGTTTTATAAAAACGTACGCCTTTTATGGTACTCCCGCTGGGAATCGAACCCAAAACTGCCCCTTAGGAGGGGGCTGTTATATCCATTTAACTACGGAAGCGTTAATTATTTTCCAATGTTACGACTGAATTATAATAACACGTCCGTTTTAAAAAATCAATAAATTTGCAGGCTAAAAAAATCATTCCTCCGCCATTACTTCTTTCACCGACACTTTCCCTATTTTGATTACGTATAAAGCCATAACCGCGACATAAAAAACAATAAACGATGCCAAAGTTATAAAAAATATGGGCACACTGAATTTGAAAGTTAATGAAAATTGCTCAAAAAACAAGTCAACCATAACCCTTAATATTGCGTATTGATAAACAGTGCCTATTCCAAAACCCAAAAACGCAAACGGAACGTAACCGAGAAACACTGTTGCGGCGCACTCCTTCACGGAATAGCCGAAGGCTTTCATTATCGCAATATTTTTTACGTTTCCTCTAACTAGCGCAGTTATCGCAATAAAAAGAGTAGTTACGGCAAGCACAATACCCAAAACCAGTATAATAGGTCCCATTGTTTGCGTTTCAAAATCGTACATTGCTCCGCCCATTTGCACCATTGCAGAAAAGCAAAAACAGGCAAACGCGACAAAAAATACAAGCATTTTTTTACTTGTCAAAGTTTTTAGCCCCATTTCAAAAAGAAAACTCCGTTGTTTGCCGTTATTATCCGCTTTAACCGTCGCACGCTTTTTATTTGCAGCAGTACGATTAAGTTTGTTTGACGTCTTACCCCTAAGCATATCGCCTACCGGACGTTTTAGCGCCAAATACGCGTATCCGCAGGAAAAAGCCGAAAAAATTGCGGCAGGAAGTAATACCATAACCAAAGGCAGCCAAAAATTAAATCTGATGGGTATTTTCAACCCTTCCACCGTCATCTGGCTGTAAATCAGCGGCATTATAGCGTAGCCCGCCCCGCAACCCAAAGCAGCGCCCAAAAACACGCCAAATCCGAACACCCAAAACTTTAAAGCAATTTCGCCGTTGGTGTAGCCCATCGCTTTCATAATTCCCAATTGCCGCGCGTGCCCGTCAACATACATTTTTATGTAAAAAACCAACATTAAAAGCGCAATTATCAAAAGACAACACCCGCTTAGCGTGCAAGACAATTTTGCCGTTGCAAGCTGCGCCTCATAAAGCTGTTTTAAACTTTCTTCAACCGACGGTCCGACGGCAACTGCGTCTACATAATAATTTATGAAAAAAGTGCAGACGAACACGGCGCAAAAACTTATTATCGCAATGCCTATAAGTTTTAACCCGTCTTTTAAACTTATTACCATACGTCACCATCCGATTTCGAATGCAGATTTGCAAACTTTATTTTTTGTTGTTTCAATAATTTTTCCGCTGTTCATTCTTATAACCGTATCGGCGGTTTGCGCTATATTTTCGTTATGAGTTACCATAATCATAGTAAATCCGCGTTCGCGTTTTAAATTTATAATATAGTTTAAAACGTCCCTTCCCGTTTGCTCGTCAAGCGCGCCGGTAGGTTCGTCCAAAAACAGTATACTCGGATTTTTTGCCAAAGCGCGAGCGATGCACACGCGCTGCTGTTCTCCGCCGGAAAGTTCAAAAGGTTTGCTATTAACTTTATCTTCAAGCCCCACCGCTTTTATAACTTCACGAAAGTCCTTGTTTTTTGCCAAATCCGCGCCGAGTTTAACATTATTTTCCACCGACAAATGCGGCATAAGATAGTATTGCTGAAATATAAAGCCTATGTTCTTTCTTCTGAACTCAGTAAGTTGTTTGTCAGTCATTGTTGAAATAATTTCACCGTTTACCGAAACCGTCCCCTCGTCGGCGCGTTCCAACCCTGACAACACACTCATAAGCGTAGACTTACCCGAGCCCGAAGCGCCCAAAATAACTACAAATTCGCCGCCCTGTATTTCAAGCGAAACGTCCTTTAAAACGCGAACCGCCCCGCCGTTAAAGGACTTATAAATATTTTTTGCTGAAATCATATTTTACCTTCCGATTTAAATTTTTTTATTAATGCTACGCACACTTCCGAAAGCATAGCCGAAATTTCATTTTCTGTAAATTTACATACGTTTGTCGCTATTAACGCCGCAATTCCGTGAGAATATACCCAAAGATGCAAATATAATTCTTTTGCGGTTTGATAGCCAAAGCCGTATTCATCCTGAACAGACTTTAAAATTTGCCCGTAATGTTCGTCCAATAACATAAGCACGTCGCCTGTTGCAGGCACGCTTTCCGCCTGCTTCATAAACAGCAGTTGAAAAAGTTTAGGCTGCTCGGCGGCGAATTTTATATATTCCATTCCCGAACCCTTAAAAGCGGGTTTTTCGTTCAGTCCTTTTTCCTGATATTTAAAATAAAGCGCCTTAGCCGCGGTAATAACTTCGTTTTGCACCTCTTCCATACTGTTAAATACGGTAAATATGGGGCGAGGCGAACTTCCGAGTTCGCCTCCCAGCACTCTCGCAGTGAGCGCTTCAAAACCTTCATTTTGCACGATTTTAAGCGCTGTTTCTATAACTTCCTCTTTTGAAAATTTTGCTTTCGGCGGCATAATTAAATTCCTTTTTTAATTAAAACTAACGTTTTGCAACGCTTGTTTTAAATTATATTCTTTTAATCTTACTTTGTCAACACTTGCAACAAAAAAAGCGCGGAAAATTTTCCGCGCTTTTCTAAAATATTGAATTTATTTAATTAATTCGTCCGCCAAAACTTCTATTTGCCGCCGGCTTTCTTCATTCAACGCCGCGCGCACCGTAACCACAGGTTCAATAAACTTCAAATTTTTACTGTTTTCAAGTTTCTTTGTTATAGTTCTTGCCGCGACTGGCGCCCAACTTCCGTTTTCAATTAACGCCACGGTACGGTTTTGAAAATTTCTTTCAATCAATTCTTCCAGAAATTCGCGCATAACGGGAAATACCGTTCCGTTATACGTTGTGCTTGCAAATACAATTTTGGAGTATTTAAACGCTTCGGCAACGCAAAGCGACAAGTCCGTACGCGCCAAATCGTACACAGCCACGTTACCCGTGCCTTTTTGTAAAAGCAATGTTTTAAGGCTTTCCGCTGCCTTTGCCGTATTTCCGTATACCGACGCGTAAACTATCAAGATACCGTCCGTTTCGGGCGAGTATGAAGCCCATTTTTCATATAATCCCAAATAATGCGGTAAATTTTCGCTTAAAACAGGACCGTGGAGCGGACAAATTTTTTCAATTTGACAGCAAGCAAGTTTAGCAAACAGATTGCGCACTTGCAAACCGTATTTTCCGACTATCCCTATATAATATCGACGAGCCTCGTCATCCCATTCTTCATCGGCGTCAAGCGCGCCGAATTTACCGAAAGCGTCCGCAGAGAACAATATTTTTTGCGATTGTTCGAAAGCAACCATAACTTCGGGCCAATGCACCATAGGCGCAAAAATAAATTTTACGCAATGCTTGCCCAATGCAAGAGTATCGTTTTCGTTTACCACTACGCGGTTTTCGGCAAAATCCTGCCCGAAATACTCTCCCATCATTACAAACGTTTTAGAGTTGCCTACAATTTTAGCGGTAGGATAGCGCTTGGCAAACTTCATTATGTTGGCGGAATGGTCCGGCTCCATATGCAAAATTATAAGATAATCGGGCGTGCGCTCGCCCAACGCCTGTTTTATATTTTCAAGCCATTCATCACCAAACCGCGCGTCAACCGTATCGAAAACTGCTGTTTTTTCGTCTATAATAACGTAAGAGTTATACGACATACCGTTAGGCACTTTATACTGCCCTTCAAACAAATCTATATTGCGGTCGTTTACGCCTACGTTAAAAATATTTGCCGAAACTTTTGCCATAAATTAAAGTCCTTTTCCGTTTACAACTTTGTAAAATTATTTATAAATCAAATCAAAGAAAATAAGCTGATTATGCGTTAAATCAAGCATATTCGGGGGGCAATTATTTATATTTTATCCTTCCGCTTAAAATTTATCGTCACTTTTACAGCCGTACTTCTTCGCTTTAAACGCCTTAGATTTTAGCAGAAGGCAAAAAAAATGTCAATAAAAAAGACGTTTTCAAAATTAAAAACGTCTTTTAAAATCAATTGCGATTTACACCACGCCGTGAGCCATCATTGCAGCGGCAACCTTTGTAAAGCCCGCTATATTAGCACCCATAACGTAGTCGCCTTCAAAACCGTATTCTTTTGCGGCGGCGTCTATGTTATGGTAAATATTCTTCATAATGTCTTTAAGTTTAGCGTCAACCTCCTCAAAGGACCAGAACATTCTGCCCGATGACTGCGCCATTTCCAAAGCGGACGTTGCAACACCGCCCGCGTTTGCGGCCTTTGCGGGCAAAAATACCGTTCCGCTATTTTTAAATACTTCAATCGCTTCCAAGGTAGAGGGCATATTCGCGCCTTCCGCAACATATTTTACCCCGTTTTTAACCAACGCTTCGGCGGATTGTTTGTCAATTTCGTTTTGAGTTGCGCACGGCAACGCAACGTCGCAAGGTATTGTCCAGATGCCATTACAGCCTTCCGTATAAACCGCCCCTGCCACTCGCTCGGCATATTCTTTAATGCGCCCGCGCTTAACTTCCTTAATATCCTTTATAACGTCAAGTTTAATGCCTTCCGCATCGTAAATATAGCCGTTTGAGTCGTACATTGCCACGACCTTCGCGCCCAGACTCTGCGCCTTCTGACAAGCGTATATGGCGACGTTGCCCGAACCGGAAATAACGACTGTTTTGCCATCAAAACTGTCGCCGCGTGCCTTCATCGCTTCTTCCGTTATATAAATAAGTCCGTAACCCGTCGCTTCCGTGCGCACAAGACTTCCGCCGTACGTCAGCCCCCTGCCGGTAAGCACGCCAACGTGCTCGTCGCGTATCCTTTTATATTGCCCGAAAAGATAACCGATTTCGCGTCCGCCTACGCCAATATCACCCGCGGGAACGTCGGTATCCGCGCCGATATGGCGATAAAGTTCCGTCATAAAACTTTGACAAAAAGCCATAATCTCTCTGTCGGATTTGCCTTTGGGGTCAAAGTCAGAGCCGCCTTTGCCTCCGCCTATGGGCAACCCCGTCAAACTGTTTTTAAGAATCTGTTCTAACCCTAAAAATTTGATTATGGATAAATTTACGGAAGGATGAAAACGCAAGCCACCCTTATAAGGTCCTATTGCGCTGTTAAACTGTACTCTGTATCCTTTATTTACTTTTACTTTGCCCTTGTCGTCCACCCAAGGAACACGGAACATAATAACCCTTTCAGGCTCTACAAATCGCTCTAACAAGCCCGCCGCTTCATACTCGGGATGTTTTTCGATTACAGGCGACAAGGTAGTCAAAATTTCAGTAGCCGCCTGATGAAACTCCGGCTCGTTAGGATTGTGTTTTTTAAGTTCTTTCAAAACTCTTTCTACGTATTTCATATTGCTCCTAAATTTATACATTTATTGAATAATTTAATCTTATTTACAGTATAACATACAATTTTTCCCACGACAAGCAATATTGCGCTTATAAATATGCAATGACTATCAAATTTAATAATTATTTTCATAAGCACGGCTTATAAATACCCCGCCGCGGCAACTAACCGCGGCGGGGTGACTTAATTTTTTTAGCAATCAGCAATTCTTCTTTTTTCTGGGCTTGGGTTCGGGCAACTCGGGCAGCATCGCCTCAAACAACGTTTGCATAAATTCGCCGTCGTCAAGATTTTTAAGCAAAATCATAGGTTTTGCACCGACATAAGACGGTTGCATTTCCGCTTCGGGAAGCATTTCCTTCGCCGCCGCAACAGGCTTAATCAATACTTTGTTGTCGCAAACGTCGCCTACAAGTTTTCCGCGATAATACATAAGATACTCTCCCATCATAGGTTTAAAAGTCAAATCGGGAGAGTTTGCAAATTGTTCAGACAAATAACTTAAAAAATCTTTTGAAGTAGCCATAATCAAATCCTTCTGTAATCGGTAAATTTCCGCTAAGTTAACAAAAAAATCCGAACGGCACCAAAACACTCGGTTTTTCGCTCGGATTTTTTGTTTAGTTGGCGCGGAGAAGAGGATTTGAACCTCCGGACGGGTATTAGCCGTCACACGATTTCCAATCGTGCGCCTTAAACCGCTCAGCCATCTCCGCATACGCTTTATATAAAATCCACAACAATATATTATTAAAAAATTTATAAAAAATCAAGCGTTTTTTATTGTGTAAAACAACTCGGTTAAAAATTTTTTATCATTGCAATTTGCAGGTTAAATATAGCGTGTGAATATTTCCCCATTATTTCAAATTTCAAAAAATCAGCCGCACGGGATATGCATTCCGCACGGCTTATTTCAAACGTTTAAGCATTTATTTCAGCCAAAACCACAGCAAAACAAAAGTTATGCCCAGCCCTGCCACAATACAAATAAGGCGCGGCATATACAACGAAAAATACGCGCGTATCAATTTTCTGCGCTCTTTTTTCGTCAAATCGCTGCCTTTATTGTTTTTTTTGATACGGAAGCGCGAAAAGCCCTGCGGCATTCCCTCAACATCCATATTTGCGACGGTTCTGCCGTCGTCCTCAAAATTCTGTTTCATAATAAAACCTCAATAAAGGTGACAAGCTACAAAGTGCCCTTCCTCTACTTCTTTATATTCGGGAGCCGCTTCGCGGCAAATATCCATACAACGTCTGCAACGGGTATGAAATTTGCAACCCTTAGGAGGATTTGAAGGGCTTGGAATATCCCCTTCCAAAATAATTCTGCGCACTTTTGTATGCGGGTCGGGCACGGGCACGGCGGAAAAAAGCGCTTCCGTATACGGATGAAGCGGGTTGGCAAAAATCTGCTCCTTACGCGCGTATTCCATCATAGTGCCCAAATACATAACGCCCACTTCGTCCGAAATATGTTCAACCACCGATAAATCGTGAGAAATAAACATATACGTTATGCCTGTTTCTTCCTGAATATCCTTTAAAAGATTTATAATCTGCGCCTGTATGGAAACGTCCAACGCAGAAACGGGCTCGTCGCATACCACAAACGAAGGCTTCATAGCCAACGCGCGCGCAATACAAATACGTTGGCGCTGCCCGCCGGAAAACTCGTGCGGATACCTGTCAAAATAATGAGGTTGCAGCCCGCACTTGCGCATTATGTCAAGAATATAAGCGCGGTATTCGGATTTCGGCACTAATTTATGCTCTTTTACCGCTTCGCCAATAATTGCGCCGACAGGCATTCTGGGCGACAACGAAGAATACGGGTCCTGAAAAATTATCTGCATTCTGGGGCGAAGTGCGTTAAGCGCTTTCGCCTTTAATTTGGCTACGTCTTGCCCCTCAAACAATACTTTTCCCGAAGTCGGCTCGTGCAGCCTTAAAATAGTGCGCCCTAGCGTGGTTTTACCGCAACCGCTTTCACCCACTATTCCCAACGTTTTACCCTTTTTTATGTTCAAAGTAACGCCGTCAACCGCTTTAAGAACCTTTTTAGGCTTACCCAGCAAAGTTGTTTCCAGCACAAAGACTTTTTTCAGATTTTTTACCTGTAAAACGCATTCCGGGTCGACTTCAATACTTTCTTCAACAGGCTTCTCTTTTTTTCCGAAAATATCCTCAAAAAACTTTTTTACGCTTTTTTTGTCTTTCTTTGCCGTAACATTTTCAACTTCGGTTTCGGTTATTACCGTCGAGTTGTCGGCTGTTTCCGCCAAATCCGCCGTTTCGGTTTTAATCATTTCGGTTTCGTCTGCGGAAGCAACGTTTTTTTCAATTTCACTTTTGTTTTTCGGCATTGTTTACCTCCGCGTTTTCATACAAATAGCAAGCCACGCTGTGCGTAGGGGTAACCTGAACGGTTTGCGGATAACCGCTTCCGCATTTTTCCGTACAACGGTTGCAGCGGTCGCGGAAATAGCAATAATCGGGCATATCAACGGGATTTGGAACCTGTCCCGGAATACTGTACAATCTGTCGCATTTTCGGTTTATTACGGGCTTGCTTTTTTGCAAACCTATGGTGTAAGGATGCAAAGGGTTATCAAAAATTTCGTCCACGGTGCCGCTTTCTATTACTCTGCCCGCATACATAACCACAACCAAATCCGCAGTTTCGGCAATTACTCCCAAATCGTGAGTAATCAGCATAATAGAACCGTCTATATCCTTGCGTATATTGCGCAGCAAATCCAAAATTTGCGCCTGTATGGTTACGTCAAGCGCGGTAGTCGGCTCGTCTGCTATTATAAGTTTGGGCGAACACGAAAGCGAAATGGCAATCATCACGCGCTGACGCATTCCGCCCGAAAGTTCGTGCGGGTAACGTTTATATACGTCCTCGGGCATTGCAATACCAACCATTTCAAGCATCTTTATACTGCGTTCTTTCGCATATTGCTTTGTACAGTCGGGCGTATGCAGCATTATCATTTCGTCAAGCTGGTTGCCGATAGTGAAAACGGGATTAAGCGACGTCATAGGCTCCTGAAAAATCATCGCTATTTCTCTGCCGCGTATACGTCCCAATTCTCTGTCGGGCATTTTCGCAATATCGTAAACAACGTCTTTCAGTTTAAAAACAGGTCTGCCCTTTTCGTCAATCTTCTGTACAGGAACGTCAACTTCTTTGCCCTTTACAGTCTTCTTTTCGTATTTAATCTTCTCTTCGCCGTCAATAACTTCCGTCTCATAAACGGGGATAACTTTTCCCTTTTCGTCGCGTTCGTAATCCTGCGTGGCAAACCTGATGCTTCCCGAAACAATTTGCCCGTGAGGCGCCTGAACCAAACGCATAAGCGAAAGCGAAGTAACCGATTTACCGCAACCGGATTCGCCCACAACGCCTACTATCGAGCCGCGCGGAATCGAAAAACTAACTCCGTCCACAGCCTTAACCACGCCCGCGTCCGAAAAGAAATATGTTTTTAAATCTTCAAACTCGACTATGTTGTTTTCATCCTGCATTTGAGTTGTAAATTCTTCGCAAGAGGCTTTTCTTTTTTTATATTTTTCCAACCGCTTAATCTGTCGGTTGTTTTCGCGCGCAATTTCCCTCAGTTCCTTTGCGGAAAGATAGTGCGCGTTTTTCTTTGATTCTGCCATAATCAATTACCTCTTCATCTTAGGGTCAAACGCGTCTCTTAAACCGTCGCCGATAAAGTTAAAGCCTAACACCGCCATCATAATGCAAAAACCGGGAGGACCCCATAAATGGAAGTGATTAACGAGAATATCGAAGGACTCTATCCTTCCTATCATCGTTCCCCACGCAGCGTACGGGAAAGGAATACCCAAGCCCAGATACGACAGCGACGATTCCATAAGAATAACTCCGCCCAAACCCAAAGTCATTGAAACTATAAGTTGAGGCATAACGTTAGGAATAAGATGATTGAAAATTTTACGCCTTGTAGAAAGCCCCGCAGCCGTCGCGGCAGTCATATATTCTTGCTCGCGCAAAGACAATATTTGCCCTCGCACAATGCGTGCCGTGCCAGACCAACCGAAAAACGTCAGTATTACCATCAGGTAATAAATCTGATTTTTCGGGTCTACGCCGTTGGCTTCAATAAGCGCGCTGGCTATAAGCAGTATTGGCAACGACGGAATGCAGCTGAAAATATCGACTATACGCATAATCACCATATCCACCCATTTGCCGAAGTAGCCCGCCAAGCCGCCAAGTAAAATGCCTATCAGCGTTTCTAAGATAACGACTATAAAGCCAATTGAAAGCGAAATTCTTCCCCCGTACATAAGCCTTGTAAGCACGTCCATCCCCTGGTCGTCAGTACCGAACCAGTGTTGTAAAGAAGGATATGCAAGGCGGTTTATATCGGGATAAGAATAAATTACGTCGTAAACAATATACTCGTTTCCTTCTTCGTCCACATAAGTAATCTGATTTGTTACAACTTCCACCGCTCCGCCGTCGCTATCCACATCCGTTTCGCTGTAAGGCGAAAAAAGCGGACCTATAAACGAAAACATAAACAGCGCAACTATCATAACCAATCCTATTACGGAAAGTTTAGAGCGGAAAAAGCGTTTAAGCACCAGTTTGCCAGGTGAAATTATTTTTGCTCTGTCGGAAAGGTTTTCAACATCGCCCACGGTTTGAAGCGCTTCTTCGGGCGCGGATTGTTCTTGCAAATCGATTTGGGAATTATCTTTGTTTTCCATTTTTCACGCCCTCCTTATTTTTTGAATAATTTTACGCGCGGGTCGACAACCGCGTACATCAAATCAGACAAAAGTATGCCTATTACCGTAAGTATAGCAAGAAACATATTATAGCCCATAATAAACGGTATATCGCCCGCTTTAAGCGCAAGATATGCCTTTTGTCCGATACCGGGTATACCGAAAACCTGTTCTATAATCATAGAACCGCCGAAAAGTCCCGGCAGTATTCCCGCCATCATTGTTACAAGCGGAATCATAGTGTTTCTGAAAGCGTGCTTATAAATTACCGTGCGCTCGGAAAGCCCCTTTGCGCGCGCCGTCCTTATGTAGTCCGCGTTAAGCACTTCAAGCGTGTTTGTACGCGTATAGCGCATTATGCTGCCTATGTTTAAAATAACTACTACGAGTATAGGCAGGACAAGGTGCCAGCACATATCCAAAAATTTTTCAAACCCGTTGCCCGTAAAGCCTGCCGAAAGCAAACCCAACGCCGAGTCGAACCACCCTAAATCAACCGCAAACAACTTTATCATAAGCGCGGCGAAGAAAAACGACGGCAACGAAATACCGAGCATTGTTATAAACGTGGTAACGTAATCGAATATGCTGTATTGTTTTACAGCCGCCCTTATTCCCAACGGAATCGCCGCTGAAAAATACAGAATAAGGCTTATAAGCGCTATCGCGAAAGAAGTGCCCATATTCTGCCAAATAACTTCGCTTACGGGTCTTTGATACTGGAAACTATATCCCAAATCGCCTTTAAAAACATCGCCCAGCCAAGAAAAATAACCCGCTATTATGCCTTTATCCAAACCGTAGTTGGCGCGCATTTGCGCAAGCGCTTCCTCCAAATCAAGTCCCGCCTGCGTAAAAACGTTTGTAAACTTCGCGGCGACGTAGTCGTCGGGCATAAGCCTTACCAACGTGTACAAAATTATTGAAACGCCGAACAATATCAATACGGATAAAAGCAATCTTTTAATTACATACTTTAACATTTGCTACCCTTGATAAGTTTTACCCGCCCCGCTTGTCAAGGCGGGTAAAACCTTTACTTTATTTGGATTCGTTTAAGCCTATTTCCCACAAACGAGACATAGGTCCGCTGTATGCGGTGCACCTGTCGTTTAACGTGTTTACGTCTATTATGTTAGTGTTATAAACGTACATATCCCTTCTTTGATAAAGAGGGAATTCAACCGCAAGGTCCATTATAAGGTCAAGCGCGTCTCTGTAAATTGCCGTACGCTCACTCTCTTTAAGGGTTTCGCGTCCCGCGTCGATAAGGTCGGAAAGTTCGCGTATTATCTTCAATTCCTCAGACGAGCCGTTACCCTCCGTTATCATATAATCGTAACCCCACGCCCTGACGCTGGAAGCCTTTGAGTTTTTGTGGTAAACCTGATACATATCGGGGTCTATAGTGGACGACCACGCCGCAGCCCAGCACGTAAGCGTTCCGCTTGCCAAATCTCTTAAAGCGTTTGCCGAAGTTTTTACTGTGATATTAAAGCCGTTCGCGTTCAGAATTTTAGATGCGTTATACATTACCTGATAAGCGGGATGGTCCATTGAATCGCCGGCGATGGTAAACGTATAAGTAAGGTCGCAAGCCTGTCCCCTTAAAGACCACTGCTTATTTGCCTGGTCGTACGTATATCCTGCGTCCTCCAAAATCTTTTTACCCGTGTTAAAGTCTTTATCGTAAGGATAAACGGGGGGCGCGGTAACCTCGTTTAATTCGGGTATGCCCGCCTCTTCATACGCGTTGTTTACCCACGAATTCTTAGTGATGGGGCGGGTTATGGTGTCTACCGAGCCAGAAGGATAATAACTTTTTACAAGTTCGGCGTTAAATGTGGACATTATCGCCCTTCTGACATAAATATCGTTTATGTAACGAGCGTTAAGTCCTATATAACCGTAACCGTTTGTGGTTATTTGCTGACGTGAAAGGTGATTGCACTTGTCAATCGCCGTAATGTTGGCGGGTGTTGCCGAAGGGTCGGCGTAATGAATCTGATTTTTGGTGTTTTTACTGAGCAGCGCGTTCATTATATTATTTGCGCTGACAACTTTATAACGCACGTACTTTATTTTGCAGTTCTGTCCGGGATTCATTACCGTTTTAAAATAGTCGTTTCTTTCAAAATAAACTATATTGTCTTTGAAAAACCCGTCTTTAAGTTCTTTAAAACCTTCCGCGTCGGACGCGTCGTAAGACTTGCTTTTACGGGAAGACTGCAAAGTACTCGCTTTATACATACCAGCGCCCATAGGAACGCTGTTTTTTGCTTTAACGACTGTTTCGTAAAAGTTGATATCCCCGAAGCAAACTCCGAAGTTGTCCTTTTCGGTTTTTGCCAACTCTACATAGTTTTCGCCTTTATACGTACCGGAATAATAATGCAGAGGCGCTACGGTGAAACCGAAGTTCCATATCGCTTTGGGGTCTACTCCGTTTATGGTAATCTGCAACATATCGTAATCGTCGTATTCGCCGTCACCCAGATATTGGTCGCCTTTAAGCGCCTGTATCCCCTCGATATTGGGAACGATGAGTTTACCGCCGTTTTCTTCCTTCAATTCGTCAAAGTACTTTGCCTTTGCTTCCGCTGCAAACAGCGTTTTAATGGTTCCCGCAGTTGCCCAACCGCCGGTAACCACGTCCGCCACCGCCGCGTCGTTGAAAATTACGGAATTGTAAACTTCGTTTACAACTTCTTCCTTCGTTTTGCCCTGGTAATTTATACCCGCATAATCAAGAAGTTTTAAACCGTTCTCCTTTTTGGGATAGCCCAAGGAATTTTTTTGAACGGTTATCATCCCTTCCATAATGCAGAAAATTTCCCACTCCTGCCCGCCGTATTGAAGCTTATACTCTTTTTGATAGCTTTCTATCTGGTCGGAGCAGGTGTTCCAGTCGGACGTAAGTTCGTTTTTAAACTCTTTTTTAACCGTTTCAATATCTTTTTGTATCCTTTCAAGTTCGTCGGCAGCAGGCGTATACTTCCCGTCCAGATAATCAACCAAATCGGCAATTCTGTCTTCCGCGCTTTGCTGAAAACCTTCTTCGAAGCCTGATTCCGCGTCCGAAATATCGCCCGTAGCAAGCGGATTTTGCAATCTGTATTTTGCAAGCCCCTGAATATCGGTTGAGTAAATTGTGGACGAACCGGTATAAACGGGGTCAAGATATGTATAGAGGCTGAACAAAACGTCCTTTATGGTGAGGTCCTGTCCGTCCGAAAACTTTATACCCTTTTTAATTATAAACTGGTATACCGTCTTTCCGTCCTTGTCGCCGTCGGTTGAAACGTTGCCGTTTTTATCGTACATAACCGTATTGTAATCTTTAACTACAACGGGCTCGGCGTCGCCGCAAGCGACTTTTCCGTCCGCGTCTGCGGAAAGCATTGAAATCTGGGTCATTCCCGCGATTTCCGAATCCGAAGCGTTTGTGGAATAGAAAGAGTTGAACACGCCGTCAAACTCCTGCGAGCTGAATACAAGCGGCGTAGTTTCGTTGCTGATTTTTGCACCGCATCCGGTAAGTAAAGGCATCGTCGCAGAAGCGCACATTACAATTCCGCAAGCAAGCGCTATCGTTTTAATCTTTTTCATTTTTTATCCTCCGTTTATATATTTCCGTCCCATTCTGCGGGGTGGACGATAATACCCGTAATTCCGTCGGAAACCAAATTACCCGTTCCTGCGGATACAAAGCCGTAATAGTACGGCGCCTGAACCGAAAGCCCCCTGTAACTTGCTTTTTCAAGACTTCCTTCCGTAAAAGTTACGGCGCAATCCGCAAATTCAACGTTTTCGATTTTTAAATTTGCGACCGTTCCGCAAAGCAAACCTATATTGCAGTCCGACCTTAAATTGTTTTTAAGCGAAACGTTTAATTTTACGTTTTCAAACCTTACGTTTTTAATTTCGGCTGCGCGGCTTGCAATACCAAGCTGCCCGAAAAGCCCTATATCGGAAATTCGGCTGCTGTCGCTTTCAAAGCCGTAATATAAGTTGCGCACCGTATAACCGTTGCCCTGAATAATTCCGCTGAATATGCTGGGGCCGAACCACGTTTGACCCGCCAAATCTATATCGTTCATCAGATAGAAATTTTGCGAAACGTTGGTTGCGCTCATACCGTCTATAAAGTCTTTTGCGGTATATACAAGTTTGTATTCACCTTCAATAAAGCGAGTATAAACAAACACGTCTTTCCTGCCGTCGGAAGGATACGGCGCGTTCAAGTCATAAGCCGCCCCCTTTTCGTCGACGTAGCCCATAAAGGTATGCCCTTCCCATTTGGGGTCCTGCAAGGCAAAACTTCCCAAACTTTGAAGTTTGTCTTCGTCCACAAAGTAAGTCGCGGCTTCCTCGCCGTTGACAATAACGCTGTAAACGGCGCGCCTTTGCCACTTTGCATAAAGAGTGACGTCCTCGGTTATCTTGTCGTCTTTAAACGAAAATTCTCTGCCGTAGGTAATTTCTCCCGTTTCGGCATTTTTTTCGCCGTAAAACCAGCCTTCCACCTTATGCTTAGCCAGGGTGCATTCAGGTATGGTATAAAGCATATCCGAATACCCCGGATATGGTATTTTAGAATCGGGTTTAACAAACAGCGTACGGGTACTGCTTTGCGTATCGTTGAACTTACCTTCTCCCGCGTCCAAAGTAACCGTCAACTTGTATCCGTTGTTTTTAATTACTTCGTCCATACGTTCTTGTCCGCAAGCCGCCAAGCCGCAACAAACACATACGGAAAAAATTATCAATAAAATAGCCAATAAACGCTTTTTCATAAGTCGGTAACATTCCTTATAAAAGTGTAATCCGCAGCTGGCACGGTACGAGGAGCGGACATCGAAGTCAGATAAACAGGCACCGCAGGCATAGACATAACGGCTGAACCTTCCGTAAAATCGGTGAAAGGAACGCTTAGCGTGACGGTTTGCGTCCACGATGCGTGGTACTGGCTTGTTGCGCCCAACGTGCCGTTATAAGTAAGCAACTTGTCAAAGCTGAAATTTATGTTGCCGTCCGAAAGAGTGTAAGTTCCTTCAAGCACCGAGGGAGTAAAGAAATATCCCATATAACCGTGCTGGCTTGCGGAAGGACTTTGTCTGAACGCCCAGAAAACTGTAAACTTTGCTTTGCCGTCCGCCGTCAATTCCAGACTGCGGCGGAAATGGTCGTCGCCTTCCAAGGCTTCCAAAATTCCGTCCAAACCGGCTTTTTCCGCCTGTTTGATTCTTTCAAGTTTTTCTGCTTCCTCGGGCGTAAGCGGTTTTGAAGTTTCGGGATACTGCTTATTAAACAAATCGGTAAACTGTTCGCTTGGCGAATCGGATGCGTAATCAAAGTAAACGCCCGAAAGTTTTACAAGAGAATTGTTGCTTCCGCCGACAGAAACCGTCGCCGATAAATCGCTAAACGTCACCGAATATTCGACGCTGCCGACTGCAAACGAATAAACTCCGTTTGCAAACGTCATTTCGTACTTGCCTTCCGCGACGTCCGTTTCCGCAAAATACTCGCCGAATCCGCTCATTCCTACTCGCAAATATTTTCCGCTTGCGTCCGCGTAAAATCCCGTATAAACGGGTGCAAAAGCTTCGGCATAGTTTTTCCAGCCGTAAACGCGCACGGCGCTGTTGGAATAGCTTGAATTATGTTTTTTATAAATTTGAAGCGAGTCCGCAGGCACGTAAATACGGAACCCGTTGCTTGCCATAAGTTCGGGCAAATAACTGACGTAAACGCTGTTTGTGCTTAACGATGAATTAAAGAAAAGCGTTCCCGCGCCAAATCCCGCGTCAACGTTTGGCGGATAATTGCCCAACAGCCACAGACCTTGCAACGAAGGACAATTGGCAAACTGCCTGTTTCCTTCAAATCTGGTAACGCTTGCGGGAATAACTACCTTTTTAAGCGACGAGCAGTTTGCAAAACACTGCGTGTCGATTGTGGTTACGCCTTCCGGCACTATAAACTCTTCAAGCGCCGCGCAGCCGTTAAAACAATTTGCAGGTATAGTTTTAATATCCTTGCACTCGAATATTACTTCTTTTAAACTCACGCAATTTATAAACGTTCCGTCGCCCAGACGGGTAACGTTTGCGGGAAGCGTAATGCTTTCAATTAACCCGCATCCGTAAAACGCGTGCATAGGCAAAGCGGTAAGCGTGTCGGGCAAAAATACTTTTCTTATAGGCAAAGTTTTAAATCCGTAGCGAGGAAGAACGGTTATTGCGGGAACGTGGCATTCGCCGTCGCCCGCCACAGTCAGTTTTCCGCTTGCAATATCGTAACTGTTGAATCTGCTAAGTTTTGTACAACCTTCAAAAAGCGCCACGCCGGAAAACTCGATAAATTCCGTTATTCCCGAACCCCACGTAATTTCCGCAAGTTCGTAGCAGCGGTAAAACGCCGCGCCGCCGACTACGCGCACAAAACGCATATCCAAAGACTGCAAACCGCTTTCCGCAAAGCATCTGTCGCCTATTCTTTGGCAATCGGCGGGAAGATTAACCTTTTTTAAATTAACAACGCCGTTGAAAACTCCGTATGCGATTGCGGAACATCTGGGAATATTAAATTCTCCGTCCCTGTCGCTGTTAAGTCTTACAAGCGAAGTGCAACCGTTGAAAATATTTGCGGGAAGTATATCCGTCCATTCGCCCGAAACACTGACTTTATCGGTCAAATCGTCGGTCATTTTTACTGTTTTTAAATATCTGCAATTGTTGAAAACGCCGCAAAAATGGTCGTTATTGAATTCCGTAGAAGTTATAAATTTTACTTCGTCGCCCAAAACCGCGTGTTCGAATACGCACTGATAGAATACGGACGAGCCAATCGAGCCGCGCTCTACCGTGCAGTAACCCGCGCGCTTGTTTGCGGGATTTTGATAAACGGTATATATTTTGTTGTTTTCTATCACGCCCTCTCTGTACGAGTCGTTAAAAAACGCGCCTTTGTTTACTATAACGTCCGCCCTGTCCGGCAGTTTGACTTCCGTAAGCGCCAAGTTGTTTCTGAACGCGTAAGCGCCGACGTATGAAACGCTGTCAGGTATTTCAAGAACGGGCGACGTGTAATAACAGGAGTCGAAGGCGTAATCCCCGATATACGTCAGATTGTCGCCAAAGTCATAGCCGTCGTATTTTAAACAGTAGGAAAACGCGTATGCGCCTATTCTGGAAACGGACGACGTTTTATCCAGTTCAAATGCCACCGAAACTTTATTGAACGTATAGGCGGGAATTATAGATTGCCCCGTTATTTTTACATTTTTGAGGGTTGTGGGAACGTAATACTTGTACGTATAGGTATTACCGGGATATTTTTCCGCCGCCACCTGCTGACATTCGGTGCCTCCCGCATACGGCGACGTTCCGAAAATATATCCGAAAAGCTGACCGTTGCTGAACCCGCCCTTTTCACCAAGCAAAAACGCTTCAAGGTTGGAAGCCGAGCCCATACAATATTTTTCGTACGCGGCGACAAGGTTGGGATTGCCTTCTTTTTGCGTGGGCGTGGTATCCTCGTTCCATTTGCGCAAAAACTCTTTCCATTTGCCCGTGCTGTACGTTCCCGTAAACGGAATTGACAAGTTAGTCAAACGGCTGATGCCGGACAGCGCGCCCATCTTTATTTCCGTAAGCGAATCTGGCAAAACCAAAGAAGTTATGGCGGTACCCGTAAAGACGTTGGAATTACCTGTTGTCGAAGTAGTTTCTCCCAAAACTTTAAGTTTGCTGCCGTTTTCAAATTGCACTCTTTCAAGCGAAGCGCAACCGGCGAAAGCCGCCTCGTAAATAACTTCAACCTGCGCGGGTATTACAACGCTTTTAAGGCTTGTGCAGTTTTGAAAAGCGTTTTTACCTATCGAAGTTACGTTGCCGAAATCAACGGATTCAAGTCCGCGCCAATCGGTGAACATTCCGTCCGCAATTTTATCCACGGCGGCGGGTATGGAAAAACTTTTTAATCCCGCTCCGCGGAATTCGTCGCCCGTGATGCTTGTTATATTTGTATTTTCTATATCGATTTCGGTAAGCAAAGCGCAATTCGCAAAACTGCGCGAACCGAGTTTTGCCAGCGAAACAGGCAAATTAACTTGTTTTAAAGCAGTCGCTCCGTTAAACGCGTTTGCGCCGATTTCCGTCACGCCTTCCGCTATCGTAATTTTTTCAAGCGACGCGCACGACGAAAAGGCGCTTACGGGAACGTTTGCAAGGCTGTTCCAAATTACTTCCGTAACGGAAGAATTTGCAAAAGCGTTGTTGCCGACAGTGCGTACCGCAGACGTAAGAGTAAGTTTGCCTATCTGCGCGTTAAGCAAAGCGCTTGCCGCAACGTTTTGCAAGCTTAAAGTTACGTCGCCCCCGCGCTCGCCCGCATAAAACAAAATTGCCGTTTTGCCGCTGTCCGTATAAACTATTCCGCTTTCGTCCTTGGGATAATTTTCGTTTCCTGCAAACGAAACAAGCAATTTGGGACAGCCTATAAAGCAATCTCTGCCGAAATAGGTAACGCTTGCGGGGATGGAAACCGTTTCAACTGCTTCAAGCCCGTTAAACGCCCTATCGTCTATTCTGGTTATGCCTTCCGCCACGGAAACGGAAACGATTTTATCGTACATTTCCAGATTTTCGTAAAAGACGTTTTTGCCTATCGCAGTTATCTTCTCACCTTCTATTTCGGAAGGAATTATAACCGCGGTGCCCGTCCCGCCGTAATAAACCACCGCGCCGTCTTCCACTTCCAATCCCTTTGAATAGCAGTCCGCTATCAGTTTTATGCTTGCGGTTAAGGGAGAGTTAAAGTCAAACGACGTTCCGCTTTCCGTCTGCCAGCCCAAAACAACGTATTCGGGAAAGTCCGCAGCGGAAACTGTTTTGCCTTTTTCTACCGTTACGGTTTTTTTCTGATTAGCGCACACAAAAGTTACGCTTACGCTGCCCGCAGGCGGTGGATTTGGGCTTGGACCGGGACCGGGCTTGTTCGGTTTGCACGCCGTTATGGCGCCTATCAGGCAAACGGCGGCAACCGTCGCAAAAAATGCGATTATTTTTGATTTTTTCATTTGCAGATTTTCCTTAAACAAATTTTAATAACACGGTTACAAGTTCGGATTCGTTGCCGAATTCGTCCGCGGCATAAAACGATACGTTGAACGTTCTTATTGTGGTTGAAGAAAAATTGTACGTACCGTCGCTTTGCAACTTCCAGCTAAACAACCCGCTTACAACGGATTTTACGGTTATAATGCAATTTTCCGCAGGCGACTCGTCGTCGATTACGGTATATTTGCCCCATCCCTTTAAAAGTTCAAGCACGTTTACGCGTTCTAAATCAACGTCCGCAAGCGCAACTTCCATAACCGATTCTTCAAGCTGCAAAACAGGCGGATTGTCGTCAAAGTTTTTGAAATTGAAATTCGAATAACCGCTTAAACTGCCCTTGTAAATGTTGAGATACGACATCATAGCGCCGTCTACAAAGTATTCGCTTGTAGCGTCCAGTTCCGGACTTCCGTCCTGAACGTAGAAGTTTAGCGACTGCGCAGGGTCAATCCAACCGTTTTTAAACTCAACCGCTTTACCGGAAGAAATACCGCTGCGAAGGATTATTCGGTTCAGTTTTGCGCATCCGGCAAAAGCGCCTGCTTCCACCGTTTTCAATTGCGAATCTGTGCTGCTGCCCAGTTTTGCATTTGTAAGATTTACGTTGTTTTTAAAAGCGTTGACGCCCACCGTTACAAGGTAGTCGGTACCAAGCGAAAGCAACTTCAAATTACAGTTTTCAAAAGCCGATTCGCCAACCGAGGTCATACGGCAATTTTCGTAAACTCCGCACTCCGTCATCGCCGAACAGTTATAAAATGTGTAAGGCGCTATCTCTTTAAGATACATAGGCAAAATCGCGTATTTCATCGCAACGCAATTTTCAAAAGCGTGCGCGCCAACTTCCGTCAAAGAAGGCATATAAGACATATCCGCGTACTCAAACTGCGCGTTATTTGCAAACGCGTATTCTCCTATGCTTTGCAAATTGCCCCTGATAAACAGATTTTTAATGACCGTACCGTAAAAAGCGTAATCGCCTATCGTGCGCAAACCCGTAAAACTTGCCAATCCCATAACCGAATTAGACAACGTTACGGAACTGAGTTTTGCGCACCCGTAAAAAGCGTAACCGCCAATCGAAGTGAGGTTTGCGCCCGCAGAAACAAACACGTTTGTAAGATTGCCGCAACCGCTAAACGTTCCGTCGGCAATTTCAGTGACCGCTGCGGGCAATTTAAGCGTTGTAAGCGAATTGCAGTTAGTAAACGCTCTTTCGCCTATTTTGGTAATTTTGCTGTCCTCAAATTTTTCGATAGTTCTCAACGAAGTGTCGGCAAACGCTTCGCCCGCAATGACCGTATAGTTTTGCGGTATGATAAGTTTTATAAAATCAGTGCCCTTATACGCGTACAGAATTTTTTCGCCAAGCGATATAAAGCCGTTTTGTCCGCTTAAAGTGCCTTCGTAAGGGGTGCCTTTGAAAATTTTTGCGCCTATCGAATTTATAGCCGCGGCGTTTATGTCCACGTCCGTCAATGCGGAGCAGTTTTCAAACGCATAATTTCCGAAAGACGTGACCGAATTAATTTCCGCCGAAGCAAGTCTTGTGCAATTTTTAAACGCTTCGTCGCCTATAAACTTAACGTTTTCGGGCAAAACCAGCGAAGTTATGTTTGAATATCCTGCAAACGCGGTAAATCCGCCGTCCGTAGTATCGCCGGTGTATACGCCGCGCACTTCATAACCGTTGTGATAAGCGGGAATGCACAAATCGATAGCGGTTTGCGATTTTGCTTCCGCTACGAAATCCGCCTCAAACCCGACTACAACCATATATCCGACTACGCCGGAAGTTACCTCTACGCCCGCAAAACGCAAGTGCTTTGTGGCAACCTCGGGATATAAATCCATATCCATTGTCACAGGGTCGGCAAAGCCTATCTTTTTGCCGCTTGCCGAATAATAACCGGTTACTTCGCAATATTTAAGGTCGGTTGTGACCTCTACATACTTTTCGGGAAGTTTTTCGCCTTTGCGAAGATATAAAACGTCAGTACCAGCGTCCGTATTTACGCTAACCTTAGCATAAGCCGCGTTGCGCACCCATTTTGCATATGCGCTTACTTCGCTTTCTCCGTAAGGCAGCGACGTAAAAGGCGTTTTGCAAGCGGCGTCCGCATACCAACCGCCGAATACAAAAACATCCGCGCCAAAATTATCGTTTACCTGCCATATAAAATTCCAGACTTCGATAGTGTCCAAATCTACCGCTTTACCTTCTTCAAGCGAAGTTAAAGTTAAAGTTTTTGCATCCGTATCTACTTCCGAATTTATATTCAAAGTAAGCGTAACGTCTGAAATCGGCTCGCGCCACTTCGCTTTAAGAGTAATATCCGAGTACGGCATATAACCGAATTCGTACGGCTTGCCGTCAAGGTACCAACCCGAAAAATAGTAACCCTGTTTTACAGGCGCGACAGGGGCTTGAATTTTTTCTCCCCCGTCAGCAGTAATAGCCTTAACCGCGCTGCCGCCGTCCGTATCGAAAACGATTTTTACGCTTTTAATCCATTTGGCGTATACGGTTACGTCGTGCGCGGGCATTCTGTCCGTTTCAAAAAAGAAATTTTTTGTAAGTTCTTCATCCGTAAACCATCCGCCGAATCTGTACCCGTCTTTTTCGGGCACGGAAGGTATTTCTAGACAGCCGTTGGCAACCGATTTAACGGGTTGGTACGTTGTTCCGCCAAAAGTTTCAAACGTCAGCGTATATTCCGCGTCGCCTTCTGGCGCCCAGTTAGCCACCAACAGCACGTTTCTTTCAACCGTATAAGGGAAAGCAACATACTTACCGCCGTCTTCTACCGTTTCGTCCTCAGACCAACCGAGAAAAACATAACCTTCGCGCTCGGGCGTCGGTTCCTTTTTAATTTTTCCGTTTTCGTTTACGGCTACCGCCTTCATTTTGTCGGTGCCGTCGTTATAATCGTAAACTACGGTAAACTTTTTACCGCACGCAGCCAGCGCCAAAGCCGCCGTCAATGCCGTTATACAAAGGAAAAACAACGCTGTTTTAATCATTTTTTTCATAAATCAGTTTTTCCTCCTTTTTTTAATAAGTATTATTGCGGCAGCCGCTGCTCCGCCGAGAAGTATTACCCCTCCGCTAACCGACAAACCGACTATCAAACCTATATTCAACGGTTTTACGCGGGGCAATTCGGGATTTTCCAAGTTTTCAAGATACTCTTTGTAAAGCTCTTCCGTTTTGTCCGCCGCGGCGGAAAGCTTGGCAACCTGTTCGGTTGTTACAAACGCCTTTTGCTCCGCATTCATAAGCGAATAATATTCAGCAAAATCCGCGACAGCCTGATAATTGAGGTAAGTCAACGTTTCGAGATTGAGAGATTCAATAAAGTCAATCAACGCCTGCGTTCCGTCCGTCGCCGCAACGCCGCCTACTCCGCCGTAATTATCGTCAGGTATGTTAAAGAACAAAATGTAAAGATAATTGTCGTAACCTATTCCGTTTTCGGGATAAATTATCAAAGGACAAATATCCTCGTTCATTGCAAAATTCATACCAAGCGCAAAGTTCGAATAAATTTCAATACCCGAAGCGCCCTGTCCGCTTGAATTATCGCCGGCAAGCAATGCGGGCGCGTTATAACATTTGAATTCAAGCGAAACTTCTTTAAGTTTCAGTTTGTTTTCAACGCTTTCAACGCCCAGCGCATAAAACGCTCCGTCGCCTATCTGCTTGCAAGTTGCGGGAATAACTACGCGGGTTACCGTAGAACAATATCCCATTGCGTAACTGCCAACTACCGAGGTTTTATCCAAAATTTCGTACTTTCCGTCTGAAACGGCTATATTAGGCACGCAAACCAACTTATATGTACCGTTGGGCAAACGTTGATACATAGCGCCGTAATCGTCCGTAAAGAAAAGTTCGTTGCCGCTGTTTACCGTAATTTCGGTAAGATTGGGACAATTGACGAATGCGGGCGCATAAATTTCTTTCAACGTAGCGGGAATATTTACGCTTGTAATGCCCGTACGGAAAAACGCGCCGCTGCCGATAATCTCAATTTTGGGGAAAGAAACCGTTTCAAGCGCGGAACATCCCAAAAACGCCTGCGAATATATTTTTTCGGCGTTGTTTAATATCGCCGTTTTAAGTGACGTACAATCGGTGAAGGCAAGGCTGCCTATTTCCTTCACGCCCGAAAAATCAATAGTTTCAAGCGCGCTGCACTTATAAAACGCAAGGTTGCTTACGTAACTTACGTTTTCAAAACCGTCCACACGGGCAAGCGCGGCGCACTGATTGAACGCGCCGTTGTCTATATAAACGGAGGGCGTTCCGAATTTTACGTAATTCAAAGCCGTGCAACCTGTAAACGCGCCTTCTTCAAGGTATACCACTCCCGACAAGTCGACGTTTTCTATCGCTTGGCACGCGGCAAACGCGTATTTGCCGATAATTTTCATAGTCGACGGCAAAATTACGTTTTTAAGATTGCGGTTTGCAATAAACGTTAATTTGTCCGCGTTATATACAAAACTGAAAGCAAACCTTCCTATAACGGACGCGCCTTCACCGAATTCGGCAGTTTCCAACGCGTCGCAGCCGGAGAATACATATCCGCCCATAGAGTTCAATCCGCCCGAAACGTATATGTAAATCATATTGCGGCAGTTAGTAAACGCATAATCGCTTATTATTTCAACCGTGTCCGGCATTATGAATTCAGTTATCGAGTAGCAATACTGGAAGCAGCGATAGCCTATTTCCAACAGCGAACCGTTTGGCGCAAACGAAATATCCGAAAGAACGGTATTGTTTGCAAAAGCATAGTCCGCAATTTTTTTCACGTTCGAAGGAATTACGATACTCCTCAATCCCGTACAGGAAATAAAGGCGCAATCGTCTATTTCTTCCACTGAGTCGGGCAATGAAATATACTTCAACGACGAGCAAAGCCCGAAGGTATATTGCCCTATCTTTTTGATATTTCCTAAAATCACCACTTCTTCAAGTTTTGTACAGCCGCGGAAGGCGTTGTCGCCCAAATGTTTAAGCGTTGAAGGCAAAATCACTTTTGTGATATTTGTGCAATTCATAAACGCGGCGTTGCCTATCGAAGTAACTCCTTCGGGAATAACAAGCTCGCCATTTAAGGACAAATTGCCGGCAAACGCGTTGTCGCCCACCGAAGTAAGATTGTCGGTAATAATTCCGTTGCCGTTTTGCAACGCAGGCGGAACAAACACAACCCTTTCGCCGTAAAAATCGTAAAGCACGGTGCAACCGTTTATTTCAACTACTTTAAAGTTTGCGTTGTTTGCACTGACCGAAAACGTGGTAAGGGAATCGCAACCGAAGAATACGCCTGTTCCCAACGAACTTAACTGCGCCCTGTTGGCTATTTCCACCACGCCCAAAGTAGAACAATTTTCAAAGGCGTATGCCCCTATTTTGTCCAGCATATTGGGCAGTTCGATTGTTGTCAGCGACGAACAGCCGGAAAAAGCATAGTTTCCGAACTCTTTACAAGCGCCTTCAAAATTAACTTCCGAAAGGGACGAGCAGCCTTTAAACGCGTTAATTCCTATGTATTCGAGATTATTTTTGAAGGTTATGCTTTTAAGCGAAGTATTGCCTTCAAAAGCGCCTTCGGGAACGTATTTGCCCAAAAACTCTACTTCCGTCAGCCCGCAGCCGTTAAACATATTTTTAGCGTACGCGGTGTAAACGCTTGTTTTTACGCTTTTAAGCGCCGAACAGAACCTGAACGCGCTGCTTCCCATATAGCGGGCATTGCTTATATCGGCAAATTCAAGAGCGGTAGCGTTCCAAAATGCGGAAGAATAAATTGCAAACGTTTTGCTTAAATCAATACTTTTAAGCGCGGTGCAATAGCCGAACGCGTCAGAACCAATCGAAAGAGAAACCGCGGTGCAATTGCGTGTATAATGTACGCCTTCCTTCCATTCTTCGAAAGGCACGTTATACTCGCCCGTTTTATCATTCCATTGCAAGGCGTCTTCAATAAGCCAGTAAACGTTTTTAAGCGACGTACAGTTATAAAACGCCCCGTAGGATATTCCCAACAACGACGAAGGCAGATAAACGGTTGTAAGTTTGGTGCAGCCGTAAAACGCGCGCGCGCCGATAGTTGAAACATCTTCGGGCACTACCACCGTTTCTATCGAAGTGTTAGAGGTAAAAGGTCCGTAACTGTCGTCCGCGTAATGTCCGACTTTGAGTATTCCTAAATTTGCGGGAATAATAACCGTTCCGCCCGGTCCGTAATAGTTGTAAAGGTAGCCGCTTGTTATTTTGTATCCCTCTTCAACCGTAACCGTAAGCGAAGCCGCGATATTCGTATAGTTTGCTCTGTCAACGTACCTTGCGCGCAGCGTTGCGGTACCTTCCGCAAGACAGACTATTCTGCCTGTTTCGTCAACGGTAAAAATCTTTTCGTCGGAGGACGACCACTCTATATTTTGAGTTAAATCGCTTTCGTAAACGTACCACGGCTTATAATCGAGAGTAAATTCCACAATCGAGCCGCAACGGAAGGAAACAGACGAGCCCGTTATTTCTCTGCGCTGCGCCATCGTGCGGTTTATATACTGTTTAAATACAAGCCCTTGCGGCAAAATCTTTACATCTTTTCCTTCGTCGGTAACCGTAACGGTAAGCGAAGTTCTTTTGCCCGAAACGTTGCTTTGCGCCGTAACGGTGCACTGTCCCGCTGAGACTCCGAAGATTTCACCGCGTTCGGAAACGCGCACGCAGGAATTGCTGCTTGTGAAGGTAAAGTCTTCCGCAAAACCCGCGCCGTTTTCCGCCGCGGAACGTATATCAAGTTTAAGTTCTTTCGCTTCTCCCGCTTTAATTTCGCAGGACGAAATAGGCGAACCTGCGTCGTCAGTAAAAAACAGTTCGTCCGCGTCGGAAAAATCAATAGGAACAAGATACGCGCCGAGGTTTGCGGCATAGTCTATAATCTGCAAACCGACGTGGGTTTTATAGGTTGAATACGCGCTTGCAAAATTGCCGAGATAGGGCGTTATGTTTATAGAAACTTTGGTTAAAGTGTTTCTGCCGCCGTCCACTGCCAGCGGATACTCCGTAAGATAATCAAGCGAACTGCTTCCAACCGCCGAAAACATAAGAATGCTTTGCACGTAGTGATTGTCGTATAGTTCCAAATCAAGATACAGCAATCTTTCGCCGTCGCCGCCCTCTTCCGCACGGAAAGAATACGTTGCAATTTCGGGAGCCTGATAGTCAACCCAAAAACCGAGTTCCAAAGTATTTTTGCCTACGTTGTCGCCGTTTTCATAATCGGCGGAAGCGCTTATTTTAATTGTGTAATGCTCGCCGTTTAAAAGCCCCAACTCCTTAGGAGACATTTCAAGCACGGCAAAACTGGGCAACGTGCCGTAAGTTTTGCGCACGTTTGTCTTTGTTTCGCTTTTTATCACTTCACCCGTCGCGTCGTTTACAACTTCAACCGTCATAGACTTTGCGCCGCGGAGCATACCCATATAAACGGCATAAAACTCGTAAATTCCGAAGTCGTTGCCACCTACCGCTATTTTGTCGACGGAAGCCTGCACGGGTTCTTCGCCCGAAGGGGTGTTATAAATATAACTGCCGAGAGGAAGATAAACTTCCTGCGACTTATAATACTTGCCTATCGCAAGCGTTTCGTAGATTGCCGCGATGGTTTTATCTTCATCGTCGATTGTAGTGTTAAATTTGTCTGCCGAAACTTCGTACTTAGTCGCGTCGAACACGGGCGCAGCAAGCCAGTCGCCGTAAAACGCGAGGAAAGGTATATTCAAATCCACGCCGCCGTTGGTTTCGTCCGCAAGCGAAACAAAACCTTCAACGTACATTCCGTTTTCAAAACTATCGTCCAGATACTTTTTGTCAGAGGAACCGAGTATTATTTTTACCTGTATATCGGCGGTCGAACCTGCGGCAAGGGTTATTTTTCCGTTTTTAACCGTCTTTCCGTCAACTTTTACTTCCGTTTTTCCGCCGTTGAGCATATACGCCTTTTCAGCAACCGTTATTCCGTCGGTCGAAAGCTGCTCGGTCATAACAATGGGGTTTAAGTTATATACTTTTTGCGCGGAAGAAATATTTACCGCTTTGAAGTTGAGGGTATATACGCCCGTTCTGTTTTTGTCGTCGCCGAGTTCAAGTTTTGTCTTGTCGCTATTCTCAACAAACAAATACGCGTCCGTTTTGGTCGCTTTGTAAATATCCGCAAGTCCCGCGCCCTGTTTTCTGGGCGAATAAGGATTGCCTTCTTCGTTATAGCAAATGGTTGCCGAACTCATAAGCAGCCTGTAAACCATTGCAGAACATTCCGTTGCGGATAAATCGGGAAATTTTTCCTTTACGTACTGCTTCAACAGCGTTACGGCACCCGCCATATTGGGCGCAGCCATACTTGTTCCGCTGTATTCCGCATACCCTCCGCCTATTACCGAAGAAGTTATTTCACCTCCGTGCGCGGTAATTTCCGGCTTCAACCCCAAGGAAGGCGTGGGACCCCAGGACGAGAAATCACTCATAAAAGGCCCCGCCGAAAGAGTGTTTGAAATTGTTATTTTACCCGAACCGAGCGCCTCGAAATTAAGTCCCACCGCTTGCGTAACCGTACAGGTGGGAATGGCTTTGCCCGTACCCAACGAAGCGCTTATAACGCCGGAAACGTTGTTGTAAATTATGCAGCCGATTGCGCCGAACTCGGCAGCAATTTTCTGTTTATCTTCAAAACTTGTGTCGCCGCGTTTAACAACCGCTATGCAATTGCCCGCCGCAAGTTTTTCTCTGATTTCAGTCGAATAGTTGTTTGCGCGGCCGACGCCGGGGACAACCACAAATTCAAACTCGCCCGATTCGCGCTCGCCCAAAATTTCCTTTGCAAAATCAAACTTTGCGCTGGCGCTGTTTGAAGCTTCCTTATAGTAAGCGGCGGTGCCGTCCGAAAGTAACATATACGGCGAAAGCTGTCCCGAAACGGAGGCAACCGAAATCGCCGCGGCATACGTAGAAGGCGAACCTACCGTTGCCGAATCGGGATTTGACGCAAGGTTTGTAGAGCCGTACGCTCCGTTTGAAGCCGAACTGCCGCTGTTGGAAGCCGCAACGACCAAACTTATGCCCGTAGCCTTTATCTTGTCGTAAATTTCGTCGGTTTTTTCCGTGTCCGAAGCTCTGGCAAATCCGCAGGACGAACCGAGACTCATATTTATAACGTCAACGCCAAGGGCAAGGCAGTCGGAAAGCGCAGCCAAAATAGCGTCGCTGGTGGCGCCCGATTCCAGACCGGTATCCGTATCGCCGAAAACTTTGCAAATTGCCAGCTGAGCGTTGGGAGCAACGGAAATAAAGTCAAACTGTTTGCCATCCTCGTCCACCGCTCCGTCCTGTTTTCCGGCAATAATACCCGCAACGTGCGTGCCGTGCGAAGACGAAATGGGATAAACGTCCGTATCGGCATCGGCGTAATCGTAAGCAAACGGAACTTTCTCGTTTACGTACAAATCGTTTACCGTAAGCCCTTGCGTCATTTCGGCGGCGGCAAGCGCCCCGCCGTTGACAAGTTTTGCAACGTCGGACTGAGTTTTTGCAATTTCGCCCGTAGGCATTTCGCGGAATGCAGGGTGAGTATAATCGAAGCCCGTATCCAGAATTGCAACTATCATTCCGTCGCCTTTGTAATTCAGGTCGGAAGAGTCGTAAATACCCGTGGAATACACGTTTACTTCGTTATAAGTCGCCTCTACCTCGGGCTCGTAATACGTTTCGGAATACATTACGGAAGAAACGCCCTTGACCTTGGCAACTTTATCGGAATCTCCTCCGCCTACCGTAATAGAAACGCCGTTTATCGCCGAAGTATACGCATAGTTAAGTCTGTAACTTACCTTTAAAGAGGATAAAAAACTCTTTTGTTCGGCGTTTAAAACTTCTATGTAAGCCGCCGCCCTGTCGGAAGCGGCATAGTCCGAAAATTCGGGATAAGCGCGGCGCAACGACGAATCGTCCAGCCAGGTATCCAGCAAGGACTTGCTTTTCATCGAAACAATCAACGTTCTGTACTCGGGCGCGTCCTCCGCCTTTTCCGCTTTTAACCCTTCGTTTAAAAACTCCGCGGTTTTGGACGCGTCGCCGTAAACGGAAGAAACGTTTTTTATACCGTCGTTTGCAGAGGAAACAACCGCGGAAGATTCCGCTTTGTCATTTTGCGCCGATTTAACCGTACCGGCGACAGAAAGCAAGTTTTGCCCCAGCATAGAGGCGACAAAGCAGCAAGTAAGTCCCGCTATCCCCAATCCTCTTGTAATTGAACCGTTTTTTGATTTATTCATTTATAACTCCAAGCCGTCGCATTTATACGAACGGTTTTATCGTTGTGTATAATTATTAATTTTGGGTAAAAATATTCATTTTAGGGGCTTTTTTTGCCAAAAAATGGCAATTGCCCCCAAAAAACCATTCAGGGATATGCGCTTAAACCACGCATATCCGCCGATAGTTTTTATTGAATTACTTTTGAAGTACTTTTTTGGTTTTAAACGCCTTCCGCAGGAAGCGCTTCGTAGTTTAGTTTATCGGAAGGTTTCAAAGCGGGAACCGTCGTTGCGGTGTACTCGTCCAAAACAGTCGCGTCTACGTAAATCGTCAACGTAAGATTGTAGAAAGGCGAATTGTTCACCGTAGTTGTTGTCGAAGATGTAACTATCTTTCCCGTACCTTTCACGTAAACAGAAGTCAAACCGCTGTAAACAAATACTTTGTTGCTTAAAATTACGTTGCTTTCACGTTCTTCAAACGTTACGGAAGTCAGCGCGGAAACATACTGAAATGCGTTTGTCCCGATGCTTGCCACCGTTTTCGGAACTGAAACCGAGTTAAAACTATTTCCGCCGTTTGTTGCGGAGTCGTTAGCAAATGCGTAGTTGCCGATTGCGGTTACGCCGTCCGTCAAAGTCAGCGAAGTAAGTCCGCAGCAATAGAAAGCATAATTGCCTATCGTAACGGCTTTATATTCTCCGTCCGTTCCCGCCGTCCTTTCGTCAAACGTAAGCGTTTCCAACGAACCTACCCAAGCAAAGGCGCCCATACCTATGCTTTTTACGGATGCAGGTATATTAACTGCGGATAACTGAACGTTTGTGCCGGACTTTACGGGTTTTCCCGACGTAGGCACTTTGTCTGCGTTTGCAAACGCGCACGCGCCTATCGTTTCAAGATTTGCACCGAACGTTACCTCAGTCAATCCTGTTTTGGCAAAAGCCAAATCGCCGATACTTACAGCTGCGGAAAGATTTGCCTCGCTTAAAGCCGCGCAACCGAAGAACGCGCCGTTGCCGAAAGATGTAACTTTTGAAAGGTCTATCTTTTTAGAAGCGTCCCCAGCCGCAAGAGAACCGAGCGCCGCACAGTTATAAAAAGCGTTTTCGTTTACGGTTACAACGTTTTCAAGATTTATGTATTTCAAATTTGCGCATCCATAGAATGCGTTTGCGTCTATCACGGTTACGCCGGAAGGCAAAATTACGGAATTTATCGCCGTATTACCGTTGAAAGCGCTGTTGCCTATTTTACTGAACTGCTTGTCGGAAAGGTCAACCTCGCTTTCGGCACCCCCGTACAAAACAAGCGTACCGTCTTTTATCAAAACTCCGTTAAAGCCTATTACTTTGGCTCCCACAAAAGCGGTTTCCGCCACGGTTACGCTTCCGTTTACCATTCCCGCGGAAATTGCGGAAACGTCAACGGATTTTACGCCCTTGAAGGCTTCCGCGCCTATCGAAGCGACGTCCGCACCCAGTTCAATCGCCAACGTTGCCGCGCTGCAACCGCTGAAAGCGCCGCCGTCTATTACGGCAACTTTATCCAAATTGTTTATTTCTACTAACTTCGTGCAGCCGCTGAAAGCGTTTGCGCCAATCGACGTCGTGTTTTCCGCAAGATTTACGGTTGTTACTACGGTATTGCCCTTGAAAAGATTTGCAGGTATTTCAGTCGCATCCGCTATGGTTATGGATGAAGGTCCTTTTCCGCCTGAAACGCAAAGCTTTGTAAAGTTTTCGGCAAGCGCAGCACTTATTCCTCCCGCAACGGTAAGGGTTAGCGAAGTCTGGTTTGATAAACCTACGCCGACCGTCGTAATTCTGCCGCCGTTTAAAATTACGTCGATATAGTTGCAGTAGTTGAAAACAGTGTTGCCTATCGAAGCGAGATTTTCACAGGCGGAAAAATCGTAAACCAATCTTTTTGCAGCGGTCCCGCCCAAGCGCTGAAATGCGGAAGCGCCTACGCTAGTTAAACGCGAGCCATCCTCAAAAGAAACTTTTGTAAGCGTTGCGGGGCGTTTGCAACCGGAAGCCGAGCCGAACAGCGACGAACCCAAAGTCGTTACCGACGCGGGTATTACAAGTTCGGTCGCATTTACGTATTCGCCTGCGGCGTTTTTAGTTTTGAATATCTGAATTCCGGTAAACGCAGAGTTGGGAATTTCTTTTAAAATAATTCCATCCGCAAACGCCAGCGATTTTATAGCGATTAAGGTGTTTGAGACGGGTCTGCCGACGGTTGTGCTTTGAATCGATTTTGTATACCAAGGCAAAACCAAATCCAGCATTGTCGCGCCCTGAAATACGGTGCCGCCGAATTCCAAACCGTTATCTTCAATATTTTCTTTGCTTAAATAATAATATTCGCTGAATTTTACGCTTTTTAAATTAGTAAGCGCGGCAAAAGTCGAACTCATCGACTTAATGCGGGAAGGATTTGCTTGCGAACCTTCAAACTCAACCGTTTCAAGATTTGTACAACCAATAAACACGCCGGCTTGCGCACTTGTCGCGCTGGTACTGTTTCCGCCAAGCGTTTCCACGCTGTAAGGAATAGAAATATCGGTTAAACCGGTGCATCTTTTAAACGCGCCCGCGCCAATGCTTTCCAACGCGCACGTGCCGTCCGTATTCTTCAAAAACTCAACCGCGCTTAAATTTACACAGCTGTCAAAAGCGTTTGCACCAATCGTCTTTACCGTATAGGGAATAACTATTTTATTAAACGCTCTGCCCGCGTAGGAGTTATCCGCTATGGAAGTTACTCCGTTGGGGATAGTTTTTATAAGTAAGCCGTCAACCTCTATTCCGTCGGGCGCAAAATCTATCAAAATCTGTGTGCCGTCCTTCCTTTTGAAGTATTCTTCCGTAATTTCATATACTTCGTTGGAGGCTGAAACGGTTATTTCAGAAAATTGTTTATCCGTCAGTTTGTCGCAACCGGAAAAAGCCGAACCGTCTATTTGTTCGCAATCGGCGGAAATCGAAAGCGAATTAAGTTCCGTGCAATTCAAAAACGCATTTGCGCCTATTTGGGTTACGTTGTCCAAAGGAACTTCGGTTATATACGCCGAACCCGCCAAAAATCCGTCGGGAATTACGGAAATTCCTCTTATTTCAAAAGTTACCTTGCCGCTTGCGTCGTTTTCGCCGTATCTTGAATATGCAAAGCAGCAATCGCCGAACGACGTGCCGCGCGTATAAGTTATGTCTTTCAATGTCAACGCGGTGTTGGCAAAACAGTACGCGCCGTAACTTTCAATACCTTCGATAACTATTTTTTTAACGGTCGAGCAGTTGAAAAAACCCGTGTTTGTGTAATCGCTACCACCAAACGTGCTGCCCGTGCCCGCTCTGCCGTCGGGAATTGCCTTTACGCCTACTAAGACAAGCTGCGCGCCGCCTACGCCTTTGCCCAAATCGGTTGCGCCGAACGCCCTGTCCGAAACTTTGCCGTAAAGCTCGCCCACCGCTGCGGAATACGTATTCAACATACCGCTACCGTCAACGCAAGCGGACAAGTCGATATTTATAATTGCCTCGGAAGAAAACGCGCACGAAAAAGCGTTGACGCCTATTTCGCTTGCTTTAAAAGTCAAATCGCCCAAAGCCGAACAACCTTTGAAGGCGTTTGATTTGATTGCAATAAGCGCGGAAGCATCTTCAAACTTAATTTCCGTCAAGGCTCCGCAGTTTTCAAACATTCCGTCGGGAATTTCGGTTATGCCAGCGGGAATAAAAATCTTTTTGATACTCGTTCCCGCAAATTTAGCGTAAGACGAGTTGCCTTCGGGCACAAATCTTACAGGCATACCGCGGTAAGATGCGGGGATTTTAATTTCGGCGTCGGTAAAATCCGCCCCGCTTACGGGATAAACGTAGTATGCGGAACACGCCGTGGCGCTATTTGCTGCAAATCCCAACCTTTGGTCGTAGATGTTAGGATAAATTTTAATAATTTCCGCGGGGTCGTAATACTGACTGACGTAATCGGTTGACGACAATGTTTTTCCTTCGCCGTCAAATAACATAGCGCCGTTTTCGTCCGTCCAGCAGTCCAAAGCAAATCCTGCGGGAATTTTCACGTCAACGTCCGACATAAACGAAGCCGCTGTTTCACCGTACTCTACGCTTTTGGTCTGCAACAGCACTCCGTCCGCAGAATAAATTTCGTATTTGGAATATGACTCGTACTTCGGGTACAAGGTTAAAGACTGTTCGCCCACTCTCCCTTCATAGGATGAGGAAAATTTGTCGTCAATATACCAACCCGTAAAAGTTTTATGTTCAAGTTCTTTCGGCGATTTTGCTGCGTAGTCGGTGTTTATTTCAACAATAATTTCACTGTCCTCGCCTTCGGCAAGCCCCGTATAGGTAATTTTTACGCCCCATACGGCTGCAAATTCTGTGTTTCCGGTTACTTTATAGGTTTCACCGGGCTGATAAACCGCGTCACCGGTTCTGTAACCCATAAAGTATTTACTTTCGTACACAAACTCGTTTTCGGGCAACACAAAGTCGCCTTTTTTTACTTCTACGCTCTCAATCGAGCCGTCGGCACCGTTTGCTTGAAACGAAACGGTATACTTCTTGCTGCAACCAGCCAAAACGCAACCTGTGACAGCAAGAACAAACGTGAAAGAAAGCGCGCATAGCATTTTTTTCATAATCGCTACTCCGTTTGTTTATTTCTCCGACCAAGTTTTAAAGATTCAGTCAAACACACCCGTTCAAAACCGCTCTCTTTTCCGAAAACAAGTAAGACTTTTTATGTTCGTTATTTATAACGAACATAAGGGGACGTCCCCTTATGACTTTTCGCCACACAGTATAATTCAATTTTATCTTTTTTTGTTGACGGCGTCCCAAACACCGTCTATTTGGAGATTATCTAACATTATAACAAACCGATTTTACAATGTCAATAAAAATTTTTATGCCGTAATATCAGCATTATTTAAGTTATATATTAACATAAATTATATTACATAAAGAAATTTTCTCTCAAAAAACTGCATATTTAATAAAATTTGGGCATAATTATTTAAATTTTGTTATCATTTTAAAAGATTGACTGAAAGATTTTTTATTGCACCTTATATTAATTTTTTGTTTAAAGTGCGTAATTTTCAATACAAAAAGCCGAACAACGGAAATATTTACAAAATAAGGCAAAAAAAAACGGACGTTGCAACAACGTCCGTTTATAATTATCAAAATTATGAAACTACGCGAATCACCGCTTCAACTTTGGCAATATCGGTGGCGTTTATATCGGCAACTGCCTTTTTAACGCTGTTTTCGTGGGTTTCGTGGGTAATTATTACCAGCGGAACCGCCCCTTCCACGCCGTCTTTTTCCTGAACAACCCTTTCCATACTTATGCCGTTTTTGCTTAAAACGGAAGTTACTTTGGACAAAACCCCCGCTTTGTCCTTGGCGGCTATTCTTAGATAATACGCGCTTTCGAAGTTGGTTACAAATTTGACGGAAGGGTCGGCTTTTTCTGTATTGTTGAACGCGGAATAAACGTAATTGCTGTGCGTTGCGCAATAAATTACGTCGCCGACGATTGCGCTTGCCGTAGGCGCGGCGCCCGCTCCTCTGCCGTATAGCATAACTTCGCCTACGCAATCCCCCGTCAGATAGACAGCATTAAAACTGTCGTTTACGCTTGCAAGCGGGTGCTCCGCCCTTATAAAAGCGGGATGGACGCGCGCCTCTATTCCGTTTGCTCCGTTTTTGCCGATGGCAAGCAGTTTAAGCGCATAACCCAATTGTTTGCCGTAAAAAATGTCTGACGAAGAAACGGAAGTTATACCTTCACGGTAAATATCGGTATAGGGAATTTTAGTATGGAAAGCCATACTTGATAAAATTGAAAGTTTGTAAGCGGCGTCGTACCCCTCTACGTCGGAAGTGGGGTCGGCTTCCGCATAACCCAATTTTTGCGCTTCCTTCAAAACGTCGCTATAAGCGGCGCCCCCGCAAGACATTTTGGTAAGAATATAATTGGTTGTGCCGTTTATTATACCAATCATAGACGTAATTTTATTGCCCTGCAAATTGTCTGTTAGCGCGCGAATTATCGGCACGCCGCCCACGCAACTCGCCTCGTAAAACAGCCCGCAGTTATTCTTTTTAGCCGCCTTTTCAAGTTCGAACGAATATTTGCAAAATAGTTCTTTATTTGAAGTAACCACAGATTTACCGGCGTTTAAAGCTGCAAGCACAAAAGTTTTTGCAGGCTCTACCCCGCCCATAACTTCTATAATTATGTCCACGTCGGGATTAGAGCATATTTCCGCCATTCCGCCCGCAATTTTGCTTGCTTCAACACCCAAAGCCTCGGCACGGGCAATATTTCTTTCCAACACGCTTTCCACAACTATATCCAAGTTGTGGTTTTTCTTATAAAAGTCCCTGTGTTCGGCAAGTATTTTATACGTTCCGCCGCCCACGACTCCAAGCCCCAAAATTGCAACGCCGACTTTTTTCATTTATTACTCCGCACGGTTTAAACCGTATAAATATCTCAATCCTTCAAGCGTCAACAGTTTATCGACTTTATCTATACAGGAAATTTCTTTTGCTATTACTTCCGAAAATCCGCCCGTCGCAACGACAGTGACGTTTTCTTCCTTCATTTCGCGCTTGATTTTTTTGACGATATATTCCACAAGTCCCGCAAAGCCGTATACTATGCCCGACTGCATATTGGTAACGGTGTTTTTGCCTATTACGCTTGCGGGGCGCTCTATTTCAACCCTTGGCAATTTAGCAGTACCGTTGACAAGACTGTCAAGCGAGCCCTTTATACCGGGGGCTATTACTCCGCCGATAAATTCACCCTTTTTATCTATTACGTTGAACGTAGTCGCCGTACCGAAGTCAATAACAATCAAAGGATAACCGTACTTTTTTACGGCGGCAACGTTGTTTACAACCCTGTCCGCGCCCACTTCTTTTGCATTATCCACACGTAGATTAAGCCCTGTTTTAAGTCCGGGAACAAGCATCATAGGTTTTATTCCCAGATAATTTACGCACATCCTTTCAAGCGTATAATCAAGTTGCGGCACCACGGAAGAAATAATTCCGCCGGATATTTCGGAAACGTCTATTTTATTGTTGCCGAGGATGCTTATCAGCTGCCCGCCGTATTCATCGGACGTTTTTTTGTGTTCGGTAGCCACGCGAAAACTTATTTTAAGTGTTTCACCGTCGTAAACGGCATATTTAATATTTGTATTACCTACGTCAAGACATATAATCATAATATTTATTGTTGCTCTCCGCCTGCGTTCGCGCTTTCGCCCGCTTTTACGCCTTCCCGTTTATCAAGCGCGCCTTTACTTACTATTTTGCGGTTTATTTTTTGTAATACTTTAACGTAAACAGGCACAAATACCGCACACGCGGCAAGTTCTATTGGAAAGTAAATTGTTACCGCTACGCCCATAATCGCGGTCAGCGCGTCTGCACCCTTGCCGTCGCAAATACTTACGGCAAGTAAATATAATACTGTATTGGTCAGCGAGCCTATAATACCCGCGATGGCAGCCGGCAACGACTCTCTTACAAAAGTATTTTTTATATTTTTAAAAAGGCGGGAAAGTCCGTAATACGTCCAATATGCGGTTACGCCGATAAAAAATCTGGGCAGAATTGAAACAAGAGGGTTTGCATAGCGTATAAATGCGGAAAAAATCAAGCAGAATATGCAACTGCAAATACCCAGCAGCGTGCCGCCGATAAAACTTTTTTTCCAGCCGTCGTAAATGCTTATTGCTATTGCAACAGGCAGTGAAAGTATGCAAGCCGTCATACCTAAGGGCGAAAGCACCGCGCCTTCCAAAAGAAACAAAACAAAAATCAGCGCGTACATCACGCCGACAAACGCGACAAAGTGGGCTTTGTCATTTTTCATAAAAACCTCCGTCCGATTTCTTAAAAGAATATCGGCAGTTAAAAAAAATTTATACTTACCGCAGGTTGCACTGCGGACGCGGTCAGATTATAAAATATCTGCCGAAAAGTATATGAATTTAAATAAAAAATTATTTTATCCTTTTAATTATTTTATCAACAATATATTTTTTTTGCAAGCAAATGAAAAACAACGGTAACATTTTTGCCGAAAAATAAATATTATTTAATATACGAACGATGCATTCCGTATATTAACGGATGCGGAGAAAACTGCATGGAATTTTACAAAAATCATTACATACCGCCATGCAGAATAAAGGAGGAACTTATGAATATCTTTTCTTGTTGCGGCTCCAACAGTTGCCTGTGGATTTTAATCCTTTTGCTTGTCGCGGCAAGTTGCAGCGGCAACGGACTTGAAGGCGTACTTTCGGGAAGTTGCACCCCCATACTTATCGCCCTTATTTACAGTATGTGGAAAAACGGCACGCTTTCCGCTTTGTTATGCGGCGGCGGCAACGGCTGCGGATGCGGTTGTAACTAAAACCGAAGGGGGTTGCCCGAAAAGGCAACCCCCTTTACTTTATACGTTTTTCAAAAGACAATATTTATAAAGCGCGGCGACGGTCTTCGCGTCGCAAATTTCTCCGCTTTCAATCATCCCCATCGCCTTTTCCAATTCAACGGCTTCGCATTCCAAAAATTCGCCCTCGTCGGTTTTTTGACCGACAAACTCGGCTTCTTCGGCAAGAAATATGCTTATTACTTCGTCGGTGTATCCAGGCGTAGGGTACAACGTCAAAAAAGGCTTAACCTTCGCGCGGTAACCCGTTTCTTCCTCCAACTCTCTTTCGGCGGCAAGCGAGGGTGCCTCGCCCGCCTCTGCCTTGCCCGCAGGAATTTCGTAAATTTCTTTACCGTACAAATAACGGTATTGCTTTACAAGCAAAACTTTGCCGTCCCTGACAAACAGCACCGCTGCTCCGCCGCTGTGGCGCACGCACTCTCTTTTTGCCGCGCTTCCGTCCGGCAACTGCACGTCGTCCACTTCAAGTCGTAAAATTTTGCCGTCGTAAATTATTTTACCGCCGACTTTTTTTTCATAAAATTTCATTATAATTCCCGTTCGAACGCGGCAACCGCCTCTATTAAAGCGCGCAAAGTATCGGAAACGCAGTTGCTGTACAGCGCGAAATAATTGTATCCGCAGACAAGCGCGTCAATCAATTCCTCATCCTCCGCCTTTACCGCTTCGTATATTTGCGAAAGCATTTTTGCGCCGCACTCTTTTTCGTCTTCCGAAACGCCGCTTTGCAAAAGCGAGTGCAACTCCTCAGCAACGGCAAGTTCCAAAGCGGAAATAAGTTTTGCCTTTTTAGAGTTTGCCTCGCCTTCCGTTTCGGGTTTGTCCGTTACGGCAAGTTCTTCTTTGAAAACCTGAGCCACGGCGTCCTGCAATCCTTTTATTACGGTGTCGCAAAACAGACGGTAACCCGCGGCAAAACTGCCGTCTTCGGGATAGAATTTACACAAAAAATCGTTAAAATTTATAGAATTTTCGTCAAACTCAACCAAAAGGCAAAATATAAAAGCCAGTCTTTGTCCCACTGTTTGAGGCAAAACGACGCTATTTTTTTCAAACATACCTTCGTTTACGGTGACAAGACAGTTATTTTTCGCTTCGGGATAATCAAAATTTTTAGTAACCGCTTCGAACAACCTGTAAAGTTCGGGGCAATTTACTATGCATTTTAAAAGGTCTTTAATCCTTTTAGTCGCCATAATAAATTTGCCGTTTCGCATTTCGTCGCACTTGCCTAAAAAAGTTAAAACCTGTTCTTTCGTATCGGACATATCAAATCTCCGCGTCTGATTTTGTCCCATTATAACACACATAATTTTAAAATTAAATTAAAATTAAACAAATATCTTGATTTTCGCAAAATAATTATGTATAATAGGTGCAACTTTTGCAATTTTTAGAAGATTTTATTTTATTATGTTGAACACAGGCGAAACTTCCACAAACAAATTAATAATCCTTTTCGTCTTTGACAAGATGGAAAGCGCTCTTTCCGAGCGGACGATTGTGGATATGTGCTCCACCACCAACAGCTGGATGGGGTATATGGACTGCGTAAACGTAATACATAAACTTATTGACGACAATTTTATTTGCGTTGTGGGTGAAGACGACGACACGCTTTACACCATCACCCCCGACGGCAGAGAGTCTTTGGCGAATTTTTACATAAACATTCCCAAAAGCGTCAGGGAAGAAATTTCTCAATTCGTCAAAAAAAACAGCGCAAGATACCGCAACAGGCAGGAGTGCCGCTCGGACTATTTTCAGAATATGGACGGAACTTATACCGTTTCGTTGAAGATACTTGCGCCCGTTCAACCTATTTTGGAACTTAAATTTGTTGTTCCCGATAAAAAATCTGCAAAAGCCATATATAAAAAATGGGAAGAGAAAGCCGCCGATATGTATTCGGTGATTTACGAAAATCTTTGCGATTAAGGAGATAATCAGATGTTTACTTATTTTACTTCGGGCACTTGTTCGAGACAGATAATTTTTGAGGTTGACGAAGACAACAACCTTCGCTCGCTTAAATTTATAGGCGGATGCAGCGGAAACCTTCAAGGCGTGGCGCGCCTTTGCGAGGGGAAAAATATAGACGAAATTCAAAGTTTGTTGGCGGGCGTTAAATGCAGAAACAACACTTCCTGCCCCGACCAGCTTTCAAAAGCCATTGCCGCCTACAAAAAATCGCTTGAAGAAACGACGGCAAAATAATTTTTTAAAAATAATTTAAAACGGAGCGCCTGTATACGGCGCTCCGCTTTTTATTATATTTTTTATACTTCAAAATCCTCGTTTTTGAATGCGGAATAATACCTTCCCTTTTCGGCGGTAAACTTCAACACGCAATAGTCAGGGTCGGTTACGCCTTTTTTGTAGTACATAGTATCGCCCGTACGCCAGATTCTGCGCTTTGCCTCCTCCGTCTGTAACACTTCCACCGTTCCGCGAAGGCAAACGCCGCGATAAAAACGCGTATCCGAAAAATAAAGGCACGCTTTACCGTTTTGAATAAACCTGCCGACTTTATTAGACGATGTATTGGTGCTTAAATAAAAAGTTTTAATTCCTTCCCTTTCGCGCGGTCTGAGCATAGCCCTTGTTTGCGGGTACCCGTCCTCGTCCAAATACGAAATATAACAAATTTTCTGCTTGTCGACAATTGCGCCTATCGTTTTTTGCGCGTCCTTCATAAATTCACCTCACGTAAAACAAATTTGCGGTGCAAAAATCAAGTTAAAAATCCGCACCGCGCGTTAAAAATACTTAAATTTAAAAATTTTAAATATTTATGACGACGTTATAAAAATCGGTCATATTTCTGCCGACCAAATCAATATAAAGACATCTTCCGTCATACCCGCCGCGGGTGTTATAGCGGATTAAGTTAAAGCCGTAATAATCCTGCGAAACGTTGACAAGGAGTTTTTTAAAAGGCAAGCCGTTGGCTTCCAACACTTCGTCAAACCCAAACTCGACCCAAAGCCCCTTCTGCATTTCGCGCACCGTTTCTTTATTGATGCTGACGCCGAGCGCCGGCATCGGGTGCGAGCCTTCCAAAAGCGCGTTCCAGCTTACCATAATTTCTTCAAAAGGCTTATCGCCCACGCAATAACTTGTTTTATTGCCGTCGTTGTACACGTTTATTTCTTTGGTGTAATCAAATACTTCGTTTATTTCCATATTTACGTTTACCATAAAAGGTATTTTTTGCCTTTTTTCCTTAATTATACTATTTTTTACAAATATATTCGTCTATCGCTTTCGCGGCGGTCTTTCCCGCGCCCATTGCAAGTATTACGGTGGCTGCGCCCGTAACGGCGTCGCCTCCGGCATAAACGGCGTTTTTAGAGGTTTTGCCGGTGCTTTCCTCCACTATAATTCCGCCGTGCCTGTTTACTTCCAGCCCCGCCGTCGTATTTTTTATAAGCGGATTGGGACTTGTGCCGATAGCCATAATAACGCAGTCGACAGGTAAAACATACTCGCTGCCCGCAATTTCAACAGGGCGCCTTCTGCCTTTTTCGTCCGGTTCGCCCAACTCGCACTTGATAAGTTTCAATCCGGTAACAAAGCCGTTTTTAGGGTCGCGCTTGTCGTTTTCGTTTTTATATCCCAAAATTTCGACGGGATTGCGCAAAATTTCGAATTTAATTCCCTCTTCCTCGGCGTGTTCCACTTCTTCCTTACGCGCTGGCAATTCTTCCATTGAACGGCGGTATACGATGTAAACGGTTTCGGCGCCCAGCCTCAAAGCCGTCCTGGCTGCGTCCATAGCAACGTTGCCGCCGCCCACAACCGCGACTTTTTTTGCCCTCATTATGGGCGTTTGCGCGTCCGATTTATACGCCTTCATAAGATTGGCTCTTGTCAGAAATTCGTTTGCGGAATAAACTCCCTTCAAACTTTCGCCCGATATTCCCATAAACCTAGGCAGCCCTGCTCCCGAGCCTATAAATACCGCTTCGTAACCTTCTTCAAACAGTTCGTCAACGGTTACGGTTTTGCCTATTACAACGTTGGTTTCAATGTCTACTCCGTATTTTTTAAGCGTTTCAACTTCTTTTTCGACTATTTTTTTTGGTAGTCTGAACTCCGGTATGCCGTAAACAAGCACGCCGCCCGCAAGGTGCAGCGCCTCGAACACGGTCACTTTATATCCCTTTTTTGCCAAATCGCCAGCGCAAGTCAGTCCCGAAGGTCCCGAGCCGACTACCGCAACTTTATGTCCGTTTTGCGCGGGAATTTTGGGTTCTCCCTTATAATTTGCGTTGTGCCAGTCCGCAACAAACCTTTCTATCCTGCCAATGCCGACGGGTTGAAATTTTATGCCCAACGTGCACTTGCTTTCGCACTGCGTTTCCTGAGGGCAAACTCTGCCGCACACGGCGGGCAAGGACGAACTTTGCGAAATAATATTGTATGCTTCTTCAAAATCACCCGTCTTTACTTTGGAAATAAAGTCCGGAATGGCGATATTTACAGGACAACCCTCTACGCAGGGTTTATTTTTGCAATTTAAACACCTTTGCGCTTCCGCTACCGCCGTTTTTTCGTCATAACCTTGCGCAACTTCTTCAAAATTTTTTGCCCTTACCTCCGGCTTTTGCACAGGCATAGGGTGTTTTTGAGGTTGTAAAGCCATTAATTTGCCTCCTTTTTGAAAAGATTGCAAAACTTTTCTCTTTCCGCTTTTTCAAATTGCGCGTAAGCGTCCGCACGGGCTGTCGCCTCGTCAAAATCAACTTCAAACCCGTTAAAGTCCGGTCCGTCCACACACGCAAATTTCGTCTTTCCGCCGACGGTAAGCCGACAGCCGCCGCACATACCCGTTCCGTCAATCATAATGGGATTCATAGAAACGGTAGTTTTTATATTAAACGGCTTTGTAGTGGCAACCACATACTTCATCATAACAAGCGGTCCTATTGCTATAACTTCGTCATACTTTTCGCCGCTTTCAATCGCCTCTTTCAACGGCACGGTAACCACGCCTTGGCGCCCGTAACTGCCGTCGTCCGTCATAATTGTAAGTTTATCCGAACAGGCTGCAAACTCGTCTTCGAGAATAAGCAAATCTTTGCTTCTGAAACCTATGATAGAATGAACTTCGCACCCGAGCGATTTAAACTTTTGCGCAACGGGCAACGCTATTGCGCAGCCGACGCCTCCGCCCACAATACAAACTTTTTTTACTCCGTCTGTACGGGTGGGGCAGCCCAAAGGTCCTACAAAATCCGTTATGCTTTCCCCCTCGTTTTTGGCGTTAAGCATCATCGTAGTGGCGCCGACAATTTGGAAAATAATTTTTACCGTGCCCGCCTCTCTGTCAAAACCGGCGACGGTCAAAGGTATTCTTTCGCCTTCTTCATCCACTCGTAAAATAATAAACTGCCCCGCCTGCGCTTTTTTTGCTACAAGCGGCGCGTAAATATCCATCATAGTTACGGTCGAGTTGAGTTCCCGCTTTTTTACTATTTTATACATATTGCACTCCTTGCGGAATATATTTGTTAAACTTTTTTCTTATTTTATCACTTGCGCAACTAACTGTCAATATCATATTTCGCCATTATATTTCTTGCTATTGACATAATGCCAAAAAGTGTTAAAATTAAAATACCAAAACAACTGATTTGGAAAGTTTTAATTTATTTATAAGGAGAAAAATTATGGGCTTTTTAAAGGGCAAAACGGCAATTATTACAGGCGGTGGGCGCGCGGCGCCTTTAAAGGACGGTTCGGCAGGCTCGATTGGTTACGGAATTGCAATAGCTTACGCAAAGGAAGGCGCAAATCTTGTATTGACTGGAAGAAACGTTAAAAAACTTGAAGAAGCAAAGGAAGAACTTGAAAGACTTTACAAAATAAAGGTGCTTATTTTAGCGGCGGATATAAACTCCGGCGCGGACAACGAAAAAACGGTTAATGACGTAGTCAACAAAACTATTGCGGAATTCGGCAGAATAGACGTTTTGATTAACAACGCGCAGGCTTCCGCCTCAGGCGTTACGCTTGCAAACCACACCACCGAGCAATTTGATTTGGCGCTTTATTCGGGATTATACTCCGCATTTTATTATATGAAAGCTTGTTACCCCCACCTTTGCAAGACAAAGGGTTCGGTTATAAATTTTGCAAGCGGCGCGGGACTTTTCGGCAACTACGGACAGTGCGCCTACGCCGCCGCAAAAGAGGGCATACGCGGACTTACCCGCGTTGCTGCGACTGAATGGGGCAAAGACGGCATAAACGTAAACGTAATATGTCCGCTTGCCTGGACATCCCAACTTGAACAATGGAAAGAATATAACCCCGAAGCGTTTGCTGCAAACGTGCATATGCCGCCTATGGGACATTACGGCAATTCCGAACTTGAAATCGGCAGAGTGTGCGTTCAGCTTGCTTCACCTGACTTTAAATATATGTCGGGCGAAACGCTTACTTTGGAAGGCGGAATGGGTCAAAGACCGTAATCTACATTTTTAATTAAACAAAGATAAACCCCCCGACTGATTTTATCCGTCGGGGGATTTTTATTATAAAATTTTTCTTATTTTTTTTATATATTGCAACGGAAAAGGCGCGCCGCTTTCGTCGGCGAAAATAACTTTTCTTACAATACCCGTTTGCTCGTTATTGTGTCTGCCTAACGGCGCAATCGCTTTACTCCCCTCTTTAACGCTTTCGAAATCGCATAAATACCAGTAAGTCATTCCCTTAACATTCGGGTCGTCGACAAATTCTACGGCGGCAAAGCACATAATTTTTTTCATTGGTTTTTCCTTTACACCCGACTTATAGACGTTATACGTCAGTTTATAATCGGCGTTTTGTTACAAAATAAATTGCAATTGTAAAATACAAAAGGCTCGGTTTTATGCCAAGCCTTTTAATTAAAAATTTAAATTATTCGTATTCAACAACGTCAATCCAGCGGCGAAGGAATTCTTCCTCCGCTTTGGGTGCTTTTGTAAGGCGGGATGCCGCAACAATAGGTATCCAGCGCTGAACGTACTGAATGGCGATGTCGCTTTTTTTGCAGAAAAGTTTTAAGTATTTGTCGCCGAGGGCTTCTTTACCCGCAAGATAAAACAAAAGATACGTTCTTGCCACGTCCGCCGACGAGTTGCCCTGCGTTGCGTGCGACCAGTCGATTATATACGGAGTGCCGTCCTTTGTGATTATAATATTTGTAGGGTTAAAGTCGCCGTGGCACAAGTGAGTGTGTTTAGGCATAGAGTCAAGACGGGTATGCAAATCGTAACGGGTGGTTGCGTCAAGTATATCTGCCGTAGCGGAAATTTTCGCCTGAAATTTATCTCTCAATTTATTGAGCATAGGCACTTTTTTGGAAAGCGCGTTCAACTGCAAGTCGACAAAAAGATTTAAATATTCGTCTTCCTTTTCGGGATGAGCGTCCATTAAATCCTGCAACGTCTTTCCCTCGATATAATCGAGAATAATCGCCCATTTGCCGTCCACAACCTGCACCGCTTGAAGTTTGGGAACGTTTAAATCCGTCTCCTCAACCCTTGCGTGATTCAAAGCCTCGTTAAGAATGTTTGCTTTGGAATAGCTTTCGTCAAAAACCTTGATAAGTTTATCGCCGTCGCGGTAAATCTTTTTGTCGGGTCTTTCAAAAACCAGATTTTGCTTATTCATTTATTTTTCCTCCTTATTTTCCGTAGTATGCGTTGAGATACATCTGCTTGATTTCGCTCATCAAAGGATATCTGGGATTGGCGCCCGTGCACTGGTCGTCAAACGCCTGCTCTACCATATCGTCAAGACGGTCAAGGAAATCTTTTTCGTCTATGCCGTAGTCTTTGATGCACTTTTTGATGCCGACTTGCGATTTTAGTTTATCAATCGCTTTAATAAGGTTGTTTACCTTTTCTTCGTCGTTTTTACCGCTTATGCCAAGCCCTTCGGCAACTTCCGCATATCTTCTTAAAGTTTTGGGATAAGCGTACTGGCTGAACGTGCCCATTTTTGCGGGCGCTTCCGCAGAGTTGAACCTGATAACTTCGTCAATCATAAGCGCGTTTGCAACGCCGTGGGGCAAATGATGGAACGCGCCGAGTTTATGCGCCATAGAGTGGCATACGCCGAGGAATGCGTTTGCAAACGCCATACCAGCCATAGTTGCAGCATTTGCCATTTTCTCTCTTGCTTCCACGTCCGTCTGTCCGTTATCATAAGCGGAAGGAAGATATTTGAATATTACTTTCAAAGCCTGCAAAGCAAGTCCGTCGGTATAATCGGTAGCCATAACCGAAGCGTATGCTTCCAAAGCGTGGGTAACCGCGTCAATACCGGAAGCGGCGGTAAGTCCCTTAGGAGCCGACATATGCAAATCGGTATCTATTACAGCCATATTGGGCATAAGTTCGTAATCGGCAAGGGGATATTTTACGCACGTCTTTTCGTCGGTAATAACCGCGAAAGGCGTAACTTCCGAGCCGGTACCCGCCGAGGTGGGAATAGCGATAAAGTATGCTTTTTCGCCCATTTTGGGGAAGGTGTAAATACGCTTTCTTATATCCACAAAGCGCATAGCCATATCCATAAAGTCAACTTCGGGATGCTCGTACATAACCCACATAATTTTAGCCGCGTCCATTGCGCTGCCGCCGCCGAGCGCTATTATAGTGTCGGGCGCAAACGCTTTCATCTGCTTTGTGCCTTCTATCGCGCAGGCAAGCGTGGGGTCGGGAGCGACGTCGAAGAACGTCTGATGGGCTATACCCATTTCGTCGAGTTTGTCAGTAATGCACTTGGTAAATCCGTTGTTGTACAGGAAACTGTCGGTTACCAAAAACGCTTTTTTCTTGCCCATAACCGTCTTTAATTCGTCAAGCGCGACGGGCAGGCATCCTTTCTTTATATATACTTTCTGGGGCGCTCTGAACCACAGCATATTCTCTCTCCTTTCGGCAACGGTTTTTATATTTAAAAGATGTTTTACTCCAACGTTTTCGGAAACCGAGTTCCCGCCCCAGCTTCCGCACCCGAGCGTAAGCGAAGGCGCAAGTTTGAAGTTGTACAAATCGCCGATACCGCCGTGGGACGAAGGAGTGTTTATAAGAATACGACAGGTTTTCATTCTTTCGCCGAATTCTTCAATCTTTTCCTTGCCGGTAGTAACGTTTATATAAAGCGACGAGGTATGTCCGTATCCGCCGTCCGCAATAAGTTTTTCCGCCTTGTTAAGAGCGTCCGCAAAATTTTCGGCACGGTACATTGCAAGCACGGGAGAAAGTTTTTCGTGAGCGAATTCCTCGGAAAGTTCCACGCTGTCCACTTCGCCTATAAGAATTTTTGCGGCGTCGGGAACGTCCACCCCGGCAAGCGTAGCAATTTTCTTCGCGCTTTGACCTACTATTTTCGCGTTGAGCGAACCGTTTATGATTATAGTCTTTCTGACTTTGTCAAGTTCTTCGCCTTTAAGGAAATAGCAACCGCGCAAAGCGAATTCTTTTTTGACTTTGTCGTATATTTTATTTGCGACTATAACCGACTGCTCGGAAGCGCAAATCATACCGTTATCAAAAGTTTTGGAATGGATTATTGAGTTTACCGCAAGCAAAACGTCCGCACTTTCGTCGATAATCGCAGGAGTGTTGCCCGCGCCAACGCCGATTGCGGGTTTACCGCTTGAATAAGCCGCTTTAACCATACCGGGACCGCCGGTTGCAAGAATTGTATCCACTTCCTTCATCAAAAGCGCCGTCATATCAAGACTGGGCACGTCAATCCAGCTGATAATTCCTTCGGGAGCGCCTGCTTCAACAGCCGCTTCATAAACAATTTTCGCCGCGGCAATCGTTGAATTTTTTGCGCGGGGATGGGGACTTATTATACAGCCGTTACGCGTTTTAAGGCAAAGCAAAGTTTTAAAAATTGCCGTGGACGTGGGGTTTGTGGTGGGAATTACCGCGCCGACAATGCCGATAGGGTCGGCGATTTTTATTGTGCCGTAAGCCTTATCTTCCTCTATAACTCCGCAGGTTTTAACCGTGCGGTATTTGTTGTAAATGTATTCGGCGGCGTAGTGATTTTTGATAACTTTATCTTCAACAACGCCCATACCCGTTTCTTCAACGGCAAGTCTTGCAAGAGGAATCCTTGCTTTGTTTGCGGCAACCGCGCAGGCAAAGAAAATTTTGTCCACCTGTTCCTGCGAAAACGTTGCAAACTGTTGCTGAGCCTTGCGTACTCTCGCAATTTCTCTTTCCAACTTTTCAACGCCGTCGCAAATTTCGTAATTTAACTTAAAATTCATGGCATTCTCCTAAAAATTAATATACCTTTATTTTTGTAAAAACCTGCATTTAAACTGTTCGGATTATTTCCGCACGTCTAATTCGATAAAATTTTATCAAATTAAAAATCATAAGTCAATAACCGAAAAGCAAATTTTCGACTTTTAACGCTATTTGTGATTTTTAACAATTTTAGGTTAGTTTAAAACAAAAACGCGCGTAACGTCGCCTGAGCCGTTATTTATACGCTTTAACAGCCGTTTAAACCGTCGGTTTAATTACACAAAAAACAATTAAGCGCGGGCTTTTTCGACTGCGAATATATTATATAATTTAATCGCCGCAAAATCAATACCAAACTTTTAATTTTTTACAAATTAATATACGCAAGTATAAAAACGGCGCCAAACCCGAATTTGCCGCTTAAACCGTTTTTTATATCATATTTTACTAACAGTTTGCTTGTAATCCGTCATAAAATTGTTTCAGGGTAAAATGCGGACAATTTGCATACTTCGGACGGTAATCAAGGCTCCATTTTGCCTTTTGATTTGTAAAGCCGAACCGCTGCCACTCTTTATAGGTTTGTAAATCCTCAAAGGCGGCAATTTCCAAGGCTTTAACTTCCGAAATTTCCGAACCGTCGAACTTGCCTACAAAACCGTTTGAAATTACTCCGTCCTCAATTCTGCGCATAAATCCCAAAACGTAACATTCGCCCGTTTGCGCGTCAAACTCCATTTCCTTTAAAACTATATCCGTTTTGTCGCAAAAAAGCGCTTTTTCCGCTTCGTAATCAGACGTACGGTATACCGTCAATTGTGTTTGTGTGGTATGTTCGCGGCGTTCGATATTATAAAAAAACTTACCGTCGGGAGAAAAATCGAACCCGTCGTCCTGCGGACAACGATTGGTTATGAAAATTTTTTTAATAATTTTCATTTTTGACAAATCACAGACAAACAGCCTGCCTTCCACCGCTTTTGCGACAAAAATATTTGTATCGGGCTGAAACGCGCCGCAATACACGGAAGGTTTAACTTTAATTCTGCCGAGTTCGTTATCGCTGTTATCATATACATAAATCGTCGCGCCGTTACAACCTACGCGATAAATACCGTTATCGTAAAATCCCCAAAAATTTTTCATTGCCAAACCCTTAAAATTTGCGTTTATTATGAAAAAAACCCGAACGGCACGCCCAACAAAAGCGCTCGTTCGGATTAAAATTAATCTGGTGCACTCGACAGGGGTTGAACCTGCATGGAGTTACCACAAGATCCTTAGTCTTGCGCGTCTGCCAATTCCGCCACGAGTGCAATCTTAAAAGCAAGGTAAATTCTATAATATTTTAAGTTGGATGTCAAGCCAAATTCAACGCTAAATTCAAAATTTTTATTATAAAGATTTGTTTATTAAGCAAAGAATTTCCTTAGTCTTTTCTTTAAGATTATCCAAATTGCCGGCGTTGTTGATAACGTAATACTTTGTAAAATCGTAATTGTCGTAATCAATCTGATTTTGCATACGCAGGACGACGGATTTTTCATCCGAGCCGTCTCTTTTAACGGCGGCGGCAATTCTTTCGTTTTTGTCCCTTAGCACCACTATAACGGCGTCAAAATACTTTTGAAATCCCTTTTCAAAAAGCAAAGGAACCTCGCAAAAGTTTAATCCGCGCAAGGACGCACGCTTAAAAAGTTGGTGCATTATTGCGGGGTGAGTTATTTCTTCAAGTTTTTTAAGCAAGTTTTTATCGCCGAAAACTTTATTTGCAAGTTTTTTCTTGTCCAAAGCACCGTCAGAAGTTAAAACGTCACCGAAATTTGCGCTTATTTTTTGCAAAAATTGCGGATTGGCGCACAATTCGGCATAAATTTCATCGCAGGAGAAAACGGGATAACCTTCCGCACGCAGAAAACCGCAGACAGCCGATTTTCCGCTTCCCATTCCGCCCGTTACCGCAATTTTTACGCTATTTTGCGTCATACCACGTCTTCCCCGTATGCACTTCAACCGTAAGCGGAACTTTTAAACTTACCGCGTTTTCCATACATTGCTTTAAAATTTGAGCGGCTTTTTCCGCTTCGTCTTTCGGCGCTTCCAAAACAAGTTCGTCGTGCACCTGCAATATCAACTGCGTTTTCAGCCCCTCGGCTTTAAGCGCATTGAAAACGTTTATCATAGCAATTTTAATTATATCGGCGCTGGAACCCTGCAAAGGCATATTCATAGCCGCGCGCTCGCCGAACTGCCGCAAATTGAAATTGGGCGAATTTATTTCCGGAATCACACGCTTTCTGCCCGTAAGCGTGCAAACGCAACCGTGCTCCTTTGCGTAAGCCACGTTCGCGTTCATATAATCTTTAACCGCGCTGTATGTTTGAAAATATTTTTCTATATACCCTTTTGCCGTTGCAACCGAAATATTGAGATTTTTTGAAAGTCCGAAGTCGCTTATGCCGTAAATTATGCCGAAGTTTACCGCCTTTGCCTCTCTGCGCATTTTTGGAGTAACTTCATCCAAAGGCACTTCAAACACTTGCGAAGCGGTTACGGCGTGAATATCCACACCTCCGTTATACGCTTCGATAAGTTCTTTACAGCCTGAAAAATGCGCCAGCAGTCTTAACTCTATCTGCGAATAATCGGCGTCGATAAACACGTTTCCTTCGCGGGCGACAAAAATTTTTCTTAACTCCCGACCTTCGTCCTCTCTGATGGGAATATTCTGCAAGTTAGGATTTGAACTTGAAAGCCTGCCCGTCGATGTTGCTGTCTGGTGAAATGTTGTGTGTATCACTCCCGATTTTTTGTCTATAAGCGGACGGAACCCTTCGATATACGTTGAATTGAGTTTTTGATACATTCTGAACTTCAATATATCGGCAACTACCGCGTGTTTGTCCGCAAGTTTTTCAAGTACTTCCGCCGCGGTAGAATATTTGCCCGTCTTCTTCTTTTTAACTTCGGTTATGCCTAAATTTTCATACAAAACTTCCGCAAGTTGCGCGGGGGAGTTTATATTAAACTCCTTTCCGCAACCCGCGTAAATCTTTTTTCTGTATTCTTCTATCAGCGATTGATACTGCTTTGACAGCGTTTCAAGTCCGTCCATACCGACTTTTACGCCGTTTTGTTCCATTTTGAAAAGCACCGTAACAAGCGGTTTTTCTATGTCCTCGTAAAGCGACAGCATATTTTCGCTTTTAAGTTTGTCGTAGTACTCCGCAAAAAGTTCGTTTACGGCAAACGCGGAATAATTATAATCGTAAAGACAATATTCGCACAAGTCCTTCAAGTTCAACGCAGCAGCCGTATAATCGCAAAGATATTTTGCCACGGATAAATCGTCGAATTTGCACGCCGCGTCAATATCAAATTTTTTAAGAATATGAAGCTGAGATTTATAGTCGAAAGCAATTACTTTATTTTGCGGATTTGAATACACGGCGCTTAACACCGCTATAAAATCGCCGTAAATAATTGCGTTTGCATTTAACAAGTCGTCTTTAATCGAAAGAGAATATTGCTTATCACCGCAATAGATTTCGGCGCCTTCCGCTTCCAATACCACCGCAAACTCGCGGTTTTCTTCAATCGCGCCGATTATGGTTTGAATATTGTCGCAAATAATTTTTTGAGGATAAACTTTTTCCTTGACGACGGCGGTTGCGCGCTCCTCGTCGAAAATATCCAACGTCATAAAACTTCTGAATTCGAAGTCGGTAAAAAGTCTTTTTACTTCCGCGCCGAATTTTACGGGCGCCTTGCAATCTTCAAGTTTTACGTCCAAATCGCAATTTCTGTCTATTGTGGCGAGTTTGTACGAAAGATAAGCAAGTTCTTTATCTTTAAGCAATTTTTCACGGACGGAGCCCTTTAACTCGTCTATATTTGCGTAAATTCCGTTTAAATCGGAGTACTTTAAAAGTAAATCGTTAGCGGTTTTTTCGCCGATGCCGGGAACGCCGGGAATATTGTCCGACTTATCGCCTTGCAACGCTTTCAAGTCGATTATCTGCAAGGGGTTAAGTCCCGTTTCGCTTTTGAAATTCGCTATGTTCAGCCGAAGCAAATCGGTAACGCCGCGCTTTGTATAATAGACGTCGGTACGCTCGTCTACCAACTGATAGGCATCCCTGTCGCCCGTATAAACGTAACTGTGCACGTCGAACTTGTTGGATAACGTTCCTAAAATATCGTCCGCCTCTATTCCTTCCTTTTCGCATATGCGTATATTCATAGCGTGCAAAAGCGTTTTCAAAGGTTCAAGCTGCGCGGCAAGTTCGTCCGGCATACCCTTGCGCGTGGCTTTATATCCGTCGTACATTTTATGACGGAATGTAGGCGCCTTCAAATCGAACGCGACAACCATATATTCAGGCTTTACGTCCTGTAAAATTTTAAACAGAAATTTACAAAATCCGAAAATAGCGTTTGTCGGCTCTCCGCTGCGGGTTGTAAATACCGGCGTTGCATAAAACGCTCTGTTCAACAGACTGTTTCCGTCAATTAAAACGAGTTTTTCCATATAACTAATTTAACACTTTTTTATTTTTAAATCAATAGCAAACAAACATTTTTATACGTTATCCGCAAAATTAAGTACTTGCGCCTTCTTCAACTATAAAATTATCACCCGTAACATTCTACCTAAATAAGTTTTACGCGTATCGCCGTTTTTTTCACGGCATTTTCGATAAGCGGTAAACCCAGATTATTCTCGGCATCGCTTGGGCATATTATTCCCGCTTTAAAAATTTTTACCTCACGTTTTTACTTTTTACAGATGAAAAGATTAAAACTATAAAAAAATAAATCCGAACCGTACGTTTTGAATAAAACCCCGGTTCGGATTTATTTTTATGGTGCCGGTGGTGGGGGTCGAACCCACACGGTATCGCTACCACGGGATTTTGAGTCCCGCGCGTCTGCCAATTCCACCACACCGGCGAAAGCTATGTTATTATATAACGGACGGCGGCAAAAATCAAGCGATTTATAAAACAATTTAAATATTACTTTTACTATTATTATATTATCAAACAAAGAGCGCCTTGCGGATTGATTTCCGCAAGACGCCTTATTTTAGTCACCCGACTTTTTTTCATACCGGTCTTATAAAAATTATTTGAACGACTCCAAAATAAGTTTGTCTGCAACAAGCGCGATAAATTCGCTGTTAGTGGGTCGTTCGCTGCCTATGTATACTCTTGCTCCGAAAATAGAACTTATTGCGTCCGCTCTGCCTCGGTTCCACGCAACTTCGATAGCGTGGCGTATAGCCCTTTCGACTTTGCTTGCCGTGGTATTGAACTTTTTGCCTATACTCGGATATAACTCCTTCGTAACCATATTTATAATGTTGGGCTCGTCCACCGCCATCTTTATTCCCTCTCTCAAATACGCAAATCCTTTTATGTGAGGCGGAATTCCTATGGTTATGAATATATTGCTTATTTTTTCGTCAAGCGAACTGATTTTTCGCTTGTCGCGCATATCCGAAGTGACTTTATATTCAATGGATTTATTGCTGGACAAATCGCGTATTCTGTCCATAAGCGTTTCCGAACGGACGGGTTTTGCAAGATAATACACCGCTCCGTGGTCAATAGCTTCGTTAATTATTTTGTCGTCTACAAAACTGCCTATGGCAATAGTTAAACACTCGGGACGGTTTTCCCTTATGTAATCAAGGACGCCGAAACCGTCAAGCCCAATAAGTACTAAATCAACGATTGCCACGTCCGGTTTTACCGCCGCCACCAATTCGCAAGCGGCGTTTCCGTTTGCCGAAACCGCACAAACATCAAACCCTTCCATCTCTGATATATGCGATTTAATTTCGTTTACAAACTCCTCGTTATTCTCAAAAATTGCTATATTTGTGGTCTTCATAATATCCTCTCGAATTTTTTAGTACGAGAGGATTATAATACACGTATTTGCAAAAGTAAAGTAATTTTGTAAAATAATGGTAAAAATATTTTAAATTATTCTGTAATATTTTACAATATTATGTTATATTTTGTCGAACGCCATAAATTATTGAGTAATTATATCAATATATTCGTCGTATGTCACACCCTTGTCAAAGCGCTTTGTACCGTTTATTTCTATTATTCTGTTGGCGACGGTGTTCATAAGTTCCTGGTCGTGCGAAGTGAACAGCATACAACCTTTAAAATTCTTCATTCCGTTGTTAAGAGCGGTTATGGATTCAAGGTCAAGATGGTTTGTAGGTTCGTCAAAAATAAGGAAGTTGCTGCCTTCAAGCATCATTTTTGCAAGCATACAGCGCACTTTCTCTCCGCCGGACAATACTTTCGCCTGTTTAAGCGCCTCCTCGCCGGAAAACAACATTCTGCCAAGCCAACCGCGCAGATATTCTTCGTAATGGTCTTTCGAATACTGACTTAACCAATCCACCAACGAAAGCGGGCAACCCTGAAAATACTCGTTATTGTTTTCGGGGAAGTAAGAAACGTTTATGGTCTTACCCCATCTGATTGTGCCGCCGTCGGGCTGAACCTTGCCTGTCAACACGTCGTAAAGCATAGAAACGGTTGTGCTTTTGTCCGAAACAACGCCTATTTTTTCATCTCGTTGAACAGTGAAAGAAACGTCTTCGAAAAATCCTTTTTTCGTAAGCCCCTCTACCATAAGAATATCGTTGCCTATATCTTTTTCGAATTTGAAATCGATATAGGGGTATTTTCTCAACGACGGTTTAAAGTCCGAAATGGTAAGTTTTTCAAGTTCTTTTTTGCGGGAAGTCGCCTGACGGGATTTTGAAGCGTTTGCGGCAAACCTTGCGATAAACTCCTGCAATTCTTTTGCGCGCTGCTCGTTTTTCTTGTTCTGGTCGCGCTGCTGACGGGCAAGAAGCTGACTTGTTTCGTACCAGAAATCGTAATTGCCAAGCATCATATTTATCTTGCCGTAATCGACGTCGCAAATGTGCGTGCATACCTTATTTAAGAAATGGCGGTTATGAGAAACTATTATTATGGTATTTTCAAAGTCCATCAAATAGTTTTCAAGCCAGCGAACAGTTTTTATATCAAGGTTGTTTGTAGGCTCGTCAAGCAAAAGCACGTCGGGATTGCCGAAAAGCGCCTGCGCAAGCAAAACTTTTATTTTAAGTTTCGCATCAAGGTCCGCCATAAGCATATCGTGATATTCTTCGGTAATATCAAGCGCGCTTAACAAGGTCTGCGCCTCATACTCCGCTTCCCAGCCGCCCAATTCGGCAAATTCGCTTTCAAGATTGCTTGCGCGCACGCCGTCCGCTTCCGTAAAATCGGCTTTTGCGTACAAAGCGTCCTTTTCGTCCATAATATCGACAAGTCGTTTGTGCCCAAGCATAACCGCGCGCAAAACGGTAACGTTGTCGTAAGCATTCTGGTTTTGCTGCAAAACGGACATTCTTTCCGTTTTATCCAACGTCACGTCGCCCTTGTTCGGCTCTATTTCACCGCTGAGCACCTTTAAAAAAGTGGATTTTCCGGCACCGTTCGCGCCGATTATTCCGTAGCAATTGCCCTTATTAAATTTTAAATTGACGTCCTCAAACAATTTTTTGCTGCCGTATTGCAGTGAAACGTTGTTTACCTGTAACATATATTCTCCGTATAAATTATTTTTTATTTAAGTGCGTACGCGCGCGAAACTTTATTTAAACAGTTTTATTGCGCCTGCAAATTAAACCGCAAACTGACTGTTGTAAAGTTTTGCGTAAAACCCGTCCTTTGCAAGCAATTCTTCGTGAGTGCCCTGCTCGATTATGTTTCCCTTGTTCATAACCAAAATCAAGTCCGCCTCTTTTATGGTGGAAAGTCTGTGCGCTACGATAAAGCTTGTTCTGCCCTTCATAAGTTTTGCAAACGCGCGCTGAATACGCTGCTCGGTGCGGGTGTCTATTGAAGATGTCGCCTCGTCCAAAATAAGCATCGGCGGAAGGCAAAGCATAATTCTGGTAATGCACAGCAACTGTTTTTGTCCTTGCGAAAGGTTGCCGCCGTCCTCCGCAAGTACGGTATCGTAACCTTCCGAAAGCTGCATAATGAACTTATGCGAATGCGCCGCCTTTGCCGCCGCTATAATCTCGTCATCGGTTGCGTCGGGCTTGCCCATCGCTATATTTTCGCGCACGGTTCCGCTTTTAAGCCACGTATCCTGCAAAACCATACCGTAATTTTTACGCAACGATTTTCTTGTAATTTTAAGCACGTCTTTCCCGTCAACGTAAACGTTTCCGCCCGTAGGGTCGTAAAAACGCATAAGCAGGTTTATTAACGTGGTTTTACCGCAACCGGTGGGCCCTACTATCGCTATACGCTGCCCCGCTTTTGCGCTTATATTAAGATTTTCAATAAGTTTTTTGTCCGCCGTGTAAGAAAAATATACGTTTTTAAAGTCTATATTTCCTTCGGCGCTATCCATAATTTCCGCTTCGGGACTGTCCGGCACCTGCGGAATTTCGTCTATTACTTCATAAATTCTTCCCGCGCAGGCTACCGCGTTTTGCAATTCGGTAATAACTCCCGAAATTTCGTTAAAAGGTTTTGTGTACTGATTTACGTATGCAAGCAGGCTTGTAAGCATTCCCACGGAAAAAGACGCGGGAATTATAGCCCAACCGTTATCCAGTATTAAAATAAGCGCGCCGGCAAGAATAACCGCGGCGTAAACTATGGAGTTTACAAAGCGCGTTGTTGGATTGGGAAGGGACGAATAGAAAATCGATTTTAACGAAGCTTTTGTAAGCCTTTCGTTTACTTCGTCGAATTTTTCCATATTTTCGTCTTCCCGCCCGAAGGCTTGCACAACTTTCAGGTTGCCGACCATTTCGTCAATAAAAGCCGTCTGCTCGCCCCTGATTTCGGACGTAAGTTTAAACATTGAATAGGTATGCGAAGCAATGTATTTGCCAACGAAAAGTGAAAGCGGCGTTAAAACAAACACGATAAGCGCGATAATCCAGTTAAGCACAAACATTATAGCAAGCGTGCCGATTATTGTAAGAACGCCGGTGAACAGCTGGGTAAAGCCCATAAGCAAACCGTCGGCAAACTGGTCGACGTCAGCGATATTGCGCCCAACTATGTCGCCGTAAGAATGCGCGTCAATAAATTTAAGCGGCAAACGTTGGATATTTGCAAACGCTTCTTCGCGTATGTCTTTTACTATATGGAAAGTTATGCGGTTGTTTATAACGCCCATAAGCCACTGTGCAACGCAAGTTATGCCTATGCAAACCGCAATATAAATAAATTTGGTAAATATTTTACCGAAATCTATTTTAGGGTAAACTTCAAGGTTAAGCAAGTCGATAACCTGCCCGAAAAACATAGGCACTACTATGGTGCCAGCCACGGTTACAAGCGCAAAAAATATGGTAGCCGCAAGCCAAAGTTTATAACCTTTAAGTTGTTTTAAAATACGTTTAAGTATAATTTTGGAAGAACCGTCAGCCATTTTGCGCGTCCTCCTTCCTGTATTGCGAATAATGTATTTCACTGTAAACTTCGCAGTTTTTCAAAAGTTCGTCGTGAGTGCCGAAACCGACCATTTTTCCGCCGTCCAGCACTATTATTTTGTCCGCGTGCCTTATTGAGGAAGTGCGTTGCGAAACAATGAAGACCGTCGGAGAATAATCAAGTTTTTTAAGCGACTGTCTTAACGCCGCGTCGGTTGCATAGTCCAGCGCGGAAGCGCTGTCGTCCAGAATTAAAATCTGCGGTTTTTTGACGAGAGCGCGGGCAATAGTCAACCTTTGACGCTGACCGCCGGAAAAATTTTTGCCCCCTTGCTCAACAATTTCGTCAAGCCCTTTTTCCTTCGCTTTTATAACGTCCGCTGCCTGTGCGGTTTGTATGGCGGCGTAAATTTCTTCATCGGTCGCGTCGTTTTTGCCCCATTGCATATTTTCGCGGATGGTTCCTTCAAACAACACCGCGCGCTGAGGGACGATACCGCAAATTTCACGCAGTTGCTCGTCGCCGTAGGCGTTGACGTTTTTACCATCCACAAACACCGCTCCTTCGCGCACGTCGTAAAAATGAGGCAGCATATTTACAAGCGTGGTTTTGCCCGCGCCCGTACCGCCTATAATTCCCACGGTTTCGCCGCGTTCAACAGTAAAAGAGACGTTTTCCAGCGCGTCAACCGCGGCGTTGCCGTAGTTTACCGAAACGTTGTCAAATTTGATAAACGGCTGCTCTGCACCCGCCGTTTCGCCGCAGTTTGATATATCCGTTCCGTGAACAAGCGAAGGCTGCATTTCTAAAATTTCGGTAATTCTGCCTGCGCACGCAAACGATTTTGTAACCGTTATTATTAGGTTGGCAAGTTTGATAAGTTCGACAAGTATTTGCGACATATAGTTATACAACGCTATTACCTGTCCTTGCGAAAGCGCACCTACGTTGACTTTAAGCGCGCCGGTATACAGAAGAACAACGATAGCCGCGTTAATTATGGCATACGTCAAAGGATTCATCAACGCGGAAATTTTGCCGACGAACAACTGAGATTTTGTAAGTTTATCGTTTCTTTGATTATACTCGGCAATTTCGTCTTCCTCTTTGCAAAAAGCCCTTATAACCCTTGCGCCCGTAAGCGTTTCGCGCGTGGATACGGTTACTTTGTCAAGATTATTCTGAACTTTTTTATAAAGAGGAATACTTATTAACATTATTCCGAATACGACTATGCAAAGCAACGCTATCGAAACGGCAAATACCCCGCCCGCTGCGGTATCTATCAAAAACGCCATTACCATAGCGCCGAATACAATAAACGGCGAACGCATAAACAGGCGTAAAACCATATTTACGCCGTTTTGCACCTGAGTTACGTCGCTGGTCATTCTGGTAATCATTCCGCCAGTGCCCAAGCCGTCGATATCGCGGTAGGACAGCGACTGCATTTTTGCAAACAAGTCGTGGCGCAGTTCCTTTGAAAAACCGACTGCGGCGCGCGCGGCAAAGTATTGCGCGGAAACCGCGCTTATAAGTCCGACAACGCCCAGCGCAAGCAAAATCAAGCACGCGTACACAACGTAACTTACGCCCGCGCCGCCCTCTATTCCGTTGTCTACTATCGCTGCGACTACCAGCGGAACAAAAAGTTCGAAGCAGGCTTCAAGCAGTTTAAACAGCGGCGCCAGCACCGACTGCAATTTATAATGTTTTAAGTATTTAAGCAATTTGCGCATACGCAGACGATTATAACATTTAAGCAAATAAAAAGCAATTTTTATTGCATTTATTATCATATTTTGCTAATCTTATTTTATGGCTTACAAAGTTTATTTAAAAAAGGGCGAAGAAAAACGCATTTGCGCCGGACACAGCTGGGTTTACGCCAACGAAGTTGCAAAAATAGAAGGAAAAGACAAAAACGGAGCGCTTGCCGCCGTTTACTCAAACGACGGAAGGTTTATCGGCAAGGGCTATATAAACCATTCCTCTAAAATTTTGGTGAGAATTTTTATCCGCGGCGATGAAACGGACGACGAAGACTTTTATTTTTCAAGATTGAAAGCCGCCGACGATTATCGCAAAAAACTCGGCTATGACAATTGTTATCGCGCGGTATTTGCCGAAAGCGATAATCTGCCCGCGCTGATTGTGGACAAATACGCCGACATTCTGGTTATTCAGTGCCTGTCGCTGGGAATAGATTTGCGCAAAAAACTTATTTGCGACTGTCTTATAAAACTTTTTTCGCCGAAGGGTATTTATGAAAGAAGCGACGTTTCGGTAAGAAAAAAAGAGGGCTTGGCGGAAGTTAAGGGAGTTTTATACGGAGAAGTTCCCGATTATTGCGAAATAACCGAAAACGGCTTAAAAATGCTTGTAGACGTGAAAAACGGACAAAAAACGGGATATTTTTTGGACCAGAAAGAAAACAGGTTTGCTGCGAGAAAGTACTGCAAGGGCGAAGTTTTGGACTGTTTTTGCAACAGCGGAGGATTTTCGCTGAACGCTTCGACGGCGGCGGACAGCGTAACCGCCTGCGACGTCTCTCCTCTTGCGTTGCAAAACGTAATAGACAACGCAAAACTTAACGGCATTGAAAACATAAACACGCTGCAAGGCGACGTTTTTGAAGTGCTGCGCGGCTTCAAAAAAAACAAAAGGCGTTTTGATACGGTCATTTTGGACCCGCCCGCCTTTTGCAAAACCGCGGACGAAGTAAAAGACGCTTACCGCGGATACAAGGACATTAACCTTTGCGCAATGAAAATAGTTAATAGCGGAGGATTTTTAATCACTTGCTCCTGCTCGCACTATATGTCGACAAATTTATTTGAAAAAATGCTTGCCGAAGCGGCGAGAGAAAGCGGGCGAATTGTAAGGCTTTGCGAAACAAAAACGCAGGCGCCAGACCACCCCGCACTGTTAAACGCGGAAGAAACGCAGTACCTCAAATTTTTTGTTTTGGAAATTATATGATGCCGCTTTTTTAAGAAAACAGGCTTAATTTCGCCATTTATGTCACGCATAGTACTAAATAAACGCAAAAAAACACGGCAAACAGCCGTGTTTTTTTGCGTTTTATATTGTATTTTGTTAAATTACCCAGTTTCCGTTTTTGAAAAGGCTAACGCGTTTTCCGTCCTTTGTTACGCCGACGATAGACATATCTTTACTGCCAATCATAAAGTCAACGTGAATCATTGAACTGTTTACGCCGAGTTTTTCACATTCCTCTACGGTGAGGTTTTCATAATTTTCTATGCAGTCGTTAAAGCCTCTGCCGAGCGCAAGATGACAACTTGCGTTTTCGTCGAACAGCGTGTTGTAAAAAAGTATTCCCGTATTGTTAATGGGCGAATCGTACGCGATAAGCGCGCACTCTCCGAGATAAGCGGCGCCCTCGTCCATAGAAATCATCTTTTCAAGCAAGTCCTGATTTTTTTCGGCGTGCACTTCCACCGCTTTTCCGTTTTCAAAACGTATGGTGAAATTTTCAATAAGTTTGCCCTGATATGAAAGAGGCTTTGTGGCGACAACCATACCTTCCGCAATGCCGCGCATAGGCGAAGTGAACACTTCTTCACTGGGAATATTGGGATTGAAATACACTTTATTTTTGCCGATAGTCGTTTCGCCGCCGCCGGAAAATTTGCCGACGGGATTCAAGCCCACTTTAAAGTCCGTTCCGTTCGCGCTTTTATATTCAAGACTTGAAAATTTATAATCGTTGAGAAATTTGCAACGACGGGCAAGGTTTTCATTGTGCTTTTGCCACGCAGCAACGGGGTCTTCGTCCACGCGCGAGGTATCCAGAATAGCTTCCCAAAGTTTTTCAACCGCTTCTTCCGCAGAAAGGTCGGGGAAAACTTTTAAAGCCCATTCCTTGCCGGGAACCGACGCAATGCACCACTGCTCTTTATTTTCCACCGCGTCGCGATAAGGTTTGATAACGGGGAAACGCGCCCTGTTCGCCTTTGAAATTTTTTCGCTGTCCGTTCCGTCAAGTCCGTCGGGGTCGTCGGAATCAAGCCACAACCTGCAAGGCAGTTTGTCCACCCTTCTTTGAAGTTCCGCTTTTTCAATTTCCGTCACTTCCGAAAGCGTCTCCAAACTTCTGTAATTGTAATTAAGTTTGTCTACGGGCATATAATTCCACTTTACGTTTACGCGCGAAGCACCCGCAAGATAACATTCTTCAACCACCATAGCCACAAAATCGGGCTGGTCAAGTCCGCACCTTATATTTACCTCTTGCCCTTTTTGCACGTTTAAACCGCATTTGGCAATAAGATGAGCGTACTTTTTCAATCTTTCCTGCTGCATAAATAAAATTCCTTTCAGTTAATTTTTGTTTTATTTTACTACTTTATCTAGTTTTATGCAACGAATTATTCACCGTCCGCTTCAAAAATCAAATCTATTTCCACCGCTTTGCCGGAAGGTCCCTGCTTTGTGGGAATAAATCCTGCGTATTTGTAACCTTTTGCGGCATAATCCAAAATAATTTGTCGGTGTTCGGATAGACACGCGTTGGTTACATAGTTGTTTTTAAGTACAATGTGCTCGAATTTGTATTTTTTCATTTTATTTTCTGCCTCTATTTTCTTTTATTTTTTAATAATACTATTGCGACGAACGCCAAAAGCAACACCGCGCACGTTCCCAAAAGTATGCCGTACATTGCTCCGAGAGGAATTTTTGTTCCGAAAAAGTAAATATTCGCGTCAAAACTGTCGCGCATACCGTTTATGACTTGCTCGATAATTTTTTCGTCAACGGAAGCCGCGCGCATTTCTTCAACGAACGCGCTCATATAACCGTTTAAATAATGATTGCGGATTATTACCACTCCGTACATACCTGGCAACAAAGACAAAACGTTTTGCAAGCCTTTCGCAAACGAAGAAATAGGCATATACGCCCCGCAAATAAATCCGTACATAGATGAAACTGCCGTAGACACGGCGGAAAGCCCGCCCTGAGTGGAAATAAAACTTTCAACCACGCCCGCAAGCAACGTTCCGAAAAGTATTCCGCAGATTACATCCACAATAATCATAAGCGTATCCGACGCAGACATATGCCAACCGACGCAGGCGAGATAAATATGCCCTATAAGCATAATTACCATCAAAACTATAAACGTCACAATAAAGTTGGAAATAAAGTAAGACAGCGAAACAGTTACGCCTTTTACGGGCGAAATCTTAAAATCGTTGACGGATGAACTGATTTTATCGTCAATCATTATAGTATTCGAGCAAAAAGCAACCGTCACCGCGCTTACGCTGAGTATTGAGGACATAAGCCACGCGCCTGTGCAGCCGCTTATAATTTTAGGATTAACCGTGATATTGTTTTCCGAAAAAACCTTTTCAAAATTTTCGATATACACGTTTCTTAAAAACGTAACGAAAAGAATGAAAAGTATAATCGGCGTAATAAGAGACATAAAAAATGTAAATTTGTCCTTAAAATAACACTTTGTGTTGCGGGAAACAAGCGAAACCAATTTTTTAAATTCAACTGTTTTGGCGTTCATTTTTTACACCTCTTTTAAGTCTTTACCCGTTACTTTCAAAAACACGTTGTCCATATTGCCCTTTAAAACTTCAAAATCTTCAAAAAATTCGGGACGTATTTTAAAATGCGCGACAGCATCCGCGGTGGACTTCAATTCCGCTTCAACGTAATCGCGTTCGCGCCTTATGTTGTTACCTGCCGCGCAAAAATATTCTTCCGCTTCGTCAAGATGCTTATAAACCTTTATAAAATCGCTGGCATATTCGTTTTTAAGGTCGTGCGGAGTACCTTCCGCAGCCTTTTTGCCTCTGTCTAATATTACTACGTAATCCGCGTTTACCGCTTCTTCCATATAATGCGTAGTCAAAAAAACGGTTAGTCCGCGTTCTTTCCTCAATTTATCCACTACTTTCCATACTGTTATGCGTGTTTGCGGGTCCAGCCCCGTAGTGGGCTCGTCTAAAATAAGCAATTTGGGATTATGAAACAGCGCGCGGGCAATATCTATGCGGCGTTTTTGCCCGCCGGAAAGTTTGTTTATGGGGCGTTTTAAAATATCCTTTAAATCCAGCAATTCGCTCATTTCGCTAAGGCGGTTTTTAAATTCGGCTCCGTATATTCCGTAAAGACCGGCGCGCGACTTTAAATTGTCGTATGCGGACATTTTTTTATCAAGCACGGAATTCTGAAACACTATGCCAAGCTCGCTTTTTATTTTTTCCGCTTCCGTTTCAACGTCGTGTCCGCAAATTTTTACCGTACCTTCGTCTTTTGAAAGTATACCGCTTATTATATTAATGGTAGTTGACTTGCCCGCGCCGTTTACGCCGAGAAAAGCAAACAATTCGCCTTCCTTTACATTGAACGAAAGCCCGTCAACCGCCTTTACGTCCTTAAACGATTTTTTCAATCCCTCTATTTCTATAATCATTTATTTTCTCCTTTTATGTCCGCCATAAAGCCGCGGTAAGCGCTGCTTACAAGCTGGCTTACGGATTCTTCGTCCCAGTCCATATAGTCGGTTGCATACATACTTGCGACGCCGTGCACAAATACCCACATTTGCAAATGAAGTTTTTCCGCGTCGGTTTTATAAAGCCCGAAATTTTTCATTATCATAAAAACGGAATTATCGAAACTGTCCATCTCTTTTCCAGTTTTGTGCATACCGTCGTTCATAAGCAAGTATTTGAAAAGGTGCTTTTCTTCCTTAGCAAAACGAATATAACCCATTCCAACCGCTTTATATTCGGGATATTTTCCCCGTTTTATCTCGTCTTCTATATAACGGTTAAAAATTTTAAGCGCTTCGCCGGCAACTTCCGCAAGCAACTCGTTTATGCCTTTAAACGAAAGATAAATTGGCTGGGTAGAGCATTTGCACGCGCACGCCAGCGTGCGCGTATTCAAAGCGTCTATACCGCTTTGACACACTATTTTAACAGCCGTATTTAAAATTTTTTCTTTTGTTATTTGTTTTTTTGCAGGCACGTTCCACTCCATTAAATAACAAGCATTATCAATAACAATTGTTATTTTATCATTAAATTGTTCGTTTGTCAATAATTTTAATAATATTTTAAAAAGAAAAGCGCCGCGGCGGATTTACGCAACGGCGCTTATAAAATAAATTTGAGTTTAATCGTAAGCCGAGTTCTGTCTTGTACGGTCATCTATCTAATCTTGCAGTCGCCTGCAAGTTCAAGCGATATTTACGGCTGTCGGCAGACGGGCAGCCTTTTGCATTAAAGCAAGCCGATAGCCCAATCTTGCATCGGGTGGGGTTTAATTGGCTCCCTTTGTTGCCAAAGGGACGGTGAGCTCTTACCTCGCCATTCCAACCTTACGGAAAAATTCCGCGGTATATTTCTGTTCACTTTCCTTGAAGTCGCCTTCTCCTGCCGTTAACAGGCACCCTTGCCCTGCGATGCTCGGACTTTCCTCACGCTGTTTTCACAGCCCGCGACCGTATGATTAACTCAAATCAAAAATATTTTAACACTCTTTTACAAATTTGCGCAAGCAATTTGGCTTTATGTTGTTGATTTTTGTCACGAATTATTTTAAAATGTAAAATGAACGAGAATTTTTTCGGAGGCTAGAAACAATTGAAAAAGACAAAAATTATATGCACCCTCGGTCCCGCAAGCGAAAACGAACAGGTTATTTCCGACTTAATTGACGCGGGTATGAACGTTGCGAGGTTAAACTTTTCTCACGGGACGCACGAAGAACACGCAGCCAAAATTGCCATTATAAAAAAAGTAAGAGACCGCAAAAAAGTGCCTTTGCCCATTATTTTGGACACCAAGGGACCCGAATTCAGAATTAAAACGTTTGCAAACGGCAAAATCCGCCTTAAAGACGGGGATAAATTTATATTTACTACGGACAACGTAGAGGGCGACGAAACCCGCGTTTCCGTTTCGTTTAAAGGCATTTGCGAGCAGATGTTCCCCGGCGATAAAATATTGCTGAACAACGGGTTGATGATTTTTGAAGTGGAAAAAGTAGAAAAACCCAACGTTATATGCAAAACGCTAGTCGGCGGCGAACTTTCAAACAGAAAAAGTATGTTTTTCCCCGATAAACAGCTTGAAATGGAATACCTTTCCGAGCAGGATAAATCTGACTTGAAATTCGGCGTGGAACAGGGCGTCGATTACATAGCCGCTTCCTTTGTTTCGAAGGCGCAGGATATAAACGACATAAGAGCCTGGCTTAGAAAATGCGGCTCGCCCGACGGCGAAATAGAAATTATTGCAAAAATAGAAAACCGCGCAGGCGTAAACAACCTTGACTCCATTTTAAAGGCGAGTGACGGAATTATGGTAGCGCGCGGCGATTTGGGCGTGGAAGTGCCCTTCGAAGAACTGCCCAGCATTCAGAAAAAGATTATAAACGCTTGCAGAATTTGCGGCAAACGCAGCATAACCGCCACGGAAATGCTGGAATCTATGATTAAGCAACCCCGCCCTACCCGAGCGGAAATTTCAGACGTGGCAAACGCCGTTTACGACGGCTCGTCCGCAATTATGCTTTCGGGTGAAACCGCTGCGGGCGCATACCCGGTGGAAGCGGTTAAAGCGATGTCTAAAATAGCGGTTCAGGCGGAAAAAAACACCAACTACATTGCGTACATTGACGACAGCGAATATAAAATAACCAAACTTTCGGAAGCGCTTTCCCACTCCGCCTGCACTCTTGCGCACGACATAGGCGCAAAAGTGATTGTAGTTTGCACAAGAACGGGCGACACCGCCAAAACCGTATCTCGCTTCCGCCCGATGATTGACATAATAGGTATGACGACGGACGAGCGCGCTTACAGAAAACTTGCGTTAAGCTGGGGAGTTACTCCCGTTATGAGCGAGGAATTTTACTCGGTTGACGTACTGTTCCACTATGCAAAACGTGCGGCAATGGACAGCGGTATGATTAAAAAAGGCGACAAGATTGTTTTGACGGGAGGAACGCCCAACGGCAAAAGCGGAAACAGCAATCTTATAAACGTTGAAACCGTTTAAATATAATAAATAAAACAGACTTGCCCTGCGAAGTGTTTCGCAGGGCGTTTTTTTGTGCCTTAAACACATTAATCTCTCGATTTTGTTTAAAGATATTAAAATATTTTAAATAAGTAAGACCGCCGCGGCTTACAAAGCCGCGGCGGTCTCAGAGAGAATATGAAAAAAAGTTGAGTGTGTGTCAGTTGATTACGGGTCTATTATACAATCCTATTGTGTTAATAATATGAAAATTTAATGATTTTTGATATTATTAAAAATTTTTTCCGCAACGCCCAACCCGTCCGCCGCGCTGCTTGTTATTCCTCCCGAATAACCGCTGCCCTCTCCGCAAGGGTAAAACCCCTTTAATGAAACGCTTTCTCCGTTTTCATTGCGCAAAATTTTTACAGGTGAAGAAAAACGCGTTTCCACGCCCGTAAGCAAAGCCGAGGGCGAAGCAAAGCCGCGCAATTTTCCGTCCATATCCTGAATTGCGACTTTAAGCGCGTCTACTGCGATTTTTGGTAGAATTTCACCAAGCGGCGCAAACGCGGTACCGGCTGCGTACGTCGGCTTGACATCTCCGAAAGATGAAGATACTTTGTCTTTTGCAAAATCACCGTACGTCTGAACGGGCGCTTTATAATTCTTTCCTCCGCAAAGAAAGGCTTTACGCTCTATTTCGCGCTGAAAATTCATACCGTCAAACAATCCTTCACCGAAGTCAGATTTTTTCATCTGAACCATAAGCGCAGAATTTGAGTTTATGCCTTTTCTGGCGTATAAACTCATTCCGTTGACTACCACACCGCCTTCTTCGCTTGCGGCGGGAATTACCACGCCTCCCGGACACATACAAAAAGTGAAAACCGTGCGCTCGTGCGCGTGAGAGACAAGTTTGTAATCCGCGGTCGGCAACAGTCGGAAATTTTTGCCGTACTGAGCAAAGCCTATACTTTCGGCAAGGTGCTCTATACGCACCCCTATCGCAAAATCGCGCGGTTCCATCGCAATTTTACTTGCGTTGAGCATACCGAACGTATCTCGCGAAGAATGCCCAAGCGCAGCGACAACACACTCGGCAGACATTTCGGTTTGCTCGCCCGTTTTTACGTTTTTAAGCAATACGGACTTTATTTTGCCGTCCTTTTCTATAAATCCGCAAAATAACGTATTAAAAAGGTATTCTCCGCCGTTTTCTATTACGTGCTTTCTGACGGAAGAAAGAATTGAATAAAGATTGTCGCTGCCGATATGCGGCTTGTTCAGATATAAAATTTCCTGCGGGGCGCCAAAACGGTGAAAAATTTTTAAAACATCGCGGTTCAGCCCGTCGTGCGTTTGCGTATTGAGTTTTCCGTCCGAGAAAGTACCCGCGCCACCCTCGCCGAACTGAATGTTTGAATTTACGTCCAAAGCACCGCCGTCAAAAAATTTTTGCGTGGTTTTTACGCGGTTTTCAACGCTTTCTCCCCGCTCGACTATAATAGGGCGAATGCCGTGTTCAATCAAGCGCAAAGCGCAAAACAACCCCGCGGGTCCGCTGCCTATTATTATAACTTTCGGCGGGTTTTTTATTTTTTCAAATTTCTGAACTTCATCGCTTTCGCAATCGGAGGAACAAGCCACAGAATAAACCCATTTAAGATTGTTTTTATCACGCGCGTCCAACGATTTTTTGAGGATTTTAAAATATTTTACTTCGCCTTTTAAATTTTTGCGGGCGACTTCAAGCAATTTGCTTTCGCTGTCGGTTATATTAAGTTTTACGTTATCAAGGCGTTTTATCATATGCCGACCCGTTTTAAAATGCTTTCCGCCGCGGCAAGCCCGCTTGTAAACGCCCATTGCAGATTATATCCGCCGCAATCTCCGTCCACGTCTAAAATTTCACCCGCAAAAAATAGGTTTTTGACGATTTTGCTCTCTAATTCGTCGGTAATCTCCGTCATATTTATACCGCCTTTGGTTACCTGAGCGTAATCAAAGCCAAGCGTTCCCGTGACGTCCAGCGTAAAATTTTTTACCGCGCGCGCAATATCTTTTGCGAAAGTTGAAGCCGCGCGCTTTATAACCGCCCTGCCTATCTGATTATGCAGACTGCCCGAAAGCAATTCTTCCGTTTGGCGTCCGCTTTTTATTGCCGAAGCAACGCTTTCTTCCACCTCTTTTTCTGAAAAATCAGGCAAAAACTCTATTTTCAGTTTTACGTTATGCTTGTCCGCAACATAAGAAGAAACGGAAAAAACGGCGTTGCCCGAAACGCCGTACTCGGTAAAAATTACGTCGCCGCGGCTGCAAAATAAAACTTTCCCTTCGCATACAGCCGAAACGCTGCAATCGACGCGTATTCCTTTCAACGTCTTTATATGCACGGTATCTGTTTTCAACTGCACGATTGACGGATAAAGCGGAGTTAGCGTATGCCCCAAATTTGTGGCAAGAGCATATGCCGAACCGTCCGTTTTGAATTGTTTTTGCGCTTTGCCGCCCGTGCACAGCACCGCACATTTGCAATTGTACGCGCCCTTATCGGTTTGGATTGAAAAACCGTTATCATTTTTATTGATTTTTAAAACTTTTTCGCCGTTTGCAAGGCAATCGCCGTCAAAACCATTTAAAGTATTAAGAAGGCTGTCCGTCAACGAGGAAGCCTGTTTGCCCGCAGGATAAATTCTGCCTTTTTCATCGGCAGTAAACAGGCAACCGAAAAGTTTTGCGCCGGCATAAACGTCCGCACAGGCAATTTTTTCGACAAGCGCCGTATTGCCGCCGTGGAAACGGTTTGCAGTCATTTCCGTGTTGGAAATATTGCCCTGCCCGTTGCCCGTTGCGGCAAGTTTTTTGCCGAAGCGCTCACCCGCCTCTATAATTTTTATTTTTAACTTTTTTCCGCCGTTAAACAAACCGACGGCACACGCAAGCCCTGCCGCGCCGCCGCCGATAATTATTACGTCGTAAACATTCGCGCTCATAAAACGACCTCACGGTTATTTTATAATAAACGCGCGGAAGTGTCAACAACCTTTAAAGTTTTTCAATATAGTTTCCAACGTTTGCAGATGAAGTTTTTCATCAAGAACTATGCGCGCAACAATCGCTTTCACCTGTTCGTTTTTAAGACATTTAAGCATTTTTTCATATCCGGCTATCGCGTGCCTTTCGCCGATTATATCGTCTTCAAGCATATTTTCAAGCGTGCGAGAATACGCAACGTATTTTGCCGAATAAAAATTGAATCCCGTCGCCGGATACTGCGCGTAGACGGGCGGCGCGCCGAGCGCAAGAATAAGCGAGCCGAGAATATCAAGGTGGTGCATTTCGGTCAAGGCTATTCCCACCAATGAATCCGCTATTTCTTTATATCCCTTTCTTTCAAAGTTAAACGAGTGGTATATGTACTGCAAAATTGCATTCAGTTCGCTTTCGGGCGAAGCGTAAGCGGGAGAAATAATTCTCAGGCTATACGCGTCCGCGCAGACGTCTTCCGTAGTAGGATAAGGCAAATCTACACATATAGGTTTTGGCATACTACAAAGTATGTTCAGTGGCAATTTTTAGTGATTATGTGTGGCGTAGTACTTTGCAATTATTAAAAATAAACAAAAAAACGGCTTATTCAGCCGTTTTTACATAAATTTTAACTATTCAATATCTTTTTAAGGAACTGCCCCGTATAACTGTTTTCAACGTTTGCAACCTCCTCCGGCGTACCTGCGGCAACCAACATACCGCCTTTATCGCCTCCTTCGGGACCCAAATCTATAATCCAGTCGGCGCATTTTATTACGTCAAGATTATGCTCTATAACAAGTACGGTATTGCCTCCGCTTCGCAGCCTTGTAATTATTTCGATTAATTTTGAAACGTCGTAACTGTGTAATCCCGTAGTGGGCTCGTCAAGAATATAAAAAGTTTTTCCCGTTCCGCGTTTTGAAAGTTCGGTTGCAAGTTTGACGCGCTGCGCCTCACCGCCTGAAAGAGTGGTTGCGCTTTGACCGAGTTTGATATATCCCAGCCCTACGTCGCAAAGCGTTTGGACTTTATTGTGTATGGATGACACCGGCTTGAAAAACTCCGCCGCTTCTTCCACCGTCATTTCCAAAACGTCCGAAATGGATTTACCTTTATACTTTACTTCAAGCGTTTCTCTGTTATATCTCTTTCCCCCACACACTTCGCAAGGAACGTAAATATCGGGCAAGAAGTGCATTTCTATGCGTATAATTCCGTCGCCCTGACAATGTTCGCACCGCCCGCCTGCAACGTTAAAGGAAAATCTTCCGCTTTTATAACCTCTTTCCTTTGCGTCGGGCGTAGCCGCAAACAAATCTCTTATCATAGTAAATACGCCCGTATAGGTTGCGGGGTTGCTGCGCGGCGTTCTGCCGATAGGCTGCTGGTCTATTGAAATTACTTTATCAAAATTCTCTATTCCTTCATAACGCTCTGCCTTGCCCAGAAGTTTGCGCGCGTTGTTAAGTTTGTTTGCAAGGTACGGATAAACAATTTCGTTTACAAAACTGGATTTTCCGCTGCCCGAAACACCGGTTACCGCCGTAATCAAGCCGACGGGAATTTCCAAATCGATTCCTTTTAAGTTGTTTTGTTTGCAATTGAAAATTTTAAAACGCCTTTCGTCGGGCTGTCTGCGCACTTTTGGTACTTCGATTTTTCTTCTGCCCGAAAGATAATCGCCCGTTATCGACCGCGGCTCGTCCATTATATCTTTAAGAGTGCCGCTTGCAACTATTTCGCCGCCGTGCACGCCAGCCTTCGGACCTATATCCACAATATAATCCGCTGCGCGCATAGTATCTTCGTCGTGTTCGACGACAATCAACGTATTGCCTAAATCGCGCAGTCCCAACAGCGACTTTAAAAGTTTTTCGTTATCGCGTTGGTGCAAGCCTATACTCGGCTCGTCCAGAATATACAAAACGCCCGTAAGAGCGCTGCCTATCTGCGTTGCAAGTCTTATGCGCTGGCTTTCTCCGCCGGAAAGAGTTGCCGCGCTGCGAGACAAGGTAAGATAGCCCAACCCGACGTTCTGCAAAAAGCTTATGCGATTATCTATCTCTTTTATAATACTGTCCGCAATCATATGCTCGGTAGCGTTAAAAAATCCGAAATCGCTGAACGCCTTTAAATCGTCGACTGCCATATCGCAAATTTCGGCGATATTTTTTCCGCCGACGGTGACGGCAAGCGCCTCTTTTTTAAGTCTTTTTCCGTGACAAACGTCGCAATCGCAAGTGCGCATATAGCGCTCTATATCCCATTTTACGCTTTCGGAAGTGGTCTGCGAATATCTCCGCTGTAAATTAGTGGCAAAGCCTTCCCAAGATTTTTCGTAACTGCCCGTAAAATGGTACGCGCTGTAACTCATTTCAATTTTTTCGCCGCCGTTGCCGTACATAAGCATATTGTAAATACCTTCGGGCAGTTCGCTTACGGGCACGTCAAGCGAAAAGTTATAAACTTTTGCAAGCGCGGTCAAATACATCTGCGTCATTGTAGAAGAATCCAGATTCCAACCGCTTATTTTTATTGCCCCTTCCCTCAACGTTTTGGATTTATCGGGGCAAATCAAATCGGGGTCTACCGTCTGTTTAAATCCAAGCCCCGAGCACTCGGGACAGGCGCCCCACGGCGTATTGAATGAAAACAAGCGGGGCTCTATCTCCTCGATTGAAATTCCGCAATCGGGACAAGCGTAATTTGAAGAATACATTTCTTCTTTGCCGTCGCAATCTATAATAACAAGCCCGTCGGCAAGGCGCAATGCGTTTTCAAGACTGTCGGTAAGGCGTTTTAAAACGCCTTCTTTTATTACAAGCCTGTCTACTACGACGTAAATATTATGGCGAATGTTCTTTTCAAGCCGTATTTCTTCCTGCAAGTCGTAAACAATGCCGTCAATTTTAACTCTTGCATAGCCGCTTTTTTTGTAGGAAGCAAGTTCCTTTTCAAACGCTCCTTTTTTTCCACGAAACACGGGTGCTTCAACAAGAATTTTACTGCCTGCGGGCAGCGCTATAACTCTGTCGGCAATTTCATCGACAGTCTGACGGCGTATTTCTCTGCCGCACTTGGGGCAATGCGGTATTCCCACGCGCGCGAAAAGCAAACGGAAATAGTCGTAAATTTCCGTTACCGTTCCCACCGTCGAACGCGGGTTGTGCGACGTCGTCTTCTGGTCGATTGAAATAGCCGGAGACAGCCCGTCGATAAGTTCTACGTCGGGCTTTTCCATCTGCCCCAAAAACTGTCGGGCATACGAAGAAAGACTTTCTATATACCGCCTTTGCCCTTCCGCAAAGATAGTATCGAAAGCCAGCGTGGACTTTCCGCTGCCCGAAAGCCCCGTAAACACAGTAAGAGTGTTTCTTGGAATGCGTACGTCAACGTTTTTTAAATTGTTTTCTTTTGCGCCTTTTACAAAAATTTCTTCTTTCATTATTTTTTGCTTTTTATAAGTTTTTTTCTAAGTTCGGAAATAGCGTCGCGTATTTCGATTGCTCTTTCAAAATCAAGTTGAGCGGAAGCCACCTTCATAAGCGCTTTCAATTTTTCTATTTCAGCTGGAATTTCCGTCAATTTTATGTCGTTGCCAACGCTCTTTTTGCCGGTTATACCTATTGTATTTTTGACTTCTTTTATTATGGTTTTTGGAATTATTCCGTGCTCGCGGTTATAGTCGGATTGAATTTTGCGGCGGCGGTTTGTTTCGTCAATGGCGCGGCGCATACTGCCCGTAATGGTATCGGCGTACATAATTACCCTGCCTTCCGAGTTTCTTGCAGCGCGCCCTATCGTCTGAACAAGGGAAGTTTCGCTTCTTAAAAAGCCTTCTTTGTCCGCGTCGAGTATGGCGACAAGTTTAACTTCGGGCAAATCCAACCCTTCGCGCAACAGATTTATTCCGCAAAGCACGTCAAATTCTCCCTCTCGCAAGCCGTTTATAATGTCTATTCTTTCCAAAGCGTCAATATCGCTATGCATATACCGCACTTTCAAGCCGTGCTCTTTAAGGTAGTCTGTAAGGCTTTCCGCCATTTTTTTGGTCATTGTGGTTACTAATACTCGTCCGCCCGTATTTATAACCCCTTTTATTTCGCCCAGCAAATCGTCAATCTGCGTTTTTGTAGGTCTTATTTCCACTTCCGGGTCTACAAGCCCCGTGGGACGTATAAGCTGCTCTACAACGTTGCCCGCCTGCTCCATTTCATAGGGCGCAGGCGTTGCCGAAACGCATATAAGCTGCGGCACCCTTTCGTCAAATTCTTCAAAAGTCAACGGACGGTTGTCGTACGCAGCGTTCAACCTGAAACCGTAATTTACAAGGTTTTCCTTTCTTGAACGGTCGCCGTGGTACATTGCTCGGATTTGCGGTATAGTCATATGACTTTCGTCGATAAAAACTATAAATTTGCCCGCGGGGAAATAATCAAGCAACGTAAACGAAGGCTCGCCCGGGCTTCTGCCGTCAAAATAGCGGCTGTAATTTTCAATCCCGCTGCAATAGCCTATTTCCCGCATCATTTCCAAATCGTAAGTCACACGCTGTTCAAGGCGCTGCGCTTCAAGCAGTTTTCCGCTGTCCTTAAACGCTTTTACTTCGTCGTTTTTGTCCCTTTCAATCATTGACAGCGCGCTTTTCATTTTATCGGAACCGACTGCGTACTGGCTTGCGGGAAAAATTAAAACGTGTTTAAGTTCGGATAAAACGTTGCCGGTCAACGCGTCTACTTCGCAAAGACGGTCTATTTCGTCCCCGAAAAACTCTACCCGCACCGCCACTTCCGAGTTGCTTGCGGGAAAAATTTCAACAGTATCACCACGGACGCGAAAGGACGAACGCTGAAAGTCTATATCACGACGGGCGTACTGAATTTCGACAAGTTTTCTTAAAAGCGCGTCCCTTTCCAGCTGGTCTCCGGGGCGCAAAGATATTGCCAGACGGAAATATTCTTCCGGCGCGCCGAGACCGTATATGCAACTGACCGAAGCGACTACAATTACGTCCTCCCTTTCGCCAAGCGAACTTGTAGCCGAGTTGCGCAGTTTGTCTATTTCGTCATTCAAACTCATATCTTTTTCGATATAAGTATCCGTCGAAGGAATATAACTTTCGGGCTGATAATAGTCGTAATACGATACGAAATATTCAACGCGGTTATGGGGAAAAAACTCTTTAAACTCGTTGCAAAGCTGCGCCGCAAGCGTTTTATTGTGGGCGATAACCAACGCCGGACGATTTACGTTGTTTATGACGTTTGCCATTGTAAACGTTTTGCCGCTGCCCGTAACGCCCACTAAAACCTGCGTGCGAATGCCGTCAAGCACGCCTTCCGTAAGGCTTTCTATCGCCTGCGGCTGGTCCCCGGTCGGCTTGAATTTTGAATGCAACTCGAATTTCATAATATAAAAAATTATAACCCAAATTAAAGGTTTTTACAACTGTTTGAACGGCTTTTTGATAAAAAATAAACTTTTGTTTTAATTTTGCAACAATATAAAAAAGCACCGTATGTATAAACCAAACGGCGCTTTTTATTTTGCTTTTAACTATTTTTATTATGAATTTTTCTTTTTTATCGCGTTGCCGCCCGTAAGCAAAATCATTTTTGCAGCTTCTATCGAAAAACTGTCGGCAATTACCACAAGTTTTTTATCAAGAGAACCTCTTGCAAGCACTTTTATAAACGTTGCGCGCTTTGAAACGGCGGGTATGCGTTTTTTGATTTCTTCCAAAGTAACGGTTTCGCCGTCGGCAAAATTTTTACTGAGCGTATCTATATTGACTATATCGGTCTTGGTTCTGTCCGATATTTCGTCCGTTTCTTCAATAAGCGCTACGGCTATGTCGTCCTGCATAAGTTCGTCAACCTCAGCCGCAGTAACCACGTCGCGGGGCTTGAACACGTCACCGCTCCTTGCGTCTTCCTCGGTAAGCACTTTCACAAGTTTGCGTTCGATAAGCGGTTCGATTTTTTCGTAAGGATAATGTTTTGCCCAATCGGTTTCGGCATAATCGGGATTTTTCTCGCGCCCCTGCATTGCGGCTTCAATAAGTTCAGCCGAAAATTTCAATCTTCTGTCGTTTTTTATGCGGTAAAGGCAGGGTATTTTTTCATAAGCCGCAATTTCCGTCATATCGTCGACTTTATATTTTGTATCCTCGTAATTTTTGGGATTAAGCGCAAGAAAAAGGCACACGCACTTTCCTCTTATGCATAGTTTTGCATAAGTCTGTCGTCCGCTGTAAAACGATTCGCCCTTCCAACTCATTCTGGTTTTTATGCCTGTATATGAAAGCAACTCGTTTTTAATTGCGGAATAATAATTTTTAACTTCCGCGTCCGACTGTATAAGTTTTGCGGTAAAACTTTTGTTGTATTTTATTATTATATAGCGAATAGTGCCGTTTTCGCGCACTGCTGATTTTACAGGTTTGTCGTAATCGTCTTCATCCGCCTTAACGAAGGGCTTATCGTCTTCTTCTTCGTCGTCCTCGTCATCGTCCGCCGCCGTTTTTTCGACGGTTTTTTCTGTTTCGGCAGGACTTTCCGTTGAAACGTCTTCTTTATCAGAGAAAACTTTCTCGGGCGCAACTTCTTCGTTTTGCTCGGGTTCATTTTCGGATTCGGCTTGAATTTGATGCACTTCGGGTTCGTGCTGTTCGTCCGATTGAGGATTTGCCTCCTCCGCTATTTCTTCCGCCTTTTTCTCTATAACGGTTTCGTCGGTTATAGTTTCCGCTTCGCAAATTTCTTGCGCCTGCGTTTCCGCTTCTCCGCCGTCGCATAGTTCTTCGGAATTTTCTGCGTTAGCCTCGCTTAAATTTTCAGGCTTGTCCGCAGACGCCTGAGAATTATTTTTGCTCTTTGCCTTCATTGTAAAAATCAAAAGCACTATAAGCAAAAGTAAAGCCGCCGCCGCTGCTGAAACGGGGACTATAAATTTTACGTCCACCGCCAATAACGTTAAAAAATTAATGTTCATCATTTCACCTTCAAAATATGTATGTAAATTAATTATACTACTGACTTTTTAAAATTTCAATTGTTTTGCCAAATAAAAAACGAACGGTTTTTTGCCGTCCGTTTTATCGGTTTTTTATATTTTAGGATAATTTTTCAAGCAAACGCAAGTCTATGCCCTTGTCGCCTATTTTAATTATTTCAACTTTTACCGTGTCGCCGATGTTTACAACATCTTCAACCTTTTCCACACGCTTGTCCGAAAGTTTGGAAATGTGAATCATTCCGTCTTTGCCGGGAGCAAACTCTACAAACGCGCCGAAAGTAAGAATTCTTACAACCGTGCCCACAAACATATCGCCGACTTCGGGGTCGTGCGCTATATTCTGAATAATAGCCTTTGCCTTTTCAGCATTCTCTACGGAGCCCACGCAAGAAATATAACCGCGGCCGCTGTCGTCGCTGTTAAACTCGATTTCAGTACCCGTTTCTTCCATAATCTTTTTGATTACGCAGCCCTGCTTGCCGATAACGTCGCCGATTTTTTCGGGGTCGATTTCAAAACTGATAATCTTGGGAGCATAGTCGGAAAGTTTGGGAGCAACTTCGGGAACGACTTCAAGCATTTTTGAAAGAATAAACTGTCTGCCTTCGTTCGCCTGATTGATTGCGGTGTGCATAATTTCTTCGGAAATACCTTTGATTTTTATATCCATCTGGATTGCGGTTATTCCCTTGGTAGTACCCGCTACTTTAAAGTCCATATCGCCGAGGAAGTCTTCAAGCCCCTGAATATCGGTAAGCACTTTAAAGTCGCCCGTTTCCTGATTTTTAATTAGACCCATTGCCACGCCCGCTACGGGAGCCTTGATGGGAACGCCGGCGTTCATAAGCGCCATTGTAGAGCCGCATACGGAAGCCATTGAAGACGAACCGTTTGAAGAAAGTATATCGTTTACAACCCTTATGGCGTAAGGGAAGTTGTCCTCGTCGGGCAATACGGGAATAAGCGCGCGTTCAGCCAATGCGCCGTGACCTATTTCGCGGCGACCGGGGGAACGAAGCGCCTTTGCTTCGCCCGTGCAGTAACCGGGGAAATTATACTGGTGCATATATCTTTTGGAAGTTTCTTCGTCAAGTCCTTCAAGCTTCTGCGCTTCGGTAAGCATTCCCAAAGTGCAGGTTGTAAGGGTTTGAGTTTGTCCGCGGGTAAACACAGCCGAGCCGTGTACGCGGGGAAGAACTCCGCTTTCGCACCAAATGGGACGGACGTCTTTAAGTCCTCTGCCGTCGGGGCGGATTCCCTTGTCAAAAATCTTTGCGCGGACTTTTTCTTTTGTAAGATAATATAAGCTGTCCTTAATTTCGCGCTTGTTGTCGGGATAAATAGTTGCAAAGTGTTCAAGAATTTCCGCTTCCGCTTCGTTCTGTCTTTTTTCCCTTTCCTGTCTGTCAAACGTATCGATAGCCCAGTCTATTTTCTGGCTTGCGTAATCGCGTACGGCTTTGTCAAGTTCTTCGGGAATGTGATATAACTCTATTTCAAGTTTGGGCTTGCCTACTTCGGGAACGATTTTTTCCTCAATAAATTTGCAAATTTTCTTGATTTCGTTATGACCGAACATTATGGCGCCGACCATTTCGTCGTTTGTGACTTCGTTTGCGCCAGCCTCAATCATCAAAATTGCATCCTTGGTGCCTGCGAGATTGAGGTGGATTGCGCTTTTTTCACGCTGGGCAAGGTCGGGATTTATTACGTATTTGCCGTCTACCATTCCCACAACAACCGAACCGGTGGGGCCTGCCCAAGGGATATCGGAAATTGCAAGAGCCACGGAAGAACCTATCATTGCCAAAGGTTCGGGCGAAACGTCGGGCTCAACCGAAATTGCCTGCGCGGTAACCACCACGTCGTTGAAAAGTCCTTTGGGGAAAAGCGGACGAAGGGGTCTGTCGATAAGTCTTGCCGTAAGAATGGCTTTATCGCTTGCCCTGCCTTCGCGTTTTTTGAAACCGCCGGGAATTTTACCGACGGAATACATTTTTTCGTCGTAATCTACCTGCAAGGGGAAGAAATCCATACCGTCGCGGGGAGCCGCGGACATACAAACGGAAACCATAACGGCGGTGTCGCCGCACCTTACAACGCACGAACCGTTTGTCTGCTCGGCGTATTTGCCCGTTTCTACGACGACTTCTCTGCCGCCGACTTTAAACGTAAACTTTTTGAAATTCATAACCTGATACTCCTTTTCTGTTCTTGTGCCTGCAACGCCCGTTGCAGACTTAAATTTTTACTTTTTAAAAGAAAAAAAGAGCGAGAAAAAAATACCCGCTCAATTTTCAATTACTTTCTTAATCCCAGCGCAGCGACTATTGCACGGTATCTTTCGATATCCTTGCTTTTCAAATAGTCCAAAAGTCCGCGACGGCGGCCGACCATTTTCAAAAGTCCGCGGCGGGAGTGATTATCGTGAATGTGCTCTTTAAGGTGCTCGTTCAAGTGATTGATTCTTTCCGTCAAAAGTGCAATCTGCACTTCGGGCGAACCCGTGTCGCCTTCTTTAAGAGCGTATTTTGCGATAACTTCCTGCTTTTCCATTTAATTTATCCTCCTATGGAAATATTTGCGGGAAACAAAGCCAAGCGTTGAGTACTCGCGTTGCCTTGTATCCGTAACGAGAATAAGTTTAACATAGCTTACGATAAATAGCAAATGTTTTATCGCTTAATTGACTAAAAAATTTTGCCGTATGATGATTTAGCCGTTTGTTGCAACAATAACAAATTCAGTCGGAAAACAGTTTGCCTCTTTCCTCTATTATTTTATCGGTTTTAAGAATATAACTCGGAATATCTTTGGGCGCGGCGTAACGCTCTATACGCTCCTCGTCGCCGTAAACGCGCTTTGATATTGCGTTGGCGCCAACGGCGATATTGTCGCAAAATTCTTCCATAACGTCGATATTGTAGACGCAGGCTTTGCCTTTTTTTGCCCATCCCACGTTTTCAAGCCCGCCAGCCTGATATTTTTGGCGGTAAAGATAATACGGCTCGTACCCCGCCCGACTTAGCAACTCGCGGGAAATCATAATCATTTCGTTTATGCCAGCAACGTTAAGCCGTTTTGTGCTTTCTTTAAGTTTAGAGCCCGCTTTAAGCGAAAGAGTATGAACGGTAATATTTGCGGGATTTAAAGAAATTGCCTGCAAAAGTGAATTTTTGAAATCCTCCGCCGTTTCGTCCGCAAGCCCGGCAATCAAATCCAGATTTATGTCAAAGCCGTATTTTTGGGCAAGTTCAACCGCTTTTAAAGTTTGTGCGGAAGTATGCTTTCTGCCGATTTTTTTCAAAGTTTCATCATTGAAAGTTTGCGGATTTACGCAAAGGCGCGTAACGCCGAAATCCGCAGATATTTTTACTTTTTCCTCAGTAAAAACATCCGGTCTGCCTGCCTCTACCGTATATTCGCAATTTGCGCCGCAAACGTCGCTGATTGCAGCATATATGCGGGTCAATTCGTCCGCATCGAACACAAAAGGCGTGCCGCCGCCGATATAAATGCTGCGTAAATTTGTTAAAAATGGCTTGACGGAATATATTTCTTTTATAAGACAGTTAGTATAATCGTCTAAATACACCCGCGTTTTATCTATGGGCGCGGTTATAAACGAGCAATAATCGCACTTTGTAGGACAAAACGGCAAACTGACGTAAAAGTCCTGCCCGCTTTTACCGTATATCCCTTCCTGCGCCTTTAAAACGCGTTCAATCAATGATATATTGGGGGCGATTACTCCCAACTTTTCAAACAGCGGTTTAAAATCGCGTCCGGCGGCGCGCTCGGCATATGCCATTTTAGTCGGGCGTATTCCCGTCAGCGCACCCCAGGGCAACCCGCCTTTAAATTTTGAAAGCACGTTATACAGCGCAAGTTTTGCCGAGCGTTTGGCAAGTCGCTTAAAGACAAGCTCGTCCGCTTCCTCGTACTTTTCTTCAAAATCGAAAAACTCCCCGCAGTACTCTATTGAGTTAAAAAACTTTGAGTCCGCGCAGGAAAAATATTGCGTTATATTCTCGTCTTCCGCGCCGAACGCCCTGATAACGTCCATCAGTTCGGCGCGCAAAAATTCGCTGTTGGTATTCAACATAATTTAAAACCTTAAATACGGATTGTAAAGCCGCTCGTCGTCAAGCGAAGTATCGTCCTCGTGCCCGCACAGCACCTTATAATTGCCTTCAAGCGCGGCTATCTTTTTTAAACTTTTTAAAAGTTCGGCAAAATTTCCGCCGAACAAGTCGGTTCTGCCTATACCGCGCCTAAACAACGTATCGCCCGTAAACAGGTATTTACCGTCGGCAATATAGCACATTCCTCCTGCGGTATGCCCCGCAGTGTGTATCGCTTTAAAGTTTATTCCGCATAACGAAAAGCCTTCGCCGTCTTTAAGCGTTGCATAAACTTCAAACGGTGGAACGCTTACTCCGCCGAATAACGACAGATATCCGGCACTGAAAATAAGAGGTTTTTCCGCTTCGCCGCAGTATACGCGCGCGCCGTTTTTGCAAAGCGCCGCGCAACCGCCAACGTGGTCGAAATGTCCGTGCGTAAGCAAAACGTATTCGCAACGCAGATTGTTATTGTTAAGCGCCGTCAATACTCCGCTGTCGGCAGGGTCTACCACCACCGCCGTTTTATCGTCCGCCGTCAAAATAAAGCAATTGCTTCCGAAGCCGCGCGGCAAAACTTTTATAACTTTCATTTTAATTAGTAGTTCTGTAAACGTCTATAACGTGCTTATTCTTTTTAAGTCTGTTTATAAGCAAATCAATATCCGAACGCTTGTTGAGTTTCACTCGCAATTCAATTTCAGCGTTTTTGTCCTTGTTCACTCTGCCGTTAATATGGGTAAGCGAAAGGTGCATAAGCGAAATTTCCGCTATAATTTCCGCGGCAAGCCCGTCGCGATTATCGCCTATAATCTTTATACCCGCGACAAATTCCGTTTCAACCAGTCCAGTCCATTGCGCGCTCTGCAAACGGTTTTTATCTATATCGGCAAGATTAGGGCAGTCGGTTCTGTGAACAATTACCCCCCTGCCTCTGGAAACAAAGCCTATTATATCGTCGCCGGGAACGGGATTGCAACAATGCGCAAACCTGACCAAAAGTCCGCCCATACCCTTTATAACCACGCTGCCCGAAGGCGAGTTTTTCGCCTTGGCGGGGTCTACAACGTCAATCGGCTTAGGAACGTCCTTTCTGTAATAGTCGATAAGTTTGAAAATTACCTGATTTACGCCGACGGCGCCGTAACCTACGGAAGCCATCATTTCGTCGACGGAACTGAAAACAAGCTTGTTTGAAAGTTTGCGGAAGGAACTTTCCGTAAGCAAATCCGCAAGGCTGTAACCCCTGCGGCGCGCCTCCGCTTCAAGCATTGCCTTGCCGGTTTTTACGTTTTCTTCCTTCATTTCGCGCTTGAAAAACTGACGTATTTTTGCGCGGGCAGAACCCGATTTTACAAATTTAAGCCAATCCCACGAAGGTCCGCGGCTGTTGGATTGGGTCAAAATTTCAACCACGTCGCCTGTGGAAAGTGAAGAATTTAACGCAACCATTTTGCCGTTTACCTTGGCGCCGACGCATTTATTACCCACTTCCGAGTGTATTGCATAAGCGAAATCGACGGGCGTTGCTTCCAGCGGCAGCGAAATAACCTTGCCGTGCGGAGTAAATACCAACAATTCGTTGTCGTACAAGTCGTTTTTAAGACTGTCTACAAACTCCTTTGACTCGTTTAAACTGCCCTGCCAGTCCATAACGTCGCGTATCCACGACAATCTGGCGTCAAAGTTGTTTTCAACCGACTTTTTCTCTTTATACTTCCAGTGCGCGGCAATTCCGTACTCCGCCATTTTGTGCATTTCGGCAGTGCGAATCTGAATTTCGAAAAACTGTCCGAAGTTGGTGACAACCGTCGTATGCAGCGACTGATATAAATTGCGCTTGGGGGTGGCGATATAGTCCTTTATTCTACCGGGGACGGGCTTCCACTGCTTGTGGATTTTTCCCAAAATTTCGTAACACTCGTCTATGCCGCCGACTATTACGCGCACCGCGGTGACGTCGTATATCTGGTCAAGGGTTTTGCCCTGATTTTTCATTTTGCGGTATATGGAATAAAAGTGTTTGGGACGCCCCAAAACTTCACCTTCTATATCGCTTTCTTTCAAAATTTCTTTTATTTGCTCTACCACGAAGTCGACGAAACTCTTTCTTTCCTCCAATTCCTGATGAATATTGGTCACAAGGTATTCATAAGCCTCGGGGTCGATATATTTTAGGCACAAATCTTCAAGTTCGCATTTAATTTGCGAAATACCCAATCTGCCTGCCAACGGCGTATAAATTTCAAGCGTTTCCCTTGATATACGTTGCTGGCGCTCGTTCGAAAGAAAATTTAGCGAACGCATATTGTGCAATCTGTCCGCAAGTTTGATAATTATTACACGGATGTCGTTAGCCATTGCCACGAAAATTTTTCTGAAATTTTCAGCGTCCTCATCCTCGTGCGTTTGAAAATGAATTTTGTCAAGTTTGGTAACGCCGTCGACAAGCGTCATAATTTCCTTGCCGAATCTGCGCAAAATATCTTCTTCCGTAGCGGGCGTGTCCTCAACCACGTCGTGCAAAAAGGCCGCGGCGACGGTGGGCGTGTCCAAACCCAAATCAATCAAAATTTCCGCGACCGCGCAAGGGTGAGTAAAATACGGCTCGCCCGAGGCGCGTTTTTGTCCGCTGTGCATTTCCTGCGCGTAATTATAAGCGGAAAGCAGCAGCTCGCTATCTTCCGCGGAATAATTTTTTTTGATTTTTTCTATCGTGTCCATCTTTCACCCAACCAGAATTTGAGAAACGCTATTATATATATCCGAATTTTTTAAATCGCTTTTAACCCCGCGCACAACCTGAAATCTGCCCTCGACATAGGAAACAAGCCCCAACTGCAAAAAAACTTTAAGCGCAAACAATAGCTGAGTTTTGGTAAATCCCAACGCGATTTTTTTCGCCGTTTCTTCCGCGCAACTTCCTTCAACCGAGTTTTCGTTTGCGGAAAGCGCCGCAAATATTTTCAACAATTCCTCTCTTTTGCAATCAAGTTTCATAATACAATCGGGAACGCAGGCGGTTTTGCACATTTCAACTTTTCTGCCCGCAAGCGTTGCAAGCCTGATTCCGAGGGGGTTATCCAAAAATATAATACGCTTGTAATTTGTCAAGTCAACGTCGGCGCGCGGCGCCGCAAGAATGCAGCTTGCGCCGTTTTTACAAGTAAGATTAAACAGTTCTACGTTAAGTTTTAACGCATTTTTAAATCTTAATACCGTTTTATATTGCCAGGCGAGAAATATGGTGCCGAAGGCGCCGCATTCCGCCATTGCCTTTTCAGTTTCTTCGTCCGAAATTTCGGATATTAAGCACTCGCTTTGAGGCGAAGACAGCAAGTCCACACAAGACAGTGCAATTTCTTCCGAAGCGAAACTTCCCGCATTATCGTCGTAAATTACGTCGCGGACAAAGCCTTTTACGTACTCCTTGCCGCGAAAAGACGAAACGTTATACTCAAAAATAAGTTTTTTGGGAGCGGAGCACTCCAAAACGGGCGCATACTTCGCGCCACCAAAAAACATCAACTCGATTTTGTCGTTTTTAACCGATATATGCTGCGAACCTGCTTTTACGGGCTTGACGGGCGCCGCTTTTACGTCCACTTCAAACAGCGGACGACGGTTGCCCACGCCGAAAGGTTCAAGCATATCCAACTCTTTTGCGAAGCGGGCGGAATATTCTTCCGTCAAAATACCGTTTATCAATACCTTAGGGACAAAATCTTCCTTGCAATAATTTGCACCGACGTATTCGTCGATAGCGGAATACAGTTTATCGAAATTTTCCGCCGTAACGTTGACTCCGGCAGCCTGCGAATGTCCGCCGAACTCCGCAATATACTGTCCGCAAGCGTACAGTGCTTCAAAAATATTTACGCTTTCTACCGAGCGCGCCGAGCCTTTAAGCATATCGCCGTTTTTCACAAACAGTATCGCGGGGCGTGAAAATTCGTCCGCAAGTCTGGCTGCGACTATACCCACAAAACCCGAATTCCAGTTTTCGTTGCAAAGCATTATGACGTTGCCTATTTCGCCGCGCTCTTTAAGCATATGCTTCGCGCTTAAATACAGCTCGTCGCAGTACTTTTGTCTTTCTAAATTATACTCGGTGAGTTTAACGGATAAATCGTAAATTTTGCGCTCGTCCGTTTCGGTAAACAAGTCCAGCGCAGCGCGCGCGTCGCCCATTCTTCCCGCAGCGTTAATTTTTGGCGCTACTGAAAAAGCGATTGTGTGCGACGTGACGTTGCCGTCGTTTCTATTTAAAAAATTAGCATAATTTTTTGCAGGCGACTTATTTATAAGATTTAAGCCTTCGGCAACAATATCCCTGTTTTCGCCGATAAGAGGAACGCTGTCGGCAATGGTGGCGATGGCTGCAAAATCAAGGTAATCAAGCGCTTTATCGCCGTTTAACGCTATGCCGACCTTTAAAGCAACGCCTGCGCCGCACAAATTGTCGTAAATATAATCGTCGTTAAATTTGGGATTGATGCAAATACAGTCGGGCAAAACGTCCGGCAGTTCGTGATGGTCGGTTATTATAACCTCAGCGCCGAGTTCCTTTATGTATTCAACCTGCTGTGCGCAGGATATTCCGCAGTCGACGGTAATAAAAAGTTGCGGAAAGACCTCGTCGAAAATAGCGTCGATAAGCGCTTCGGACAATCCATAGCCGTTTCTGCGCTCCGGTATACATACATAAGGCTCTATTCCGAAATCTTTAAGCGACTTGCTCATTATAGTTGATGCACATATTCCGTCGGCGTCGTAATCCCCGTACACCACTACCGCCCAGCCTTCGTCGCGGGCGCGCGTTATTAAATCGACAGCCTCGCGCATACCGCTCATTTTAAAGGGCGATATAAAGCGCTTTTTTGATGGATGAATAAAATCGAGTATGCTTTGCTTGTCAGCATATCCTCTTCCGTAAAGAATTTTAACGGTATCCGCACACAAACCGCATTCGGCAGCCAACCCGCGTATAATATTCAGTTGCTCGTCCGAAAACTCGGTTTCCAATAAAATTCTTTTCATAATTAACAAAAAGGCGGGTTGCCCCGCCTGATATTTTATATTATTTGCTTAATTTCTCTTTTTTTGCGCGCGCGTGCTTCAATTTATAATCGTCGCCGATTAATTTAAATCTTGAATACACGGCGGGAGTGAAAAACAACGTTCCGTACGCGCAGGAGACAAAGCAGGCAAGAGCGCAAAGCACAGGCGACAAGACCGTAAAGACAGACATAGCGCTTATGGACATAAGCACGAAAAGCAGAACCGCAACCGTGCAAAGCACCACGGGAACAAACAAATTAACTTTAAAACTTTCCGAAGCGCTTTTATCCGTTAAATCGAAAGCGGACAGCTTAGACGCGTTTTCGTCTTTGCAATTTTTGCGCACTCTGTCAAACAGGAAGCACGTTCCCACAGCGGTAACAAGCACCGTCAACACGGCAAAAGTTATTATTGCCGAGCCTACGGGAATACGCGCAAGCGACAAAAGCGAAACAAACACGGCAAGGTTATGCACGTCCGCAAGCAACGCGCCCAGCGCCATAGTAAGCTTGTAGCGGATTGCAAAATAGATGAAGTGCGCAGCCATAACCGAAGCGATGGCAACCGCGCCGCGCCAAAGCGCTTTGGTATTGCCTTTAAGCCCTTCTACCGTATGAACGCTTGCGCCGCTTTGAATTTTTGCATTGATTTTTTCAACCGCAGAGGCAAGTTTTTCGTCGTTTACTGATTTGCCGAACTTGAAAGTAAATTCTCCGCCCACTATATCGCCCGTTACGTCTCCGTAAGCGCAATTATAGTATTTTAATCCGTCGGAAGCGAAAGCCTCGTCGCAAATTTTTCTTACTTCTTTTTCATCGGAAAAATCTACGCACGTATACGAAACGGTAACGCACTTATAATCAGACCAATCAAAGCCGTAATTGAAGTAACCGTTAGCCACAAACTGGCAAATAGTTCCGACAGCGACGCCCAAAGCGATTATAACGCAAGAAATTATAATAAACAGGTGCATTTTGGAGGAAAGTTTGAAATCAGTCTTCATCATACGCCTCCCTTTTATATCCGCAGAATTTAAACTTGTCTTTTACGGGCGAGGATATTACGTACCACATAAAGCGCGTAAACCAATAAAGCACGTAGGACGCAATTACAGAAATAAAGAATATCAACCCGCACGAGGCAACTTCGCCCACGCCGATAAGCGTAAACATCAGGGCTGCGACAAGCATAATAATATGCAAATCAAGCACCGTCCATAACGTCTTTTTATATCCCGATTTTACGGAAGCCTGAATTGTTCTGCCAAGCGCGCTTTCCGCCCTGACCGCTTCGAAAACGCGGAAGTTTGAAAAGGACAACAACGCAAGCCCGAGCAACGCCGTAAACGCGCCCGCCACGGTAACCTGAATTTCAATAAGCATTACCGCACAAATAAGCGAAAGTGCGTATGAAAGCACCATAAGCGTATGCACAAGCCCGAGTTTTTTATATTTTATTATAGAGTAAATTATAACGGCGGCAAGCGCTGCAAGCAACGTTACAAACAAATAGATTGCGGCGTAACTGCCTAACGCGGGAGTTACCGAAACTATTCCGTTGGATGAGTTTGCGGGATTTCCGTTATATTCGTTGACAAGCGTTTTTCCGTTTATAACGGTATTAAACAACGTCGCATAGTCCTCTGCAACGCTTTTTCCTGCGGAAGGCGCCAAAGACAAGGTGTTGTTTCTGACGTTTTCAAGCGTCTCTACCGTAATGTCAAAATCGTTTAAATAGTGCTCGCCTATAAACATATATGCTTTGTTGTCGGCGTCCACCACGCTTGTTATCTTTTCAAGCCCTTCTTTCGTAAATATCATTCTTACGAAGTAATTGCCCGCAACAGAATACAAGTTGATGTCCTTAAAGCAGTCGCTTGCTTTGTCGTTGACGGAAGGCAATACCGATTTTGAACCTTCGTAAGTGGAAGAATTTCTAAAACTGAGTTCGCCGTCCAGCATAAAGTACTGAATGGTATAGTTTATAAGCGAACGCGAAGAAGGAACTTCGTTATACTTTACAAAATTGATATATTCGCCGAAGGTGTAGTTGGTGGGAACGGAAACTTTTATCGCAAAGCCGCCGTCTTCAAGCGCAACCGAGTACGACGAATAACCTTTTCTGCCGAATCTTTCATTCAAAACCTTTGCATCGGCAATAATACTAGCCTTAAACTCTTCTTCGTTTTCAAGCTTGTCCTTGCGAACGTAAACTCCACCGCGAGCGCTGTAATTATCTTTAAATTTTCCGTCGTCGGCGTTGATTTTTACGCCGTTTTCATAATCCGCCGAAGAAATAACGCCGTCGGGATAAAGCATAGAGTACGCTTCGCCCGTAAGGTCGCTGCCAAGGTGAATATTGCTTATGAATGAAGATAACGTTTCCGCGTCGTTGCCCACAATGGGGAACGAAACCGTTGAGAACAGCGCTAATACCGCTATTGCGACGATTAAAAGCGTCGTTATTATCGCTGATTTGACTTTGTTCATCTTTACTCCTGTTTGCAGTTCCGCCGCGATTTAAACAAAACCGCAAAACCTGAAATTTAACTTCTATATTATATAAAAAAATTTTTAAGCCGTCAATAAATTTATGCCGACTGAACGCATTTTTACGATATTATTCGGCATTATTGTCCGTTTTTATTCGCTTTTTTTCGGCAAGAACGTGCATACCGCATTCTATGCGCTTTTTCATCATCTCGCAAGTCACTTCATAGGGTTTGTTTACGTCGCCCTCAAAGTGATAGTTATTTGCCGCGCAACCGCCGCTGCAAATAAACTTTGCAAAGCAGTCGCCGCACTTTTCTCTTGTAAACAGGCAAGAGTCGGCAAATTTTTGGCGGATTTGCGAATTGAGTTTACCTTCGTAAACGTTGCCCATCAAAAAGTTTTTATCGCCGGCAAACTGATGGCAGGGATATATGTCGCCGTTGGGCACTACCGAAAAGTATTCGTTGCCCGCGCCGCAGGCGGAAACCTTCTTTTGCAGGCACACGCCACCTTCCAAATCCACGTTAAAGTGGAAGAAGTTGAAACCCTCGCCCTTTTTAAACTTGTCCAGATATTTGTCGCAAAGATTTTCGTATTCGGTGCAAATTTCCGGCAAATGCTCTTTTTTGATAGCCAAGTCGTCGATTTCGGTTACGACGGGCTCCATTGAAATGCTGTCGAAACCGTTTTCGGCAAGAAATACAACGTCCTTTGAAAAATCAAGATTTTTTGCCGTAAACGTGCCGCGCACGTAATAACTTTTGTCACCGCGCGAACGCACGAATTTTTTGACGTTTTCTATGACGTAGTCGAAACTGCCTTTTCCGTTTTTCGTCTTTCTGATGGCGTCGTGCACTTCCTTTCTTCCGTCAAGGCTAAGCACCACGTTTTCCATTTCGCGATTGAAAAAGTCTATCGCGTCGTCGTCAAGCAACAATGCGTTGGTAGTTGTGGTGAACAAAAACTTTTTACCCAACTTGTCCGCTTCTTTGCGGGCGTATGCAACTACGTTTTTAATAGTCTGCAAGCACATCAACGGTTCGCCGCCGAAAAAATCCACTTCAAGCACTTTTCTTGCGCCGCTGTTGGCAAGCAAAAAATCAATCGCTTTTTTGGCGGTTTGCTCGCTCATAAATTCGCGTTCGGCGTGATAAGCGCCCTCGTCCGCAAAACAATAGCGGCAACGCAAATTGCAATCGTGGCAGATATGAAGGCAAAGCGCTTTAACAAGCGTGGACTTCATAGGATAAGTTTTGACTTCTTCCTTCAAAAAAAGTCCCTGCGCTTTAAGGTCGTTTACGTCCTTTTCAATTTCGGCAATTTTTTCCGCGGTAAACTCCGGCTTTTCACCCTTGTTTTCATAGTAATAAGCAACGTAAGCCGCGGTCTGCGCGTCGCATTCGTGCAAACTTCCGCTGCCGGAATCGTATATGTAATTTTTATCTTTATAACTGAAAACGTGTATCATTTTTAACGAAATTTAAGGAGCAGACTATATTCTGCTCCTTTCATCGGGCAATATTTACCCATCAATTAACTTATTTGCCCCTCTTTTCGGGATTCTGCTCGCGCGTAACTCTTTCGCAGCTTTGATTGCCTACCGTGCAGCTTGTTTTGCACGCGGACTGGCAAGTGCTTCTGCATTCGCCGCAACCGGTAACTTTCTTTTCTTCCGATTTAGCAATGGTCTTTATCATAATAATTCTCCTTGAATTTCCGTTTTTTACAATTATAAATTACGCAAGCGGAAAAATCAAGCAAATTAAACGTATTCAGGCGTTCTTTTTGATATTTACGGCTATTATGCCGGTGACCCCGCCCGCAACGGTACCAAGCAGAATTTCTATTATAAACTTCCAAGAAATTGACAGCGAAAGCGAAATAAGCCCGAACAGCAGATATGTAATCAATACCGAAATAACGCCGTATATCAACCCTTTTATAAGCCCCTTTTCGCCGCGGATAAAAATTAACCCGCCGCCTATTATAGAAAGAATTTTAAAAACCTGATTTACGGGCTTTACAACGTTTGCGGGAAGCGTAAACAACTGAATTATAAGAGTGAACACAAGTACGAATACAAGCGAAATCAAAACCGAAGCAAGCACCGCCTTTGCTACCTGAAAAATATTTTTGCGCATAAAAAACCTCCGCTATAATCTATGCGGAGGTTTAAGCGATTATTAACGATTTAATATATATCAGTTTTTCTTGCTTTTTTTGCTTTTGGGCGCAGTTTCTTCCGCGGGTGCGGTTTCGCTTGCGGAAACTTCTTCAACGGGCGATTCTACCGCGGGCGCCGCAACGGGCTCTGCCGCTTCAACGGTTTCAACCGCGTCCGCAGTTTCAACCATTTCAGCTTTTTCGGAAGTTTCAGCTTCTTCGGTTACAACGTTTTCAGTCTTTTCGACTACCGCGTCCGTCTGATAAATAGCCTGTCTGTCAAACTTAATAAAACTTTTGCCTGAAAGTTCGGTACCCGTTTCAAGAACGAAAGTGTTGTCGTCATCGTCCACTTCAACGACAATTCCGCAAATTCCGCCTATGGTTTTTACCTTATTGCCGGGCTTAACCGCGTTAATCAAATCCTTTGCGTCCTGCTCTTGCTTTTTGCGCTTTTTGTTGCCGAGGACGTACATAACGACGACTACTACAATCAAAATGCCGAGCACGCCCAGCATTATCCAGTTGCCGTATCCGCCCAAAGCGCCCGTATTGGTGCTTTCGCCTTCAAGTAAAGAATATATCATAATATTATAACTCCGTTCGTTTTTGATTTATTTTAATATAATTGTTTTAATTTTTAATTGCAAGCGTTTTTATGACGTTTTCTCCATTTGCACTCAACTTTCACATAAATTCCGTATTACGCGGATATTTTTCATTCTTTGCCGTATTCTTGATAAAACTTTTCGGCAAAGTCGTTTAAACTGTCCGCAAAAATCGCTTCGCGCATTTCCGACATCAGTTTATGCAAAAACGTAATATTGTGCAAACTTAAAAGCATTGAAGAAATCATTTCGCCGACGTTTATCTGGTGGCGCAAATATGCCTTGGTATAATTTTTGCAGCAATAGCAGTCGCAATTTTCGTCCAGAGGAGTAAAATCTTCCGCATACTTTGCGTTGCGCGCAACCACCTTGCCTTTGGAAGTAAACGCCGTTCCGTTACGGGCTATGCGCGTTGCCAACACGCAGTCGAACATATCCACTCCGCGTTTAACGCCTTCTATAAGACAGTCGGGACTGCCTACGCCCATAAGATATCTGGGAACGCTTTCGGGCAGGTGCGGACGGATAAGTTCCAAAATTTCGTACATCCTGTTTTTTGGCTCTCCCACCGAAAGTCCGCCTATCGCTATGCCGTCCGTTGCGAAGGACTTTGCGCGTTTTAAACTTTCAAGGCGCAAATCGTCGTACATATTGCCCTGAATTATGGGGAAAAGCGCCTGGTCGTCGCGGGTTTTTGAATCGGCGCAACGTTTTAGCCAGGCATACGTCCTTTCCATTGCCTGCTCTGCCTGAGAGTGGGTATAGCCGTATTCGCTGCACTGGTCAAACTGCATTATTATGTCCGCGCCCAGATTTTCCTCTATCTGCATAACCTTTTCGGGAGTGAACAGGTGCGCAGAACCGTCTATATGCGAATTAAAATATACCCCTTCGTCGCGGATTTTATTCAGTTTTGTCAAAGAAAAAACCTGAAAACCGCCGCTGTCCGTTAAAATGGGCTTATCCCAATTCATAAACTTGTGCAGTCCGCCCGCTTTTTTTACAAGTTCGTCGCCCGGGCGAAGGTATAAATGATAGGTATTTGAAAGTATAATCTGTGAGCCCGCTTCCTTTAAATCGCGCGGGTACATACCCTTTACCGTCGCCTGAGTGCCAACCGGCATATAGACAGGCGTTAAAATATCGCCGTGCGGAGTATGAAACACCCCGGCACGCGCGCCGGTATATTTATCTATGTGCTGAACTTCGTAAGAAAAAAATTTACTCATAAAATTAAAAATTTGTGTTTGTCGCACCTGACGTAGCTTATACAATCATCATCGCGTCGCCGAAGGAAAAGAATCGATACCTCTCCCCAACCGCGGTTTTATAAAGATTTAAAATCTCCTCTCTGCCCGTCATTGCAGCGACAAGCATAATAAGCGTGCTTTCGGGCAAATGAAAATTGGTGATAAGCGCATCTACGCACTTGAACTTATAAGGCGGATAAATAAAAATTTGCGTGTTGCCGTTGCAGGCGCGCAAAAAGCCGTTTTCGTCCGCCGCGCTTTCAAGCGTGCGCACGGAAGTTGTTCCCACCGCTATAATTCTTCTGCCTTCGCGCTTGGCTTTGTTTATAATTTCAGCGGCTTTTTCACTAACCTCGTAATACTCGGAGTGCATTTTATGGTCGGTGATAATATCCTCTTTTACGGGGCGAAACGTTCCCAACCCGACGTGAAGCAGCACTTCCGCAATTTCCACGCCCATATCGCGGATTTTTTGCAAAAGTTCGGGCGTAAAGTGCAACCCCGCGGTTGGCGCGGCTGCCGAGCCGTCCGTTTTGGCATAAACCGTCTGATAGCGCTCTTTATTTTTCAGTTTAGTCTTTATATACGGCGGAAGCGGCATTGTGCCGATTCGCTCTATAATTTCTTCGAATATGCCGTCGTATTCAAATTTAACAATACGTTCTCCGCTTTCGGTTATTCCCGTTACGGTAAGACTCAATTCGTCGGATACGGTCAGTTTTTTACCGACAGTGCACTTTTTGCCCGGCTTAACAAGCACTTCCCAATCGTCCCTGTCCAGCCTTTTAAGCAACAAAACTTCCACCGCGCCGCCGTTTTCAGTCCGCGCAAAAAGCCTTGCGGGCAATACTTTTGTATTGTTTATAACCAACACGTCGCCCACGCGCAAGTAGTCGGTGACGTTTTTAAAAATTTTATGTTCAGTTACGCCGCCGTCGCGCTTATATACAAGCAACCGCGACGAATCCCTAGGTTCGGCAGGGGTCTGCGCTATAAGTTCCTCGGGCAAATCGTAATAAAAATCGCTCTTTTTATATTGCATAATCAATCGTTGCCGCCGTCGAATAAAGAAATCTGAGCGCGCTGTTTATCCGTCATTTTAAAACCCAAATGTTCGTACCCGCCACGCAAAATCATTCTGCCGCGCGGCGTTCTGGCGATAAAGCCAAGTTGCAGAAGGTAAGGCTCGTAAACGTCCTCAATGGTGCCCGCGTCCTCGTTTATGGTTGCGGCAAGCGTTTCCAGACCGACGGGTTTGCCGTCGAATTTTTCAACCATAGCGCGAAGAAGCGCCCTGTCCACCTCGTCAAGACCAAGCTCGTCCACTTCCATTTTCGAAAGCGCGTATTCAGCGTCCGCCACCGTAACCGTCGCGTTGTTGTTTATAGTCGCGAAATCGCGCACGCGCTTTAACAGTCTGTTTGCTATTCTTGGTGTTCCGCGCGAGCGGCGCGAAATTTCAACCGCGGCGCCGTCCTCTACCGAAATACCCAAAGTGCGCGCGCTGCGCATAACAATTTCTTTAAGTTCGGCAGGGGTGTACATCTCAAGCCTGCATATAATGCCGAATCTGTCGCGCAAGGGGTTGGCTATCATACCCGCGCGGGTAGTAGCGCCTATCAGCGTAAACTTTTTTAACGAAAAACGGATATTTCTTGCGCTGGGTCCCTTGCCTACAATTATATCCAGCGCATAGTCTTCCATTGCGGAGTACAAAATTTCTTCCACGCTGTGGTTAAGGCGGTGAATTTCGTCTATAAAAAGCACGTCTCCGTCGTTAAGGTTGGTTAAAATGGCAGCCAAATCGCCGCCGCGCTCTATTGCCGGCGCGCTGGTAAGTTTAAGCTGTCCGCCCATTTCGTTTGAAATGATGTGCGCAAGGGTGGTTTTACCAAGACCGGGCGCGCCGTATAAAAGCACGTGCTCCAACGCCTCGCCGCGCTGTTTTGCGGCGTTCATATAAACTTTTAAATTTTCTTTGACTTTGCTTTGTCCGACGTAGCCTTCAAGCGTTTTAGGGCGGAGCACGTTTTCTTCCGCGTCGTACTCTCCCTTTGTGCTTTTGACCAATCTGTCGTCGTCCGCTCCGTATTCTTCCGTTTCGTCGTCAAAAAACATTGCGTATTATCCTTTTAAGTGCCTTTTAAAAAGCAAATTTAACGTACATTACATTCCCTGTAATGCCAGTCTTATAATGTCCTCTATTTCCGTTGCGCCCGCTTCGCGCGCTCTTGAAATTGCCTTTACGCTTTCCGCGCGGCTGAATCCAAGCGTCATCAACGCCACCACCGCGTCCTCGTCGTTTGAAGAAATGTGAATTACAGGCGCAGATTCGCTTGCGGAAATTTGTGAAAGCGAAACTTTTTCCCTGAGTTCCAAAATAATTCGTTCCGCCGTTTTTTTGCCCATTCCTTTTACGGAAGAAAGCCTTTTAACGTCGCTTGTGGCTATCGCTGCGGCAATTTCGCCCGAATTCATTTGCGAAAGCACGGCAATGCCCATTTTGGGACCGACTCCCGAAACGGAAACCAGCTTTAAAAACATTTCTTTTTCTTCCGAAGACGAAAAGCCGAACAGAGAAACTCCGTCCTCCCTTACCTGCATATAAGTGTAAACTTCGCCTTCCTTTTTTCCGCACAATCCGCTGAACGCCGTACCCGAAAGCAACACTTCAAAGCCTATTCCGGAAGCCGTTTCAATCAACGCGGTTTCGGGCGTAAGCGATAAAATTTTTCCTTTAACGTATCCTATCATTTTATTTCCTTAAAAAACGAACACCACCCGTCACCTTATGCCGAACATTTTGCCGAAGCGCGACGTATGCGCGTGGCACAACGCAACCGCCAAGGCGTCGGCGGCGTCGTCGGGACGGGGAATTTTTTCAAGCCGCAACAGCGAGGTAACGACGTGCTGCATCTGTATTTTATCCGCTTTGCCGTAACCTGTAAGCGACTGTTTTATTTGGTTGGGCGTATACTCGTAAAGCCTTCCGCAATATTTTATACAAGTAAGCAGCATAACTCCGCGCGCGTGCGCAACGGGTATACCCGTGGTTATGTTTTTTGTAAAAAACAGTTCTTCCACCGCTATTTCTTCGGGCTTGTATTTGTTTAATATTCTGTTTACCCCTTCTTCAAGCATAGCCAGTCTGACGGGCAAACTCTCGTCCTTTGGCGTAAGCACCACGCCGTAGTCCAACGCCACGGTATCGTCGTTTTTCTTTTTTTCTATAACGCCGTAACCCATTGTGGCAAGTCCGGGGTCAAGTCCGAGAATAATCATAAAATTATTTTAAATTAAATAATATAAAATGTCAACTTATTATCAGTTTAACGCAAACCATAAAACAACCGAAAAAAGTGGGTAAAATAATGTGAAAATTTATTGCATAATATGTTTGACATTTCAAATATAATGATTATATAATAAACGTAACGGCGCGTAATGTGTCGAAAAAACAGGAGGGAATTTCTCAATGAAAAAACGTAATGTTGGTCTTGCAATTCTTTTCACCATCATCACTTTCGGAATCTATGGCATTTACTGGTTCATTTGTCTTACAAACGACAGCAACACCATCAACCCCGATGAAAAGACTGCAAGCGGCGGATTGGCTTTCTTGCTCAGCATCGTAACCTTCGGTATCTATGGCATTTACTGGAGCTACAAACTCGGCAAGAAACTCACCGGCAGCGGTACCGTTTATCTTTTGCTTTCGCTGTTCGGACTTGGAATTGTAGATTATGTTCTTGCACAGATCGAAATCAACAAGAAAATCGGCTAATTAAATCAACTTCAAATTAAGTTACCGCCCGCGATATAATCGCGGGCGGTATACTTTTTTAATTGTTTTGTATTTATCAGGTTGCGGGACCCGTTGCGGACGGCGCGTAAACTCTTGCGGCAAGCTCCTGATTCAGCGCGTAAAGTCCCTTTGCGTCGTGACCGAAAAGCTGCATCTTTTTGACCATATCTTCCGCGTTCTTTTCTTCCTCGCCCTGCTCTTTTATAAACCAATCCAAAAACTGCATTGTTCTGTAATCGTGTATTTTATAAGCCTCGGCATAGATATTGTTTATAAGCGATGTAACGTACTGCTCGTGTTCGTACCCTGCTTTTAAAGGTTCGGTAGTATTTTTGAAGGTTTTATCGGGTTTTGCTATTTCGGCAAAAACAACGCGAACGCCGTTGTCTATAAGATACCTTCTCATCATCATTGCGTGGTCGCGCTCCTCCTGCGCCTGTACCTCATACCAGTGCGCAAACCCGTCCAGCCCTTCTTCGGCATAGTAGTTTGCAAAATCAAGATACAGATAACCGGAATAAAACTCCTTGTTTACCTGCTCGATTAAAAGTTTTGCGATTTTTTCGTTTAACATATTTTACCTCCGTAAATTTTTTTAATATATCCGCTTTTTTAAAGCAATTTTTTATTTATAACTTTCAGCAAGCGCTTTAAAGGCGGGCAAAGCGCGCTCTATCATATCGGGCGCAACGCAATAGGATATGCGCACGTACCCTTCGCAACCGAAATCGTCGCCCGCAACCACAAGCAACTCGTATTTTTTTGCACGTTCGGAAAAAGTTTTTGCGTCCGCCTCCAACGCTTTTACAAACAGATAAAACGCGCCGTCCGGCTTTACAACGGTATAGCCGTATTCGGTCAACGCGGAATAAAGCCTGTCGCGATTTGCTTTGTAAATTGAAATATCGGAAGTTTTGTTATAGACTTTGCCTATAAGTTGCTGAAAAAGGTTGGGCGCGCAAACAAACCCCAAGGCGCGACCGGCGCCGCATATTCCTGCATAGACTTCCGAAAATTCTTGCATTTGATTGTTTACCGCTATATATCCTATTCTTTCGCCCGGCAGCGACAAACTTTTGGAATACGAATAGCAAACTATACTGTGCGCGTAATAATTCATAACGTACGGAACGACGGTATCTTTATCGAACACAAGTTCGCGGTAAGGTTCGTCGGAAATAAGATATACTCTTACTCCCGTTTCCGCATAATGATTTTCAAGCAATTGCGCAAGTTTTTTTATGTCGCTTTCGCGGTAAACCACTCCGCTGGGGTTGTTGGGAGAATTTATTAAAACCGCTTTGGTTTTATCGGAAAGCGCGGCTTTTACTTTGTTTAAATCAAGTTGAAAAGTACCGTCATTGCTTTCAACGGCAACTAGTTTTCCGCCTGCGTGCGCGGTAAACACTTTATATTCGGGGAAATACGGCGCAACCGTAATAACTTCGTCGCCGACGTTAAGCAGCGCGTTCAACGTTATGGTAAGCGAAGCGGCGGCGCCGCAAGTCAGATAAAGACAATCGGCGTTAAGCGACGTACCGAAACGCGAGTTGATATATTCGGCAAGGGTTTTACGCACGGAAAAGTCGCCCTGAGCGGAAGTATAGCCGTGCAGCGCGACGGGGTCGTACGTTTGTATAATTTCTTTAAGCGCCGTTTCAACTTCGGCGGGCGCGGGAACGCTGGGATTACCTATCGAAAAATCGAAAACATTGTCCTCCCCTATTTCCGCTTTGCGTTTTTTGCCGTATTCGAAAAGTTCTCTTATATTCGAGCGCTTGCGCCCCAACTGTACGTTTGTCTGATTTATCATTTTAACCCCTTTAAAGTTAATTATGTTTTCAATCAACAAGTGCGCGTTGATTTTTTACGATAAAATTTTATCACGCTTTGATTAGTATGTCAAATTATAAGGCGCGGGTTTAAAAAGCAAACCTGCGCCTTAACTTATACCTTATATAATTTGTAATTAATACGCACATACGGCAACATCTGTCAACCCGTAAGCGACTTTCTGAAATTTTCCATTATTTTATTTTCTATACGAGAAACCTGCACTTGCGAAACGCCAAGCATTGTAGCGACTTCGCTTTGCGTCATATCGCGGAAATATCTCAATATTATTACCTTTCTGTCGCGGTCGGGCAAACTTTCTATCGCAGATTTAAGCTGCAACGAATCGATTATGTCCTCCTGATTGTCCTCTACGGGCAATTTCTCCAGAAGTTCCTGCCCCTTTTCGTCCTTGTATTCGCCTTGCGCGTAAATAGAAACGGGCATATGCGTAGAACCCATAGTAAACACCACTTCGCTTTCGGGCATACCGAATTTTTCGGATATGGTTTTGACAGTGGGCTGAAAGCCGTGTTCGGACGAATATTTTTCAATAAAACGGTTTATTTCCTTTGCCGTGCTTTTAATCTGGCGGGAAACTTTTATACTTCCGTCGTCGCGCATAAACCGCTTTATTTCGCCCGCAATCATAGGAACCGCATAAGTTGAAAAACGCACGCTGAAACTTTCGTCAAAGCCGTTTATGGCTTTAAGCAGTCCCATACTTGCAAGCTGATATAAATCATCGTACTCCACACCTTTGTTAAGGTATCGGCGGACTATGCTTTTTATCAGATTGTTGTTTTCGACTATCAGTTTTTCCTTTGCGGCTGTATCGCCCAGCTTCGCTTCGCGTATCAGGTTGTTCGTCTCTTCGACGTCAAGCATTCTTCACTTCCGCTTTAAAACTTTTTGTCATATAAACGACGGTGCCTTCGCCCTGAACGGAATCCACTTTAAATTCGTCCATAAACGTCTGCATTATGGTAAATCCCATACCCGAACGCTCGTCCGACGGCGCGGACGTGAAAAACGGCTGCACCGCTTTGTTCACGTCGGGGATGCCTTTACCCGAATCGCTTATTTTGATATGTAGTTCGTCGTCCGCGATTTCGCACTCCACTGTGACAAGCCCCGTTTTTCCCCTGTAAGCGTGAACGGTGCAGTTAGTAACCGCTTCCGAAACGGCAGTTTTAACGTCCGACAGGGCGGAAAGCGAAGGATTAAGTTCCAGACAAAACGCGGCAACGGCATCCCTTGCAAACGCCTGGTTGCGAGGAAGCGAATAAAATTGAAGTTTTAAATAATTGTCAGCCATATTTAATCTTTACTTCTCCTTGGGAATCAGCGAATAAATTCCGCTGAGATTCAATATTTTATCTGCGGCAAAATTGGGTTTTTCCACGTGCAAAGGTATTGCAAGTTTTGAAGCCTTTTTATATCTGCCTATCAAAAAACCTATACCCGTGGAATCCATAAACGCCACTTCCGAAAGATTTATTACTATTTTTGTAACGCCCAGATTGTCGTCTATAAGTTTGTCGCATTTTGCCCGCGCGGATTGGGCGGAACACTCGTCCATTTCTCCTGCGAGACTTATGTAAAGCACTTTACCGCTTACGCAACCGGAAACAACCATAACGTTTCCTCCGAAACACTTAAAAATTTACCGTATTCCAACATTACTATAACAAGGCGCGCAAAATTTATGTGTTTTTGGCGTTTTTTGAGGAATTTGGAAAAATACGGCGAAATCAGTTTATAAAACTACCCCCGCCCCGTTTGAAAGCGTTTAATTCAAACGGGGCGGGGGTTACGATTTTTATTGATAATGCAGTTATAATTTTAGTAGTTAAAAGTTTTAAGAGGATAAAATGGACACCTACTCTGCCGTAAGAGACAGGCTTTTGGTCTTATGCGAGTCCAAGCGAATTTCTTTTCATAAACTCGCGATGGATTCCGGCGTTCCGCCTTCCACAATCAAAAATATATTGTACGGAAAAAGCAAAAACCCCGGTATAGTGACAATTAAAATGCTTTGCGACGGATTGTCTATTTCTTTGACGGAGTTTTTTGACACCAAGGAATTTGCCGAACTTGAACAGGAAATAAAATAACCGAAAAATTAAAGCCCCCTTAGCGGTTTTTGTCGTCCGCTAAGGGGGCTTTTGGTTTTATTTTAAAATTTTTAATTTAGCACAAATTCAAGCTGCAAATCGCACGGTTCTTTTTCCGCAAGGGCTTCATTTTTTTCTTTTGCCAAAACGCACCCGTACTTTTTATATGCGGCTATGCTGTCCTCGGCGGAATGTGCCGATATAAAAAGTTTTTTTGCGCCGCCGACCTTTGCGGACGCGCAAGCTTCTTCAAACAGGCGTTTACCTATACCATTTTTGCGGTACGGCAACGAAACGTAAAACTCCGAAAGCAACAAATATTGCCCCGCACAGCCAAACGCACCGGCGGAAACGCAAGCATAGCCAATCAACTTGCCGCAATCAAACGCGCCGAAAGCCTTGCCGCCGTTTTTTAACTCGTCAATTATATAGGCAGCCATTTCCCTGCGTTCCGTCAAAGTCCAGTCTTCAACGTATTCGACGGGTTTAAGTGCGTATTCGCCGTTTACTTTGCGCCAGCACCTTTTTACCGTTTGTTTGCGGATAAAACTATCCAAAGAAAAAGCGTTAAAATTTTCACCGCAGAGCGCGGCATAAACTATTTTCATAACTTATATTTAAACTAAACGCGTCAACGACAAAACGCTTTTACTGACAAAGGCGTAAGAAAAAACGTTTGCCGCGCGGCACGTTGCCTTCAAATTTGCTAAATTGTTATATGTAACGGCATAATGCTCGCCATTCAATCTTCCGAAGTTGTAAAAGGTGAATACGGGCGCTGCTTGCAACCCCGAACTTGCGCTTAAAAAATTGAAATAGCCGTTAAGACGGTTGTAGTCCCCGCTTCTTAACAAGTTAGAGCAATCGCCGTCAAGCCCTATGCAACCGAGTGAAGTAAGTTTGCTTTCAACTTTCTTTTCGGAAATTTTTCTTAAATAAAGTTTTGTGACTACTTCTTCGAAAAGAGTTTTTGTGTTGACGCCGCCTATTTCACACAGCCAGTTAATCCAACTAAAACAATTTTTTGTATATGAACAGGTATTCCCTACCACTCTGTCCGCACGTAAAAACAAATCGGCGAAATCAAAATTATCAATTTTTTTGAAGAAATCAAAACGGAACGCTTCGGGAATAATTTTTAAATTTTCCATAACTGCCAAAATAAAATGAACTGTTCCGAATGGATATTTGTCCGTATATTGGTTTACTCCGCCGTTTTTAAAAACGAGACGGCGCATAATATTGGGATTTATTTTGTTGCTATTTTCTTCGTATCGTTGCAGACAATCTGCGTCAAAAGCGACAAAGTGTTGGTCTATTACCGAAAAATCAGCCAAACAAACGGGCAAATCCACAAACACGCATTCCCGCAAATTTTCAGTACCTTCTTTAAGCCAGAGTTCGTCGTTATATTTTCCGCAACAGGAACTGTAACCTACTATTTCCCAACCGAGAAAACGCTGCAACAGCATACCCGACAAAACGCCGTCAAGGTCTGCGTTTACTATGCATTTTCTGTTGCGGACAAAAATGTTTGCTATGCTTTTGTTTAAATAAATATTTTCCATATCCCCTCTTTTGCGACGACAAACGTACGTAAACCTATAAATTTTATGCTTAAACTTTAAAGCGCCACGCTTACGCTGTATATTTCGTCAATTAAAACTACGTTTAAGCCGTACTGCTTGCAAAACTTTAAATTGAGCGCGTTATCCGCTATCAATTCCTCTTTATCCAAACCCGAAGTTTTGCGCTTTTCGGCAACGTTTTCAAACTTTATAATATCGTCGAAATTTTTTTGAATATACCGCTCTGTCATTATAAGGCAATAAAATTTTATTTGCTTCAAATAATTTTCGGTGAATTCTTTTTGCCAATCAAACGGAATATAACAACCTTCAACTATCAGACTTTGATTATTTTCGATAGCGGTTTTAACCATTTCTTTGACAATTGCCCATAGATAGGGCGTAAGTTTTTCGTCCTCGTCAACTTTAATCTGCGTGTTGCCGCTTCGTATCAAGCCCATTTTTAAGTGGTCGATAGAAAAATACGGAATTTTATGTTGCAGCATAAGTTTTTGTGCAAGCGCGGTTTTGCCCGTATGCGATGCGCCTGAAATTAAAATAATCATCTTACGTAAATATAATATCAAAAAGCCAACGATTTTTCAAGTGTATTAAAAAATTTGCACAAATTCGGTACGTCGCTTTTTAAACAAATCGGTTAACTACAAATAAAAACAGCGGCAAAATTTTTCAACCTGCTTTTACCACTTGCCGAATGCGCCGTTTTAAGATATACTGTTAGAAAAAAATACTAAGGTAAAAATATGGACAAAAAAATAGTAAACCGTTGCTGGTGGGTGAATTTGAAAAACCCGTTGTATGTTGAGTACCACGACCACGAATGGGGCGTGCCCGTACACTCTGACGAAAAACTTTTTGAAATGCTTATTTTGGAGTTTTTTCAAGCCGGACTTACGTGGGAATGCGTATTGAATAAGCGTGAAAATTTCAGGCAGGCTTTTGACGGTTTCGACGTTGAAAAAATAAGCAAATACGACGATGAAAAATGCGAACAACTGCTTTCCGCGCCTATAATTCGCAACAGATTGAAAATTAAAGCGTGCGTCACCAACAGCAAAATTTTTATGCAAATTCAAAAGGAATACAGCTCTTTTAACAACTATATCTGGGGGTTTACAAACGGTCAGACAATTTTTGAAAGCTGCGATTTAAGGACTACTTCTCCGTTATCGGACGAAATTTCAAAGGACTTGAAAAAGCGCGGAATGAAATTTGTCGGCTCTACAATTATTTACGCATATTTGCAGTCGATAGGTATTTACAACGCGCATTTAAAAAATTGCGACTGCTATAAAGGCGAATAACGTTTATAAATTAATATTTGGACTGTATTTTTAAAAGCCCGCGCCGTTTTTTATCGGCGCGGGCTTGTTTTGTTTATAAATATTTTTACACTGAATTTACTTTGCGTATTCCTTTAATTCCTCTAAAAACTCTTTATACTCCTCGTCGCTCCAATAAAACGTCAGGTCATCCTCTGAATATTCGCTCGGCGCATAATTCATAAAGTTCTTTCCGACGTCATAACCCAATTTTAGCAACACTTGTTCGGCAAACTCCCTGAAAAACATACCAATGCCGGTTATGACGTTTCCGCTTTCTACTACCGGTTTATGTACAAAATGCTTTTTATCGATAAACGGAAACACGTCCGCCATTTGCATAAAATAACCCGAAGTAAAATCTTTTCCGTCCAATATTCCCGCCTTCGACAACAATATCGGCGAAGACGAAATTGCCGCAAACAAGGTATTTGAATCTTTTCCTTCGCTTAAAAATTTTATCAGTTTGTCGTCAAACAATGCAGGCAACGGATAGATTGTGCCGGGGAGAATTACGCACTCATAATCAACTACGCGCGCCTCGTCCACGGTCTTTGTCGGCGTTATGCAAAATCCCTCCTCGCTTTTATAAACCTTCATTTCGCTTGCTATAACGTCTATTTTCTTTCCGAACCAAACTGTCAAACACGACGTCAAACAAGTTATTTCCTGCAAGGAAAAATCGGGATAAATTATAACCGCATATTTATTCTTTTTTGACGCTTTAACTCCGCAACAAGACTCCGCCACGTTACAATCCATACTATCCCCCCTGAAATTAAAGTTTAATGTAGAATAAATTATAGCACGGTTATGCAATATGCGCAACGGTATAACTCAATTTACGCACGATAAATACCTTGAAAGCACAAAAAAAGTACAAACCTGTTTTTGGTTCGTACTTTTACGCTTTTGGTGGGAGGAGGTGGATTCGAACCACCGAAGTCGGAGACGTCAGATTTACAGTCTGATGCATTTGGCCACTCTGCAATCCGCCCATATTAAGTTTTTACCCCGCTTGTATACGGGGTAACTTGGAGCTGGTGATTGGAATCGAACCCACAACCTGCTGATTACAAATCAGCTGCTCTGCCAGTTGAGCTACACCAGCATACCTCCCTGTCGGGATGGTGCCTTGGGGTGGAATCGAACCGCCGACATATGGATTTTCAGTCCACCGCTCTACCATCTGAGCTACCAAGGCGTTAAACGCCTGACGGCGTTTTATAAAAAATTTTGGCGACCCCAAACGGGCTCGAACCGTCGACCTCCAGCGTGACAGGCTGGCGCTCTAACCAAACTGAGCTATAGGGCCAAA
>CAJUEV010000002.1:115235-199663 GCA_910585785.1 uncultured Christensenella sp. | reverse complement strand
CACGTAAGTTTTGCAATTGACTTCGCTTGCAGTGTGTGATAAAATTTATGCGAGGTCAAAATTATGAAAAAATTAATTTATTGTTTAACGGCTGCGGTTTGCGTTTTGTGTATGACGGCTGCGGCTTGCGCTCCGAAGGAAAAGCCCAATGCTGAAAAAACCGCAATGGACAGGGCGAAAGAACTTTCGGAGTATTACGGCGAAGTTCCTTCCAGCCTTTCCGCGCTGATAGGCGGAAAGGAAACGGAGGGAGATAAAAAAGCAATTTCTTCAAAATTAAAAGCGGCGGAAGCAAGTCTGAATCCGCCCACGCAAATTTTTTTGCCGGATTCCCGTCCCCAGCCGGCTGAAAACGGAGTAATAAGCAAATGTTTCGTTTACTCGCAAAACAGCGTAAATATGTTTATTATGAACGCAAAATCCTTTGCCGAGCAGGCTAAATCAAATTTTCAGTCCGCAACGGCGCTTAATGTATGGATAGGCAACAGGCAGCGCGCTTCACGCCTTAACTACGACAAACAGCTTGATAAAATAAGCGAAGAAGAAATAACAAACGAGTATGGCGATGAATATCATTATCGCCGTTCGCAGCTTTTTCTCGGCAAAAATAGCAAAATAAACTTTACTTTTACGGCGTATTTTTACGTCCCCGACAGAGAAGGGTATTACGGCGGATATTATTACGAGTACGTTGAGGACGATTATTACTACTACGTATACAATTCGGGCACATACGGAGTAATGAACCACGTAATTTATATTGATTTGAAGCAATCGCCCGCGCATATCTACTGTGCCGAAAGTTCTGATGACAACGAAAGCGTGATAAAAAGTATTAGTTTAGAGCTGGATGACGGCAAAAAACTTACGTATTGCAACGAGTATTTTCACGGCAGCGAAGTTGCGTACGTTTATGGCGACGATAATAAAATTATAGCGGCAAAATCCGACTACGCTTTTTCATTGGACTTGTGGCAGGCGAGCGGTTGGAACAAGATAGAAGTTTCTTCCGATTTTCAGTTTGAATTTGAGGCGGACAAGGTATACAACGGCAAAAGCGGCGATAAATTTGTGCAAGTCGACGACAACGCGCTGTATCTTGATTGGATTCAAAGGAATAATTTCGAAGACAGGTATATGCAGTTTAATTTGAGTTCGGTCTGCGACGACGTAAAGATAAACACGTATGAAAGATTTACAAAGTTGCTTGCGGAGGCTGGGCTTTCCGTCAAGCAGGATTTATCCGGTTTGTTCGATAAATATTTAAGCGGGAGTTATGCCGAAAGGGTTGCCGGATATACCGCAAAAAGGTTTGATTATGCGAATATGGACGGGGAACTGTTCAGAAAAAAACTGAGCGAAGTAAACGCGCGCGAAAATTTGGAAGCAATCAGGCGGCAGTTTGAAAATGCGGAAGTTTACTATCAGGACGAAGTTTCCGCCGTAAACGAAGCGTATCTTATGCTTGACTGCGAAACGTCCGGTCAGATAGATTGCGTTTTCAATGAATTTAAAATAGATTTTTCTGGGTTAAGTTTTACGTTGCAGGACAGCGTTTTGCACGTTGAAGGCAATAAATATTATGTAAAGGCGGGGCTTTACAACGGCGATACCTTTGCGGAAATCACTTCGGCGGAGGCAACTTACGCAAACGCCGATATAAATATAAATCTTTCCGGACAATATCCTTTGCCGGACGGGTTAACCAGCGACGGCAACTATTTTATTGCAGCGTACGTTTGTAACGAGCAGGGCGTAAGGCTTTCAAAATATTTTTATCCCGACGTAAAAACCAATGGGGAAACGACGTTTGAAAAGGACGGCGCAAGGTACATTGCGACTGTTGAAAACAATAATTTAACCGTTTATTTTGAAAAAATTTAAAAGACGAAGGCGGAGCGATTAAAACGCCCCGCCTTAATTTATTTTAGTCCTTTAAACGGTTTAAACATTATAAGCGCGTAAACGCAGAAAAGTGCGGAAACGGCGCATACGGCAAGAAAGCCGCGGTAAATAAGTTGATTACCGAAAGTTATAGCATTAAGTAAATCAAATCCCGAAAAAGCGTATACACCCCCGATTATGCCTAAAACAATCAGGTTTGCAAAGCACATATAGCAAGTCATTTTCATACTTGAAGTATGCGCGTTGTCACAAAATATTATCCAGAATAAGTTTGTCAAACTCAACCGCTTCAACAAAGTCGCGCGGCAGAAAGCGGACAGTGCGGTATTTTGCAAAGTGAAAGATATGCGACTTTAACAGGACGGGAGTCGGCTCGTCAAGTTGGGAACAGATTTCCGCAAGATAATTGAAAAACTGCGAATACACAAGTTTGTCTTCGCCGTTGTAGGTAAACTGTTTTATTATTTTTTCGCCGCGAACGACTTTTGCCCAAATTTTAAACATATTATGATTATATAAAAAATCACCGCGCGGCGCAACGGATTTTGTTTAAATTTTTTTTAAAGCGGGCAAATACTTGCCTTTGCCGCGGCTAACGGTTATAATCGGAATATGCGTAATTTTTTGGGTAAAACGGTTAAACGGCTTAAACCTAACAGTTTTTTAAATTATTTCAGCCTTTCGGAAGACAGTAAGGGCGCAATATCTCTCGGCGTCGGCGAGCCGGACTTTAAAACTCCTAAAAAGGTGAGGGACGCCGCTATAAAGTGCATAAAGAGCGGACAGACGCAATACACCGGCTGCCGCGGATTGGAGGAGTTGCGGAAACTTGTTTCCCGCTATCTTAAAGAGCGGTTTTCGGTGGAGTACCCCGCCGAGCGTATTATAATGACAATAGGCGCAAGCGAGGGAATAACGCTGGCTTTGCGGACAATTTGCGGCGAGGGGGACGAAGTTTTGCTGCCCGAGCCCTATTACGTTTCGTACGAGCCCGCGGTAATTCTGGCGGGTGGAAAGCCCGTTCCCGTCCGCTGTTATGAAAAAGACGGGTTTATGCCGACGGCGGAAAATCTGCAAAAAGCGGTTACGGAAAGGACGAAGGCGCTTATAATTTGCTATCCCAACAACCCCACGGGCGCGGTAATGTCCAAAGAGAAACTTGAAGAAATTGCGGCGTTTGCCAAGGCGAACGATTTGGTTGTTATAACGGACGAAATTTACGCCGAACTGACGTATTCCGGCAAACATTGCTCTATCGCAGCCCTGCCCGAAATGGCGGAAAGGACGGTATATGTGGGGGGCTTTTCAAAGTCTTTTTCAATGACGGGGTGGCGTTTGGGCTATATGTGCGCGCCCGCCGAAATAGACGAGGCGGCTTTGGAAGTGCACACTCACACCGTAATTTGCGCTTCGCGGATAAGCCAGACGGCGGCAATCTGCGCGCTGGAAGAAGGGTTTAAAGACGGGTTTGCATACGTGGAAAAAATGCGCAACGATTATTGCCGCAGGGGCAAAATTCTTGCGGATGGGCTCAATTCGCTGGGGCTGAAATGTTTGCCGCCGCAGGGCGCTTTTTATGTGTTTGCGGACGTTTCTTCCACGAGGTTGGACGGGGCGCAGTTTGCGGCGAATCTTGCAAAGTTTGAAAAAATAGCCGTGGTCGCGGGCGACGCGTTCGGCGAAGCGGGAAAAAACTACGTAAGATTTTCCTATTCCGTTTCAATTGACAACATACGCGAAGCGCTTGAAAGAATTAAAAACTTTTTAAATGCAAGACCAGACAAAAAACAGGGCGACTGATTTGCGGGGAGCGGCACTATCGCGCGGGTTTTAATTGGGACGGCGGAAGGAAAAACGTTTGACAAACAAATGCTTAAATTATATAATGTGGTAAAATAAACGGTGGTTCCGCCTATGAGCGGAATCACTTTATCTTATTTTTTGAAAAGCAAATAAATATTTTTTTCCGAAAAGCCTTAAAAAAACAGGCGTTCGGAAGGGGAGATATGTTATGGCGGAACAGCGCTTTGTAATGACAAAAAAGAATTACGAAAAACTTAAACAGGAACTTGACTATCTTATAAAGGTCAAACGTCCGGAAATTATCGAAAGAATTGCCGAAGCTAGAAGCCACGGCGATTTGTCCGAAAACGCGGAGTACGACGCCGCGCGTGAAGAGCAGCGTTCAAACGAAGGCAAAATTGCGGAAATAGACTACAAAATAAAAAACGCGGACGTCCGCGAGGAAGATACCAGCACGGGTTACGTGCACCTTGGCAGCGTGGTGACCGTTTATGACGAGGATATGGAGGAGAGCGAAGTTTATACCATAACTTCCGTTACGGAAGTGGACCCTATGGCGTGTAAAATTTCGGTCGAGTCCCCCGTCGGCGCGGCGTTGCTTCGCAAAAAAGTGGGCGACACCGTAAAGGTTGAGTGCCCCGAAGGCTTTTATATGCTTAAAATACTTGACATAAAATAAGGACTTATATGAAAGAAAACAGAGTTTTAACCGCCGAGGAAGAAGCGGAAAATTTGGCGGAACAGGCTAGAATCCGCCGCGAAAAATTGCAAAAACTTGTTTCGGAAGGTAACGACCCGTTTGTAAAAGTCGGGTACGGGGTTACCGCCGATTCGTCGTATATAAAAGAACACTTCGACGAGTTGGAGGGCAAGGAAGTTTCGGTAGCGGGCAGGCTTATGTCCCGCCGCGTTATGGGAAAGGCGTCGTTTTCGCACTTGCAGGACAGGGACGGACAGTTGCAGATATACGTCCGCCGCGACGACGTAGGCGAGGAAGACTACGCTTCTTTTAAAAAAGATTACGACCTGGGCGACATTATGGGCGTAAAGGGCTACGTTTTCAAAACGCAGACGGGTGAAATTTCGGTGCACTGCTCGCATATAGAAATGCTTTCGAAATGTCTGCTGCCCCTGCCCGAAAAACAGCACGGGCTTACCAACACGGACATTAGATACCGTCAGCGCGATTTGGATTTGATAGTTAATCCCGAAGTTAAGGATACGTTTATCAAACGCTCGCAGATTATGCGCGAAATACGCGCGTTTTTGGACGGACGCGGCTTTTTGGAGGTGGATACCCCCGTTTTGTCCACGTTGGAGATAGGCGCGGCGGCGCGCCCCTTCAAAACCCGTCACAACGCACTGGACATAGATATGTATTTGCGCATCGAAACGGAGCTGTATTTAAAAAGGCTTATTGTAGGCGGACTTGAACGCGTTTACGAAGTGGGCAGAATTTTCCGCAACGAGGGTATGGACGCTTACCACAACCCCGAGTTTACCACGGTTGAAGTTTATCAGGCGTATTGTGATTATTTTGCAATGATGAACCTTGTTGAAGAATTGTACACAACCATTGCGCAAAAAGTATGCGGAACCACCGATATAACTTATCAGGGTACGCAACTGCACCTCGGCGCGCCCTGGGAAAGGCTTACTATGAAGCAAGCCGTCAAAAAGTACTGCGGCGCCGATTACGACGAGTGGAAGACGGACGAGGAAGCGCGCGCTTGCGCAAAAAAATTGGGCGTGCAGGTTGAAGAAGGAGAAAAGGCGACAAAGGGACACGTTTTGATTGCGCTTTTCGACGCGTTTGCGGAAGATAAACTTATTCAGCCTACTTTTATTTACGACTATCCCGTGGAAAACTCGCCTTTGGCAAAAAGAAAGCCGGACGAGCCCGCGTTTACGCAAAGATTCGAGTATTTTATTTGCGGGCACGAGTACGGCAACGCTTTTTCCGAACTTAACGACCCCATCGACCAGAAGCAGCGTTTTGTAAAGCAGGTTGAAGAAAAGAAAAAGAAAGAGCCCAAGTGTAACGCTCAGGTTGACGAGGAGTTTATAACCGCGCTTGAATACGGCTTGCCTCCTACGGGCGGGCTGGGCTTCGGCGTGGACAGGCTGGTTATGCTTCTGACGGACAGCGCCACAATAAGGGACGTGCTGCTGTTCCCCACAATGAAACCCAAAAAGTAAATTTATTTTGAAAAATACTTTCGCGCCGTAAACATAATGTACCGTTATCACATTTACGAACAACTTAAAAAATTTGCGAGCGCGGACAAAAATTTTCACGTCCCCGGGCACAAGGGCAAGGGAGAGTTTGCAAAAATGTTTCCCGCGGCAAAGTTTGACGTCACCGAACTTTCTTACTCGGACAACTTGTTTTGTCCGCAGGGAGTTATAGCGGCGGCGCAAAAAGACCTTGCCGAAATTACGGGCGCGGAAAAAAGTTATATTTTGACAGACGGCTCCACTTGCGGAATTTTTTCAATGCTGTACGTTTTGAAAAAACGCGGCGGTAAAGTTATAATTCCGCGCAACAGCCATCAAAGCGTATGGAACGCGTGTAAAATTTTAGGGTTAGAGCCGTTGCCCGTGCGCGGAAAAATTTGCGAAGGCGTGCTTTTGCCGCCCGACTGCGGAGAAGTGGAACGCGCGCTTGACGGCGCCGACGATATTGCGGGTATGCTTGCGCTAAGCCCCGATTATTACGGGAATATTGCGCCCATATCGGAGTATAAACAAATTTTGGGCAGGCGCGGCAAATTGCTGTGCGTGGACGGCGCTCACGGCGCACATCTCTTTAATGAAGGCGAAAACGGCGCATATTCGGGGCGCTATGCCGATATGCGGGTGGACGGCGCGCATAAAAGCCTTTCGGTTTTAACGCAGGGCGCCCTGCTTTCGGTTTATGCGGCGCCGCTTATTGCGGACGCGGGAGAAGCGCTTTCCGTTTTCAGAACAACCTCGCCGAGTTATCCTATAATGGCTTCGGTGGAATACGGTTTTAAGTATTTGTCAAACAATCCGCAAGCGTATTTCAAAGCGAAAGCGGCTGCGGAAGAATATAAAAACAACGCCAAAGAACTTTGTTTTTATCCCTCGGACGACTGGACGAAATTGGTCTGGGATTTAAAACCCGCGGGGATATGCGCCGACAAAGCGCTTTGCGAGCTGGAAAAAGCGGGAATATACGCCGAACTTTCGGACGGGCGGTATATAATATTTTATCTTTCGCCGTCAACAAACGCGAGTTCGCTTAAAAAACTTTTAAAAGCGCAAAAACAAGTAATATCGCTTGCAAAACTTGCGGATACTTATTTTGAGAGAAGCGCGTTGCCCGAAACTTTGCGGGTTTGCGGCTATCTTGCGGCGGCAGCCGCCCCGTGCGAGGCGGTGGAGCTTTCCGCGGCGGAAGGCAGGGTTTGCGCGGTTAACGCGGGTGTAACGCCGCCGTGTATACCCGTCATATGCGCGGGGGAACGTATTTCACGCGAGGTAATACAAGTATTGACTAATGCGAAAAACACTTTCGGACTGACGGACGGAAAAGTGTGGGCGGTTAAACAATGAAAGGCAAGTTTATAACTTTCGAAGGGTGCGAAGGCTCGGGCAAAAGCACGCAGTTGCGGATGTTGGGAGAATATTTGGACGGTTTGGGCGTCGATTATGTTATGACGAGAGAGCCGGGCGGCAGCGCCATTGCGGAAGAAATACGCAAAATTATTTTAAGCGGCAAAAACGCCGAAATGTGCGACGAGTGCGAGGCGCTTTTGTATGCGGCGGCGCGCGTTCAGCACCTTAAAGAAAAAATAGCGCCCGCGCTTGAAAGCGGAAAACTTGTAATTTGCGACAGGTACGTTTATTCTTCGCTGGCATATCAGGGCTATGCGCGCGGATTGGGGCGGGAATATGTTGAAAGCATCAACAATTTTGCCTTGAAGGAGTACCCTCCCTACCTTACGGTTTTTTTGGATATTTCTCCTGCGGAGGCGTTCAACCGCAAGCACGGCGCCGACCCCGACGACAGAATAGAGCAGTTGGGACTTGACTTTCATTGCAAGGTTTACGAAGGTTACAAAAAAATTGCGGAAGACTATCCGAATTTTTTTGCGGTGGACTGCTTGGGCACAAAATATCAGACGCAGGAAAAAATACGCGCGCTGTTAAAGGAAAAAGGCGCGATTTAACCAAACGCGCAACGCGGCGGTACGGCAGATATGGAAACGCTTTTAAAAACTACAACCGCATATAAAATTTTCAGCGGAGATATTCGCTGCGGAAAGGTTTCGCACGCGTATATGCTGCGTTTTCAGGACGCGAAAAATCTTCGCGCCGCGCTTAAATTGTTTGCGTTGGAGTTTTTCGGCACCGACGCTTTTCAGCCGTTGGGGCAAAGAATTTTAAACGAAAGTTATACCGATTTGAAGGTATACCCTCAGGACGGCAAAAAGTTTACGGTTGACGCCGCGGGCGAAATTGTTGCGGACAGCGCAATGCGCCCCGTAGAAGGCGCAAAAAAACTTTATATAATAAGCGGGTTCGAGCAAGCCGGCGCGCTTGTGCAAAACAAACTTTTGAAAACGCTGGAAGAACCGCTTGCGGGCGTGTACTTTTTGCTTGGCGCGTGTTCGCTTGCGCCCGTGCTGGATACGGTGAAGTCGCGCGTAAAAATTTTGGAAATTCCTCCTTTTTCGGAGGAGGATATATTTGCCGCGCTGGAACGCAAGGGCAAAAATCCGCTTAACGCCGACGCTGCAAAAAGCGCGAACGGCGTGTTGGGCGCGGCGGAAAATATGGCGGAGGGCGGTTGGTTTCAATCGCTTGAAAAGGCTGCGGAAGAAATTTGCTGCGTAAAGGACGCGGGCAAAATAGGCGAAATCGCGGCGAAGTACGGGGACACTAAGTACAAGGAAGAACTGCTTGCGGAAATGCAAAGGCTGTACTTTGTAGCGTTGAAGGGAGAAAATTCTCCCGCGGCGGTTTACCGCAAACCCGCGCTTGCTTACGCGGTTGAACGGGTAAACGGCGCGCTTGCGGAAGTTAAACTTAACGCGTATTTTCAGGGATTGTTGTACGATTTTATGCTTAGCGTCATTCAGTTTGACAGGCGCGCGGCAAAAACGGAAGGCGAAGTCCGCAATTTTAAAAACAGGTAAAATAATATGATTGAAGTAATAGGAGTAGCTTTTAAAGAAGGCGGAAAAGTATATTATTTCGCCCCCGGCAAAGGCGATTTTAAAGAGGGGCGGGGCGTTATTGTGGAAACGGCGCGCGGCGTGGAATACGCCACCGTAGTTATGCCGCGCACTCAGATTGAAGAAAGCGCGATAGTTTCTCCGTTAAAGCCGGTTGTCCGCGCTGCGACGGAAAAGGACGAGGAAATTCACCGTAAAAATATTGAAAAGAAAGAAGAAGCGATGAATACCGTCCGCGAAAAGATTGAAAAACACAATCTTGAAATGAAACTTATAGACTGCGAGTTTACATTTGACGGTGCGAAAGCGGTGTTTTATTATTCCGCTCCCCAAAGGGTGGACTTCCGCGAACTTGTAAAAGATTTGTCGTCCGTGTTCCGTATGCGCATAGAGTTGCGACAGGTAGGCATACGCGACGAAATAAAACTTTTGGGCGGGCTTGCCCCCTGCGGGAGGGAGTGCTGTTGTTCAAGCTGTATGCCCGAACTTAAAAAAGTTTCCATAAAAATGGCTAAAAATCAGGGTTTATCGCTTAACCCCGGCAAAATTTCGGGACTGTGCGGAAGGCTGATGTGTTGTCTTTCGTATGAAAACGATTATTATTCGGACGCTTTCAAACGCGTTCCCAAACTCGGCAGCGAGGTAGGCACGCCGGAAGGCAAGGGCACGGTGGTAAATATTAATATGCTTAAAATGACGGTGCGCGTCCGCATAGAGGACAAAGCGAAGGACACGGTCGCTTACCGCGATTTCAACGTGGACGAATTGAAATTCAAGCGCCGCCCCGCAAATATTGTCGAAGACGAGGACGCGGACGAATAAAAAGCGCAAAGCGCTGTTTTAAAATCAAAAAAATTTTTGCGCGACTCTTTACACGGCAAAAATTTTATGATATAATATCAAAAGGGTTAAAAACCCTTTAAAACGTTTAAAATTGGAGGAAGTTATGGCACATATTATAACCGACGAATGCGTAAGCTGCGGCGCGTGCGCTGGCACCTGCCCCGTTGAAGCTATTTCCGAGGGCGCCGATAAATACGTGGTTGACCCCGACGTATGCATCGACTGCGGCGCGTGCGAGGACGTTTGCCCCACCGGTGCAATTCACCCCGCAGAGTAATCGAAACAGCGAGGGAGTGGAGCGCGTGCGCTCCACTCTTTTGCTTTTTCAGACCGTAACCGATAAAATTTTATGGACGCGAATTTTTTGAAAGACGGAGAAGTCCTTGAAGAATTTTTCGAGGACAAAAAAATAATACAAAACGTCGGTTTATACCGCTTTACTTCGGACAGCATATTGCTTTCGCGCTTTGCGCGCGCCAAATACGGGGACAACGTCGCCGACTTTTGCGCGGGCAGCGGCGTTGTGGGCTTCCATTTTTTGTGTTTAAACAAAGTGGTTAAACAACTTACGCTGTTTGAAATGCAGGAAAGCCTTTCCGATATGTCCCGCAGGACGGCGGAACTTAACGGCTTTGACTGCCGCGCGCTGTGTTGCAAAATTCAGGACATCGGGCGGGAATACGACGATAAGTTTTCCCTTATATTGTGCAATCCCCCGTACGAGCGCGGCGGCTTTGAAAACGAGATATACGAAAAAGCCGTTTGCAGAAAAGAAATTACTTTAACGCTTGCCGAAATTGCGGACGCGGCTGCAAAAAAACTGAAATTCGGCGGCAGACTGGCAATTATAAACCGCGCGGACAGGACGGCGGAACTTATTTTTACTTTAAAATCCCGCAGGTTAGAGCCCAAGCGTATGCAGTTTGTTTGCGGCGCAGCCGGCGCAAAACCATATCTTGTTATGGTAGAGGCGGTAAAGGGCGGCAAGGAAGGCGTGGAAGTGCTTCCTTCGGCTATAAACGGCTGAAACTTAGCAAAGGTAAACGCATTATGAAGAAGAAAAATTTGATTAAAAGATTTATTCCGTACTATAAGCCGCACTTAAAACTGTTTATAACGGATATGCTGTGCGCGTTTATAATTTCGGTTTTCAATCTTGTCTATCCGTATTTGACGAAAGAGATAATAAACGTATACGTGCCGCAAAAACTTTTGTACTATATGCTGGCGGGGTTTGGCAGCGTGCTTGTCCTTTATGCGGTAAAGGCGGGTTTAAACTTTGTTTTGCAGTATTGGGGACACCTTGTAGGGGTAAGGATTCAGGCGGATATGCGCAAGCAATTGTTCGGACACTTGCAAAAACTTCCGTTTTCTTACTTTGACGAAAATAAGACGGGCGTTATTATGAGTCGCCTTACAAACGACTTATTTGAAATTTCCGAACTTGCGCACCACGGTCCCGAGGACGTTTTTTTGTCCATAATAACCATTGTCGGCGCGTTTATTATGCTTGCGACAATAAATTTATATCTTGTGCTTATAGTTTTTGCGTGCGTTCCCGTAATAGTCGTCTTTGCGGTGGTTTTGCGCAAGCGTATGAAAAAAGTTTTTGCCGAAGTAAGGGTTGCGCAGGCGGAAATAAACGCCGATATAGAAAGCGCAGTTTCGGGTATGCGCGTTTCCCGCGCGTACGGGGCGGAATCGCACGAGTGCGAAAAGTTTGACAAAGGCAACGCGGCTTTCGTCGCGGCAAAAAGCAAGCAATATAAAGTTATGGGGCAGTTTTTTTCCTCAATGAACTTTTTTATGGACTTTTTATACTTTGCCGTATTGCTTGCGGGCGGGTTATTTTTATATTATAATAAAATAGACGAGGGTGAGTTTACCGCGTTTTTACTGTATATAACGACTTTGATAGCTCCGATTCGCACGCTTGTAAGCATATTCGAGCAGATTCAGGACGGAATGACGGGCTTTAAACGCTTTTGCGACATAATGGACGTGCCGCCCGAAACCGAGTGCGAAGACGCGGTCAAGCCCGAAAAAATTAAAGGCGAAATAGTTTTCGACAACGTAACCTTCGGCTACGGAGGGGAGAACGGGCGCAAGGTTATAAGCGGATTTTCAATGAAAATTCCCGCGGGAAAAACAATTGCACTGGTCGGGCCTTCCGGCGGCGGCAAAACCACCGTTTGCCATCTTATACCAAGATTTTACGAGGCGGAGGCGGGAGAAATTACGTTGGACGGCTATCCCCTGCAAAAATTGGACAGGTCTGTTTTGCGCAAAAACATAGGCATAGTTCAGCAGGACGTATTTTTATTTAACGGCACCATTCGCGAAAATATAGCGTACGGCGATTTTTCGGCAAGTGAAGAACAGATTATTGAAGCGGCGAAAAGGGCGAACATTCACGACTATATCGTAAGTTTGCCGCAGGGGTACGACACAAACGTCGGCGAGAGGGGAATAAAACTTTCCGGCGGGCAAAAACAGCGTGTTTCCATCGCCCGCGCTTTTTTGAAAAATCCGCCCGTGCTTATTTTGGACGAGGCGACGTCCGCGCTGGACAACGCCACGGAAATGCTTATTCAGGACGCGCTTTTCCGTTTGTCCGAAGGCAGGACGACGTTGGTTGTCGCGCACAGGCTTTCAACCGTAAAAAACGCGGACGAAATTATAGTGGTTACTTCCGACGGCATAGCCGAACGCGGCAGCCACGCCCAACTTATGGAAAAGGGCGGTATGTACAGAGAGTTGTACGAATATCAGTTGAAATCCGTCTGATTTGACGGTTAATTTTAAAAGGAAAAGACGTTATGAGCGAACCTTGCGTTTATTTTGTTGCGACGCCCATAGGCAATTTAAAGGATATAACTTTGCGCGCGCTGGACGTTTTGCGCGCGGCGGACTTAATTTTTTGCGAAGATACAAGGCACTCTTTAAAACTGCTTTCCGCATACGATATTAAAAAGCCGCTTTTTTCCTGCCATAAATTCAACGAAAGGGAAGCGGCTGAAAAGATTGCCGCAGCCGCAAAAGAGGGCAAGCGCGTTGCCGTAATTTCGGACGCGGGTATGCCCGTTATATCCGACCCGGGCAACACCGTTTGCAAAATATTAAAAGACGGTGGAGTGGAATACACCGTTATCCCCGGCGCGAACGCGGCGCTTTCCGCGCTTGTATTGTCTGCGTTGCCTGCGGACAGGTTTGCGTTTGTCGGCTTTTTGCCCGACAAGGCTGGGGAAAGAAAAAGCGTGCTTGAAAAATATAAAAATTTGGATATGTCGCTTATTTTTCACATAGCTCCGCAGGATATTGACCGCCATATATCATCGATTTATCAATGTTTTGGCGAAAGAAAGGCTTGCGCGGTGAGGGAAATTACCAAACTGCACGAGGAGGCGGTTGCCTTCAATCTGTCGGAAGGATTGTCGGGGGAAAAGCGCGGCGAATACGTCGTAATTGTAGAGGGTGCCGAAAAAACGGAAAACCCGTTGAACGCGCTAAGCGAAAAAGAGCATATACTGCACTATATTGCGGGGGGAATGGACAAAAAGGACGCGGTAAAACAGGCGGCGAAGGACAGGGGCGTGCCTAAGTCCGAAATGTATAAATTTTCCTTGGAAATCTGAAATAGATTTGTGGTATAATGAAACGGGTGTTTAAGGCGGTTAAAATGAAAAATAAAATTGCTTTAAAAACTGCATTTGTTTTTGCGTTGCTTTGCGCCATTGTAATCGTTTTTGCAATTTTGCTTGCGGGAAGGGTTGCCCGCGCTGATAGCGACGACTCGCCCGCGTACGCATATTCAAACAGTTCGGTTGTTATAGACGTAAACGAAAACAAGGTTTTGCACATAAAGGAAAATCTTAAAGTAGGGTTTGTCAAAGCGGGGCGCAGCGGAATAACCCGCCGTATTTCCGCAAAAATGCCGTCATACAAAAACCGCGGCGGAAGGCTTGTAAAAAACGGAAGCTTTCTTTCGCGGCTGAGCAACGTTTCGGCAAAAGTAAACGGCGAAGAAGCGGAAACCAACTTCAACAAAAACGGAGTTTGTTACTATTTAAGCATAACTAATCCCAAGGGCGATTGCGTTGTCTGGGAGTACGGGCACGACGAAAGGCAGTACGATTTTACGCTTGAATACGATTACGATTTGTCGGACGACGAGGCTGGCAAAAGCGCGTTTGCGCTTACGTTTTTTGACGAGGTAGAGCCGCTTTACTTCTATTTCGGCGAGGACAAAAGCAATATCGCGCGGCTTGACGTAACCGTAAATATGCCTAAGCCGTTTGACGGAGGCGGCGCACACGTAATTTACGACGGAAAGGACGCCACTCAGGCAGCGGCGCTTAAAACGGACGGAAACTCGCTCAATTTTTCCGTTCAGATGAAAAACATAAGCAAAAACTCTTTGCGGATGGCGTTGGACGGGGACTACTTTGACACGCAGGTTACAAAGTTTTCTTACTATTGGTATTTTGCGGGGTTTGTGGGCATTATTATTTTAATATGTCTTATTATCACTTTCATTAATCACGGCAAAAAACCCGTTTGTCCCGTCGAGGCGGAACCGCCCGTGGTAAATCCGCTACACTATTCCGCATATTGGCACGGATACCCGCAGAGGAAGGACGTAACCACGATAATTTTGTATTGGGCGCGGCTGGGGTGCCTTAAAATAACCAAAGACGGAAAAAAAGATTTGATTTTGACGCGGCTTAAACCTTTGCCCGAAACGTGCACGATTGCCGAAAAACGGTATTTTAACGAACTTTTCCGTTACGGCGACGTTTTCCGCTCGAAAGACACCCGCGGTTTTGCCAATCGCAACAGAAGGGATTTTATCCGCTTCCGCGTAAACGAGTTGGTTGAGGAGTCGGAAAGACCGACGCCCTTCGCACCCGAAGCCGAGCGGGCGAAAATGTTTATAAACATACTTTCAGTAATAGGAGTGGGCGCGGTTTACGCGTACTTTATATTGTTGAGCTTGGACGTTATCTGGCTTGCGGTTGTTCCGATGTTTTTCTTTATAACTTTGGTGCCTATCGTCAAACTGCATTCCGTTTTTTACGGTATGCGCAACTTAAAGCAAAAAAGCAATTCTCGGTTTTACTTTATTTTGTTTGGAATGCTGTCCCTTTTCGTCCCGTTGGGGCTGTTTGCGTGGTTTTTGTTTTCAACCCAGTATATGGGACAGTACGACTATATACATATAACGTTTATAAGTCTGGCGTGGGTGGTTATAAGCTTTTTCGTCCTTCCCAAGTTTATAAAAAAGCGTACGGAGGAAGCAAACGCGCTGTACGGCAGAATGCTGGGCTTCAAGCGGTTTATACGTCTTGCCGACCTTCCCAAAATGGAATTGCTGTTGAAGGATAATCCCGACTATTTTTACGACGTTTTGCCCTATTGTATGGTTATGGGGCTTTCCGATAAAATAGATAAACAAATGCAGTATCTGGGCGTTGCTTCGCCGGACTGGGCGGACGGCTTTGACCCTGCCAATTTTGCGAAGGAGTTGTTTTATTCTGTAAAACACGCTATAATCGTTAAAAAGAAAAAGCGCAGCCGCAACAGCTATGCGCTTGACGACTGATTTTTAAGGCGGTGAAAAACAATTATGAAAAAGAAAGATAAAAAAATTCCGCAACAGGCGGAAAAAATGACGATTTACGAATACGAGCAAAAGTACTCTAAAAGGCAAAACGTGCGCGGGGCGAAAATACTTTTGCGCTTTCTTGCGACGGCTGTCGGCGTGCTTATAGGCGCGCTGTTGGTGCTTATCAGTTTGAAGACGGTAGAAATGTTCGAAGACCCCAACGTGCGTTTGGGCGTTGGCATAGGCGCCGGCGTTTTAAGCGTGGTGTTGTTTATATGCCTTTACATAGTTCCGCTTGTCAAAATTTTGAAATCGGATTATTTTATTACCAACGTCAACGCAAAAACCGCCAAAGAGGCGCAAAAGCACAATAAAAAGGTGCGGCACGACATCGCTTCGAAGATGATTGAAATAACCGCCACGGTCGAAGGGGTGGGCTGGTACGATTCCGCCGTCGTAGGCGAAATGGCTATCGCGCTTAACGCGGGCAACGAGGAGGGCGTTAAACTTGCGCTTACCGACTTGTATACGGACAGCGTAAAAAAATCCGCCAAGGCGCTTATAACGAAAAGCGCGTTGAAGTCGGCAATGTATTCGGCGCTGTCGCAGACCAGCCGAACTGACGCGTTGCTTGTTGCGTTTTTGAATTTGCAGCTTGTAAAGGACCTGGTGTTTTTGTACGGTTTCCGTCCTTCCGACGCAAAGCTTATCAAAATTTTCGCGCGGGTATTGCAAAATTCGCTTATAGCGTACGGGCTCGGCAGCGTAAAAATAGGCAACAGCATAGTAAAAACTATGGGCGACGCCGTCAAGGGAATACCTTTTCTCGGCTCGGCTATTTCCGCGCTGGTGGACTCGTCCGTGCAGGGGCTTACAAACGGGGTGCTTACCGCCGTAATCGGCTATCAAACCATCAGGTATCTTTCGCAGGAATACAAGTTGCAGGACATTTTGGACGGCATAGAAATTGCCGAAACGGAAGAAGAATTGCAGGAAACCTGCGTTGAGATTGAAAAAGAATTGCGCGGCGGCGCAAACAAAATGCCGCAGGCGGTGTAATTGCTTAGTTGTTTAAGCGCGGCGGCTTGCCGCAAATAAAATAAAACGATAAAAGGAAAAGTTATGAAGGATATAGAGTTAATCGAAAAATTGTCGCAGGCGCGCGGGGCTTCCGGCTTTGAGGACGAGGCGCTTGCCATAGTCCGCGAATACTGCAAGGACTTTGCCGAGTTTGAGGAAGACAGTATGCGCAACCTGTACATACGCCCCAAATTCAACAAGGGCAACCGCCCGTATATTTTGCTTGACGCGCACTCGGACGAAGTCGGGTTTATGGTGCAGGCAATCAAGCCGGACGGCACGTTAAGGTTTATACCCATAGGCGGATGGAACGAAAAGGCGCTGCCGTCTTCCAAAGTGCAGGTTTACACTAAATCGGGCTATATATCGGGGGTAATCGCCGCAGTTCCGCCTCATTTTTTAAGCGCCGAACAGCGCAACGCTCCCGTTTCGTACGACAGTTTGACGATTGACGTGGGCGCGTGCTCCGCAAAGGAAGCGGAAGAATTCGGCGTAAAAGTGGGCGCGCCCGTAGTTCCGCTTAGTATGTTTGAGTATGACGAAAAGCACGGAATTTTGCAGGGTAAAGCGTTTGACGACAGGCTGGGCGTTGCCGCTATGCTTATTTGTCTTAAAAGGCTTCAAAACGAAAAACTTCCGCTTGACGTGGTTGCGGTGGTTTCCTCGCAGGAGGAAGTGGGCGAACGCGGAATAACTGCGGCTATGCACCGCGTAAAGCCGCTTGCGGCAATCTGCTTTGAAGGTTGCCCCGCGGACGACACGTTTTCGCCCGCATATATGGTGCAGGACGCGCTTCACGGCGGGGTTATGTTGAGACATATGGATAGAACGGTTATTTGCACGCCCAGATTTACGGCTTTTGCGCAGGAAGTTGCGGCAAATAACGGCGTAAAGGTGCAGATGGCGGTGCGCTCGGGCGGGGGCAACAACGGCGCGTATATAATTTCCGCAAACGGCGGAACGCCCGTGATAGTTGCCGGCATACCCGTAAGATATATCCATACTTTCAACTGCATTGCGGCAATGGACGACGTGGAAAGCAACGTCCGCTTCGGCGCGGCGCTGTGCAAGTCGCTTACGGAAGAAATTATAAAAGCGTTTTAAACGCGGTTTCAGCGCAACGTTTTTTTAAGCAGTTTAGTTGTTATGCCGACGGAATCTTTTATAATTCTTGCGGTTTTTGCCGTGCTGGTGATTGTTGTGTATGCAATTTATCGTTTCCGCACGCGAAAGAAGCGCAAAGAAAAACTTAAAAACGCAAAAATAAAACGAAAAGTAAACAACCTGTCAAAAACAAAAGTAGAAATGTCGCCAAGCGAATTTATTGCTCTGCGCGCGCAGACCTTCGGCGGGCGGGGAAGCCGCTTGCACGACAAACTTAATTTTGAAGGGGTTTACGTGCTGTTCAACCGTACAAAAAACAAATATTACGTCGGGCAGGGCAAACAAGTTTTGGACAGAGTGAATATGCACTTTACCGGCAAAGGCAACGGCGACATTTACGCCGACTATAAGTACGGCGACGATTTTACCATAAAAATAATAGGGCTTAAACGCAGCGGATACCGCACGCTTAACGCGTTGGAAAGGGACGCCATAGCAACTTTTGACGCGTGCGCAAAGGGCTATAACAAAACCAAGGGCAACAGAAATTGAGCGGGTTTCAGGCGGAAAGCCAACCCACCCCCGAGAAAGGAAAAACCTTTCTCGGGGGTGGGTTTTTAAACGGATTAATTTGCCGTTACTTTTATGTGCGGGGTGCGTTTTTGAACTAAGTTAATACGTAACCTCGTCTATAACCCCGCCGCCAAGGCAACGCGTTTCGTCGTAAAACACCGCGTATTGCCCTTCCGTCACGGCGCGCTGTTTTTCGGCAAATTCGATAAAAGCGTAGCCGTCTTTAAGCGTTACTTTTACGTTTTGCTCGGGCTGGCGGTAGCGGAATTTGGCGGTGCAATAAAATGTTGACTGCGGGATATACCCAATCCAATTCAAGCCGGAAGCCTTGCACGCCTTGGAGTACAGCGGGCTTTCGTCCCCGTGCGAAACATACAAAATATTGTTTGCAAGGTCCTTTTTCACTACAAACCATCTGCCTTCTTCGCCGCGCTTTCCGCCCAAATCAAGCCCCTTGCGCTGCCCCAAAGTATAGTACATAAGCCCGGCGTGCTCGCCAACCGTTTCGCCGTCAAGCGTAACTATTTTGCCCGATTGAGCAGGCAGATAATTTTGTAAAAATTTTCTGAAATTGCGTTCGCCTATAAAGCAAATTCCCGTCGAGTCCTTTTTTGCCGCCGTGGCAAGTCCGTTTTCTTCGGCAAGTTTTCTCACTTCGTCTTTGTTTAATTCGGCAAGCGGAAAAATGACGTTTTTTAACTGGCTTTCGCGCACCTGATTTAAAAAATAAGTCTGGTCTTTGCCGCCGTCTTTCGCCTTCAAAAGGTTTGTCCTTTCGCCGTTGTGCGCAATTCCGCAATAGTGCCCCGTTGCAACGTAGTCCGCGCCCATAGTAAGCGCGTATTCCGCAAACGGACCGAATTTAATTTCACGGTTGCACAAAACGTCGGGGTTGGGCGTTCTGCCCGCCCTGTATTCGTTTAAAAAGTGGGCAAAAACCCTTTCGCGGTACTGCGCCGCAAAGTTTACCGAGTAGTAGGGAATATTCAATGCGGCGCAAACCCTTTGCACGTCCGCAAAATCGCTTTCCGCCGTGCAGGCGCCGTCGGGAGAAGTTTCTTCCCAGTTCATCATAAATAGTCCTATTACGTTGTAACCTTGCCGCTTCAACAACAGCGCCGCCACGGAAGAATCCACGCCGCCGCTCATTCCCACAACAACAGTTTTGCCGTTCATAACGCCGCCTTCAAGCGGTTTTAAATGCCGCTTTAAATATCGCAAAAATTTTTATTTAAAAAAGTATATCATAATTAAATACTATTTGCAATTATTTTGAATTGTGGTATAATTGCACGGAAAGGGGATGTGCGCTTATGGAAAAATTGCCCGCGGACGATTTTATTTTGCTTTCTTTAATGAACACAAAACTCAGGGACGAGTACTCGTCGTTTGCGGAATTGTGCGCTTGCGAAGGGGTTGCCGCCGACGAAGTTTTGGCGCGTCTTTCCGCGTTGGGATATGAATACGCCCCCGAATATAACGCGTTTAAGCGCGTTTGACTTTATAAAAGCCGTTTAAAACCCGCATTTCTTGCGGTAAATATTTTGCGCCCGTGGTGGAATTGGATACCATAAAGGCCTCCGACGCCTTCGGTTCGGGTTCGAGCCCCGACGGACGCACCATAAAGACGCACGCAAAAGGAGAGTACAAACCTCCGCCGCGTGTGTCTTTTTTTATGTAAAAACGTCTTACTATGGAGTTTTTATTTGTCTTTGGACGTAACGAAAAGAATTTTTGCCGCCCATTGAAGTAAAATGAGCGTACTCTATATAAAAATAAAAGCGGACGTTACGTCCGCTTTTTATTATCTGTTGTCGATTTTTTCCGGATACATATCGTGGTGTGAAAGTCTGTCCCAGGCTACCTGTTCCCACTTGGTTCCCTTTATGCCGTAGTTGCAGTAGGGGTCAATGGAAATTCCGCCGCGGGGCAAAAACTTGCCCCATACCTCAATGTATGCAGGGTCCATCAAATTAATAAGGTCGTTCATAATTATGTTCACGCAGTCTTCGTGGAAATCGCCGCGGTTTCTGAACCCGAAAAGATACAGCTTTAAAGACTTGCTTTCAACCATCTTTACGCGCGGCACGTACGAAATATAGACCGTGGCAAAATCGGGTTGACCCGTAATGGGGCAAAGGCTTGTGAATTCGGGACAGTTAAACTTTACGAAATAGTCCCTTTCGGGGTGTTTGTTTTCAAAAGTTTCCAAAACGGACGGGTCGTAAGTCTGCGGATATTTAGTATTGTTGTTGCCGAGCAGGGTAATACCTTCGTTGTGTTTTTCTCTTGGCATATTAATCTCCTTATATTGCGGGGTCTTCTGTTCCGTTGGCTTTAAAAGCCGCGGCGCGGTCGCGGCAAGTAGCGCATTTGCCGCAAGGTTTTTCGCCGCCAGAATAGCAGCTCCAAGTATATTTATACGGAACGCCGAGTTCAAGCCCCATTTTTACAACCTGCGATTTGTTTAAGCTTACAAAGGGGGCAATAATTTTAAGCTGTTCGCCGCTGCCGGTATAAATGGCTTCGCCCATAGCGGAATTGAACTTTTCGCTGCAATCGGGATAGGCATTGCCCGCAGCGTCGTCGCTGTGCGCGCCGTAATATATAACTTCGCAACCGTGCGAAAGCGCCACGCTTGCCGCCGCCGAAAGAAACAGCCCGTTTCTGAAAGGGACGTAGGTTGAAACGGGTTTGCCGCCCGTTGCGGAAAGCTGCTCGGCATAACTTTGCAGAGGTATATCATTGGACGAATCCGCCAAGAGCGAACAGTTCGAACCTTCGAATATGACAGAAAGGTCAAGCCGCTTTAAAGCAACGCCGTAAAAGTCGGCAACTTTTTGCGCGGCTTCAAGTTCCTTACTGTGGGTCTGACCGTAGTAAACGGAAAGGGCAAAAACTTCCGCCGCGCCGTATTTTTGAACTGCCAGCCCAAGGCAGGTTGCGCTGTCCACGCCGCCGCTTAATAAAACAAGTGCTTTCATATTCTGTCCCCCAAAAGATTTTGAAGTGAAACGTCGTCTTTAAACGCGCCGAAGTAAGTTTTGGTAACCGTTTTTGACGATACGTTTTTTATTCCGCGCGAAGTCATACAGCTGTGACAGCCTTCTATGCTTACGCCGACGTCGGGCGATAAAGCCGCAAGCGAAATTATTTCGGCAATGTCCCTTCCCAGACGCTCCTGCAATTGAAGGCGCTTTGCCGCCATATCGCAGATGCGCGCTATTTTACTCAGTCCCAAAACTCTTCCGCGCGGTACGTACGCCACGTTGACTTTCATATCGTACATAAGCGCCATATGATGCTCGCAATAGCTGAATACGCTTATATCCTTTATGACTACTGCGCCGCCCGAATTTGAGTCGGACGGAACTTCAAAAGTTTTTCCGAACATTTCCGCAATTTCGCGGTTGGTGTATTTAATTCCTTCAAACGCTTCTTCGTACATTCGCGCCACGCGGGCGGGCGTTTCGCGCAGACCTTCTCTGTCGGGGTCTTCGCCTATGGCTACCAATAACCCGCGGATATGTTTTTCTATTTCTTTAATATCCATACTTTCTCCTATACCCCGCGCATATCGGGATTCCAGATAATTTTATGCAACTGTAATTGCAGGCGTACGCCGTTAAGCTTACGCTCTTTCATAAACTCAGTTATTTCTACGGGCTCGATTTTTCCGAACACGGGGCTGAAATAAACGCGACATTTGTCCGTCAGTCCGTACTGGTTTATAATCTCTTCCGCGCGCAACAAATCGCGCTTATCCCCGACGACAAACTTAACCGCGTCGCGCAACGTAAGGTAAGAAAAGTTTTCGGGCAGCATATGTTTTTCCATTCCGCTTGAAGGAAGTTTATAATCGGCGGTAACGGCGGGACGGGGCGAAAGGGAAACGATATTTTGCAACGGCACGCTTCCGTTGGTTTCAATTTCGACTTCCGCGCCCGACGCGCCCAGCAGTTTTATAAGACGCGCAATATCCGCCTGCAAAAGCGGTTCGCCGCCCGTCAGGGTAACGTTTTTTACGCCCGTCGATTTCACGTATGCAACAAGCTCTTCCGCAGAGGCAAGTTCGTGTTTTACGTCGGATGTATTTGCCCAGCGCGTGTCGCAGTAGCCGCAATTGAGATTGCAGCCGCAAAACCGCAAAAACACGGCAAGCTCGCCCGCGCGCGGACCTTCGCCGTTTATGCTTACAAACTTTTCGGCAACTTTATAAAGGGACATATCACTCACCGTACACCGCGCAGTTTTCGGGCGACTCGTACACAGTCACGCTGAAAACGGGCACGCCCTTTTTGCAAAGTTCGGCGTATATGTACGCGGCAAAGTTTTCGGCAGTGGGTCTGAAATCGGTTTCAACCAATGAAAACCCTTCTTCGTGAAGCGCGGTAAGCGTCGCCTGTTTAAGAGTGTTTTTTTCGTAAATCAGCGTATGGTCAAAACCTTCCGCAAGATTTTTTACCGCCTGCTTAAAATCGCCGAAGTCCAAAAGCATACCGCGTTTTTCGCCGTTGCCCTGCAATTTGCCGCCTTTTATTTTTGCTTCCACAATCCAGTGGTGTCCGTGGATATTTGCGCACTTGCCATTGTATCCGTGAAGGAAGTGCGCGCTGTCAAAACAAGCCGAAGTTTTCAAATAATACATATCTCTCCCTTTGCGCAAAAAAATGCAGCCGCGACAAAACGACTGCACCCAAAAAGACTATCCCCATTCAGATGCCCTGGTTTTGTTTAACGACAGGATGGCGCAAACGAACTGTCAATTTAATTGCCAATATAATACCACGCCGCAAAGCGTATGTCAACTCAACCGAAATGCTTACAGGCTGCTTATTTTCAAAACAGCGGCAAAATGTGCTTATGGTTTAAATTTTGCGTCCGTATGACAAAAACGACGGGCAAAGTAACGTTTTATTTTGTACGGTTTAATATGAATAAGTCAACGCGCGCGTTTCAAAATCAGGACTTGAAAAAATTTTTTTAAAATAAAAATAAACCGCGGTTATTTTTTGTTGACAAATAAATTATTCGATAATATAATACTTATATAAATTAAACAAGGTTAAGTTTTTTGTCGGGAGGAGGTACATAAAATGCCTATTGCAATTGCTCCGCAGGGGCGCGAACTTAAAATAAGAAAAGTCGGCGCGGACGAAAAAACAAAAAAACATTTGCAGGAGTTGGGCTTGACGGAAGGCGGGGCTATAACCCTGGTTTCGTCCGACGGCGGCAACGTAATAGTAATAGTCAAGGAAGGCAGGCTTTGTCTTGACAAAACGCTTGCGGGCAAAATTTTGGTGGCGTAAAGCCGCTTAAATTTTTAATTAAAAAATAAACTTGGGTTAAGTTTTAAATTTTGCGGAGAAATTCCGTTTTATATAAAGGAGATATTATGAACAAGTTGTTAAGCGATTTTTCCGTGGGAGAAAGCGGAAAAATAATAAAAGTTAACGGCGAGGGCAGGGTGCGGCGCAGGCTGTTCGATATGGGCGTAACCCCCCAAGCGGAAGTTACGTTGCGTAAAAAAGCGCCGTTGGGCGACCCTATGGAAGTTACTTTGCGGGGGTACGAACTTACTTTAAGAAAGTCGGAAGCGGCTTGCGTGGAGGTGGAAATTTTATGAAGACGTTTGCGCTTGCGGGCAATCCCAACTGCGGAAAAACCACTCTTTTCAACGCGCTTACCGGCTCTACGGCGCACGTGGGCAACTGGCCGGGGGTAACGGTTGACCGTCGCGAAGGCGTGTACAAACGCGGCGGCAAGGGTGCCGAAAGCATAAAAATAGTCGACTTGCCCGGCATTTACTCGCTTTCGCCCTATACTCCCGAAGAAGTAGTTTCGCGCAATTACATACTTGAAGGGCAGCCCGACGGAATAATAAATATTGTCGACGCGACCAACCTTGAACGCAATTTGTATTTGACCACGCAGCTTCTTGAAACGGACGTGCCCGTAATCATCGCGCTTAATATGATGGACGAGGTGGAAAAATCGGGCGACAAAATCGACGCGCAGGCGCTTGAAAAAACATTGGGCGTGCCCGTTGTGGAAATTTCGGCAGTCAAGGAAACGGGGATAAAAAATCTTATGGAGCGCGCCGCCGCGCTGCCCGCCGAAAGAAAGGGCTTTACGGTTTTGCGTGGCGCAATAGAAAAGCAGCTTGAAGCGGCTTGCGCCTTTTATGAAAAAGAAAATTGTCATTCTCCGCTTTTTCACGCCGTAAAATTACTTGAAAAGGACGAAATAGAACTTGAAAGAGCGGGTTCGCAAGCCGTTTTGCAGATTTCGGAAGACGAGGATTTGGAAGCGGTTATCGCCGACGGAAGATACAAATTTATTTCGGAAAACCTTTCTTGCGTAAAAACCAAGGCTAAGCGCGGGTTTTTGACAAAATCAGACAAAGCCGACCGCGTTTTGACGCACAGAATTTGGGCTATTCCCATCTTTTTGGCAGTATTATTTTTTATATTCCATTTAACTTTTTCGGAAAATCTTTTCTTTTTGAACGGGTTTACGCAAAGTCAGGCGTGGATGCCTTCAATTGTCGAGTTGGGATTGGCGGAAAAAGCGGGCGGTGAAATCGTCTATAAAAATTTCGGCGTGGAGTTGCTTGCGGTAGTTTACGACGGAACGGTGTTTTCTCCGGGCGTTATTTTGACTAATTTTTTAAATTTGTTTTTGGACCACATTTCAAGCGGAGTCGTTACGCTTATGGAAAACGCAGGCGCTGCGGAATGGGCTACGGGGCTTGTGGGCGACGGCATACTTGGCGGAATTTTTTCCGTTCTGGGTTTTTTGCCGCAGATTCTTACGCTGTTTCTGTTTTTTTCCGTTTTGGAGGACAGCGGATATATGTCCCGAATCGCGTTTGTGCTGGACAGAATTTTCAGAAGGTTCGGGCTTTCGGGCAGGGCGTTTATGCCTATGATAATGGGCTTCGGCTGTTCGGTGCCCGCCGCCGTCAATACAAGGACGCTTTCGGATGAAAACGAGCGCACCGCTACAATCAGGGTAATACCTTTCTTTTCCTGCGGGGCAAAATTGCCCATTCTTACGGCTGTTGCCGGTGGAATAGTGGCGGCTTTCGGTGTTGGCAATTCCGACTTGATAACTTACGGTATGTACGTTTTGGGCGTTGTCGCGGCGGTGATATGCGTGCTGCTTATGCGCAACACCACGTTGAAGGGAGAAACCCCGCCGTTTATTATGGAACTGCCTTCATACCGTTTGCCCCGATTTAAAAACCTTATGCTGCACCTGTGGGATAAAACAAAGCACTTCGTTAAAAAAGCGTTTACCGTAATTTTTGTTTCCACCGTAATTATTTGGCTGTTTTCGCATTTAAGTTTCAGATGGGGATACCTGCCCGACGAGCAAATGAACGAGTCTGTTCTCGCTTCCGTAGGGATGTTTTTGCAGCCCGTGTTTACGCCGCTTGGCTTCGGCTCGCAACTAGGGCAGTTCGGCTGGGTGTTTGCGGTTGCGGCTATTACGGGGCTTGTCGCCAAGGAAAACGTAATAGCAACGTTTACCACCCTTGCGCTTTGCATAGGGGCGTACGCGGGTGCGGGAACGGAAGACGGCGTTGAAGAATTAAGCGGATTAATCAACGTAATAACCGCTGATTCGGGCATATCACGGGGGCAATTCATTGCGGGGCTTATCGCGTTTATAACTTTTAATATGACGACTATACCTTGTTTTGCCGCGTGCGCGGCGGCAAGGGCGGAGTTGCCCAAGGGCAAATTCAAATATACGCTGCTTTTCTGGCTAGCGGCAAGCTGTGTTATATCTTCGGCTGTCTATACGATAGGCAGTTGGTGGTGGACGCTGTTTATTTGGATTTTCGTCATAGCGGTTGTCACGGCGCTGATAGTTTTGAAAAATACGGGCAAGTTTGACGTTTTAAAAATTTTTAAGAAAAATAAAAAGGAGGATTGAATGGGCGCGCTGGATATAGTTATCATTGTGATAGTGTGCGTTGTGTTTGCGGGGGCTGTCGGCTGGCTTATTTACAGAAAAGTAAAGCATAAGGGCGGGTGTTGCGGCTGCGATTGCGGCAGTTGCGGCGCAAATTGCCCGCACTGCAAGGACAAAGAAATAAAAAAATAAACGTTGGAAATTTTTTTGGCAATTTAAATAAAAAACGCTTGCGATAGGTTGCAAACGTATATATTTTGTGATAAAATTTTTTATACAAGGGCGCCCTTGTATGCGTTGCGCGCAACGCATACAAAAAAACGCTAACAGTAAACAAAAAAACTTTAAGGAGAAAAATATGGAAAAAAGCGAAAAAACAAATATTGACGACGCGCGGACAGACTTCGGCGAGGGCGGCGCGCCCGTTCCACCGTCAGAGGCGGATAAACCGACAAAGCCTTCCGCACCGGTTTATCCCGAAAGACCGCAAAAACCCGTTTCGATGACCGTTATGCAAAAAATGATAAGCTATAAAAAGCTTCAACGGGTTTGCGCCGCGTTTGTAATTGCCGCGGCGCTGGGGCTTATAGTATGTGTTGCGGGTTATATAGTTTATTTTACGGGCTTGCCCGACGTAAGCGTATTTATGAAGGATTGGTGCGTTAAGCAGGGCAACGAATACGTTGGCATACATATGGACATTATAAACAGCCACATATCAACTAAAATAGACGAATCGCTGTTTCTCGCGCTGGTGTTTGCAGTGCCTCTTGCTATGATTGTCGTCGCAATAATCGCGCCGTGCTGTCCTGTAAAAAAATTGAATTACAAAAAAACCGAAAAGCACGTCGGCGCGCTTGCCGCCGTTTTTGCTTCGGTTGCCTTGCTTGTCGCGCTGGCTGTTTTATTTGAGGCTATATTAAGTGCCTACGACAAGCTGGAAAAAGTCGCGCATGAATATTACTTGCATATCAACAACCCTTCTTTCGGCTGCTGGCATAACGAGGTGGCAAAACTTTATTCGGCGGAAGGCATTTATACGGCCACTATTCCCCAATGTGTTTCCACAATGCCATTTTGCGTTGTGGGAATAATTTTGGGCATAGCGTTAAAATGCAAAAAAATATCGCCGTTCGCGCTGGCGGAGGGGGACTATGCAAGCGACAAAAAGGGAAAAGTTTCAACCGCAAATTTCAAAGCGCAGAAAAAGCAGTACGCGTTGTCCGTTATGGAATATGAAGAAACGTGCAAAAAACTGAAGTCGGACTATACCGCCGCGTGCAAAAATTATAAAAACGAACTTGAAATAAGTGAGATGCTGCGTGAAAAACGTTCCGGGTTTACCGGCGGCGCCCTCGCATACTGGGGTATAAATATGCTTACTGTTTTAGTAAGCGCGGTAACTTTGGGGATAGCTTATCCGTTTATGCTGTGTTTTAAAATGAAATGGCAGGCAACCCATACGGTTATCGACGGGCGCAAAATGGTTTTTGACGGCAACGGAATGCAGCTTTGGGGCAAATATCTTTTGTGGCTGCTGCTTTCAATAATAACTTTCGGTATATATTTTGTAACCTGCGCAAAGGTAAACATTTTAAAATGGAAAACCAAGCACACCCATTTTGAGGGCGTTGAGCAAGGGGCGGAAGAAAGCGCGTTCAGCGGGAAATGGTATCAGCTTGCTGGCGTAAATATGCTTTGCAATTTTGTCACGCTTATAACTTTGTCGTTTGGGCAATACTGGGCGCATTGTCATAAACTGCGCTGGGAGTGCAAGCATAAAACGATTGACGGTTTTAAGTTGACGTTTGACGGCACCGCAGGACAGTATTTTGCAAAAAGAATAGTCTGGATTTTGCTTACTGTGGTGACGTTGGGCATTTACGGTTTGTGGCTTAACGTAAAATCAGAAAAATGGACGGTGCAGCATACCCATTTGCAGGAGAGCGCTACGCTTCAAACAACGCAAAACGCCGCATAATTTTCAACAGGGTGATAATTCGCCCGCTACGCCAAACGGCGCGGCGGGCGGTTTTTTTAGGTTTTTTTGTATTAAGCGCGGCGGCACGGGTAATATTTATAAACAAAACTTAACAAAATTCGCGCGGGGCGATTAAATGTATTTCAAGTTGTTGCAAAACGCGCGCAAGTCAGGTATAATCGTTGTGAAAAGTCAATTTTTTACGGGAGAAAGTTATTATGATAAAAGTTTCGGACAGGGTAAAGGCGATTGCGCCTTCAATGACGCTTGCCATTTCGGCAAAGGCAAACGAGCTTAAAGCCGCCGGCGAAAGGGTGATAAACTTCGGCGTGGGCGAGCCCGACTTCAACACCCCCGAACACATTTGCAACGCCGCGAAAGAAGCGCTTGACAAGGGCTATACAAAGTACGTTGCCGCCGCGGGGTTGCCCGCTTTGAAAAAAGCCATTGTTAAAAAACTGAAAACTGACAATAATTTAGGCTACCAACCCTCGCAGATTATAGTTTCAAACGGCGCAAAGCACTCTATTTTCAACGCGTTGTTCGCAACAATCAACCCCGGGGACGAGGTGCTTATTCCCAAACCGTACTGGCTTACTTATCCCGAGGTAGTCAAAAGTTGCGGCGGAGTGCCCAATTACATATACGCAACGGCGCGCCACGGCTATAAGGTGACCGCCGCGCAGATAGAGGCGGCAATTTCCGAAAAGACCAAAATGCTTATTTTCAACAGCCCCTGCAACCCCACGGGCGCGGTGTATACCGAAGAAGAAATAAGAAAAATTGCCGAAGTCTGCGTAGAGCACAACATAATCGTGCTTGCGGACGAAATTTACGAAAAACTTATTTACGGCGGAGAAACGCATTTTTCGATAGCGCAATGTTCGCCCGAAATGAAGGATTTGACCATTATAATAAACGGCGTTTCCAAATCGTACGCAATGACGGGTTGGAGGCTTGGATACCTTGCCTGTCCCGAAAACGTTGCCAAGGCAATTTCGTCTTTCCAGAGCCACTCCACTTCGAACGTAAACACTATGACGCAATACGCGGCGGTTGCAGCGTTGGAAGGGGACGACTCCGCTATGAAAAATATGATATCCGCTTTCGGCGAACGCCGCAAAAAGATGCTTGAAAAACTTGACGGTATGAAGGCGCTGGGGCTGGATTACGTAAAGCCGGACGGGGCGTTTTACGTTATGCTGCTTTGCGACGGGCTGTACGGCAAAAAGTACGACGGCAAAAAAATTCACGGCAGTATGGACGTGGCGGATATGCTGCTTACCTATAAAAAAGTTGCGGCAACCCCCGGCGTTTGCTTCGGCGACGACGACGCGCTTAGGCTTTCGTACGCGCTTTCGCTTGACGATATGCTGGAAGGGCTGGACAGAATCGCCGAATTTGTTAAGGAGTGCCGCTGAACTTAAAAAGGCGCCTTGTTTGCGGGTTTTGCTTTGCCGGACGAGGTCAAACGAAATTTTTCAGAATTTTGAAAAAAGGTATTGAAAATTCTTAAATTTGCTGATAAAATGGTATAAACGATTAGTATAATATCTTTATACTGGCTATCAGGAGGACTTTCAATGATAAAAATTATTTACGGACCCAAAGGTGCCGGCAAGACCAAGCGTTTGCTGGACGCGGCTAACGAGGAAGCGAAAGGCGCAAAAGGTTTAAGCGTATTTATTACGGACAACAAGCGCGCGATGTATTCGCTTGACCGCAATATCCGCTATATTGACGTAACCGATTGGGACATAGCCGGCGAGGACGCGCTTTGCGGATTCGTCAAGGGCGTAGCCGCTTGCAACAGCGACCACGAATACGTGTACATAGACGGCGTTGCCCGTATCGCGGGCAAACCGCTTGAATCGCTTGCGGGCATATTCTATATGCTTGAAAAAATTTCGGGCGAAAACAAAATAACCATAACTTTAACGTGCAGCGCGGCGGAGGAAGAACTTCCCGACTTCGTTAAAAAGTATATTTAAGTTAAATTGTACTTATTTTTCGGCGGCGCTCTGTTTTGCGCCGCCGTTTATTTTTCAGGAGAACAAGATGAATTTTATCAGTACCAGAGGCGGAGAAAAGGTTTCTGCCGCACGCGCGATTGTAAAGGGGCTTGCCGACGACGGCGGGCTTTTCGTGCCGGAAAAATTTCCGTGCGTGACGGAAGCGGAAATGGCGGAAATGATTGAAGCGAGTTATCCGGAACGCGCGGCGAAAGTGCTGAAAAAATACCTTGCGGAATACGACGAAAAGGAGTTGCTTTGCGCCTGCGAAAAGGCTTACGCCAAGTTTGAAGGCGACCCCGCGCCGCTGGTGCGCCTTGACGACGGCGTATATATGCTGGAATTATGGCACGGACCGACGTGCGCTTTCAAGGATATGGCGCTTACGTTGCTGCCCTATCTTTTGCGCAAAGGGTGCGATATATGCGGCGTTAAAGAGCAGATTTTAGTGCTTGTGGCAACATCCGGCGACACCGGCAAAGCCGCTTTGGAGGGCTTTAAGGACGCGGAAGGCACAAAGGTGATGGTGTTTTATCCTTCCGACGGCGTTTCCAAAATGCAGAAGCTGCAAATGGGCACGCAGGAGGGCGAAAACGTAAACGTAGTTGCGGTAAAGGGCAACTTTGACGACTGCCAGACGGCGGTTAAAGAAATTTTTTCAAGCGAAAAGTGTGCTTCGGCGTTGCTTGAAAAGGGAACGGTGCTTTCCAGCGCAAATTCGATAAACTTCGGCAGGCTTGCTCCGCAGATTGCATACTACTTTTCCGCCTATCTCGATTTGGTTTCTTCCGAGCAGATTGCAATGGGCGAGGAAATAGACTTTACCGTACCCACGGGCAACTTCGGCAACATTCTCGCCGCATATTATGCCAAACGGATGGGGTTGCCGATAAGACGGCTGCACTGCGCTTCAAACAAAAACAACGTGCTTACGCAGTTTTTCGAAACGGGCGTGTACGACGCACGCAGAGAGTTTTATAAAACCACGTCCCCTTCGATGGACATACTTGTTTCTTCCAACCTTGAAAGGCTTATTTTCGAAATTTCCGGCAGAAACGCAAAACTTACCGCAAAGCGTATGGAAGAACTTAAAAAGGACGGAAAGTACGATATATCCGCGGACGAACTTGCAAAACTTTGCGAGGTTTTCGACGGAGGTTGCGCCAACGACGACGAATGCGTGGAGGCGATGTACGACGTTTTTGTGGACGTCGGCTATACAATGGACACGCATACGGGCTGCGCTATGAAGGTTGCGCAGGATTGGTTTGAAAAGCACAAAAAAGACGAAACCAAGATGGTTATAGTTTCCACCGCAAATCCTTATAAATTCCCTCAGGACGTGTTGTACGCGGTAACGGGCAACGACGTTAAGGACAGTTTTAAAGGCATAAAGCGCCTGCACGCGGCAACCGCAATGGCAGTTCCTAAATGTTTGAAAGAATTGAGGGACAAGCCCGTGCGCTTTAACAAAACCGCCGACAGAAAAAAACTTTTTGAAGAAGTGCTTGATTTTGTAAAATAAAAAAAATGAATAAAAGCTTTCGTAACGCTTTGCGAAGGCTTTTTATTTTTGTTTTTAAGCGGTTTTCTTGCGCGACGACTTGCGGCAGACGCGTGGTTTTATGTTGAAATTGTGAATATTGGGGCTTAGTTTGGTGATTATGCCGCCAAACTGTAAAAAAACTTTGCTTTTTGGTTTGCCGTATGGTATTATTTACCTGTAATAATAAAAACTTTTATCAAGGTAGAATATGAAAGACGGTAAAAAAACGCTGTATTCGGCGGTTCAACCAACAAATAACCTTACAATCGGCAACTATATCGGCGCGATAAGAAACTTTGTAGCCCTTCAAAAAGATTACGACTGCTACTTTGCTATTGCAAATATGCACGCGATAACCGTCAGGCAAAATCCCGCGGAATTGCGGCAAAGGACTCTTTCGCTGCTCGCTTTGTATATTGCCTGCGGGCTCAATCCCGAAAAAAGCGCGGTTTACGTGCAGTCGCACGTGCCCGCCCACGCGGAACTATGCTGGGTGCTTAACACCTTTACTTACGTCGGCGAAATGGAAAGAATGACGCAGTTTAAGGATAAAAGCGCGCGTCACGCGGAAAATATAAATATGGGGCTTATGGATTACCCCGTGTTGATGGCGGCGGATATTCTGCTTTATCAGACGGACGTTGTGCCCGTGGGGCTGGACCAGCGCCAGCACGTTGAAATTGCGCGCGATATTGCCCAGCGTTTCAATAACGCGTTTTCGCCTACGTTTACCGTGCCCGAAGCACTGTTTATGAAGGTGGGCGCCAAAATTTGCGATTTGCTTGACCCTTCCAAAAAAATGTCCAAGTCGGCGGAAAACGTAAACGGCTCGGTTTTTCTTTCGGACGACAAAGATACGGTTATAAGAAAGTTTAAACGCGCGGTGACGGACAGCGGCAACGAGGTAAAATACGACCCCGAAAACAAAGCGGGGGTAAGCAACCTGCTTTCCGTTTATTCCGCTTTTACCGGCAAAAGCATTGCGGAAGCGGAAGCGGAGTTTGCCGGCAGGGGGTACGGCGATTTTAAACTTGCGGTGGGAGAAGCGGTTGCGGACAAACTTGCGCCCGTTCAGGCAGAGCAGGCGAGGTTGCTTGCGGACAAAGATTATCTTAACGGCGTATTGAAGGACGGCGCGGCGCGCGCTTGTCGCACGGCGGAAAAAACTCTTGCAAAAGTTTATAAAAAAATAGGATTTTATCAGATTTGAATTTCGCATAAACGCGCGCCGCAAGGCGTAAGGCAATTGCGGAAGGGTAAAAAATATGTTCGGTTACATTTCACCCGACGCGCCCTACCTTTTCAAAAAGGACGAAACTTTGTATAAAGCGCTTTATTGCGGATTATGCAAAAGCATAGGCGCGGGCTGCGGGCAAACGGCGCGGACGGCGCTTCAATACGATATGGCTTTTGCTTCGGCGCTTGTTCATAATATCCGCGGCGAGGACGTAAAAATAAACAGAGCGCGTTGCGCGATACATTGGTTTAAGCGGCGCCCTATTGCCGCCGTGGACGAAACGACTATCGCGCTGGGTTGCGTAAATACTGCGTTGGCATATTTTAAACTGTGCGACGACAAAGCGGACGGCGAAGCGCGCGGGGCGTTGAGGCACTTATATAAAAAAGGCTATAAGCGGGTTGTCAAAAGACATCCGCGGGTGGCGGAAATAGTTTCCGCGCAGATGCGGGCGCAGACCGAGCTTGAAAAAGCGGGGTGCGCGGTAATAGACCAAGCGTGCGAGCCTACCGCGGCGATGATGAGGGATATTTCGGATTATCTTCTGGGCGAGTATTCCACGCCGCACACGCAAAAACTGTTTTACAATCTGGGCAAGTGGGTTTATCTTATCGACGCGCTTGACGATTACGATAAGGACGTAAAAAAAGGCAGGTACAACGTTTTGTACAACGTTTACGGCGAAGGCTGCAAGGCGCAAGCCGTAAAGAAGGGCGAAAAGGAACTTGTGTTTATATTCGATATGCTGTTTGCGCAACTTCGCGAAAGCATAGCCAACATAAAATTCCGTTTCAATCACGATTTAACGGACAACATTATTTTACGCGGCATACCGCTTAAAACCAAAGCAGTTTTTTACGGGGAGTGTCGGGGTTGCCGTGCGGCAAAGCCCGCGGTGACGGAAGGGGCGGTATAACCCCCGCCGCAAGATAAAGGAGAAATATGAACAAATACAATCTGGAAATTTTGGGACTTGAAGAAGGCGCTGACGAACAGGAAGTAAAACAGGCGTACGACGCGCTGCGCGAAAAATATTTGGAAGAACGTTTTATGGACGGCGAAAGGGGAAACAACGCCGCCAAAATGCTGACAAAAATAGAAACCGCGTATAACGAGTTACTTACCGAACTGCGCGAAACTTCTGCGCAGGACGGCGGCGAAACGTACGCAACCGTCGAAAATTATATTAAGGACGGAAACATTCAGGAGGCGCAGCGCGTTCTGGACGGATTTAACGAGCGCGGCGCGCAGTGGCACTATTTGCAGAGCGTGGTTTTTTACCGCAAAAACTGGATGAACGAAAGTAAGAAACAGCTTGAAATTGCAATTCAGCTTGACGCCGAAAACGAGAAGTATAAGGAAGCGTACCGCAAACTTAACGACAAAATAAATTACGACGCCAACGCAAGCGCCGGTGCAAACGCGCAAAACGGCGGGGCGCAGGGCGGCGCGGGCGAACCGAACAGAAGCGCTTATCAGGGGCAGACGATGGAGGACGTGCAGACGGACGGACAGATGGGCGGAAACGTTTGCGCGCAGTGCCTTGACTGCTGCTATACCTATCTTTGCATAAGCTGCCTTTGCGACGGCTGCTGCCGTTAAATAGCGGTGCATATGGAAAAGGCGCAAAAAATAGTAGACGATAACTACACCGCCGCGGAAGGAAGTTTTTTGGGGGACTTGCACGAACGGGATTATTTTGATTTTCAAGGTTTTTCAAAACTTTGCGAAGCGGCCAAATCGCTTGCCGCTGAGGGCAAAACTCTTGAAAACGCAAAAAAGATTCACGAAATTTACACGCAAACCTGTTTGCACGTATCCTATCATTTCGACCCCGACGACGAGTCGCGTATTTCAAACCTGCCCAAAAATTACGTGGAACTGTTGTATGAACTAGGGAAACTCGTCGCTATATTTTTCAATACTGAATTATGAGTAATAAAAATCGCCGCAGCGGATTTGAAATAGCGCTGTCGGGAATATCCTGCGCGATAGCCGTGCTGGTGTTATCTTTGGGAATAATGACGGGTGTAAATTCGCTTACCGCCGTCGGTTATTTCGTGGGGGCAATCGCGCTGATGTTGCCGCTTTCAAGACAGTTTTATCTGGGGGGATTTCTTGCCTATCTGGGCACGCTTATTCTTACGGTGGCGCTGGGCGTGGCGGTGCGGTTTTGGTCGCTTGTGCCGTTTGCTATGTTTTTCGGCTTGCATCCGCTTGCAAACTCGTTGCAAATGCGGTTTAAAATTAACAAGTGGCTTGCGCTCGCCGTAAAAGCGGTATGGTTTGACTGTACTTTAATTGTGGGATACTACCTTGTTTTCGGCGGAATTGTGGGCGGCACGTTTTTGCCGCAAGGCGTTTACGACGTCGTAAACAAGTATATTTTTCTGTTTATTTTTACGATAGGTACGGTAATATGCGTTTTTTACGACAATTTCGCTTTCAGATGTCAGATATTGATAAACAGGATTGTGTATAGAATAAAAAAATAATTTTTGCGGCGCGGACGCGACTGTTTACGGCGCATTATACCTAATATGAAAAAGAACGAAGTTTATAAAGCAAAAGTTTGCAATCTGGGTACGGACGGCGAAGGAATAATAAACTGCGAAGGCGCGACGGTGTTCGTGCCTTTTTGTCTTGAAGGCGAAACGGCGGAGTTCCGCGTGCTTAAAATCAAGGACAAAATTGCGTACGGCAAACTTTTGGGCGTGTCGGAAGCTGCGCCTTGCCGCGTAAACCCGCCCTGCCCCGTTTTCGGCAAGTGCGGCGGTTGCGATTTGCAGCATATGGACTACGCCGCGCAGCTTGACTTCAAAAGACAGTCTGTTATAAACGCGCTTAAAAAAATAGGCGGCATAGATTTTGCCGCGGACGAGTGCGTGCCGTGCGCAAAGCAATATCGTTACCGCAACAAACTTGCCTTGCCTATCGGCGAGGATGAAAACGGCAAAATAGTTTTGGGATTTTACGGCAGACACAGCCACAGAATTGTTCCCGTAGAAGATTGCGCAATACAGTCCGAATGGGTGAAAACGTTGATAGGCGCCGTAAAAAAATATGCCGAAACGCAGCATATATCGGGGTATAACGAGCAAACGCAAAAGGGCGTGCTGCGCAGAATAGTAGCCCGCGAAATAAAGGGCAGGTTCATTTTCGCGCTGGTGGCGGCAAAAACGGTCAATGCAGACTTTCTTATAGCCGAACTTGAAAAAAGTTTTAAAGATTTCACATTTCTGATTAACGTAAATTCTTCGCCCAACAACGCGCTTTTTTCAAAAGAGTGGCACATATGCCGCGGCGAAGGCTTTTTTGAAGCGGAGGAAAACGGCGTAAAGTATAAGGCGGGCGCAAATACCTTTTTGCAGGTCAACGACGACGTGCGCGCAAAACTTTACGGCCGCATACTTGAAGAAGCGGGTGAAAACAGCGTGGCTTTGGATTTGTACAGCGGCGGGGGAATGCTTACCGCAATGCTTGCAAAAAAGTGCGGGCGCGCGTACGGTATAGAAATTGTGGAGGAAGCCTCACGCTGCGCCGACGCCTTGAAAGAGGCGAACGGGTTGCAAGACAATATGATAAATATTTGCGGCGCGGTAGAGGACAATATAGAAAAAATTTGCAACCAAACGCGCGGCGCGCAAAGAATTATTGTTTGCGACCCGCCCCGAAAGGGAATGGAACGCAGCGTGGTGCGGGCGATAGCGCGCTCGGGCGCGGAAAAAGTAGTGCTTGTTTCCTGCAATCCCGCAACGCTGGCGCGGGATTTGGGGCTTTTGACGGGAGCGCTTGTTGAGGAAGACGGCAAACTTATAAAAATCTCGCAAAGCGGCGGCGCGCGGCAACCCGACGCGTTAGTTGCGCAATACAATATTGACTGCGTAACGCCCTTTGATATGTTCCCTCAAACAAAACACGTCGAGACACTGGTCGTTCTTTCCAAAAAATAAAAAATTCGCCTGTTATCGTCAGTGAGGATATTATGGATAAAACTATGCCAAACAAATTTGTAAAATACGGCAAGTGTCCGCTATGCTTTCTGTACGTCGCATATTTAGCAGTTATAATAGTGAATATCGCCTTTCAATTGAAGGGCGGAAGTAATAACTTTATCAAAACTTCGGGCGCTTGGGGATATATTTTGACTTACGGGTTAAGTATTTTTCTTGCGAGTGGATTTTTTGTTATACCTACGGTGGTACAGGCAATAGTTTTTCACGTCTTCAAAAAAAATATTTCCGAAAGTTTTATAGCGATTGTTATTTTAGAAGTAATTAAAATCGTCGGAACTTCAATTTACATTTATATGATAGATTTCTCTAACGTTCGTTTCGGCGGGGCGGTAACTGCGTTTATTATTTTGGGAATGCTAATTTTTATGGTTATCGCCGCTTTGGAAATAGCGTTGTCGGTAACGATGAAATTAAGCGGCAAACAAAAAACTTAATATAAAAGTTGTTTAAAATATAATATTAAAATAAAGTAAAAAGGGGAAGGTGCGGCTTTCCCTTTTTTTTATATCAAAGCGAAAGTGCGCGCGGCGCAGCAGTAGGATAATAATTTAAGTTTTATTTATAATATAATCAGGCTTATTTTTATTGATAAAAGTTTTCAAAAAATAAAAGAGCATACCGCAATTGTTAAGATTGCGACAAATATTGCAAGTTTACGCCAAAAATCGATTGCGCCCTTGAATATAAAAACGGTTAATGATAAAATAAATTGCGGATAATTTTAATAAGGGACTTTATATGAACATTGCCTTGGTTGAAGACGACGGTTGCGCTGCCAGCACCATAATAGAATATTCAAAGAAGTACAGTACGCAATACGGGGCGGAACTTAACGTTACGCGGTTTGCCGACGCGGAAAGTTTTCTTGAAAATTACCGTCATTCAACCTATTCCATAGTACTTATGGATATAGACCTGCCCAAAATAAACGGTTTGGAAGCGGCAAGGCAGCTGAGGTATGTAGATAAATCCGTGGTATTGATTTTTGTGACCAAAATGGCGCAGTACGCGCAGAAAGGTTACGAGGTGAACGCGCAGGATTTTATTGTAAAGCCCGTAAATTACGCCGATTTTTGCCTTAAAATAAAAAAGGCGATAAACATTGCGCGCTCGCGCGAAAACAATTTGGTGCTTATTCCGTCCGGAAGCGGATTTTTCAGGCTTTCGACGGACAAAATAATTTATGTGGAAGTAATGGGGCATCAGCTTAAATACCAGCTGGTCGACGGCGCTTTGGAAGTGCGCGGAACGCTTGCTTCGGTTGAAAAAAACCTTGCGGGCAAGGGCTTTTTGCGGTGTTCCAATTGCTACCTTGTAAATTCACGCTTTATAAATTCGGTAAGCGGATACGATTTGGACGTAGGGGGGTATATTTTAAAAATCAGCCATCCAAGGCATCGCCGTTTTGTGGAGGAATTGATGAAACTTTATTCCGGCGGAGGTTAAGCCGAATGAATGCAGACGCGGTATTTTATTATTTATTAAAAGTATATCCGTATTTTTTAATTGAAATAGTTATAGGGGAAGCCCTTTTCGCCTTCCGTTGCCGCCATAAACCATTTTTCTTTTTACGGCTGGTAACGGGACTTATTTTATTATGCGCCGTTACTTTTTTGGTGGTGTGCGTTCAGTTTTGTCTGCCGGAAAAGTGGTACGTAAATATGTGCGTATACCTTGTGCTGTTCGCGTTTACGCTTGTCGTAATGAAAGTTTGCTTAAACGAGCAGTTTAAAATTTTGTTATTGTGCGGAGTCGCCGCGTATTCGGTGCAAAATCTTACTTACCGCTTATATTCCCTGCTTGAAATTACCGGCGTTATCTGGCGGCTATGCGAGGCGGTAAACAATTATGAAGTTGTCGGCCCCATAGTCACGGCGGTGTTGTTTGCGGCGGTTTGCGTTGCCGTGTATTTTTTGTTTGTGCGCAGAATGAACGCGCGCGGGCTTGAAAGTTTGTACCGGCGCAACATATTGCTGTTTTCCGCCATAACGTTGCTTGTTACAGTAATATTGTGTTCGGTTACAAACATATGGTGGTGGCAGCACTATTATTTAAGTATAATAAACTACTGCTTTGCCATACTTTGCAATTTGTTTATACTTGTAATTCTTTCGGGAATGACCGAGCGCGGCGGACTGCGTATGGATTTGTATACCGTAAGGCGGTTGTGGGAACAGGATAAAAGCCATTACGAACTTTCAAAAGAAAATATAGAACTGATAAATATAAAGATTCACGATTTAAAACACCGCTTCCGCGAAATGCGACTTGCGGAAGGCAACATTACGGAAGACGAGTACAAACAGTTTGAAAACGCGATAGCCATTTACGACAGCAAAGTAAGCACGGGCTGCGCCCCTCTGGACGTTTTGCTTACCGAAAGAAGCCTTATGTGCAGCAGGGCGGGAATACGCCTGAGTTGTATGGTGGACGGCTCCGCGCTGTCGTTTATGAGCGAATACGACCTGTATTCCCTTTTCGGCAATATCTTATCCAACGCCGTAGAGGCGGTGCAAAAAGTCAAGGAGCAGGAAAACAGGGTAATCAGCCTTACCGTAAGCGTTTGCTTCGGCGCGGTAATGATAAACTGCGCAAACTATTACGAGGGGCAGATAAACCTTGTGGGCGGACTGCCCGAAACGGTGAAAGAGGACAAACAACAACACGGCTTCGGTATGAAAAGTATGCGCCTGCTGATAAAAAAATACGGCGGAGAACTTAACTTTGATTTTGCCGACGGGGTGTTTAACTTGACGGCAATGCTGCCTTTGCCCAAAGCGGGCGACGGAAAAGGCGCGGCGCGAACTTTGTTAAAAGATAATTAACGTATAAATTTAGGACTTAAAATTTAAATTTGCGACAACTCTATTGACGGGTTGCCGCTTATTTTTTATTGTAGTTGTTGCTAAAATATATCAAATATCGTTAGCAATTAACAAAATCGAAATTTAAACAGGAAGGTATTGCAATGAAAGGTAAAAAACTTATGCTTACCGCGGCAATGTGCGCTTTGGGCGTAACGTGCGCCTTGTCGCTTGCCGCTTGCGGAGAAAAGGATACGGGACCGGTAAAACTCGATGCGGAAAAAACAAGTATAGTCGTTTCCGGTTACGAGTGGGGACCCGCCGTAAATTCGGTAGTGGTAAAGTTTAAGGAAAAAGTCAGCGGAATTTCCAAAGACACCTTCAAAGTGACGACCGCAGGTAAAACGCGCGCCGTAAACGCTGCGTACTGCTCGGACGCTAACGGCAAAAAAGTTGACGGCGAATCGGAATACGTTACCTTAGATTTAGCAAGACCCAAAATAACTGCGTACGGCGCGGAGGCGTCCCCTTTCTCTTACGACCAAAAAATGAAAAGAAACGAATGGGCGGCGAAGTACACGGTTAAACTTACGGTTGCGGCAGGGCAAACCTTTAAAGCGGGTAAAACCAAATATAAAGAAAAAGATTATTTCAGTTACGACGTAACAAGCGCGGCGGACAGATTGGTTCCGCAGACGGCTACCTGGGATAAAGATACATACACCCACGCGGACGGCAACGTTTCGCTTTCCCGCGCGGCTTGGTCGCCCGAAGGCGCTACAACGGACGGCGGCAAAAATCCTTTAATAATCTGGCTGCACGGTATGGGCGAAGGCGGCACCGACATCGATATAGACTTGCTCGGCAACGAAGTTACGGGCTTAACCACCGATAACGAAGTAAACGTTCAGCATCACTTCAAAACCAACGGCAGCGCGGGCGCTTACGTGCTCGCTGTTCAGACGCCCACCTGGTGGATGGACGCCGACGGCAAGGGTGAAGAACTTAACAACACGGAAGGCACCGGTCCGCAGACGTCATTCTATACCGAAGCATTGTTCGGCGCTATAACCGACTACGTAAACAGCAACTCCGATATTGATACAAACCGTATTTACCTCGGCGGCTGCTCCAACGGCGGTTATATGACTATGAATATGATGTTCACTCACGGCGACTATTTTGCGGCGTACTATCCCATCTGCGAAGGCTATCTGGATTCGCGCATATCCGACGATATGATAACCCAGATAAAGGACTACAACATCTGGTTCCTGTTCTCCGCGGACGACCCCACCGTTCCCCCCAACGACTACGCTCGCCCCACTTACATAAGGCTTTTGAATGCGGGCGCGGCAAACTGCAATATGACGATTAGCGCAAACGTTATGGGCAAGGATTCCGAAGGCACCAAGTACGACGGACACTGGTCGTGGATTTACGCGTTTAACGACGAAGTTAAAACAAAGATAGACAACAGCAAAGTTAGCAGCGCGGCGGACTTGGTTCCCGCAAACTGCACTTTAAGCGAAAATATGTGGAGCTGGATTGCTTCCAAAACCAAATAAAAACCAAACAGGTTTTAGAGGATGATTTGCGCGCGGGCGAGTCGTGATGGTAGTCTGCGCGCAAAAAGTCCCAAAATATAACATTAATTAACATTTTTATCAGGAGAAAATTGTATGAAATCATTTAAGAAAATTCTTGGAATTGCGGCAACTTCCGCACTTGCTTTAACACTTGGCGCGTTTGCGCTTACCGGCTGCGGCGGCGGCAAAAATTACACTTTTGAAGCGGAAGAAGCTATTCTTGAAGAACCCGAGGGGTTCCAGGAAAATCCTTGGTTTGGCATAAAAGCAATGGATTTGGAAGCGAAGCAGGACGGCGATGAAGATGTTACCGCCGTTGGATATTTCAGCGTTAAGGGTATGACCATTACCTGGAAGGTAGAAGCTTCTGCCGATTGCGAAGCAACTTTGAACATTTTCGGTTCTTCGACCAAATTTAAAACTGTTACCAAGGCTGACGGTACCGCGATTGAATATGACCAGACTACCTGGCAGCCTACGAACGTAACGGCGGACGACGACGTTGTCGGCGGCATTGACGAGTTGGACGCGGAAAATTGCGGCGTTGCTTTGAAGGTAAACGGCGAAGAAGCTGAAATGAGCGGAACTTTGCCCGGTAAAGAAGTAACCGTAAAATATGCCGAAGCAGGGGGAATTTACGGTATGTACATCGGCGGAAAATATACTGCGAAAGTTAGCCTTAAAAAGGGTGAAAACGTTATAGTTCTCGAAGTTGTAGGGGACCAGGGCGGTGGTTTCAACGTTGATAAGATGGTTATAAAATCTTCGGCTACTCTTACCTATACGCCTGTTGATAACTCTGACCGTACTGCTACCTGAGGATAAAACTACTTAAAAGGTTTTACCGCCGCGCATCACGGCGGCGGTAGAACGTTATTTGCGGCAATTAACTTAAAAACTACAAATAAGGGAGTAAAAAAATGGCAAACAAACCGCGCAAAAAATTAAGCGCAAAAAACTTTACTATATTAATTTCTTCGTTGTTGGCGTTGCTTATAGCGTTTGCAATAGCGTTGCCCGCGGTAACGGTTACGCAGTTTGACGACGTTATGAGAGATTTCTTCGGTACGGCGGGCAGAAAATCCAGCGGTACCGACACCGACGATACGAAGGACGTTGACAAAATTTACAACAAGAGCGACTACAACAGCGTAGCCGACCTTGAAAAGGCTGAACAGGAATACGTGCGCAGAGCGGGAGCGGAAGGCTTTGTTCTGTTGGAAAACAGCACGGAAGCGAACAAGGGCTTGCCCATTGCAACCAGCTCAACCTCCAAAACAAAAATCAGCTTATTTTCGCATAACGTTGTAGATTTGGTTGCGGGCGGTACCGGTTCGGGCGTCGGCTATATCAACGGCGACCTTAAAACGGCGCTTGAAGCGCAGAATTACGAAGTCAACGCTACGTTGTGGAACTTCTATTCAAAAAGCGACAAAGTTAAAAAACGCGGCGCAGGTTCGCTTAACTACGGCGCGGATACCGACTGGGCTATAAACGAAACCCCTCTCGCAACTTTGGAGGCGGAAGCAGGTTTGCTTGATTCTGCAAAGGGAACCACTCCCATTTTCATATTTTCGCGTACGGGTGGTGAAGGCGCTGACCTTGCAAGATATATGGGCAACCATACCTCGGTTAATGAAGATAAAAACAAACACTATCTTGAACCCGATTCGGTTGAACTCGGCATTATAGACTACCTTAACAAAAATTTCGACAACGTTATTGTTATCGTAAATACCAACAACGCGTTTGAACTCGGCTGGGTTAAAGATTATCCCAACATTACTTCCGTACTTTGGGCTCCCGGCGCGGGCGGTGAAACTCCCAACTCGATTGCGGACGTTATAAGCGGCGCAGTAACTCCTTCGGGACACCTTGTAGATACGTTTGCGTATGACGCTTTCTCGTCCCCCGCAATGAAAAATATGGGCAGCTTCCGTTACGTTAAGGACGGAAAGGCAACGGGCTATTACGGCATTTCTTACGACGAAGGCATTTACGTAGGCTACAAGTATTATGAAACTCGCTATTTCGATAAGGTTATGGACACGGCAAAAGTAGGCGACTACGACTATGCGAAGACCGTTCAATATCCTTTCGGCTACGGTATTTCTTACACGACTTTCGAGTGGACCAACTACAATGTTTCAAGCAAGGCTGAAAACGGCGATATAACCGTAACGGTAGACGTTAAAAACACGGGCTCGGTAAAGGGCAAAGACGTAGTTCAAGTTTACGTTTCCTCCCCTTACGGTGATTACGAAAAGACCAATTTCGTTGAAAAATCAGCGGTTTCGTTGGTTGGTTTTGAAAAAACGAAGGAACTTGCTCCCGGAGCCAGCGAAACGGTTTCCGTAACCGTAAACGTTGCAGACTTCGTTTCTTATGACGACGTAAACGCAAAAACTTACATTCTTTCCGAAGGCGACCACCTTATAACCGCGGCAAGCGACGCTAACGCGGCGGTAAACAACCTGCTTGCACGTGCAGGAAAAACCGTTGACGACGATATGACCGCAGAAGGCGACGAAAGTTTTGTCGGCGTATGGAACAACCCTGCTTTGGATAGAGTTTCTTACGCCAAATCCAAAAACGGCACCGACGTCACCAACAGATTCGACGCGGCAAACTACATTGAAAGAAGCAAATATCTTACCCGTCAGGATTGGGTTGGCACTTTCCCCGTATCTCACGGTTCGACTTCAACCGACAGTGCAAAAGACGAAATAAACGGCAAATTCTGGGACGAAACAATAAGTCAGGAGTTGCTTAGCAAACTTAGACAGACCAAACTTGCCGGTTCCAACAACCCTATGTCCGACGAAGACGCGGCAAAGCTTGCTTTGCCCCTCAATCAGGAAGGCTCGGGCGAACTTGTGGATATGCGCGGCAAATCGTTTGACGACAAGGGCTGGGACAGTCTTATCAGTCAGATGTCCGAAAAAGAACTTGCGGAAATTATCAATACGGCGGGCTACAAGACCGCGGCGGCAAAATCCATAAACAAACCCAAGGCTATCGATTTGGACGGACCTGCGGGACTCAACAATATGGTTGCGCACACGCCTTATTCAATAACCTATCCTTCCGAAGTCAATATCGCGGCAACGTGGAATAAAGAAATTTCGTTCGAGCACGGCAACTTCGTAGGCGAAGACGGTTTGCGTTCAAACGTAGTCGCTTCCGGCTGGTATGCGCCTGCAATGAACATTCACAGAACGCCTTTCGCGGGAAGAAACTTCGAATATTATTCGGAAGACGGCTTCCTTTCCGGCGTTATGGGAACAGAAGCGGTTAAAGCGACCGCTCAGAAGGGAATGTATTCCTTCATCAAGCACTTTGCTTTGAACGACCAGGAAAACCACAGAACAAACAACGGTATTGCAACTTGGTCTAACGAGCAGGCAATGCGCGAAATTTACCTTAAACCTTTCCAGATGTGTATCGAAGGCAGAGGCACGGTTTCGACGAAGGTGCTTGAATATACCGAAGTTAAAAACGAGGTTACCAAAGAATCCGAGTGGAAATTCGTTGAAAAGAAAGTGGACGTTGAAGCGCCTATCGCGGTAATGTCCTCCTTCAACAGAATAGGCTATACCTGGGCGGGCGGCGATTACAGACTGCTTACCGAAGTTTTGAGAAACGAATGGGGCTTTAACGGCTTTGTACTTACCGACTACGACAACGGCGGCTATATGGAAAAAGACCAGATGGTTCGCGCTGGCGGCGACGGTGCGTTGAAGCAGTTCGGCGGCTCGAATATCACGGTAAAAACGGACGCTAACAGATATTACGCTCAGCAGGCTGTTAAGCACATTCTTTACACGGTTGTCAACTCCAACGCGATGAACGGATACGTTCACGGCGTAGCCGTAGCGGCTGAACCTTTCGCTTATTACTATCTGATACTGATGGCGGTAGGCGTGATAGCGGCAGGACTTACGGCTTGGGGCGCAACGGCGATTGTATTGCGTTTCAGAAGCGAAAAAAACGGAGCGGCTGTTGAAGCCGGCGCCGAACCCGCGGAACCCAAAACGGAAGGCGATAAATAATAAACGCGGAAAAATACTTGGCACAAATAACGCAAATACATAAGCGAAAAGACGTTAAAAGTGTTTGCGCGGACGTTTTTAAAGCATAAGCGCAAATTAACGAATACTTATTTTTCTCCTTATTAACGGGTTTCCTGTGCGGCTTGCCAATAGAGCGAGTCGCATAGGTATTCCTAAAAAATCTGATTGATGCAAGCCGCCGACCTTATAAAAGACGGCGGCTTGTAAAATAATTGTATTGACAGTAAAGTGTTATTGTTATATAATAATGTTATATAATTATATATATGATAGGTAGGGTAATGGAAAAAGAAAAGAAATCCGACGAGATGAGCGTAGAAGAAAAAGCTGCGTTATTAACGGGAAAAGACTTCTGGCAGACGAAGGATTACGAAAAGTACGGAATACCGTCCATATTCCTTGCGGACGGGCCGCACGGAATACGTAAACAGGCGGCTGCCGCCGACCATCTGGGACTTAACGCCAGCATTCCTTCAACTTGTTATCCGACTGCGGCGACTATGGCAAACAGCTGGAACGAGGAACTTGGCGAGGAGATGGGCGCGGCGCTTGGCGAAGAAGCCGCTTCGTTGAATGTAAACGTTTTGCTGGGACCGGGAATGAATATGAAGCGCAATCCGCGTTGCGGAAGAAACTTCGAGTATTTTTCGGAAGACCCGTATCTGGCGGGGAAAATGGCTGCGGCGTATATCCGCGGCATACAGGTAAACGGCACTTCGGCGTGCGTAAAGCATTATGCGGCAAACAATCAGGAAGAACGCCGAATGGTACTTGACTCCGTTATAGACGAAAGGACGCTTAGAGAAATTTATTTGACGGGATTTGAAATTGCCGTTAAGGAAGGCAAACCCAAGTCCATAATGTCGGCTTACAACCGTATAAACGGCGTGCACGCGGACGAAAGCAAACACTTACTGCGTGATATTCTGCGCGGCGAATGGGCGTTTGACGGCGTGGTAATTTCGGACTGGGCGGGCACTAACGACAAAGTTAAGTCTACGGAAGCGGGCAGCGATTTAGAGATGCCCGGCTGCAAATACGGCGCCGAGGACATAGTAAAAGCGGTAGAAAGCGGAAAATTAGATATCAAATACGTGGACGAAAGCGTAGAACGTATATTGCGGTTAATCGAACAAACGACTAAGGGCGAGAAGGGCAAGGCGTTCGATAAAAACGCGCATCATAATCTGGCGCGAAGGTGTGCGGAAGAAAGCATAGTATTGTTGAAAAACAACGACGTGCTTCCATTAAAACAGACAACGAAAGTCGCGGTAATAGGCGATTTTGCAATACATCCGCGTTATCAGGGCGCGGGGTCTTCGGTAGTTAATCCCACCGCGTTGGAAACTTTGTTTGCAACGCTTGACGGCGTGGATAGCATCGGCTATGAAAAAGGTTTTGACAGATACGGCAAGAAAAAGAGCGGGCTTGTGAAACGCGCGCTTAAACTTGCCGGCAAGGCGGAAACGATTGTCTATTGCGCGGGGCTTGACGAAGTAAGCGAAGCGGAAGGGCTGGACAGAGAGCATTTAAGAATTCCCCAAAATCAGATAGACCTTTATAAAAATTTAAAACAACTCGGCAAAAAAATAATTGTGGTTTTAAGCTGCGGTAGCGCGGTTGAAACCCAATGGTGCGCGGACGCGGACGCCATAGTTTACGGATGCCTTTCGGGGCAGGCGGGCGCAAGCGCCGTAGCGGAAGTTTTGACGGGAAAAATAAACCCCAGCGGCAAACTTGCCGAAACGTTCCCCGTAAAATACGCGGATTGTTCTTCGGCTAAATATTTCCCCGGCAAACAAATGACGGCGGAATACCGCGAAGGTCCTTACATAGGTTACCGCTATTACGATACTGCGGGCGTACCCGTAGCATATCCTTTCGGCTTCGGTTTGTCTTATACTAAGTTTGAATATTCGGACATATCCGCTGATGAAAACTCGGTTACGTTTACAATAACCAACACGGGCGGGTGCGACGGCGCGGAAATTGCGCAGTTGTACGTGGGCAAGCGCGACGGAAAGGTTTTCCGCCCCGCAAAAGAACTTAAAGGATTTAAAAAGGCGTTTATAAAAGCGGGCGAAAGCGTTACGTTGACTATACCGTTCGACGATAAAACTTTCAGATACTTCAACGTAAAAACCGACTCGTGGGAAACGGAAGGCGGCGAGTACCAGCTGTATATCGGCGCAAGTTCGGCGGACGTACGCCTTACCGCAACGGTTGAAAAAGCGGGAACTACGGAAGTTTTGCCGTACAGCGCGGAGCAATTGCCTTCCTATTACAGCGGCAAGGTTACCGACGTTTGCGACGAAGAATTTAAAACTTTGCTTGGCAGGGAAATTCCAGAAGCGGGTTACAAGTTCTATAAAAAGAAAAGAATGGTCATCGACGAAAACTGCACCGTTGCGGATTTAAGATATTCTAAACGGTGGGTGGGCAGGGCGTTTGCCGGCGGAATCAGATTTGCGATAGGATTTTTGAAGAAGACGGGCAAGCGCACCAACGCAAATACGCTTATTATGGGCGTTTTGCATCAGCCCGTGCGCGGCATAGCAAAGTTCGGCGGGTTAAGCCGCAGGCGTATGGAAGCGCTGCTGCTTATGTTCAACGGACATTTGTTTAAAGGCATAGGCAGATTTATAACCAAAGAAAAGAAAAAAGGAGGGAGATAAAGGTGAGCGAAAAGAAAAGTATATTCGAACGACCCTTATTGTCTACAAAAGTAAAATCCGCAAACGTAAAGTTGCCGGAAATGCTGTTCGGGTATTTTCTGGGCCCGTTCGGAGCGTTGCTTGCAAGCGGAATATTCACAAGTTTTTTAAACAGATATTGGACGGATATACTGTTTGCAAATTATAAGGTAAACGGCGCGTTGCCTGAAAACATAAACCTGTTTTTGACGCTGTTGCCGCTGCTTTCGGCAATACTTATAGTCGCGGGCAACCTTGTTGCGGGACAGTTGATGGAGCGAACCAAAACCAAAGCGGGCAAGGCAAGACCTTGGATATTGCTTTCCTCGGTTCTGCTTGGCGCGGCGTGCGTGGTAATGTTTATAGTGCCAATGGGCAACGGAACGGAAACGCCGGTACTGACTATGGCGCTTACGGCAATCGCGTATAACCTATACTACTCGGTAGCGTACCCTTTGTACAACACGGCAAACAGCACGCTTGTCCCCGTATCCACAAGAAACGGAAATCAACGCGGACTTTTAGCGTCGTTTTCAAACTTTGCAAGCGTAGCGGTAATGGGCGCGGGCGGAATGGTGTTCCCTATGATAATATCGTGGTTTTTGGGCGGTTGGGAAACCCCTAACAAAACCGCGTGGGCAGTCGCGTTTATAGCGATAGGCATAGTAACTTTCCTGTTTACCGTTTTGCAGTACTACTTTACCAGAGAGCGCGTAACGGAAGAAAGTATGCACATAGCGTCGGTGGCAAAGGAAAAAATCCCCGTCAAGAAACAACTTAAAGCGGTGGCGACGGACAGATTCTGGTGGATAGTAATAATTTTCTACCTTGTATTCCAGTTTGGCGGAATGTTTAAAAACCTATCCATAACGTATTTCTGCACGGACAGATTTTCGGGCACGGCGATAGGCGGCGAAGACGGCTCTGGCGCAATGGCAATAATAAACATCCTCGGCGCGGTGCCTATGGCTGTTGCAATGGCGTTTATATGGCCGCTTTCGGCAAAGTTCGGCAAGCGGATAGTTGTATTAATAGGTTGCGCGATAGGTTTGTGCGGCGGGGTGATAGCAGGTATATTCCCCAACAACTTTTATGCAGTGGCAGTCGGCGTAGCGCTTAAAAGTCTTGGTTCGGCGCCTGCGTGCTATATGATACTTGCACTGATAGCGGACGTTCTGGACCATATAGAAGCCAAGTGCGGTTACCGTTGCGACGGACTTACAATGAGTATTTACAGTTCTATAATGGCTGCGTCCACGCCGATAGCGACAGGAATATTCAACGCCATCTCCGGCGGCGGCGCAAACGTTATGGCAAACACGATAAGTTATATCTGGATAGAAACAATCGGCTACGGCGCGTGCATCGTGCTGATGATATTCTTCGGCGTGGAAAAACTATTAAAGGGCGACAGGCAAACTATTCTCGAAAGGCAGAAAGCGGAAGCGCTTGCCGCCGGGGAAGAATGGATTGAGCCGGAAGAAAGATTGAGATTAGAGGAAGAAGAAGCCAACAGACTGGCGGACGAAGCGCGCAAATCCGAACTGAAAGCGCGTTGTGAAAAGAAAGGCTTGAACTACGACGAGGAAGAAGCGAAGTATCAGGCCAAACTTGAAGCAAAACGCCGCGCCGCAGAAGAAAAAAAGGCAAAAAAAGAAGAAAAGAAGAATAAAGATAAATAATAAATAAAAATCAATAAACAAATTTATAAAATTCTAACGACACATAGCGAGGCGTAAAATGAAGATTATAAGTTTTGCAGTACCGTGTTACAACTCGGCGGAATATATGCGCAAATGCGTGGACAGTCTGCTGTCGGGCGGTGAAGACGTTGAAGTTATAATAGTCAACGACGGCTCTAAGGACGGCACGCTGGAAATTGCGCGCGGTTATGCGGAAAAATATCCCGATATTGTTAAAGTAATAGATAAGGAAAACGGCGGACACGGCTCGGGAGTGAACGCGGGGCTTAAAGAAGCAACGGGACTTTATTATAAAGTTGTAGACAGCGACGACTGGCTTGATACGGAAGCGCTTAAAGAGTTGCTTAAAACTATAAAAGCGCACCTGTCCGCGGGAACTTTGCCCGATTTGTACGTGACAAACTTTATATACGACAGGGTATGGGACAATACTCACTACGTTTCAAGTTACGAAAAAAAGATGCCGCAGGGCAGAATTTTCGGCTGGAACGAGGTGGATAGGTTCAAATTTTCGCAAATGCTGCTTATGCACGCGCTGATGTATAAGCGCGAAAAACTGCTGGAAAGCGGAACGGTACTCCCCGAACACACTTTTTATGTTGATAATATCTACGCGTATAAGCCGCTGCCGTTTATGAAAACGCTGTTCTATCTTAACGTAAACCTTTATCATTATTTTATAGGCAGAATAGACCAGTCGGTGAACATAAACAATATGGTGGCAAGGTACGAGCAGCAGCAACTTGTAATGCGCGAAATGATTGACTCGTATACGTGGAACGAAATTAAAAAATTGCCGAAAGGTTTAAAACGGTATATGTGGCATTCGCTGGAAGTGATTATGCTTAACACGCTGTTTTTTACCTGCGCCGACTACTCGGACGAGCGGAAGGAGAATTTGAAAACGCTTTGGCGGCACATTAAAGTGCGCGATAAAAAGTTGTATAAAAAATTAAGACACTGCTCGTACGCCACGGCGGTAAACTATCTGGGTTGGCGTCTGCGCGGTTATGTTATGACAAAAGGATACTATTTGCTTTGTAAAAAAATTAAACTCGGTTGAATTATGGGCGACGCTTGCGACAAAATTAAAAAATTCATTAAAATCGAGATAACGGCTACCGATATAAGCGGGACGGTTGTTCGCGGCGACGGCACGGTTTTTTGCCGCGAACACGTAGAGTTTTGCGGCAGAGGAGAGTTTCTCGTCAAAAAGACCGTTGAAATTATCAATAAAATGATATGCGGTATGGGCGGATTTAAAACGGACGTAAAGCGCGTTGAAATTAAGTGCCCGTGGGTGGTAGACTACGCAAAGGGCATAGTTGATTGCGAAGAATTGCGATTTGATTATTATCCTTTGGCAAAGTCCGTTTCCGACAAAGTCGGGCTGCCGGTTGCGTTGACGGAATGAATTAATAAATTTTACATAATGAGAAAAAAATTGAAAAAAAGTTGAAGCGTCCGGCGGAAAGGTTGTAGTTTTATAATCTTTCCGCCGGATATTTTATAAAAATGAAAAACGCGTTTTGTTTTGCGTTGATTTTTGTCGCAAAAGCGAAATAAAAAACCATATAAATATTTTACTTATCAAAATAAAGGTGCTATAATTAGGCGGCTGTGCAGGAAATCGGCTTTGCCGACTGTTTCGCGCAGGCATAAACACGCACCGTTCGGACTGTAATTTTTTGCGGAGAAGGCAGATGACCATTCATCACGACAAACTTGCTTACGGAAAACTTAATCCGTTGAGGGAAAACGTTTCGGAAGACAGAATGGCGAAAATGCTTGCCGAACTTAACGGCGGCGATGGGGAGCTTTCTTCTTCGCAGGAAAATTGCGCGCAATCTTTTACCGAAAAGTTGAAAAACGCGGACAAACGGCTGTTTTGGGGCGAAAAAGTGACTTTAAAGCCTGTTGAAACGGAAGAAGAATTGCTTTGCGTTGCGGATTTAAAGTTGACTAACGATACGGATTTAAAGTCGCAGGACTGTTTGACGTGCATAGTTTTATGCGATGAAAAGCCCGTGGGCTATATCAATTTTTGCAAATGGAAGGGCTTGGGCGAGGCTTCAAGCTGGAATCTTTTAATTTGCGAAAGCGCGCGTGGGCGCGGTTACGGAAGGGACGCCGCGCAAACTGCGGCGCGCGTTTTAAAGGCGGCGGAAGGCGCGTTGCCCGTAAAACTTGCGGTTGAACGGACAAATTTGAAGGCGCAACGGTTTTTTAAGTCGTTGGGGTATGAACTTTCGGAAGAAATTTACGGCGACGATTTGGTCTTTATATTAAAATAACTTTTTTACCGCTTTACGGGCGGAAAAATTTTTTACGGCAAGGCGGAGTATGCTTGGCATTAAGGAAAAAATAAAAAATTTAACTCAACCGGTGGATTTGCGTAAAGGCAAAGAGTGGAAAGCGTTGCTTCTTTTCTCTTTGCCTATAATATTTTCGTATCTGTTGCAGCAGGTTTACACCATAAGCGACGCGGCTATTTGCGGGCAAACGCTGTCCAGCGACGAGGTGGCGGGGGTAAACGACGTTTCTCCGCTGATATTTATATTTTTGCAGTTTGCGTTCGGGTGTACCGCGGGCTTTGCCGTGGTCACGTCTTCGCGCGTGGGCGAGGGTGACGAGGCTGGCGTGCGCAAATCTTTTGCGGCGCAAATTATTTTAAGCGCGGTTATAACCGTTATTTTAACGGTCGTATCCATACTGTGCTTGAAGCCGCTTTTACGCTGGATAAACGTAACCGAGGCAAATATAAAAGTTTTTACCGCCGCTTACAATTATTGCTTTGTAATATTTTTGGGCATAGTTGCGCAGATGTTTTATAACTTTATCTGCTCTATTTTGCGCAGCGTGGGAGACTCGGTAACGCCGTTGGTGTTTTTGTTTATTTCAACCGTGCTTAACGTGGTGCTGGATTTGCTGTTTATAATGGTTTTCCGTTGGGGAGTTATAGGCGCCGCGGCAGCCACGGTTACGGCGCAGGGATTAAGCACCGTCGCTTGTTTCATTTATACTTTCATAAAATACAAAAATCTGCGGCTTAAAAAGTCCGACTTTAAAACGGGGCTTAACGAACTTAAACGTCACGTGGCGCAGGGCGTGCCGCTGGGATTGCAGTTTTCGGTGCTTGCGATAGGCATAATAGTTATGCAGGGCGAACTCGTCAAATTCGACCTTACGCCGGAAGGGCTTATGGCTGCGGGCAATCCCGCGCAAAACGGTTACGGCGCGGCTTGCAAACTGGGTAACCTGTTAATGTCGCCTATGAACGCGCTGGGCGCGGGAGTGGTAAGTTTTGCCGCGCAAAATTACGGCGCGGGAGAATATAAGCGAATACGACGCGGAATTTTGCAAGCCACTGCATTGGCGTTGATAATGTACGTTATATTTGCGGGCATAGGCTTGCTGCTTACGCTGAACGGCGCCTATCAATACATTTTTTTAAGCGCGGACAAGGTTACTCCCAAGTCGATAGCCTTCGGAAACAGATATTTGTACGTTGCGCTTAGTTTTTACTTCTTGCTGGGATTGCTGTTTGTGTGGCGGAGCGGCACTCAGGGCATAGAAAAACCCGTGTTTATTTTGCTGACGGGGGTTGTGGAACTTGCCGCAAGAATTTTAATTTGCATATTTTTGCCGGCGGCGTTTAACGGCGGGCCCGTAAACTCGGAAGCAAGCGTAGGCGCGTACATTGCGCTTTGTTCGGCGGACCCTATCGCGTGGTTGACGGGCGTGGCGGTGCTGGCGTATCCGTTTATAAAATACGTCTGCCTTATGAAATATAAAAATAAACCTTCCCCAAAGAGCGATTTACCCGAACAGCAATAAAAATTAATAAAAACAGCCGCCCCGCGCGCTTTTTGGCGCGGGGCGGCTTTAAATTTGTTTATAATTTATTTTGCGCGGGTTTTCGCAACGGCGGTTTTCCAGCCTTCCAAAAGCCGTTGCCTTTCCCTTTCGGGCATATTTGGGATAAAGACTTTGTCCGCGGCGCAGTTTTGCTTAATTTCTTCAAGTCCGCTCCAAACCCCGCCGCACAGTCCCGCAAGGTAAGCCGCGCCCAGCGCGGTGGTTTCGGCAACCTTGGGGCGGACTGCTTCGCAGTTTAAAATATCCGCCTGAAACTGCATTAAAAAATTGTTTTTGCAGGCGCCGCCGTCCACCGCAAGCCGCGTAAGTTTTATGCCGGAATCCTTTTCCATCGCCTGCACCAAATCGCAGACTTCGTACGCTATGCCTTCAAGCGCCGCCCTGACTATATGCGCGGTGGTGGTTCCGCGGGTTATGCCCGTTATGGTTCCGCGCGCTTCCGCATCCCAATACGGCGCCCCCAGCCCCGTAAACGCGGGCACAACGTACACGCCGCCGCTGTCCGTTACAGAAAGCGCTTTTTTCTCGCTTTCGTCCGCGGAAGAAATAATTTTCATTTCGTCCCTAAGCCACTGCACCGCCGCGCCGCCTACAAATACCGAGCCTTCAAGCACGTAATCGGGCTTGTCGTCAAGCCCCGCCGCCAACGTCGTCACAAGCCCGTTGCGGCTTTTTACGGCGCGCCTGCCCGTGTTCATCAACAAAAAACAGCCCGTACCGTAAGTGTTTTTTACGTCGCCAGCGGAAAAACACGTCTGCCCGAACAGGGCGGCTTGCTGGTCGCCTGCAACGGCGTAAACGCGCAAAGGCGAGCCGAAGTAACTTTTGTCGGTTTCACCGTAAAAGCAGCCGCTGGGGCGCGCTTCCGGCAGCATACTCGCGGGCACGTCAAACAGCCTCAGCAATTCTTCATCCCATTTAAGGGTATGAATGTTGAACAGCATAGTACGGCTTGCGTTTGTGTAATCGGTGGCGAAAATTTTGCCCTTTGAAAGTTGCCAAAGCAAAAAAGTATCCACCGTGCCGAAAAGCAGTTCGCCGCGTTCGGCGCGCGCACGCGTGCCTTCAACGTTGTCTAAAATCCATTTAATTTTAGTGGCGGAAAAGTATGCGTCGGGCACAAGCCCCGTTTTGTTATAAATTTTTTCGGCAAAACCGTCGCGTTTAAGTTTTTCGCAAAAATCGGCGGTTCGGCGGCATTGCCATACAATTGCGTTATGTATAGGCTTACCCGTGTTTTTGTCCCATACAAAGGTTGTTTCGCGCTGGTTTGTTATGCCCGTCGCGGCAATATCCGCCGCGGAAAGGTTTGCGCGCGCAAGCGCTTCGCTTATTACGCCCACCGTCGAGCCGATTATATCCTGCGGTGAGTGCTCTACCCAGCCTGCGCGGGGATAAATTTGCGCAAATTCCTGTTGGGCGGAAGCCACCGTGTTTCCGCGTTTGTCAAATATAATTGCCCTGGTGCTGGTGGTGCCCTGGTCAAGCGCCAAAACGTACTTCATAATTTTTCCTTGCTGCGTTTTTTGTTTAGCTTATTGTACCACGTTGTTTGTGTTATTTCAACCCCCATATAAATTGCGCCGCTTAGCGCGGATTATTTTATGGTTTGTTGTTTAAGAGTTTCCACAAATGTGGAAAGTCAAGTATTTTTTCCGCAATTGTGGCTTGCTGGGTTTATGGAAATATTTGCCGAAAGACTGAAAGAATTGAGAACGGAAAAGGGGCTGACGATAGTTCAGCTTGCAAAAAACATAAATTTAAGTAAAAGCGCTTTGGCATATTGGGAAAATTGCCGGCGAATACCGAATGCCGAGGCGATAATTACTTCGGCAAAGTATTTTAACGTTTCGTCCGATTATTTGCTTGGTTTAGCTGATTGAAATTAAAAAAAAGCGGAGGCAAAGTAAACCGCACTTCTCGTAGAGAATTAAATACTAAATTTTTAAGAGTTGTACTTTCAAGCGAGGACAAAAGCTCTCGAACAATTTGTTCGAGAGCTTTTTACTACAAACTATTTAGAAAGACAAATTGAAATTTAGCGTTTATTCGTGGATTGCATTTGCAATTCTTTTTTGTATTTTTTCCACTTAACTATAAAGATGATTTCCCTAACGAATGAGTTCAAAAAAACAACAAAACACACAAGAGAGATAGTGCCCGCGATCCAAATATAATCACTTGAAATATTTATATCTTTTCTATGGCGCTTCAAAGTATGGTCAACGTATATAGGCACTTTCTTTCCCACTTGCGCTTTTGCTTCTTCCTCATCTTCTATCAATCTTTGCCACATACCATAATACACTCCATCGTCCGCTTCGTACTCATAATAGGTAGTATAGGCATAGCCTTGATACCTATTTTGCACTGCTTCATATCGCACGATTGTGGCATATTCTTTAACATAATTTGCGTGAGCATCAATATTATAGTCGATTATCCCAGTCACAAAATGGATAAAAAAAAGCGCACACGCTGTTCCCATTAAAATCATTACACATATATGGACGATAGTAAGATTGTCGGGTTTTTCAGTCATAAAATTGCTCCGTGTTATACCGCTAAATTACTGTTTATCGTATAATCATTATATCACGAAAAATGGAAGAACGCAACCGATTGAATTTTGCGTGCTATATAAAACATATCTATATCTCACTAGGCTACGCGTAGCCTGGTTCGTCCACGAAAAAAGTATTAACGCTATGCCTAAATCTTTTATTTGCGTCTTATTAAATTCCCTATGGGATTAAGGCAAAAGCGCCCCTTTTAGTTTATTGAACCGTTTGCGTTTAATGTAAATAGAAATTCAACAAAATTTTTTCAGATACGATAAATCGAGTTTCCACTCGGCAACTTTATTTCTGCGGCGGTGCGCTTCGTTAGCCTCGCCAAGGGCTTTGCGATATTCTGCGTAGGTGCAGTTGTTCACCTTCATAAAATGCGCTTCCGCTTCCCTCTCGTTGCCTTTCAACTGCGTTCTGCCTATGTGAATTACCTCGTGGCAGCGCCTGCAAATTGCTATAACGTCCGCAAGTTTTTGCACGTGCGCGTCTTCGTCGTATTCCCAGCGTTCGTGCGCTTCAAGACGGGCGGAGGGCGCGCCGCAAATCGCGCACTTGCCGTTTGCCCGCGCATACGCTTCGCGGCGGACTAAGTCCCATTGCGCGGGGGAGAGCAGGCTTCTTAAATTGCTGTGCCAGCAGCTGTCCGGCACTAATTCAAAGTTGAGTTTCATAATCGGATTATACCACTGCGGCGAGTAAAATTACAATAAATACGTTGACGAAAACGCAATAAAAATTTATACTGTAAATCGTATGGAACAAAAAAACGCTTCAAAAAGCAAACGCGGAATTATTTTAATAAACGCATACTCCAATCTGCCTTCGGCGCTGAACCAGTCGCAAAGGCTTAAAACCGAGTTTTCCGCTTTGGGGATTGCCGTCGACGTGGTGAGGAACGGCGATTTTCCGTTGTATGCCGACGATAGCGGCAAAGTAGTGAACGGGGCGGCGGATTGCGATTTTTGCGTGTATCTGGACAAGGATAAGTACGCTTCCGCCTTGCTTGAAAAAAGCGGGATGCGCCTTTTCAACAGCCATTCGGCGGTGCGCGCCTGCGACGACAAAATGACCACGCACGCGCTGCTTGCGGAAGAAGGCGTGCCTATGCCTGCGGTAATTCCCGGACTGCTGCGGTATGACGGCGAGGCGGACGTTAGCGCGCGAAGGCTGGATTATATAGAAAAAACTTTGGGTTACCCCGTCATAGTAAAAAGCAGTTACGGCTCGCTCGGCAAAGGCGTTTACAAGGCGGACGACAGGGCGCAGCTTGAACGACTTGCGCGCAAACTGCAATTTTCGCCGCATTTTTTTCAGCGCTGCATAGTAGGAAGTATGGGCAGGGACGTGCGCGTTATAGTGATTGGCGGAAAGGTTGCGGCGGCTATGCTGCGGCAGTCGGAAATTGATTTCCGCTCTAATTTAGAGTTGGGCGGCAGGGGCGAAAAATTTGATTGCCCTGCGGATATGGCGCGTTTATGCATAAAAACGGCTGAAATTTTGGGGTTGGATTATTGCGGAATAGACGTTTTGTTAGGCGAAAACGGATATTACGTTTGCGAAGTAAATTCAAACGCCTTTTTCGGCGGGATAGAGCGGGTTACGGGCGTAAACGTAGCCCGACTTTATGCGGAACACATTTATCGCAGTATTTACGATTGATTTTTTGCACGCAACCTTTCCCGTTTAAATTTGCTTTTTAAAAATATTTTTTTCGGGCTTCAAGGAAAAAATTAATTACTTTGGAATAATTTTCTTGCGTTGCGCCCATACTGCTAATATGAGTAAACGTAAAGAATTCAATCTTATAAAAGAAGTGTTTAAAGAGTGCGCAAGCGTAAACGAGTGTACGGGGCTTTCTCAGCGGATTGCGCTTGACCCCGACGAAGTGGCTATGTTTCATAAAATGTACAATGAAACGGACGGCAAAAGCAGCGACGGAAAATAACGTATAAATATTTTGCGTTTAACCGCTTTTTGTAAGGCGGGCTTTGAAAGAGCGCCTGCAAATTTTTATCGGCGGCAATTTAATTTGACTTTTGCCGCGCCGTAACGTAAAATAATAATCGAAATGCGGAAGGTGAACTGTCGGCAAGCGCGTTTTGCCCCGCAAAGTAAGCGCCGCTTCTTGTAAGCGGCGGACGGCAATATTACCGCAACGACGACCCAATAAGTCGCCGTTATTTTTTTGCCTTGACGCGGGTTTGTGCAAAATGTTTTACAAAGTGTTACGTTTCACGGCGTTTAAACCGTGTTTTAACACTCTAAACGGACGTTTTCCGACAAAAACCATTAAAATGTTACAAAATATAACACACAATATATAGTTATAGCGTTAAAAATTATCATACAAGATATTGTGTTTTTGCGCTTGACATAACGGGACAAGCATATTATACTTAGCCTTGCACCGCTTAAAAAGGCGGCGTGTGGAATATAGAGTTGTTACTTGTAATAATACTATATATTGTATACGGCAAAAAATCGGGCACAAAATAAAGCGTGCCTTAACGGAGGACGTGAAATGAAAGTTATTAAGCGCGACAACAGCGTATGCGATTTCGACAGGAAGAAAATCGCGGTAGCCATTTCCAAAGCTAACGAAGCGGTGGACCCCGAGGACAGAATATCCGCCCAGCAAATCGACGCCATTGTGGAGGACATTGCTTCCCGCCACAGACTTAGACTGCTTGTCGAAGATATTCAGGATATGGTTGAAGAAAAGTTGATGGAAATGCAAAAATATCAACTTATGAAAGCCTATATGATTTACCGCTATGAACGCGCGTTAATCCGTAAGGCAAACACCACCGACGAAAGCATTCTTTCCCTTATTAAAAACTCCAATAAGGACGTAATGGAGGAAAACTCCAATAAAAACGCGCGCACGGCTTCCACCCAGCGCGACCTTATAGCGGGCGAAGTTTCAAAGGACCTTACCCGCCGTATGCTTTTGCCCAAACATATTTCAAAAGCGCACGACGAAGGCGCGATTCATTTCCACGACGCGGACTACTTTTTGCAGCCCATTTTCAACTGCTGTCTTATAAACATTAAAGATATGCTTGAAAACGGCACCGTTATGAACGGCAAAATGATAGAAAGCCCCAAATCGTTTCAGACGGCGTGCACTATAACCACGCAAATAATCGCTTCCGTGGCGTCCTCGCAGTACGGCGGACAGTCCGTCAACATTGCGCACCTCGGCAAATATTTAAGGCGTACAAAGCAAAAATACGCAAAGCAGTGCGATGAAACTTTCGGCGCTTCTCTTGACGAAAAAACCAAAAAAAGTTTTGTTGAAATGCGCTTGCAGGAGTCGCTTAAAGCGGGCGTGCAGACTATTCAATACCAAATTAACACCCTTATGACGACAAACGGACAATCACCGTTCGTCACGCTTTTCCTCTATCTTGACGAAAAAGACGAATATATCGAAGAAAACGCTATGATTATAGAGGAAATTTTGAAGCAGCGTTATCAGGGAATAAAGAACGAAAAGGGCGTTTACGTTACGCCTGCGTTCCCCAAACTTATATACGTGCTTGACGAAAATAACTGCCTTAAAGGCGGAAAATACGACTATCTTACCCGTCTTGCGGTAAAGTGCTCGTCCAAGCGCCTTTATCCCGACTATATTTCCGCGAAGAAAATGCGCGAAAATTACGAGGGCAACGTATTTTCGCCTATGGGCTGCCGCTCGTTCCTTTCACCGTGGAAGGATGAAAACGGCAACTACAAGTTTGAAGGCAGATTCAATCAGGGCGTGGTTTCAATAAACCTGCCCCAGTGCGGAATACTTGCCAAGGGCGACGAAAAGAAGTTTTGGCAATTGCTTGAAGAAAGGCTTCAACTTTGTTACGAGGCGCTTATGTGCCGCCACAACGCGCTTACCGGCGTAACCAGCGACGTTTCGCCCGTGCACTGGCAGTACGGCGCGATTGCCCGTTTGGAGCCCGGCGAAAAGATTGACAAATACCTGATGGACGGATATTCCACCATATCTTTGGGATATATAGGGCTGTACGAGGTGACCAAACTTGTAAAGGGCGTTTCTCATACGGACAAAAAGGGCGCTGAATTTGCCGTAAAGGTTATGAACGTATTGCGCGAGCACTGCGAAAAATGGAAGAAGGAAACGGGTTTGGGCTTCGGCTTGTACGGAACCCCCGCCGAGTCGCTTTGCTACCGTTTTGCGCGCATCGATAAGGAGCGTTTCGGCACCATAGAGGACGTAACGGACAAGGGTTACTATACAAACAGCTATCACGTGGACGTGCGCGAGGACATAAACGCTTTCGATAAATTCCGGTTTGAAAGCCAGTTCCAGCAAATTTCTTCCGGCGGCGCTATTTCGTACGTTGAAATACCCAATATGCGCCATAATCTGACCGCTATGGAGGACGTTGTTAAATTTATTTACGACAATATTCAATACGCTGAATTTAACACCAAGTCCGACTATTGCCACGTATGCGGCTTTGACGGTGAAATTATCATAAACGACGATAACGAGTGGGAGTGCCCCGTTTGCCACAACAAGGACCAGCGCAAAATGAACGTTACCCGCCGCACCTGCGGTTATCTGGGCGAAAACTTCTGGAACGTCGGCAAGACAAAAGAAATAAAGTCAAGAGTGCTTCACTTATAATTTTCGGTTAATTGAAAGCGGAAAAATTATTTAAGATATAAGGATTACGGCGGGTTTTATGAACTATGCAAAAATAAAAAATTACGACGTTTCCAACGGACCGGGGGTGCGCGTTTCGCTGTACGTCAGCGGATGTCGCAATCATTGCAAAAACTGCTTCAATCCCGAAACGTGGGATTTTGCCTATGGCAAGCCGTTTACCGTCGAAGTCGAAAACAGCATACTCGAATGGCTTAAACCCGACTATATAAAGGGGTTTACGCTGCTTGGCGGCGACCCGTTCGAGCCGGAAAACCAAAAGGCGCTTGCGCCGTTTTTGGAAAGGATGAGAAAACTCTATCCCCAAAAATCCATATGGGCGTTTACGGGGTACGATTACGAGGCGGACCTTCTTACCGGTAAACTTGGCGACGCGGACACCGTTTTAAGAATGCTTAACTGTTTAGACGTGCTTGTGGACGGCAAATTTGTGGAAGAATTAAAGGATTTAAACTTGCTTTTCCGCGGTTCTTCAAACCAAAGGATAATTTTGGTTAAACCTTCGCTGGCACAGGATAAAGTAGTTTTGTGGGACGAGCAAACGGTAATTTAACCGCGCATACAACGCTAAGCGTAAAACATTTTGTATATAGCGCGAAAGTTTAATATATTGTAAGGAAAAACATATGAAAAAAAGTTACGAAATTACGGACTCAAAACAAAAACGGATGAAAGTGGACATAAAAAAACTTAATCCGTCTGCGATTGCACCCTCTTACGGCAGCGAGTTTGCCGCGGGCGCCGATTTATACGCTTGCATAGAAGGCGATTTGCAGATAGAGCCGCATAAAACGGTGCTTGTGCCTACGGGCATCGCCGTTGAATTGCCCTTGGGATATGCGGGACTTATATATGCAAGAAGCGGGCTTGCCACAAAAAAAGGGCTTGCCCCCGCAAACAAGGTGGGCGTAGTGGACTGCGACTATCGCGGAGAAGTTAAAGTTGCGCTTCACAACCATTCGGAAAGCGTTCAAACGATATGCGCGGGCGAGCGCGTGGCGCAGTTTGTCATAACGCCCTACCTCACCGCGGAGTTTGTAGAAAAGGACGAACTTTCTGAAACGGCGCGCGGCGCGGGCGGATTCGGCTCTACCGGCACTAAATAAAAATTATTACAGAATGCTTTTGCGGGCGGACGCGGTTTTGCGTTCGCCCGTATGTTTTTTAAAAAAAGTTTAACTTTGTCAAAATTAAAAAGTTTTGCCGTAAAACGGGCTTTTTTGGGTTTATATCTTGACGGTTAAAAGCGTATTGTGTATAATCATATTATAAGATAAAATTATATCAAAATAAATTCGGAGAGAAGTTTATGGCGCTGTATATGGGTTTGGACGTCGGCGGTACGTTCGTTAAAGGTATTATCATTGACGAAAAGGGCAAAATCGTTTCGGAAAATTCCGTTCCTACCGTTGCGGGCGAAGGGCTTGCGGACTGCATTGAAACGCTTGCGGAAAATCTTGTTCACGGCGCGGGTACCGTTTTTTCGGCGCTGGCGGGCGCGGGCGTGGGTTGCCCGGGACTTATCGACAGCGAAAACGGAAAAGTGGTGTTTGCGGGCAATCTGGGACTTAAAAATTATCCGCTGCAAAAACTTCTTGAAGATAAATTGGGCGTGCCCGTAAGAATAAGCAACGACGCAAACGCGGCGGCGCTGGGCGAGGCGAAGTTCGGCGCGGGCAAAGGCTATACCGACAGCGTGCTTATAACGCTGGGCACGGGCGTTGGCGGCGGTGTGGTAATAGGCGGAAAACTTTTTGAAGGTTACAAATCCGCGGGTACCGAAATCGGACATATGGTAATAGAGCACGGCGGCGCAAAGTGCACTTGCGGCAGACGCGGCTGTTTTGAAGCGTATTGCTCGGCGCGCGCGCTTACCGTTGCCACAAGGCGCGCAATGGAGGAAGACACGTCTTCCGCTATGTGGAAGACGTACACCAACGAAAACGCCGACGGCAGGACTTCTTTCGAGTATATGGAAAGCGACGTTGCCGCAAAGCGCGTTGTGGACAAATATTTAAACTATCTCGCTTGCGGGCTTGCAAACATCGCAAATATTTTCCGCCCGCAGATAATTATGATTGGCGGCGGGGTTGCGGCGCAGGGCACGCGGCTTTCCGCGCCTTTGCAAAGGCTTCTTGATAAAGAAATTTTTGCGGGTATGGACTATGCTCCCGTAAAGGTTGAGTGCGCTACGCTTGGCAACAGGGCGGGCGCTTTCGGCGCGGCTGCGCTTATCGTAAACAGCTGAAAACGCGTAAATTTAGGTGATTGAATGAAAAGCGATATTCCCGTAACCAGCCTGCAAAGGCTTCCCGTTTATTTGAATTATTTAAAATCGCTGGACACGCGGGAAGGTTACGTTTCCTCCGGCGCGATAGCGCGCGCGCTTAATATGGGCGAAGTGCTTGTGCGTAAGGATTTGGCTTATACTTCTGCCGAGGGAAAAACGCGCGTCGGTTATAAACTTGTCGAACTTATTTCCGCTTTGGAAGATTATCTTGGTTGCAAGGACAGAAAAAACGCGGTAATTGTCGGCGCGGGCGGTTTGGGCAGCGCGCTTTTGGCGTACGGCGGTTTTTCAAATTACGGAATTGACGTCGTCGCCGCGTTTGACAACGATTCTTCAAAAATAGGCGCCGAAATTGCGGGCAAACCCGTTTTGGATTTCAACGACGCGCAAAACGGCATCAACCGTCTGGACGTGAAGCTGGCGGTAATTTGCGTGCCTTCCGCGCACGCGCAGGACGCGGCGGACGCGCTTATCGATTGTGGAGTTAAAAAAATTCTTAATTTTGCGCCCGCGCTTTTAAAAGTGCCGGAGTCGGTTACCGTGCGCAACGTCGATTTGGCGGCAAATCTTGCCATTTTGTCGAGTATGGGCTGATTGAAATTAAAGGTTGATTGAAGCGCGTGCTGATTAATTAAATAAAAAAATTATAACCCCGCGGAGGAACGGTTTTAATCCTACGCGGGGTTTTTTATGCTGTGTTTGGTTGCAAATTGCTCAGTCGTTGAATGGCGGTTCATTCTAAACGGCGTCGGCGCTAAATATATTAAATATATGTCTAAACAGAAGTTTAAATCCAAAGGCGGGTTTATTTTGGCAAGCATTGGCGCGGCGGTCGGGCTGGGCAACGCGTTGCGTTTTCCGGGACTGTGCGCAAAGTACGGCGGCGGGGCGTACTTGCTTATTTATTTTTGCGCGCTTATAATTTTGGGCATACCTATGCTTAACGCGGAACTTGCGCTGGGGCGCAAATTCGGAGGCGGCGCGCCCAAATGCCTTGAAAGTTTAAAACGCGGTGCGGGGCGCATAGGCTGGGCAAGCTGCGTAAACTCGCTGGTGACGGGTTTGATTTACGCCGGTCTTGCAGGCTGGATTTTGACTATGGCAATAAAAATCGCTCCGCTTGCGGCGGAGGCGCACAATCTTTCGCAAAACGGAATTGCAAATTATTTTTTCGACGGGGTGCTTAAAGCGCGGGGCGACGGCGTTATTTCCGGTATGTCTCCGCTTGTGTTCGGCGGAATAGTCGTTGCGTTGTGCGCAATATTCTTTTGTTTGCGTGGCGGCGCGGGCGCGCTTGCAAAGGCGGCTAAAATCACCGTAACCGTGCCCGTAATTCTGCTTGCGTTTATGGCGGGGCGCGGGCTGCTGTACGGCAATTCCGCAACGGCGCTGCGCGCGCTGTTCGTGCCCGATTTTTCAAAGTTATCAAGTCCGGAGTTGTGGATTTCCGCTTTGGGACAGGTGTTTTTTTCGCTTTCGATAGTGGTCGGCATAATGCCCGCATACGGCGCGTATCTGCCCGAAGGCACCAACATTTTTTCGTGCTCGCTGATAATCGCGGCGGCGGATTTTTTTGTTTCGGTACTCGCTTCCGTGGTGCTATTTACCACGCTGTACGGTTGCGGGTTGCAGGGTGAAATAGGGCAGTCGGGCATAATAACCGCTTTTGCGGTGTATCCCGCGGCGATAACCCAACTTTTCGGCGGCAGAGTATGGCTTAACGCCGCGGCGGGAATTGCGTTTTACGCGTCGCTTGCGATGATTGCTATTCAGGCGGCGGTGAGTATGCTTGAAGCGTTTGTGGCGCCTTTTTCGGAGGCGTTTATGATAAAGCGCGGAAGACTTGCAGCGCTGGTTTGCGTGATAGGGGCGGGGATATGCGCCGTTTTCGCTACCACAGCGGGCGCCGCCGCAGTGGAAATAAGCGACGCTTTTATAAACTTTTACAATATTTTGATTTTGGGAATAGCGGAGTGCGTGGTGTTTGCGTTGGGCGGCAAAAAAAGCGTTGCTCTCGCGGGCGAAATAAACCGCTTTACCCGCAAGTTGAAAATGCCGGAAAAATTTTTCGGTATATCGGTGCGGATTTTAAGCCCTTCCGTGCTGTCCGCTTTAACTTGCTTCGAAGTTTACAGGCTTGTTACAAACGGACTTGCTTTTCCGCTGTGGTTGCAAATATGCTTCGGCTGGGGGCTTTCTTTCATTGTGTTTGCCGCCGCGCTTATTATAGCGCGCCGCGCCCTTTCACCCGTTCCGTACAAGTTTCGCAAACCGCTTAAAAGTTTAAAAATCAATAAAAACAAGGCATAGTACGGGGGCAATTTATGCTTTTTGTCAAAATTGCGGCAAGAAGCGTTTTTAATTTGTTTGTATAATCCGCGGACATCGTTTGCGCACGGCGTTGACACGCGGCGCCGCGTGTGATAGAATAAACTTACAAAAAAACATTTATCGGAGCGAAAATGATAGACATTTCCTTGATAGAACAAACCGACCCCGAAATCGCCGAGGCGATGAAAAGCGAACTTTCCCGCCAGCAAAACAATATAGAGTTAATCGCAAGTGAAAATTTTGTTTCGCCCGCGGTTATGGCGGCTGCCGGCAGTCACCTTACAAACAAATATGCGGAGGGCTATCCCGCACACCGCTATTACGGCGGATGCAAATTTGTGGACGTTGCCGAGGAGTTGGCGCGCGAAAGGCTTAAACAGTTGTTCGGCTGCGAATATTGCAACGTTCAGCCCCATTCGGGCGCAAGCGCAAACCTTGCCGTGTTGTTTGCTACGTGCCAGCCCGGCGACACCGTTATGGGTATGAATCTTGCGCACGGCGGACACCTTTCGCACGGTTCGCCCGTAAATATTTCCGGTAAATATTTCAATATAATTCCCTACGGCGTTGAACAAGGGGACGAACTGATAGACTATGACGAGATGGAGCGCATTGCTTTGGAGTGCAAGCCCAAAGTAATTATTTCGGGCGCAAGCGCGTATCCCCGCGTTATAGATTTTAAAAGAATACGTGAAATCTGCGATAAAGCCGGCGCGCTTATGTTTGTGGATATAGCGCATATTGCGGGTCTTGTTGCGGCGGGGTTGCATCCTTCGCCCGTGCCGTACGCGGACTTTGTCACCACAACAACCCACAAAACTTTGCGCGGACCGCGCGGCGGCGTAATTATGTGCAAAGAGCAGTGGGGCAAAGCCATAGACAAGGCGGTGTTCCCCGGTACTCAGGGCGGGCCGCTTATGCATATTATTGCGGCGAAGGCGGTGGCTTTTAAAGAAGCGCTTTCACCCGAGTTTAAAACTTATCAGTCGCAAATAGTAAAAAACGCCGCGGCAATGGCAGACGAATTTAAAAAATCGGGCGTGAAAATGGTTTCGGGCGGAACGGATAATCACCTTATACTGTTAAATCTTTCCGACAAAAACGTTACAGGTAAAGAACTTGAAAAAATGCTGGACGAGGTGCATATAACCGTAAATAAAAACGCCGTGCCGTTTGACACGCAAAAGCCGTTTGTCACTTCGGGCATACGCGTGGGCACGCCCGCAATGACTTCGCGCGGAATGAAGGAAAACGAGGCGCGCATAATCGCAAGACTTATTACAAAGATTATAGACGAGGGCGAGGCTGCGTTTGATTACGTAAAAGGGGAAGTGGCAAAACTGTGCAAAGCGTTTCCTCTTTACGAAAACTGCGTAAAGTAAATTTTTTGCAACGGAGGCTTTGCAATAGTTTATAGAAAATATAAACGGTTCCTATTTTAAAGAATGGGTTTCTAAAATTCACGGTTTGCGGTTGACGGATATTAATCTTGTCTGTGAAATGATGGCGTTCGCTTTTGAAGGATATGCTTTGCACACGTAATGTTTGACGCGCATAATCAAAAACGACGATATTTTAGCGACGACAATGGACTATCAGTCGTGGGACGACTTCCGAAAACAACGACGAATGGTTTAATCTTGACAAATACAAAACGCAAATTTCAGGCGGAAAAGTAACTGCCGTAAAAATGAACGCTTTGCGCGATTTGGAAATATCATTGGATAACGGCGTAATTATTCAAATTATAATCGAAAACGGTTATACGCATTACGGTGAAGAAAGAGAGCAATATCGCTTTTTTGAAATTGTACCGGAAGGCGAAGCGGAAAATACAGAAAAAGATAGAAAACATTACGTGGTTTACGTCAAACGTATAGAGGTCAATTAAATAAACTTAACAAAAATTAAAGCCCGCCGCGCTTCCATAATGAAGCGCGGCGGGCTGTTTTATTGCGTAGAATTTATATAATAGCGATTTCTTTATGCTGTGCGTAACCTGTTTGTAAAAAAATCAGTTTATATTGTCGTAAGCGTTTGCGGCGCGGCGATGAAAGTTGTAAATTTCGGTGCGAACGTTTTCCGGATAAATTATTTCCGCGTCCGCGCCGAAGCGTGAAAAATATTGCACGATTTGCGTGTGCGCGCAGTCGAAACGGTAAAAATCCCCTTCCACGCCGATGGGAATCGGACGGTGAACGTATATCTTTCTAAATTTTTCAATGCCCGCCGCTGTCAATTTAACCAAAACTTCGTCCTCGTTGTCGCGGCAGCGGAATTGCGGACCGTACTTAATCATTTTTTGAAGCGCGGCAATGTTTTCCTGCGTAAACTTTGCTTCAGCAGGCAGCTGTACAACGGACGTTATGCGCGAAAGCCTTACCGTAATGCAACCGCGCGGCTGTGTCGCAAGCACGTATAAATGCAGTTCTTCCTTCGAATTTGCTATGGAGTAAGGCGAAATTTCCATTCGGCGGAAACGATTGTTTTTTGTGGTAATAAAAATTTGCTTTTTTTCCTTTACGGCTTTTAAAATTGCGTCGACTTGCGGCTTAAAAATAATTTCTTCCCGCTTGTCCTGCGGCAGCGACGCGTACGCGGCAAACATACTTCTGAAATATTCCGAAAGGGTGCGCCCCGCCAGCGAGTACTGCTCGATATAATTTATAAGCGGCTCGGACTCCTTGGTGGGTTTAAGCGAAATAAGTTTGTCGAATTTTTCACCGTTGGAAGCGGCTACCCGCTCGTTAAGTTTTTCGCATATGCCGTAGCAAAGCGAATCAAGCGCGTCTGCCGCCAGACGGGTTACGGGCGCGATTTTCTTTTTTAAAAAAGCAATTGTTTCTTCCTGTTCGCGCGCGAATTTAAGGTGATAATTTACTATAAGTTTGGTTAAAAGCGCGTTTTTGTTTACGGTTCTGCCGTCGGATTTAAAAAATTCAAACCCTTCCGCGTCTTTTAAAAGTATTTCCGCTATTCTTGCGGTAACGTAAATTTTAAGTTTTTCGGTCATAATTTTTTTGCCTAAAAATAACAGTATATGCAAATTGTACCATTAAAAGGGGGCAAATGCAATAAAAATATATGCAATAAATAACCATATTATGGCAATTTTAGTATATAAAATCGGCAAAAATATAAAAAGTAAGGGGGCGAAATAATTTTGATTTTTGCGTATTTACTTTAATACTTGCGGCGTGATAAAATATGTTTGTAAACAAAGCCCGTTTGCGTTGAAGCAAGGGTGAAAGGAGATTAATTATGAAAGTTTGTCACAGCGAGGCTATGAAGCTTATAAAAGAATTGGAAGAAAAGAAAAGGCTTGCCGTTTATACCGAAACAAGCCGCAGCAGAGTATCGTACAAAGAGGGGGAAGAAGCGGTTCCTTCCAAATACGACTATGCCGCAACCCGTAAGGAAATTGCCGAAACGGACGGCAAAATAAGAAAAATAAAAAGCGCGCTTGCCGTTGCTAACTGCAAGGTTAAAATTGAAGATTTCAATATAACCATAGGCGAGGCGCTTGTATTGCTTGCGCAGCTCAACTCGGAATACACCCGTTTAGATACTTTGGGCAGGTTTGACAAACTGTCCAGAAGGATAACCGCAAACGGCGTATTGGAGTATACCGAGTGTTTGTACGAGCCGGAAACCGCTCAAAAGGACCAAAAAGCGCTGTACTCTGAAATTTGCAAATTGCAGGTTGCCATAGACAGGGCTAATCTTAATAATTTTATAGAAGTTTAAAATTTTTCCCGCGTGTATTAGCACTAATCATTTTAGATTATTATAGATATTTCTATCGTTAAAGTTGCCGTTTAACGTGCAGGTTAAGGATAGTAGGTTGTCTGTTTGTAAGATTAACGTTTAACGTATACGGACTGCAAAGATATTTTTTAAGGCTTATACACGCAAAAACTTGAATCCGCTTTTCGGGGCGGCTTCGGCGCGGGGAAGTAACGGGTTTCAACCGCGCGCTTTTTTATGCCGTAATTTTCGTTTGGCTGAAAAAGGAGGATAATTTATGATAATCAAAGGAAAATACAACGCCGCAAAAGTTTTTACCGAGCAGATAGAAGATTGCGCGGTGGAGCAAATAAAGGCGATGTGCGATTTTGCCGCGTTTAAGGGGCTTAAAATACGCATAATGCCCGACGTACACGCGGGCGCGGGCTGCACAATAGGCACCGCAATGACTATAAAGGATAAAATAGTTCCAAATATGGTGGGCGTGGACATAGGCTGCGGTATGGAACTTGCCCGCCTTGAAAACGACGACGTGGATTTATGCGCGCTTGACGAATTTATACACAAAAATATCCCCGCGGGAATGAACGTGCGCGCCACGGCTCACGCTTACGCGCAAAAAACGGATATTGAAAATTTGCGTTGCCGCGAGCACGTAAAAATTGCCAACGCATACAAAAGCATAGGCACTTTGGGCGGCGGCAATCACTTTATTGAAGTCGACAGGGACGAGTGCGGCGCATACTATTTTGTAATACACTCGGGAAGCCGTCATTTGGGGTTGGAAGTTGCGGGGTATTATCAAAATCTTGCATACGACACTCTATGCGGAAAGTCTGCCGAGCAGATAAAGGCGGCTATTTCCGCGCTTAAATCGTCCGGCAGAAAAAAGGAAATTGAAAAAACCGTGCAGCTGATAAAAAGCAAAACCACGGATATACCGCGGGATATGGCGTATTTAACGGGAAAAGACTTTGAAAATTACCTTCACGATATGAAGATAGTTCAGCAGTTTGCTTCGCTTAACAGAAAGGCTGTTTTGGACGAAATAGTAAACGGTTTAAATTTAAAAGTTGCGGGCGGGTTTACCACAATTCACAACTATATTGATGTAGAAAACAAAATTTTGCGCAAAGGCGCGGTTTCCGCGCGCAAGGGCGAAAAGTTGCTTATACCCGTCAATATGCGCGACGGTTCGCTTATATGCACGGGCAAAGGCAATGCGGACTGGAATTTTTCCGCCCCGCACGGCGCGGGCAGGTTGCTTAGCAGAGGAAAAGCCTTTGCCACGCTGTCGCTTGCGGAATTTAAAAAACAGATGGCGGGTATTTACTCAACTTCCGTAAAGGAAAACACGCTGGACGAAAGCCCTATGGCGTATAAGTCGATTGACAACCTGCTTGAAAATATTTCACCTTCGGTAAAAGTTGAAAAAATAATAAAACCGGTATACAACTTCAAGTCTGCGGAAAGCGCCTGTCGCCGCAGATAGCGATAGTATAAAAATTTATGTTGCCCCCGTAATATGCCTTGCTTTTGCGCTAAATTGCGGTTGCAATGTTAAAGTTTTGTTAAAACTGTTGAAAAAAGCGGAAAGTTGTTGTATAATAATCAAAGATATAAAACAGCCATAAATACTTTATATCGGTGATAGAATGAATGTAAAAATTACTGCTGACTCAACTTGCGATTTAAGCCCCGAACTCGTACAAAAATACGGCGTGGGCATAATGCCCCTTGCCGTGGTTATGGGTGAAAAAATTTACCGCGACGGCGTGGACATAGTTCCGCAGGATATTTTTGCGTATGTGCAAAAGAGCGGTACGCTTCCCAAAACTTCGGCTCCGTCAATCGAGGAATACGTGCAATTTTTCGAGGGGCAGTTGCAAACGTGCGACGCGTTGGTTCACTTCAACATTTCTTCGCTTGCTTCCTCCTCGCACGACAGCGCGGTGCGCGCCGCGCAGGAAAAGCGTTTTAAAAACAAGGTGTTTGTGGTTGACTCGCACGCGCTTTCCACCGGTCAGGGTCTGCTTGTTTTAAAAGCGTGCGATTTGGCGAAGGAAGGGCGTTCCCCCGAGGATATAGCAAAAATAACCACGGCTTTGCGCGATAAAGTAAACACTTCGTTCGTGCCCGACGCGCTGGACTATCTGCATAAAGGCGGCAGATGCTCGCTTGCCGCGCTTATGGGCGCCAAGGTGTTGAAACTTCATCCGCTTATCGATATGAAGGACGGCAGGCTGTACGCAAAAAAGAAGTATATGGGCGGGCTTGAACGCTGTTTGAAAAATTACGTTGAAGAACTTGCCGCCGACTATCACGATTACGACAAAACGCGTTGCTTTATAACGCACTCTTATTGCGAGGCGGAAGTCGTTGAAAAAGTGCGCGCGCAGGTAAAACAACTTTTTAATTTTGACGAAGTGCTTGAAACCACCGCGGGCTGCGTGGTAACCACCCATTGCGGCAAAAACACGCTGGGCGTGCTGTTTATTTATAATTGAGTTACGGTTGGTATTGCCGCCGGTGCGCAGGATTTAATCCTGCGTTTTTTTTGCTTATTCAAACGCTTGACAAGTAAAAAATTACAAAATATAATAAAGTCACAATTTAAAGTTATTCTTTGGGGCGGGGTGCAATTCCCCACCGGTGGTAAAGTCCACTAAGAGCGGGCGCCGCAAGCGCTTGTTCCCGATTCGGCGAAATTCCGAAACCGACGGTACAGTCCGGATGATAAAAGAATATTTAAAGCGGTTTTTTCAATCGTTTTATTCGCTCCGGAATTTTTTTCGGAGCGTTTTTAAATGCAAAGAACAACTTTAAAAATATCATTTTTATTTAAGGAGTTCTTTTTATGGACAGTGTTTCACCCGCACGCGCAACCTATTTCAGTTCCGCGCGCATAGCCGTAATCGCAATGTTTTCCACTTTGGCGGGAATTTTGTACATCTTCAACTTTCCCATTGCGGCGGCTTTTCCAAGCTTTTTAGAGTTTAACTTTTCCGACATCCCCGCGCTTATCGGCACGTTTACCGTGGGACCCGTAGCCGGCGTAATTATTACGGTGGTAAAAATTCTTATAAAACTTGTGGTAAAGGGCACGTCTACGGTTTTCGTCGGCGAACTTTCCGACTTGGTTACCTCTTGCGTGTTTGCGGTCACCGCGGGCTTGATTTACAGCAAAAAACGTACCTTTAAGGGCGCGCTGATAGGTATGGCGGCAGGAATGGCGGCGGAAGTTGCGGTTGCAATAATTTTCAACTGGCTTGCGCTTGTGCCTTTTTACGTCCAGTTTTTCTTCCACGGACAGTGGCAGCCGCTTATCAATATGATGACGCCGCTTTTCCCTTCCTGCACAAAGGAAACTTTTTACAACTTCTATTTGTGGGCTTCGGTACTGCCGTTTAACGTAATGCGTTGCCTTGCCGCTATTTTGGTTACGTTGCCCGTTTACAAGCGACTTTCCAACCTTATAAACAGGTTTAACGAAAAGCTTACGCCCAAAAACGACGAAGGCGGCGCGCGCACAAAGGCGATTAACCTTGGCGTGCTTATAAGCGGGCTTGCGATTGTCGCTCTGCTTGTGCTGTTTGCACTTTTAAGATATTTTGTTTTTTAAAATTAAGCGAATTTAAGTTTTCTCCTTAACAAATCGTTTAATGCCGCCCCTGCGGACTAACAGTCCGCAGGGGCGGTTTTTATTTTACTTCGTTTACCGATATTTCAAAAGTCTGACCGTTGTCAAAGTTTATGCGCAAAGCGTTTTCGCTTTCTGTAAAAGTCGCCGTGTAATAGTCTTTTAGCAAAACTTTTACGTCCAGCAACAAACTTAGTTCGTCTACCTTAAATTGCAGTTTATCTTCGCACTCCATTTCTTTGATAAATAAGTGATTGCTTCTTTCCTTCATAATAGTTACTCCTGTAAATTTTAAAATTTGCGTTAACTTGCTTATTTTTATTTTATCCCTAATGTTTGCCTATTGCAAGTATTTTTAGGCAAACGTAAGGGATAATTATTTTTGTAAGGGCAATTTTTATGGATATTTTAACAAGTTTCGGTGAAAACCTTTCGGACGTAATGTTTGACAGAAATTTAACGGCGGAATTATTGGCGGCGGCGGTTAATATCGACCGTTCTGTAATTTATAAATATTTGCGCAAAGAGTGTCTGCCGTCTTTGGAAAACATAATAGTTTTGGCAGATTATTTTGAATGTTCGGTAGATTATCTTCTGGGGTTGACAACTGCAAACGGTTTTGTAAGTAAAAAGGTTGCGCAACCGTTTTGTGAAAGATTTAAAGAATTACTTAATTCTCGCGGATTAACCAGATATAAATTTTTGAAACAAATTCATTTTGCAAAGCAAAGCGTAGACGATTGGTACAACGGCAAGCGCGTTCCTACGGTGGAAAACGTAATAAAGCTTGCCGAGTTTTTCGATTGCAGGGTAGACTATATACTTGGCAGAGAAAGTTGAGGGCGGGGCGCTCAATTCAAAATAATTTCCAAATAAGCAGAGATATTATGTCTAAATTTGCGGTTATTCTTGAAGAATTGATTTTTGAAAGCGGGCAAAACTATAAAACGTTTGCCGCAAGTCTTGGGTTAAGCGCAAGCTGCGTAACCGAATATATCAGTCAAAAAGCAATGCCTACGGTTTCAAACTTAATTAAAATTGCGGATTACTTCAAACGTTCGACGGATTTTTTGCTTGGACGCGAAGAAGACGGCAAAAATTTAACTTTTAAAGTTTGTCCGCCGTTTTGCGAGCGGTTAAAGGTTTTGGAAGAAAATTTTGACGGCTCCGTCAAAGAAATTTATGAAAACGCGGGAATAACAAAAAGCAGATACTTTGACTGGAAAAACGGCAAGCGCGTTCCTACGGTGGAAAACGTAATAAAACTTGCCGAGTTTTTCGATTGCAGGGTAGACTATATACTTGGCAGAGAAAGTTGAGTGCGTGGCGCTCAATTCAAAATAATTTTAAAAATAATTGCAAAAAGTCGCCGTGCGGGTTATAATATTTCCGTATGGCGATATTTTTATCCGAAAATGCGTCGAAGACTAAGGACTTCGGCGTTAAGTTTGCAAAAACTTTAAAATCGGGCGACGTAGTAGTTTTGAAGGGAGAAATGGGCGCGGGCAAAACCGTTTTTTGCAAGGGGGTTGCCGCGGGGCTGGGAATTGCCGACGAGGTGCTTAGCCCGACTTACGCGTATATGAACGAGTACGACGGTAAACTTTTTCACTTTGATTGCTACCGCCTTAAAAACGGAGGACAAGCCGAAAGTCTGGGGCTGTGCGATTATTTTTACGCGGGTGGAATTTGCCTTGTGGAGTGGGCGGAAAACATTGCGGACGTTTTGCCCGAAAACGTAATTACCGTTGAAATAAAAAAGACGGGCGGCAGCAATAGGGAAATTATTTATGGCTGATTTTCTTGCGATAGACACTTCGTCGCGCTATCTTACCGTTGCGGCGCGGAAGGGCGAAAAAACCGTTGTGCGGCACTTGCCCGAATGCGCTATGCAACACTCGGTAATTTTGATTGACGAAATAGAAAAAACTTTGCGGCAGGCGGAACTGAGTTTAAACGATTGCGCGTTTTTTGCGGCGGTTGTGGGCCCGGGGTCGTTTACGGGCATAAGAATAGGCGTTTCAACCGTAAAGGGGTTTGCGCTGGGCGCGGGCAAGCCGCTTATGCCTATCACTTCGTTTGAGATGATTGCATATAATGTCAAAGACGAAAATTTCTGCGTTGCGATAGACGCCGGCCGCGGAAACTATTACGTTTGCGGATTCGGCGCCGACAAAAAAATTACGTTGCAGCCTTGCTATATGTCGGGCGAAGGCGTTGCCGCTTTAAATATGCCTGTTTACGGATTTGAGGATTTGCCGTTTGAACGCTACGTTAAACTTGACGTAAAAAACTGCTTATGTCCCGCAGTATGCGCAGGTTTAGCGCCTTTGTCAAACGACATTTGCGCTTTATACGTTCGCAAGAGTCAGGCGGAGGAAAACAGAAATGCAGCTAAGAAATTGGAAATATGAAGATATTTTAAAAATTTCGCAAATGGAAAAGGAGTGCTTTCCGCTTGAACCGTGGAATTTTAAAATGCTGGCTTCAAGTTTTGAAAGCGACAGTTTTACGGGCGTGGTTGCCGAGGACGGCGGGGATATAATAGGTTACGGCGGAATAACCGTTGCCGCGGACAGCGCGGACATTGAAAACGTTGCCGTTGCCGAGCCGTTCCGTTGCTGCGGCGCGGGCACTGCGATTATTGAAGAACTGCTTAAAACGGCGCGGGCACGCGGCGTAAGAAAAGTGTTTTTGGAAGTGCGCGTTTCAAATTCCGCCGCTATGGGACTTTACCTTAAAAGCGGGTTTAAGGGCGTTTACGCGCGCACCAGATATTACTCCGACGGAGAAGATTGCCTTGTAATGGCGAAAGAACTTTAATTTGCGTCGGGGTTGCGGGGGAGTTGTAAAATTTTAGTAGACGGCAGGTTTGTTTCTTACCAAAGAAAAGGCGCCGGCAAAGATTTGCTTTTGCTGCACGGTTACGGCAGCTGTAAGGAAAGTTTTTATTTTCAGACGGAATTTTTAAGCAAGTTTTTTTGCGTGACGGCGGTGGACTTTCCCTGCTTCGGTTGCAGCGAAGGCTCGGGCGAGCCGTGGGCTGTCGGCGACTACGCCGCGTGGCTTAAAAAGTTTATTTATGCGGCTAAATTGAATTGCCCCCGTATTATAGCCCATTCTTTCGGCGCGAGAGTCGCTTTTAAACTGCTTTGCGAAAACGCGGATATAGCGGATAAACTTGTAATTACGGGCGGCGCGGGACTGGTTAAACCGCGTTCGGCGCAGTATATGCGGCGGGTAAAGGCTTACCGCAGGTTGAAAAAACTGTTTCCAAAATTTGCGGAAAGGCACTTCGGCTCGGAAGAATATAAAAAACTTTCACCCGTGATGAAAGAAAGTTATAAAAAAATAGTCAACGAAGATTTAAGCGCCTGCGCGGCGAAAATTACAAACGCGACGTTGCTTGTGTACGGCGCAAACGATACGGTTACTCCGCCCGACGAGGAGGGCGCAACCTTTCACTCGCTTATTGCGGGAAGCCGTCTTGAAATTATAGAAAACGGCGGGCATTTCTGTTTTTCGGAAAAGCCCGAACAATTTAACGATATTGTGTTAAAGTTTTTAACGGAGAATTGAGGTATGTTTGTTTCCGTAGCCAAAATTTTAGAAAGCGTTTTTACGGCTGTCGTTTATTCGGCGCTGCTTTGCGGCTGCTGCTATAAACTTTTGGGCGTTTTGCAGTCCTGCGGCTACGGTGGAAAACGTTTTTTGAAGTGGGCTAACAAAAAAAACAATCTTATATTTACGCGGCACGTGCTGCTTGCGTTGCTTTGCGCCTTTGCATATTCGGTAATAGCGCTTTGCTTTTCGTTTGCGGGCGAATGGGCAGCGGTGATAGGCGCCGCTATTTACGCGGTTATGTTTTCGCTGTATATTTGGGCGGATAATCGGGTGGCGCTGCGCGTGCCCGTTGCCGCAACGCCCAGATTTAAACGTCTTTACGGCGTGCTTGCGGTTATTGTGCTTATTGTCGTTTATTTTGCTACGACGTTGCTTAATTACGCAGATTACGTATATTCGCTTAGATATCCCGACTATTGGGGCGCGCAGATTTTCGATAAACTACGGTATTGTCCGTTGGCGATAATTCCGCTTTTGTGCATACCCTTTGTGCTGCTGGCAAACATTGTTTCCAAAATTTACGAAGTTCCGCACAATAAAAGTTTTGTTAAAAAAGCGCGGGCGAAGTTGAGCGCTTCCAAAATAACCGTTATAGGCATAACGGGCAGTTACGGCAAGACCAGCGCAAAAAACGTGCTTGCGGCAATTTTAAAGGAAAAATTCCGCGTGCTGGCAACGCCGCGTTCGCACAACACGCCTATGGGGCTTGCGCTGTCCATAAACGGCAACAATCTGTCGGATTACGATATTTTTATAGCGGAAATGGGCGCGCGCAATATTGGCGACATCGCCGAACTTTGCGAAATTTGTCCCCCCGACTATTCGGTTATTACGGGCATATGTCCGCAGCATCTTGAAAGTTTCGGCTCGATTGAAAACATAGTCAAAGCCAAAGCGGAAATACTTGCCTATACCAAAAACGAGGCGGTTATAGCCGCGGATTGCTATTCTCTTTTCGACGGGTATTCCTGCAAAAAGTCGCGTTGCGGCGAGATAACGGAAGCTGAGTGCTCGCCTGCGGGGTGCGTGTTTGCGGTGGATTTGGACGGGGAAAAAGTTACGCTGAAAACCAGACTTCTGGGCAGGCACAACGCCGAAAATATAGCGCTTGCCGCGGCGTTGGCGCATAAACTCGGAATGAGCGCGGAAGAAATTGTCCGCGCCGTGGAAAAACTTGATTTTGTAGAGCACAGGTTGCAGCTTATAAAGTCGGGCGGAGTAAACATTCTGGACGACGGCTACAATTCAAACGTGAAGGGTGCGGCTGCGGCTTTGGAAGTTTTGCAAACTTTTGAAGGGCGAAAAATTGTGGTTACGCCCGGCATTGTGGAGTTGGGCGTGCTTGAAGAAAGCGAAAACAAACTGCTTGGCGCAAGGCTTGCGGGGCTGGATTTGGTTATTCTGGTGGGAGAAACGCTGGTTTTGCCGGTAAAACAAGGCTATATCGAAGCGGGCGGCGACGCCGAAAAACTACTGTTGAAGCCCACGCTTGACGCCGCGCAAGAGGCGCTTAAAGGCTATATTGCGGCGGGGGACACGGTTTTGTTTTTAAACGACCTGCCGGACGCTTATTGACGTTATAAGATAAAATTATTTTAAATCACCAAAGCTGAAAATTTTTTGCGGAGGTGATTTTTTTATGGCTGAAACAATATTGGTTATTTTCGGAGGAGTTTCCAACGAAAACGAAATTTCCGTAATTACCGGCACTATGGCGGCGAACGTGCTTAAAAAGGGCGGAATGCGGGTAATTCCACTGTATATCGCCCAAAACGGCGGCATATACGCGGGGGAACGCCTTGCAGACGTAAACAACTTCAAGGGCGAAGCGTACGCAAGAGAGTCACGCGCGGCGATTGCGGACGGCGGGGTATACATATTAAACAAGCGCGGTAAGACAAAAAAATTTATAAAAGCAGACGTTGCGTTAAACTGCTGTCACGGCGGAGCGGGCGAGGGCGGCGCAGTGTGCGGATTGTGCGCGCTGGCGGGTATTCCGCTTGCTTCGGCGGGAATATTCGAGTCCGCCGCGTTTATGGATAAATATCTTACCAAACTGGTACTGGGCGCGCTGGGCGTAAAAACCGCGGCGTACGCATATGTAAAAAGCGCGGAAAATCTTGATTCGGTGCCGAATATGCCCCCATTTCCCGTTATAGTAAAGCCGGTAACGCTGGGTTCGAGCATAGGCATAGAAAAGGCGGAAAACGCCGACCAGCTTAAAGACGCGGTTGATTGCGCCCTTATTTACGACGGCGCCGCGATTGTTGAAGAATATTTCGGGGAGCGCCGCGAAATAAACTGCGCCGCGTATTTTGCGGACGACAAAGTATATACCGGCGAATGCGAAGAAGCGTTTGCAAGCGGCGATTTGCTTAGTTTCGAAGACAAATATTCCGGCTGCGGAAAATCGGTAATCCCCGCGGATATTCCCCCTCAGACGTCCGATTTTATTAAAAAGACCACGGCGGAAGTTTACTCAAAACTCAATATGCGCGGAATAGTCCGCTTTGACTACATACTTTGCAAAGGGCAGGTGTATGTAAGCGAGGTAAACACCGTCCCCGGCTCGCTTTCATACTATTTGCTTTCGGGCGGGTTTGCGGATTTTTTCAACGTTCTGAAAAAAGTGCTTGCGCAGGCAAAAAAAGATTTTTGCGAGGCGGGCTGTAAAAAATTGCTTAAAACGGGAATACTTGAAAATATCCCCGCAAACGCTTGCAAACTTGGCAGAAAATAAATATAATTAAGCAAAGTTAAACGGGCGGAATACGGCGTGCAGGCGCGTTTCGCGGCGCGAAATCTATTTTAAAAGAGGATTTTGCAAATGAAAGCAAAAGCTAATAAAAGGCAGCCTTTGGGCAAATATCTTAAAGAGCAACTTAAAAAAAGACCCGCAGTCACCGCGATTATGGCGGTTTACCTTGCGTTTTGTATTGCTTCAAGCATATATTTTGCGGTTATAGGGCGCGGGCGCGACAGCGGTTATTCTTTGGTTTACGCCGCGGTTGTTCCTCTGTTTTATTTGCTTGAATACGTCACCCGTCAAAGGACGCCCGTCGTATTTGTAAGTTTAATTCTTTTCTGGCTTTTCGGCAGTTTTATAGGCGCTTGCTATAACGTTTATACCCATATAAGATGCTGGGACGACATAATGCACGCTTTTTGGGGCGTTGTGTTTGCCGCCGCGGGCTTTGCGGTGCTTAAAATGGTGTTCGGCGAGCCGGACAGCAATAAAAAATTTTTCGGCTGTCTGATATTTTCGCTTGCGTTTTGCCTTATGATAGGCGTTTTCTGGGAAATTTACGAGTTTGCTATCGACAACATTTCCGACGGCTACGATATGCAGGAAGATACGATAGTCAACTCGATACGTTCGTTTTTGCTTTATCCCGGTTATGACCACCTGCATACCCTTGTTATAGACGGAATCGCTTATACCGAACTTTACGACATAAACGGCAATTTGCTTTACACTATCGAGGGCGGTTACCTTGATATAGGACTTATGGACACTATGTGGGACATTATTTGGTGTACCGTTTCCGCGGCGGCGCTTTGCGTCGTGCTTACGGTGGACAGGTTCTGCGGCAAGCATATCTACAAACAGATGATTCCCGAAAACTTGCCCGTAACCTATGTTGAAGTAACTGAAAACGTCCCCGCGGAAGAAAATGCGGAAATTTCCGAAGCCAACGCAACGCCCGCAAATGAAGAAGCGGCGGTGGCAGAAAAACCGCAACAAGAAAATTCCGAAATGGTATAATTTACTTAAATAAATCAGGCGCCCCGCAGCGAAAATCCGCTGCGGGGCGCCTTTTAAATTGCGTATAACGTACATTGTGTTGCTCGGCAAGCGTGCGCCGAAATTTATTGTTTTTCGTCGTCGGCAGGCACGGCGGCTTCGTCGCAAACGGGCGCGTCGCTTTCTTTTTGCCGTACTTCGCTGCGAAAATCGGGCAGCAGACGGTTTTTTCCAAGTTGTTTTTTAAAAGTGGTTGCATAGCAAATAAAGACGGCTATCGAAATACCTATCGCTTCCTGAATTATATTGCGCGGTATGCTTGCCGTTGCCGCGGGCACGCCCCTTGTTATACAGCGGTAAATAAAATACCCAGCAACCACTTCAACGGCGCCCAAAACGGCAAATACCGCCGCTTTCGCCCATTCGTGTTTTTTAAAGCGTTCGCGCAAAACAAACCTTAGCAAAGCGGAAACTATCGCCCCTTGCAGCCCGTGTATAAGCAGCGAGGCAAGCATCATTTCCGGCGATTTAAAAATATCGTATATAAGCGAGCCCACTCCTCCCGCAATAAAGGCGGAAAGCGGGTCTACCAAAAAAGCCGCTATAAGCACCACGCCGTCCACCCAATAAATTCGCCCCGCGGGCGTGGGTAGCGGCGGAATAAAGCCGGTGGCTACAACCAGCGCCGTCAAAATAGCGGTATAACTTATCCATTTTGTCGAGTAAAATAATTTTTTGTTTTTTACCGTTTTCATTTTTTTACCTTCCTCACGGTTGACTATTATAACCGTTTCTGATAATATTGCTACAACCAAATTGCAACTATTTTATAATACCAGATTTAAGTGCGTTAAACCGAGAGGAAGATAAAATGATTTACGGCAACCGGGAGGGAGGCAAAAGCAAATATTATTCGCTTTATTTGAATATCCGCAAAGAAATTTTGCGGGGAAAGATAAAGGCTGGGCAAAAACTGCCGTCTAAGCGCGCGCTGGCGCGGGAGGAAGGCGTAAGCGTGGTTACGGTGCAACTCGCTTACGAGCAGTTGCTTGCGGAAGGCTATGTGCGCGCGGAAGAACGCCGCGGATATTTTGCCGAGGAAGTTATTACGCCGCAAATTTACGCGCGCAACGACGGCGGAAAGGGCGTTGAAAAGCCCGCTTGTAATTGCGCGGACGTAGCGGCGGGTGACGGGGGCGACAGCGCGGAAAAATTTAGGCTGGATTTGGTAAAGGGCTATGCGCCCGCGCAGTGGTTTCCTTTTGCAACGTGGGCTAAACTGATGCGCGCGGTGCTTACCGACTGCGGCGAGCACCTTCTGGAACGGGTGCCGTGCTTTGGCGACCTGCAACTAAGAAAGGCGGTTTGCGAATATCTTTACCGAACGCGGGGAGTTGAGGCGGACCCCGAGTGCGTTGTTATAGGCGCGGGGGCGGAGCATTTGTACGGAATAGTCGCGCAACTGCTGGGGCGCGGATGTACCGTGGCGGTTGAAAATCCCTGCTACGGCAAAATTCCCGCAGCGTACGCACTTTACGGCGTAAACGTTTTGTCCGTAAATACTGAAAAAGACGGAATTCGCCTTGAAGAAATTGAAGCGTGCGAAGCAAAGGCGAACGCCGTGCACGTTTCCCCGTCGCACCAGTTTCCCACCGGCGCGGTTATGCCCGCGGCGGCGCGCTCGCGCCTTGTCGCGTTTGCGGAAAGTTGCGGCGGATATATTATTGAGGACGACTACGACAGCGAGTTCCGTCTTGAAGGCAGACCGCTGCAAAGCCTGCGTTCGCTTTGTCCCGAAAGGGTTATTTACATAAATACTTTTTCAAAGAGTCTTGCGCCGTCTATGCGTCTTGGGTATATGCTGCTTCCGCCCGCGCTGTGCGCCGAGTACGCGCGCAAATTCGGGCACGGCGCAAACATAGTTCCGCTTTTCGAGCAAAAGGCGCTTGCCGCTATGATTGAAGGCGGCTATCTTGAAAGGCACGTTTCCCGCCTTAAAAACCGCTATCGCGCCGTTCGCGCGCTTATCAGGCAAAAACTGGCGGATTGCGGGTGCGAGTGCAATATTTTCGATACCGCGGGAGGACCGCATATGGTTGTTGAATTTCCGCAAGATATTTCCGACTTTGAAATAAAGCGCAAGGCGGCGGAAGCGGGCGCGCGCATAAAATGCCTTTCCGATTATCTTATCGCGCCGAGGGAGGGGGTTGAAAGGCGCGCGGTCATAAACTACTCCGGCATAACGGAAGAGGACGTAAAAAATTTTTAAAATAACCGCCGTTCGCACTTGCTGCAAACGGCGGTTAAATAACTTCCGGATATATAAAAATTTGTTCAGCCTTCGGCTCGGTTATTGTCTGCGGCAAAAGTTGTTTTTGCCCGTGCAATACGCCGGCTTACGGTTATTGTAAAAACTGTTTTAAAATACTTGCGTGGCTGCAAACTTCCGTACTGTACGGCTTGGTTTATGCCGCTGCAAGTATTGGTGCGCGCAACCCTATCAGAAGCGGAAACCGTTGTTGATATTGCTCAAAGCCATCCAGTACAGGGTCGAAAGCATAGCGCACTGCTTTTCTTCATCGTTCCTATCTTCGTCCAAATATTCAAACATTTCGGGAACCTCCTTTAATCAATTATTTCTTGATTTCGAACGCAGTATATCACCTGTAAAATTGTTAGTCAATAACATTTATAAAAATTTTTAAAATTAATTTTTTGTTATTTTCTAACAATAATTTATGTTAATATCTATAATTTTTGTTAATTTAACGGATTTGATAAAATTGTAGCGTAAATTTTTAACAAAATTCACAAATTTTTGTTAATTTTATCAACACTTTACTTAAATATGTTAATAGTTAAAATTAATAGGAAAAATATGGAAATTTCCGCAAAAAAACCGCCTTTTAAAGCGGAATTTTTGCACAAAGCCAATCGCCGCGGAACGGGCGTTGCGTCCGCCCCGCGGCGATTTAAAAAACTTTTATTATTTGGAGATGATGTTAAGTTTAAGGTCGGGGTCTATGCGTTTTCCGTTTTCAAAAACTTCAAAGTGCAGGTGGTCGCCGTCCTGAATTTCAACGCCGGTAGCGGTAGCAACCGTGCCGATAACGTCGCCGCGATTCACCTTGTCGCCCTTTTTAAGGTTTTCGGCAGGGGTAACGAATTTGTAAACCGTCATAAAGCCGTTTTCGTGCTTAATTTCGATTACCGCGCCGTAAAGCTGGTCCTGCGTGTAAACGTTTTCTATCGTTCCGTCCACAGCCGCAAGCACTTCCGTTCCCGCCGCCGCCGCAAAGTCCATACCCTTGTGCTCGGTATATCTGTCAAGAGTCTTGTCATAACCGAAAACATAGGACTGCGTAAGGTTTACGTCTTTTACAGGCACTATAAACTCGTAAGCGGTGGTGGTGTCTACGGGTTTGTCGGGCTTGTCGGGGTCATCCGGCTTGTTTGAGTCGTCGGGATTTTCAACGGGCGGTTTGTCGATAGTGGGGTTGTTTTTCTTTACGCCGAAAACAACGCCGACGGTAATAGCCGCCGCAACCAACAGGCAGGAAGCCAAAATCAGGTAGTAGGTCAAAATTTTCTTCTTTGTAGGTTTAATTTTTTCTTTTTTCATAAATTTATGCTCCTTGTTTTTCTTTTTTGACTTAATTTTTGGTTTTTATTCAATATCCGCCGAAAATAATCGGCGACGCGGTTTTTGCGGTGTTTCCCCGCACGCAAATATGCAAATTTATTATTGCTCCGTTAATTTTTACCTTGTAAGGAAGGTTGGCGGCGCAGTAATAATTGACGCTGTCGGAAAGCTCTTCCATAAAAATAATTTTTGCTCCCGTCTTTTTGAGAAAAGAGTTTAAATCGAAGTTTTTGTAAACGGCGGCTTCTCCGCAAACGTTTTGCAAAGTGAGTTTTGTCAAAGAGGCGTTTCGGGTGACCGTTACTTCCTTGCAGTCGGCTGAACTTGTGCCGCAGTAAAAGGTGTAACTTTCGGCGTTGTAAAAGCAAAGCCTGTCCGGCAAAAAAACCGCGGCCGCAATTACGGCAAAGGCAAGCAATATTATTGATAAAAGTCTTGCAACGCGCATTTTTCCGCTCCTTAAAAAAGTTACAAGGCGTTTATTGACTGCATTGCAAATTTATAAACGCGCTTTTTGCAAAATTTTTTTCAATAAAAAAGGCGTGCGCGCATTTCTGCGAGATCGGAAGAGCGTCGTG
>CAJUEV010000002.1:0-115225 GCA_910585785.1 uncultured Christensenella sp. | reverse complement strand
GCATTTCTGCGCGCACGCCATAAACGTTTATATAATAGATTAAGTTAAATATTTATCGTTTTTCGACTTAAATTATCGGCAGCCGCCGCAAGTTTTGCAGTTGCCGCTGCATTTTTTTGCGGGTTTGCCCGTGGCGGAAAACATTTGCCCGCAATACGTCCTTTCGGCTGGGCTTCCGCATTCGGGGCAGACAACCTTGTCGTTATGGGTTTTAACCAGCTCTTCAAAACTTTTTCCGCAGTTTTTGCAAGCGTATTGTAAAATAGGCATAGCGCTTCCCCTTCAAAATTATTCCTGACGTTCCTTTCCGCGGCGGTTTCTTCTTTCCTTTTTGCGTTTTTTAGTACGCAACGGTCGTTTAAACGGATTGCCTTTAAGCAGCAACACCGCAATAATAACGGTAAGCACTACGGCGACGCCCGTCACCACCCAAAACCAAACAGTTTCGCCAAAGGTTACGCCCTTTTCAAACGGAACGGGCATATTCATTCCCCAAAGTCCCGCAATCAAAGTGGGCACGGCAAGCAAAATGGTTATTACCGTCAGCGTTTTCATAGACTCGTTCGCGTTGTTGGAAATGACGGAGCCGTAAGCGTCCATAGTTACGCTTAAAATGTTTTTGTAAATGTTACACGTTTCAATCGCCTGTTTGTTTTCTACGTTTACGTCGTCGTACAGGTCCTGATAGTCCTCTTGCGTGCTGACCGCTTCCATACGCGAAAGTTTTTCGTGAACTCTGTCGTTTGAATTAAGCGAGGTGGAAAAATATACCAGGGCGTTTTGCAAATCCAGAAGTTGAATAATTTCTTCATTCTTCATAGTTTTGCCCACTTCGTTCTGGATTCGGTGATTTTTTCTGTCAATCTGTTTAAGGCAATACAAAAACCTTTTGGCGTTGCCCAGCATAAATTTAAGCGCGAAGTGAACGGGCTTGTCGCAAAAAACTTTTTCTCTGCCGCTTATAAAGTCTTTTAAAACGGCGTTTGTTTTAAGCGTTACGGTAACAATACACTTTTTATTGTATATTATTGCAAGGGGCAAGGTGGTATAGCTGTCGCCGCCGGCGCCTTCTTCAATTACGGGGCAGTCGACCATAAACATACTGCAACCTTCGTCAAATTCCGAACGCGCGCGTTCTTCTTCGTCCAGCGCGGCTTTAAGCATATCTTCGGGCACTCCCGCAAAAACCGCAACGTCGTCGCATTCGTCGTCAGTCGGATTTTCAAGAGCAATCCAACAGTTTTCCGTAAAATTTTCAATTTCTTCAAGCGCGCCGTCCCGCGCGTTGCGGAAGTACTTTACCATATGCTTTACCGCCGTGTTTCGAGTATATAAAAAATTATACCGCAAATCGTTGCGAATGGCAACAATTATTTTAAGTAAAAATTCAAGCGCAGGCAAAACGCCGTCCGCGGGACTTCCCCGCGGACGGCGCGTTACCGTCTGCCGTATTATTATTTTACTCAAATAAGAATTTTTCCGTCCATAAACGAGTCGAAAAATCCTTCCAAATCAACTCCGCACTTCAAAAAGCAGCCGAATAAATCTTCGGACGAGGCGATTTTGCCCTTGTTTTGCGTAAAGTACGCGTTGAGGCAGTTTGTAAACTTTTCGTCGCCCACCGAGTGACGCAGCATATCAAACATTATAAGTCCTTTGTTGTAGGCAATGTTGACGTACTCGAACTCGCCGGAATACTCGCTTAAATTTCTGTCCATAGTGGTGTCCACTTTGCCGTTCAGCTGGTTGTAAACGGAAAAGAACGCGCGGTAAGCGGTGGTGGCGGCGTTTACTATGCCGTTGCGGGTAAAGCCGTACGTGGGGTTGTTTTCAAAAAACATCAGCGCCGAGTACTCGGCAAGCCCTTCGTCCTGCCAGGCGTTTTGCAACTGATTGCTGCCTACCATTGCGTACCACCATTGGTGCGCGTTTTCGTGTACTACGGTGTAAATATTTTCTTCCGATTTAAGTCCTTCCGCAACCATAGTCAATGCGGGGTACTCCATTCCGCCGTAGCAAAAAGGCGTTTCAACCACCGAAAGAGCGGGATATGCGTATTCGCCGAAAGTCTTCGAAAAATACTTTACGCTTTCGGTTGCCGCCGCAAGCGAGGACTGGGGCGACGCGTCGGAAATATAATAATAATTTACCGTCACGCCGTCTGCCTGTTCGGTTGCCACCTGAAATTTATCGGAAAGCACAAACGCAAAATCGCGTGCGTTTTTAAGGGAATATTCGCACTTTTTTCTGCCGTCCGCTTCCGTTTCGGAAACGGCTTTACCGCTGCTCGCCGCGGTATATTCCGCTGGGAAATCCAAAGTTACGCTGTAATCGGCGCATTCGGAAATAAACGGGTCGCCGCAGGAATAATAGGGGCACTCTATAAACCCTTCCTTTGAATAGGCGCATAAAATGGGATAGAAGTTGCCAAGGTTTACCGAGCGCTCGGTAACGCCCGTGCGGTGGTTGACTTTTGCAAGCGTAAGCGTATAGCTTATTTTTACGCTTACGCGCTGTTCGGGATAAACCGGTGTGGTAAGGTTTACCGTAAGAATATTTTCGTCCTCGCCGCCTACCGTCCAGCCCGCGCAGTTTTCAACGCCCGTAATTTCCATTCCGCCGTAACTTTTGCCCGCGTAGTACGCCTTGGTTTCGTACGTTTGCGAAACGGGTTTATATGTCGCGTTTTCGCGGAAGGCGTTGCCGAAAAGGTTAAACTTCAAATCGCTTAACTCGTTGTCGGTGCAGTTATAATAGTCAAGGTTTACCGTGCCCGTCAAAGTACGGTTTTCTCCGTCGTAAATAGCAAAAATTTCGTAGCGGGAAATCTCCGCGGCGGGTTCCCGCTTGCACGCAGCAAGCCCCGCAGCAAGCGCAACGGTGCATACCGCAAGCAAAACGCTGATAAATTTTTTCACTTTGCCACCTCTTGAATGATAAAATATATTATGCGCGACTAAGTTTGGTAAGAACAAATTTTTACGCAATTAAATAATATATACAGTATGATATTTTGCGTTATTACGGACGGTACGGTAAACGAAACGCAGTCTTTGCCCGATTGCGACGTCGCGGTATTCGGCTTTTCGGGGCTGGGAGAAGTGGACTACGAAAGCGAACTTACCGGAAAAACCGAAAAATTCGAAGAAGCGGCGCGCCTTTCAAAAAGCGCGGGCTGCGGGCTTTTGTGCGGATGCAGAACGGTAAGCCGCGGGCTTGCGCGCAAATCCGCCGCCGTTTCGGACAGGGGCAGGCTGCTGGGTATTTCCGATATGACGCACGTTATCGACGGCGAAGAATACAAAAGCGGCGCGTACCTTGGCTTTTATTCCGTCAACGGCTGCAAAGTGGGCGTTTGTATCGAAAACGATTTGCTTTTTCCCGAAGCGGTAAAGTCGCTTGCGGTTTGCGGCTGCAACGTTATAGTGGTTATGTTGGAGGAAGTGCGCGACAATCTGCCCCCGCTGCTTATACGCGCATACTCATATCTTTTCGGAGTGCCCATTGTTATGTGCGCGGGGAAAACCGCGTATTTTGCGGATATATCGGGGGCAATCGCCACTTCCACGCAAAAAGAGGCGCTGTTTGAAATATGTCCGCAAAGCCGTTACAGGGTGGTAACCACAAGAATAAAGGGAATTTCTTCCGACCAGCGGGAAGATTATTGAAAGTAAATTAATCGGTTTCGGCAAAGCCTAATTTGCGGGCGGCGCGCCGAAAAAAATCAAATATTTTTTACGTTGCGGCGGGGATTAAAAATTTTGTATACCCCGCCTTTACACTTGAAATTTTTAACGCTTGCTGTTATAATAAAGCGCGTAATAGTTTATGGCGGGGCTTGAAATGCGCAAGCCGGCGCCTGTGCGGAGTTTTGCTATGTTCAGTATGACGGGTTTCGGCAGAGGAGAATATAAAAACGGCGGGATAGAAACCACCGTTGAAATAAAAACGGTAAACAACCGCTATCTTGACGTTTCGGTAAAAAGCCCGCGTATTTTTTCCGCTTGCGAAGAAAACGTGCGCGCTTCTCTGAGGGAAAAACTTACCCGCGGGCACGCGGACGTTTTTATTTCGTATACGGACAAGCGCGAAAGGGAAAAAGTTTTACGTATAGACGAAAGTTGCGCGCAGGCGTACGCGGAAGCGGCTAAGCGCATAAAGGCGTTGTTTCCGGACGTTGCCGACGACGTTACCGTAACTTCTATTTTGCGCTTTCCGGACGTAATTCGCACCGAAGACGTAACTTCCGCCGATGAAGAACTTGTCGCGGCGATGGGAGTTGCGCTTGAAAAAGCGTTGGAAAAATTGAACGAAATGCGCGCGGTGGAAGGGGCTAAACTTGAAAAAGATATGCTTTCGCGTATGGGAAATATAGAAAAACTTGTGGACGGCATACAAAAACGCGCGCCCGCCGTTGCGGAAAATTACCGCGAAAAACTTGAAGCGAAGATGAAAAAACTTTTGGACGGGGTAGAGCCGGACGAAAGCAGGCTGCTTACGGAAGTTGCGCTGTTTGCCGATAAAAGCAATATCGACGAAGAAATTACAAGACTTAAATCGCATATTTCGCAATTCCGCGAAATTTGCAAGGAAGCGCTTGTGGGCAGAAAACTTGACTTTCTGGTGCAGGAATTCAACAGAGAGGCGAATACCGTATGCTCTAAATCAAACGATTTGGAAGTTACGCGGCTTGGACTTGCGCTTAAAAACGAAATTGAAAAGGTGCGCGAGCAGGTTCAGAACGTAGAATAAAATTATGAAAAATTTATTGATAGTTTTGTCCGGTCCTTCGGGCGTAGGCAAAGGCACGATTGTAAACGAACTTTTAAAGCGCGGCAACTATGCGCTAAGCGTTTCCTGTACTACGCGCCCCCCGCGCGAGGGCGAAACGGACGGAAAGTCCTACTTTTTTATCTCCAAAGAAGAATTTTTGAAAAATATTCGGGAAGGCGGCTTTCTTGAATATTCCGTTCACTTTGAAAATTATTACGGCACTCCTAAAAAGTTTGTTGAGAACAGGCTTGAAGAAAGCGACGTCATACTTGAAATAGAGGTGGACGGGGCGCTCAGCGTAAAAAAGGCTATTCCCGAAGCCGTGCTTATTATGATTTTGCCGCCCAGCGAACAAGAGCTGCGCAAAAGGCTTGAAGGGCGCGGTACCGAAAGCGAAGAAAAAATTGCCGGACGCATCGAAAGGATGCGTTACGAAATTTCCAAAAAGGACGAGTACGATTACGTTGTCGTAAACGACGATTTGGAAGCGGCGGTCTGCCGTATACAAAAAATTATTGAAAGTTGTAAGGAGAATTGAAGATATGATTAATCAACCCCCCGTAGATTTGCTTATAGAGCAGCTTGGCAGCGAAGGTCAGCCTGCCTCGCGTTATTGTCTTTGCGTAGTCGCTTCAAAGCGCGCAAGACAAATTTTGGAACAGTCCGCAGGCGGCGCGTCCAATAACGAAGGACTTAAAGAACTTGCGGCTGCCAGCCGCGAAATCGCAAGCGGAAAAATCAAGTGCGTCAAAGACTGAGTTCAGGCATTTTGCGCTATTAAGTTGCATTTTTAATTCGGCTTGACGCGCGCAAAAACTTACAAAACGTATAAAAAGTGTTTGCACAAGTAATTGTTGACGTAGCCCACTCGCAAGTGGACAAAATATTCGAATATTCCTGTCCCGACGATTTGCGTACGGGGTGTCGGGTTAAAGTTCCTTTCGGCGGAAGGATAGTTGAAGGCTTTGTAATAGGCGTAAGTCAAAACTGTTCGTTCCCGCCCGAAAGGGTAAAGCCCGTTGCGGAAGTATTCGACGAATTGCCCGCGCTCGTTCCGGAATGTTTTTCCTTGGCAGAGCGCATTTCTTCGCGCTTCCGCGTGCCCAAAGCGGCTTCGTTAAGGCTGTTTTTGCCTTCGGAAATGAGGCGGGGCACCGTGCGCGAGGCGTTCAAAAAATACGTTACGTTGAGCGGCGTGCAGGCGACTTTTCAAAAAAACGCCAACAAACAGCGGGAAGCGGCGGAGTTTTTGTCGGACAAAGACGAATACGAGTACATCGCCTTGTGCGAAAAATTCGGCGCGGGCGCGGTGAACGCGTTAATTAAAAAAGGCGTTGTTTGCGTTGAAAAAAGGCGGGTAAACAGAAACCCGCTTGGCGGCGCGGAACGCAGCGAGGAATTGAAAAAACTGACCGCAGCGCAAGCGGACGCCATAGAAAACATTGAAAACAGTCAAAAGACCGTTCATCTTCTTCACGGCGTTACGGGAAGCGGCAAGACGGAAATTTATTTAAACATTATCGCCCGCGAGATTGAAAAGGGCAAAACCGCAATATTTCTGGTGCCCGAAATTTCGCTTACGCCGCAAATGCTTTCACAGCTGCGCGCCCGTTTCAAGGGCGAGGCGGCAATTTTGCACAGCGGGCTTTCCGCGGGAGAAAAGTTTGACGAGTGGTGGCGTTTGCGCTCGGGCGAGGCTAAAATAGCAATCGGCGCGCGCAGCGCGGTCTTCGCCCCGCTTGAAAACATCGGCGCGATTATAGTGGACGAGGAGCACGATTCGTCTTACGTTTCCGAAACGGCGCCAAGGTATTCAACCATAGAAGTTGCAAAACTCCGCGCCGAATACAATAACTGCAAACTTATTTTGGGCAGCGCTACGCCTTCGGTTGAAAGTTATCAAAGCGCGATTGATGGCAAATTTAACCTTATTACGCTGACTGAAAGAATAAACAAAAAACCTTTGCCCGAAATTATAATTGCGGATATGCGCAAAGAGGTTAAGCGCGGCAACAACTCCGCGTTTTCGGCGGCGCTGAGGGAAGAGCTTGACTCAACGTTAAAAAGCGGAAATCAGGCAATAATCTTTTTAAACAGGCGCGGGTATGCGCAGACTGTTATTTGCAGGGATTGCGGATATGTTGCAAAGTGTGAAAACTGCGACGTAAGTTTGACGTATCACAGCGAAGAAAACTGCCTTAAATGCCACTATTGCGGGGCAAAATACCGTATGCTTACCGCTTGTCCCGACTGCGGCGGCAAAAGAGTGCACTACGGCGGCACGGGCACGCAGCGCGCCGCAGCGGATTTGAAGGCGCTTTTTCCGCGGGCGCGGATAATAAGAATGGATAACGACACCGTTTCGGGCAAGGACGGGCACTACGGAATTTTACGGCAGTTTGCCGCAAAAGAGGCGGACATACTTGTGGGCACGCAGATGATTGCCAAGGGGCACGACTTTCCCGCGGTAACGCTTGTGGGCATACTTGACGCCGATATGAGTCTGCACTTTTCCGACTATCGAAGCGGCGAGCGGACGTTTCAGCTTATAACTCAGGTTTCGGGCAGAAGCGGGCGCGCGGACGACAAGGGAAAAGTGGTTTTGCAAACGTACTGTCCCGAAAATTACATTTTGCGTTATGCCGTAAACTACGATTATACGGGCTTTTTCGGAAACGAAATGCAAGTGCGCAAGGCGACGGGCTTTCCGCCATTTTCGCTTATTTGCAGAATAATGGTCACTTCCGAAAACGCCGAAACCGCCGTTGAAACGCTGAAAAAAGTGTATTTTGCAACGGAAGAATTGCGGCAGGCGCACCCCGACGAGTTTATATTTTTAAACAGAATGCACTCGCCTATTAAAAAAATACAAAAAAAATACCGCTATCAGGTGCTGATGCGGTTAAATACTTACTCGCTTTTGGAAAAAATTTACGACATTGCCGTAAAAAACTCGTCGCAGAATTGTCTTGCGTACGTGGAAGAAAATCCTTCAAATTTAAGTTGAGTAACATAATAAGGAGTGAAAAATATGTCACGCAGATACGTGGTGCAGGTCGGCGAAGAAGTTTTAAGAAAAAAATGCGACGTTGTAAAGTCGTTCGGCGGCGAGCTTGATTCGCTTTTGAACGATATGAAGGAAACGGTCCGCGCGGAAAGCGGGGCGGGACTTGCCGCGCCCCAGATAGGCGTGGGGCTGCGCGCAGTAGTAATAGACGTCGAGGAAGGATATTACGAACTTGTCAATCCCGTAATTACGGCGCAAAAAGGCGAGCAGCGCGGTGCGGAAGGCTGCCTTTCGGTAAAAGGCAAACAGGGCACGGTGCGCCGTCCCTATAAAGTGAAGGTGGAATATCAGGACAGAAAGGGCAAAAAGCACAAACTTACCGCAGAGGGATTTTTTGCGCGCGCCGTCTGTCACGAACTTGACCACCTTGACGGCGTTTTGTATATTGACAAGGCGGATGAAGTTTACGATTTGCCGCCCGAAGGGAAGTGAACAAATCTTTTTTAAGACTGTCGTCGGAGAGATTATCTGAAATGAAAATAGTTTTTGCGGGCTCGCCCGAGTATGCGGTGCCCGCGCTTGAAAAATTGATTGCGTGCAACAAAAACGTTGTCGCCGTAATAACCCAGCCGGACAAGCCCACGGGGCGCAAGCGCATTATAACGCCGACGCCCGTAAAAGTCTGCGCGCAAAAATACGGTATTCCCGTTTACGACTTCGATAAAATTCGTTTGCACGCGGACGAGGTGAAGGCGATTGGCGCGGATATTATGATAACCTGCGCTTACGGGCAGCTGCTTACGGAACAAATTTTAAAGTGCTTTCCGCAAGGGGTGTGGAATTTGCACGCCTCGCTTTTGCCGCTTCACCGCGGCGCTTCGCCAATTCAATCAAGCATATTGGCGGGGGAAACGCACACGGGCGTTACCGTTATGAAGACAGAACTTGCGCTGGATACGGGCGATATTTTGCTTGTAAAGCGGTGCGAAACGGGCAATTTAACTTGCGGCGAACTTTCAAAAAAACTTTCGGCGTTGTCCGCGGAAGCGGCTGCGGAAGCGGTTGAATACATTGAAAAAGGCAACGTTCAATTGCTTATGCAGGACGGCGCAAAAGCGACTTTCTGCAAAAAAATACATAAGGAAGATTGCAAAATAAACTTTTGCGAGGACGCGCAAACCGTTTGCCGCAAAATAAAGGCGTTCAGTCCCGAGCCCGCGGCATATTGCCTGTTTAACGGCGCGCAGACTAATATTTTCAATGCGGAAACGACAGCGGTTGAAGGGTATAAGGCGGGCGAAGTTGTGTTTGCGGACAAGCGCGGAATAGCGGTGCAATGCGGAAGCGGCGGCGTGCTTATAACCGAGTTACAGCCCGCGGGGGGCAAGCGTATGCGCGCAAGCGATTTTGCAAACGGCAGAAAAATAAAGGCGGGCGACGTACTTGACTAATCCGTTATACGACCCGTACGCGGTTCTTACAAAGGTATATTGCGGGGGCAAATTTTTAAAACAGTCGTTGGCGGAAACTGCAATAGAGCCGCTTAACAAACCGCGCACGGTAAAAATTTGCTACGGCGTGCTTGAAAAAGACGTGTATCTTGAACGGATTTTATGCGCAAACGCAAGCAAAAGTCCCAAAAGCGCGGTAAGGATAATTTTGAAAATAGCCCTGTATATGTTGGAGTTTATGCAAAAACACGACTATATGGTGGTTGATTTTGCAGTAGAACTTACAAAAAAATTAGGCAAAGAGGGCGCGGCGGGGTTTGTCAACGCTTTTTTGCGCTCGTATAAAATTCCGCCGTTGCCGCAACAGGCGGACGAACGGCTTGCCGCCGAGTGCAGCGCGCCGCTGTGGCTGGCAAAAAAATTGCGTCGAAGTTACAAGGGCGAAGCGGCGCAAATTTTATCCGCTGCGTCCGAGGGCGTTTGCGTGCGGTTTGAGCGCGGCGCCGAAAATTATATTTGCAAGCCCCATAAGCAAACCCCGTTTGAAAACGTTTACATATTTGAAAACTTCGTCCGCGACGAAAACTTTTTTTCCGGCGACTATACGTTTCAGTCCGTCGGTTCGGTGGCTATATGCGCGGCGTTGCGCGGAGGCGAAGCGCTTTTGGACGCGTGCGCGGCGCCCGGCGGAAAGTCGGTTTTGCTTTCAAAAAAGTTTAAAAGCGTTACCGCGTGCGAGCTTCACCCGCACAGAGTCGAACTTATAAACGCTTATAAAACGCGTATGGGCGCGGAAAACGTTTGCGCCGTCTGCGCGGACAGCACGGTATTTAACCCCGATTATGCAAACCGTTTCGACGCGGTTTTGTGCGACGCGCCCTGTTCGGGCACGGGGGTAATTAACGAAAATCCCGATATAAAACTTTTCCGCAAGGAAAGCGACATAGAAAGTTTAAACGAAATTCAGTTTAAAATTTTAGACAACTGCGCCCGTTACGTAAAGGACGGGGGAACGCTGTATTACTCTACTTGTTCGGTTTTGCCCGAGGAAAACGACAGCGTGGTTTACAAATTTTTAAATGCGCACGCGGAATACGTTTTGGATATTCCCTGCTCGCCGCTTAACAGCAAAAAAACCAAATTCGGTTTGCAGTTTTTGCCGCACGTTTCGCTTGGCGCGGGATTTTTTTTGACGGCGTTCAAAAAACGGGTATAAAAAAGACGGGCGGGACGTGATTTTGCAGCGGACTGACTTCCGCGCAATCAAAAACCGCTTGCGGCTTTTAAGTTTATGAAAAAAATTTTACAGGATTTAAGTTTTGAAGAACTTGAAAATTTAATACTTTCTTACGGAGAAAAAAAGTTTCGCGCGCAACAAATTTACGGCGCGGTTATGCGCGGCAAAAAACTTAGCGAAATAAACGTTTCGGCGGAACTGCGCGGCAGGCTTTGCGAGGAATTTGAAAACGAGCCTATTGTGATAGAGCAGACGTTTACTTCCTCCGACGGAACGGAAAAATATCTTTTCAGACTTGCCGACGGAAACTTGATAGAAGGCGTTTTTATGAAGTACAAGTACGGCAACACGCAGTGCGTTTCCACTCAGGTGGGCTGCCGTATGGGCTGCAAATTTTGCGCCAGCACGCTTGGCGGACTTGTACGCAACCTTACCGCGGGCGAAATACTTTGTCAGGTGCTTGCGATAAACGCCCTGCACGGCGGAACGGACAAAAACCGCGCGGTGACAAACCTTGTTTTGATGGGCAGCGGCGAGCCGCTTGACAATTACGACAACGTAATAAAATTTTTGCGCAACGTTACGGCGGAAGGGGGAATAAATATTTCCGCCAGAAATATTTCGCTTTCCACCTGCGGACTAGTCCCCAAAATTTACGCGCTTGCAGAAGAAAATATACCCCTAAACCTTACGATTTCCCTTCACCAGACGACGGACGAAGGGCGCGCCCGCACTATGCCCGTTGCAAAAAAGTATTCCATTGACGAAATTTTGAAAGCCTGCGGGTACTATTTTGAAAAGACGGGCAGAAGGTACATTTTCGAGTATTCGCTTATTGCGGGCGAAAATTGCGAAAAGGAGCACGCGGACGGGCTTATTTCACTGTTGAAGGGCAAGCCCTGTCACGTAAATTTAATTAGACTGAACGAGGTAAAGGAACGCAACCTTAACACCGTAACCGAAAAACAGGCGTACCGTTTTTTGGGACTGTTGGAAAAAGGCGGGCTTTCCGCCACGCTGCGGCGGCAGATTGGCGCCGACATAGGCGGCGCGTGCGGGCAACTCAGGGCAAGCCGTTTGAAGGAACAAAAAGAGGATAAAAACAATGGTAATAGCGATATTCGGTGAAAACTGCACGGGCAAATCGACCCTTGCCGAAAAATTGAAGGTTGAGTTTGACGGAGAAATTTACACCGGGAAAGATTATTTGCGGCTTGCGAAAAGCGCGTTTGAAGCCGAAAAAATTTTTAAAGAAAAACTTTGCGCGGCGGCTGACGCAAAAGCAGCGGCGGGCGAGGCTATCGGCGGAGGAAACATAATTTATATAATTTCGGAAAAAATCCATTTGGATTTGCTCCCTGAAAAATGCTTCAAAATTTTAGTTACGGCGGAGTTGTCGGTTATAAAGCAGCGTTTTGCCGCTAGAATGCGCGGCAATCTTCCCCCGCCCGTTGAGGCTATGCTTGAAAAAAATCACGGCGCGTTCGATAACGAGGCGCATAACTTTCATTACGAAAACGCCGAAAACTATGCGGATTTGATTTTGAAAATAAGAGGTACTTATGCAAACTAAAATAGCGCCTTCAATACTTTCCGCCGATTTTTCGGCGATGGGCGAAGCGGTTAAAAAACTTGAAAAGTGCGGCGCGGATTTAATTCATTGCGACGTTATGGACGGAACTTTTGTCGAGCCGATTACGTTCGGCGGGCAAATGATAAAAAATATCCGCCCGCTTACAAAACTTCCGCTGGACGCGCACCTGATGATTGCGCATCCCAAAACGCAGATAAAGTTTTTTGCGGAAGCGGGCGCCGACATTATAACCGTGCATTACAAGGCGTGCGCGGAAATTTCGGAAACGTATTTGAAGGAAACGCTTGAACTTATAAAATCATACGGCGTAAAGTGCGGGGCGGTGGTCAATCCCGACGTTCCGGTAGAAAAAATTTACGACGTGTTTCCGCTGTGCGATATGGTCTTGCTTATGTCGGTATATCCCGGTTACGGCGGACAGAAGTTTATACCCGAGGTTCTGGAAAAAGTAAAAAAAGCCCGCGCGTACGCAATCAAAATTGGCAAAGCGGATATGGATATAGAAATCGACGGCGGGGTTACGGAAGAAAACGCGGCGCAAATACGCGCGGCTGGCGCAAACGTGCTTGTAGCGGGCTCTACCGTTTTCAAAGCGCAAAATATGACGGCAACCATTGCCAACTTAAAAAAATGAAGGGGATAATTCTTTTAAACGGAGAGCCGTACGCGGAAAAAATAGACGATTGCGGCGCGCTTGTGTACTGCTGCGACGGCGCGTACAGATGGGCGAAAGGTAAACTGAGAATAGACAAAAATTTGGGCGATTTCGACAGTCTTGACGAAGTGCCCTATCCGTTGCCCGATGAAGTTTATCCCGCCGAAAAAAATTTTACCGACGGGGAAATAGCGCTGGAAAAACTTCTTGAAAAGGGCGTGACCGAAATAGAAATTTACGGCGGAGGCGGGGGCAGAGAGGACCATTTTCTGGGTAATTTGCAACTTGTTTACAAGGCGTTTGCACGCGGGGTAAACTGTTCGCTTATAACCGAAAACTCCCGCATATTCGCGGGGACAGGCTCCGTTTTTTTGGGAAATTACAATAAAAAAACCATTTCTGTGTTACCTTTCGGCGGTACGGTGCATATAATGGGTAGTAAGGGGCTTAAATACGAATATCCCGCAACGTTGTCTTACGGCGAGTGCAGGGGAATTTCAAACATAGTCGAAAGCGAAAGCGCGTGTTTAACCGTAAAAGGCACGGCCCTATTTATAATCAATCTGGGGGAAGTATGACAATAATCTGTATAAAACCGCCTAAACCCATAAGAAAAATTTTGAGGTTGCTTTTAAGGAAATGAAATACTTCGATATGCACTGCGACACGCTGACCGAAAGTTTGAAAAGCGGTAAAAGTTTTTTTGACGGAAGTTTGCAAAGCAGTGTGAAAAACCTTGAAAAAAGCGGATGCGCGGCGCAATGCTTTGCCATATTTACGCAGGGCGATTCCGCCGCCGCTTTTTTTGACGAAAGTTTTAATTATTACAAAAACACGCTTGAAAGCGGCGCCGAAAAACTTGTTTCGGTAACCACCGCCGCCGACCTTGCCGCGTGCGTAAACGGGCAAAGGACGGGCGCTGTTTTGACGGTGGAAAACCTGGGGTTTTTGCACGGGGACACGGACAGGCTGTTTTCTCTGGCGGAAAAGGGCGTCAAAATGGCTTCGCTTGTGTGGAACTTCGAAAACGAGTTTGCTTACCCGAATATTGTTTTTGAAAACGGCTTGCCTAAGTTTGAAAAACGTGAAAGGCGCGGGCTTAAAACTGCGGGCAGAAAAGCGGTTGAAGCGCTGGACAGTCTTAAAATTATTATAGACTTATCGCACCTTTCGGACGGCGGCGCGGAAGAAATTTTGCAAAACCGCAAAACCCCCGTTGTAGCCAGTCATTCGAACGCGGCTGAGGTGTGCAACGTAAGCCGCAACCTGACGGACGAGCAAATTAAAATGATTGCGGATTGCGGCGGGGTTGTCGGCGTAAATTTCTGCAAAGATTTTTTAGGTTCGGGCACTACTGCCGCGCAAACTTTTGACGAGGTTTACCGCCACATTTCGCATATTATAAACGTCGGGGGAGAGGACGTTGTGGCGCTGGGCGGCGACTTTGACGGCATTCCGCCTTGCGCGGGGCTGGAAGACTGCGCAAAATTGCCTAATCTTTTCAACTATCTTTCAGACCGCGGCATAAGCGGCAAAATAGCGGAAAAACTGCTTTATAAAAACTTTTTGCGGGTATTTAAGGACGTTTGCGGAGAATAATATGGATTTTACAATAGAAGGGACAAGCCTTACGGACTATGTCGGCAGCGAAAAATACGTCACCGTACCGGACGGGGTTACGGAAATAGACGACGCGTTTTTTATGAACAAAAAAGTTATGCGCGTAGCGGTGCCGCACGGCGTAAAAGTTATAGGCGGCGACGCGTTTGCGCAATGTACCAACCTGCGCGAAGTGGTTTTGCCGGAAACAATTGAAAAAATAGGCGAATACGCCTTTTATAAATGCCGTAAATTAAAACAAATTATTTTGCCGCAGGGCATAAAAACAATCGGGGCGAACGCCTTTTCGGAGTGTTCTTCTCTGCGTGAAGTCGCGCTGTCCGAAAGCCTTAAAAAACTTGGCGACGGCGCTTTTTCCGAATGCGTAAAACTAAAAGAAATAACTCTGCCCGAAGGGTTGGAAAGAATAGGCGAGTTTGCTTTTTGCAAGTGTAAAAGCCTTCAAACAATAAAAATACCCAAAACTGTAATTACAGTGGGCGAAATGAGTTTTTATGGTTGCAAACGGCTTAAAACAGCGAATATTCCCTATCATATTCAGAATATAGAGGACGTTGCCTTTGAAGAAGAAACGCAGATTATCCGCACAAAGTACAAGGACGCGGAAGTTTTGAGCGAAGCGGACGATTGGGTTATAGAAGACGGCGTGCTTGAACATTATTACGGCAAGGCGGAAACCGTCGTAGTACCCGCGGGAGTGAAAGCGATAAAAGAGTTTGCTTTTGATAACGATAATATAAAAAAAGTCGTCCTGCCGCAAGGGCTTGAAAAAATAGGCGACTTTGCGTTTAAACACTGTAAAAACCTTGTGGAGGTTAAATTGCCGGAAGGTTTGATAGCCCTTGGCGAGGGAGTGTTTTCGGGGTGCTCCGCATTAAAAAGCGTAAATTTGTCCGAAAGTATAGTATATGTGGGCGGCAATTTATTTAAAGGCTGTCAAAACGTTACCGTTTTTGTTGCGAAAGGGGCGCGGACAAACGAGTGGGCTGACGGTTGGGACGTTTACGAGGACGGTGCGGTTCCGCTGCGAGTCAACAAGGTAAAGGCAGATTAAAACAAGTTGCCTTTTTATAAGCGCTATGATATAATTCGGCGGATTGGCGATTTTCAGGAGAATGAAATGGACGGTTTTACTATTGAAAACGGAGTGTTGACGCATTATACGGGCGAAGAAAAACACGTTATTGTGCCCGACGGCGTAACCGAAATAGGCGAGTACGCTTTTTTTATGTGCGAAAATTTGGAAGTGCTTGAAATTTGCGAAGGTGTTGAAAAGATATGCGAAAACGCCGTAAGCGATTGCGAAAATTTGAAAAAAGTTATTATACCCGCTTCAATAAAGGATATGGAACTTGCTTTTTACGAGTGCAAGGGCATTGAAGAAGTGGAGTTGCGGGAAGGGCTTGCCGAAATCAGCCAAAGTACCTTTTGGTATTGCGGCGATTTAAAAAAAGTTATATTTCCCAAAAGCCTTAAAAAAATAGGCGACTTCGCTTTCGGCGGGTGCAGTGCGCTTGAAAGTATAAATTTGCCCGAAGGGTTGGAAGAAATTTGCGACAGCGCTTTTGAAGACTGCTGGGAATTGACAAGCGTAACTTTTCCCAAAAGCCTTAAAACGATAGGCTACGGCGCTTTTCACGGCTGTCCGCTTGAAGAAGTGGTTATTCCTTCTGGGGTTGAAAAAATTGGCGCAACCCCGTTTTTTGCAAGCGGCAACAAAAAGCTGACCGTTTATTGCGGCGCGGAAGAAAAGCCTGAGGGCTGGAATGTAAATTGGGACGTTTACGACGGTTTGATTTTCAAAAAACGTTTTAAGCCTGTCTGGGGATTTAACCCTTCAAAATAAAATTGTTATAAGTTTAGCGCCCCCGCTTGCGGTATTTTTTCCGCAAGCGGGGGCGCTTGTCTGTGTTTAAGTTTTAATATCCCTGCCTATCAATTCGTCCAGGGATATGCCGTAAAAGTCCGCAAGTTTAACGCAAAAGTCAATGCTTGGCAATACTTCTCCGCGTTCCCAACGGCATATGTTTACTTGGGTGATACCCGTTTCTTTTGCCAGCTGTCGCTGAGTTAATTTTGCCGCTTCTCTTTGATATTTTAAAGCCTCTCCAATGCTTACCATAATATTTCTCCGTAAATACAATTTTATGACGGAGTTTTAATATCCCTGCCTATCAATTCGTCCAGGGATATGCCGTAAAAGTTCGCAAGTTTAACGCAAAAATCGATGCTTGGCGTAACTTCTCCGCGTTCCCAACGGCTTATATTCTGATGGGATGTGCCTATTTTTTTGGAAAGTTCCAATATAGATATGCCTGCAAGTTCGCGTTGATATTTAATGGCTTCGCCGTAGTTGTTCATTTTGTTTCTCCGCTCACATTTTTGCACATTTATGTACAATTTGCTTGACTTGCACAAATTTGTGCAATATACTTGCGGTACGGGAGAAATTAGTTATGAAGTCGATAATAAATCAAATATTTTCGGGCGAACTGGGAAACGGCGAAAAAATAGGGGTAAGTAAGGAATATAAACGGTTGAACGGGCAGTTGGAAAAACTGATAAACAAAATCAAATTATACCTGCCGGAGGATTGCGCGGAAAAAATTTTGTGGGATTTGGACTTTTTACAGCGTGCAGTCGAAGCGGAGGCGTGCGCTTACAATTTCGAGCAAGGTTTTAAACTTGGTTTGCAACTTGGCGCGGAAGCCTTTTTTTAAACAAGTTTAACCGCTTCTTTCGGAATTTCAAAGTCGTTGGTGCGGAAGTTTAACTGTTCTTCGTGATAAGTTTTGTGCGGAACGGCGTAAATTTGCGTTTCCGGAAAGCGTTGGCGCAGGTCTTCAAGCAGTTCGCTCCACGCGGCAAGCCGTTCAAGCACTTCCGCGTTGATGTCCGCGCGTATCTTTTTTGCGCCTTCGCAAACCAAACTCATTAATTTGGCGCGCAGACCGAATATTACGTATTCTTCCTTTAAGGTATGTCCCGCTTCTTTACAGTGCCTGCAAGGCTTTATAATGTGCGAAAAGGGGTTGACGCCCATTCTTTTACGTGTGAATTGCACCAGCCCGAATTCGGACATAGGCAAAACTTTGCACTTTGCTTTGTCGCGGGACAGCGCGCGTTCAAGCTCTTCCGACAGCGCAAGCCTGTGCGCGGGATTTTGCATATCTATAAAATCCACCACCACGATTCCGCCTATGTTTCTCAGGCGAACCTGTCGCGCAATTTCGCGCGCGGCTAAAATATTGGTATAGTAAACCGTCTGTTCCAGACTGTCGTCGCCGGTAAATTTGCCGGTGTTTACGTCCACTACGGTAAGCGCTTCCGTCCTTTCTATGACGATATGCGCGCCGTTTTCCAATTCTGCGCGCGGCAAAGTCAGTTCGGCAATTTGCTTTGCAATGCCAAGTTCCTCAAACATATCCCTGCCCGTATTATGAAAAATTACGGGACGGCGCGAGTGCGGGGGGAATCTGCCCATAATTCCGTCAATCTGCGTTTTAAGTTGTTGCGTGCCAACCACAATGCTTTCGATGTCGGTTGCAAGCGTGTCGCGCAGAACGCGCACGGGCAGCGACGAGTCCGTATAAAGCAAATCGCCCGTTTTTGCGGTTTCAAACGCCTCTTTAACTCCCTCGAAAGAGCTTTTTAAAAAGCCGTATTCGTATTGCAGGCGGTCGCGTTTTGCGTACGGCGCGGCGGTGCGCACAATAAGTCCCTCGTGCGGCTGTTTAAGGCGCTCTGCCGAAAAAGCGAGATTGCGCCGCAGTTCGGCGTCCGCTATCTTGCGCGAAACTCCTATAAACGGTATCTGTGGCATATATATCAGGCAATTGCCTACAAAAGAGGGGGTAAGCGTAACTTTTGCGCCCTTTTTCCCGACGGGCGGTTTTACCACCTGCACCATAACTTCGTCGCCCGTTTTAAGCGCGGGCAGCGAGGGGGCGAAGGCGCAGCCTCCTTCGTATTTTTCTTTGTCGGGCAAAGCGTCCTCGGCGGAAAGATAGCAGTTGCGTTCAAGCCCGCAATCCACAAACGCCGCCTGCATACCCGGTAAAACGTTTTCAACCCTTCCTTTGTAAACGTTTCCCACTATGCCGCCCTTCTGGGCTTTTTCGTAATTGAATTCGGAAAGTTTGCCGTTTTCGGTGACGGCTGCCGTAACATAGCCGCAACAGCCGTCGAAATACAACGTTTTTCTTGACATTGCATACCCTTAAAATGTTGTTTTTACGCGTAATCCGCGCGGCAGCCGCCCTGATTTATGCGGCGGCTTAAAGCGCGCGTCGTCTTATTATAAAATACAATCCGCGGTTTTTCAAGATGGCGAAGGAAATTTTTTCCTTAAAAAATATTAAAAAGCACAGGTTTGTTGACAATCGGGCGGGCAATAAGTATAATAGAGCAAAGTAATCTAAGGAGATTAAACTATAATTATGAAATTCGAATTTTCGGGAATAAACGTTGAAGAACTTTCTTTCAAACTCAACAAAGTGCGCTTGGCGCCCAACGACAAGCTGGATATCAAACCCCAGTTTTCGCGCCAGCTGCGCAAAATAAACGGCAACGACAAACTTAACTGCATAGTGCTTACTATGAAAATCGAAAGCACGGAAGCCGAGCCCAAGCCCTTTGACATAAACGTTACGCTTGTGGGCGTGTTCAACGTCACGGAAGTTAAAAATCAGGACGAGGAGAGAAGGTTTGTTATAGAGGCTACCAAAACTTTATATCCCTACCTTCGCGCGGCGGTTTCCAACCTTACGGCAAACGCGCATATCCCTCCCCTGTATCTGCCCGTAATAGCGGGACCCATTTTCCCCGACGACAGGGACGTTTTCGCTTTCACAACGTCAAGCAATTCCGACGGAAACCTCAACTGAGTTTGACGCGGACGCGGCAAATCTGTTTTTTGCGCTTAAAATTAAATTAAAAGTATTTAAAACAGATAAAAAATATGTTGACAAGCCCCCGTTTGGTGTGCTAAACTCAGTAAGCACCCAAAAGGGGGGTGTAATTTTTTTGTACGGAGTTTTTCCAAGATGGCTAAAAAAACTGATGTCAGAACAAAGATAACGCTTGAATGCACCGAGTGCAAGCACCGTAACTACGACAGTTACAAAAACAAGCGCAACGACCCCGACAGGCTGACAATTTCCAAATATTGCCCTTTCTGCAAAAAGCATACCGAGCATAAGGAAAGCAAGTAATCTGCGCTTTGCGGATTTTGCGCTTAAAAGCAAAATTACGTAAACGCGCCGTATCGCTTGCCCGAGCGCGGCTTACGCGCGCCGCGTATAAATTATTTTATAGTTGCGCGCGCCGTGAATTTTAGATAGAGGTTTATTATGGCGAATCAAAAAAATACCGACGCTAAAAAGCCCAATATTTTCGTTAGAATGGGCAGAAAGATAAAGGAAACGTTTTCCGAACTTAAAAGGGTGACGTGGCCCACTTTCCCCAAGGTTGTAAAGACCACTTGCGTGGTTTTGGTAGTGGTGCTTGTTTTTCTTGTTGCTATAACGGGTTTAAACGCGTTGCTTCAATATCTGTTCGGGCTGTTGACCGGTTTGGGTGGTAAGTAAATATGGCGACGATGGTAGCTGATACCGAAAATCCTTGCTGGTACATTCTTCACACATACGCCGGTTACGAGTCTATGGTGAAGGACAGTCTGGAACGGCTTATTGAAAACAACAATTTGCAGGATATGATTTTCGACGTCAAGATTCCTATGGAACAGACTATCGAAGAAAAAAACGGCAAACGCAAAGTTGTAGAGCGCAAGCTTTTACCCTGCTATGTCTTTATAAAGATGATATATTCCAACCAGTTATGGTATTGGGTGACCAATACCCGCGGCGTTACGGGCTTTGTAGGTCCTCAGGGCAGACCTATCCCTATGAAGAAGGACGAAATCCGCAAAATGCGTTTGGAAGAAGTGGACCCCGACGCGGCGTTTGCGATAGGGGACAAAGTCGGCGTGGATTCCGGTCCTCTGGAAGGATTTGAAGGAACTATTACCGAACTTAACGACCTTGCCAAAAAAGCGAAGGTAAACATTCAGATGTTCGGCAGAAATACGGACGTCGAAGTGGAATATATCCAGATACGCAAACTGGATTAATTATTGACAAAGTTAAAACCGTTTCGTTATGCGGAACGTTTGGGTGGGAGAACGCGTTAAATTTTTTACGCACTGGCGCGTTCGTAAATACCACTAAGGAGATTTATATTTATGGCAAAGAAGATTACGGCGGTTGTAAAACTGCAACTTCCCGCCGGTAAAGCAACTCCCGCGCCTCCCGTAGGTTCTACGCTTGGCCCCCACGGAATCAACATTCCCGGCTTTACCAAAGAATTCAACGCAAAGACAGCCGCTCAGGCGGGACTTATTATCCCTTGCGTTGTAACCATTTATCAGGACAGAAGTTTCACCTTCGAGTTGAAAACGCCGCCCACACCCGTCCTTATCAAAAAGGCGCTGGGTATAGACACGGCAAGCGCGCGTCCCAACAGGGATAAAGTCGGTAAACTGACCAAAGCGCAGGTGGAAGAAATTGCCAAAACCAAAATGCCCGACTTAAACTGCGACAGTCTTGATTCGGCAAAAAGTATGGTTAAAGGCACGGCGCGCTCTATGGGCGTTACGGTTGAGGAGTAAGGAGGCGCAAAATGAAACTTTCTAAAAAATACGGTGAAAGCGTCGCTTCTTACGACCGTTCCAAATCTTACGAACTCAACGAAGCGGCTAAAATAGTTATTGATACCGCAAAGGCAAAATTTGACGAAACTATCGAACTTCACATCCGTTTGGGCGTAGACCCCAGACAGGCGGACCAGCAGGTGCGCGGCGTTCTCGTCCTTCCCAACGGTACCGGCAAAACCAAAAAAGTTTTGGTTATTGCAAAGGGCGACAAGGCGGACGCGGCTACGGCTGCCGGCGCGGATTATGTAGGCGCGGAAGAAACCATTCAGCGCATACAGTCGCAAAACTGGTTTGACTTCGACGTTATGATTACCACTCCCGATATGATGGGTATGGTAGGTAGAATAGGTAGAATTCTCGGACCCAAAGGCTTGATGCCCAACCCCAAGAGCGGCACCGTAACTATGGACGTAGCCAAGGCTGTTAAAGAAGTTAAGGCAGGTAAGGTTGAATACCGTCTGGATAAAACGGCTATAATTCACGTTGCAATAGGCAAAAAGTCGTTCGGCGTGGAAAAACTTACCGAAAACTTCAACGCGCTTATGGACGCAGTCGTAAAGGCGAAGCCCGCTACCGCGAAGGGACAGTATATAAAAAGCGTTACCCTTTCCGCAACTATGGGCCCCGGCGTGCGCGTAAACTACAACAAAGGCTAAATCTTATACAGATTAAGCAATTTTGAATATTCGCCGTAAAAACGTTTGACAAAATTTTGCGGTAAGGATATACTACAACACGAAAATTTAATTTGTTGCCGTAGAAAGCGGGCGTCTTAACGACTTAATCTCCCGCCGAGGTGCAAGGTTTTTTAAGATTCTTAAGCGCGTTTCGCGTAAAAATTTTCCCTGCTCCCATACGGCGGCAGGGAATTTTATTTCTTTGAAAAAAAGAAGGAGGTAAAGATTTGTCGGCTAATTTTGAAGCGAAAAAAGTCGTCGTTCAGGAAATTACGGATAAAATCAAGGCGTCCAAGTCGGTTGTATTTGTAGATTACAACAAACTTACCGTCAAGGAAGTATCCGAACTGCGCAGCAAGTGCAAAAAAGCGGGCTGCGAATACAAGGTTTACAAAAACACCCTTGTAAGAAAGGCTTTGAACGATTTGGGCTATCACGATTTCGACGCTGACCTTAACGGCCCTACGGGCGTTACGTTCGGCTCGGACGAAACAAACGCGGCTAAGGTGATGCTCGGCGCGGTTAAGGACTACGAAGGAAAGGTAGAACTTAAAAGCGCGTTTGTGGACAACGCATACGTAGACAAAGCGGGCGTTAAGGCTTTGGCCTCTATGCCTTCGAGGGAAGAACTCGTTGCAAAGATGCTGGGCTCTATGCAGGCTCCGCTTTCCAACTTTGCAGGCGTGCTCAACAACCTTGTTGCGGGTATCGTACGCGTATTGGGCGCCATTGCGGAGCAGAAAGGTTGATTGTATCGCGTAGCGAAGGCGCAGCGGTAAATTGAATTATATTTATATCGAAGCGGTAGGCGCAACCTAAAAGCGCAAAATATAAAAATAAAAAAAATCATAAAATATAAAATTTTCAGGAGATTAAATAAAATGGCAGACGTTAAGAAATATATTGACGAAATCAAAAATATGACCGTTCTTGAACTCAACGAACTTGTAAAGGCTTTGGAAGAAGAATTCGGCGTAAGCGCAGCCGCTCCCGTAGCTGTTGCCGCTGCTCCCGCAGCCGGCGCCGCTCCCGCAGCCGCAGCAGAAGAAAAGACCGAATTCAACGTTGTTCTTAAAGACGCCGGCGCTAAGAAAATAGACGTTATCAAAGTTGTACGCGCGTTCACGGGTCTTGGACTTGTTGAAGCGAAGACCGCTGTTGAAAAGGGCGGCGTTCTTAAAGAGAACGTTGCTAAGGAAGACGCAGAAAAAATTCTTGCTGACCTTAAAGCAGCAGGCGCTACCGCGGTTCTTGAATAATTTTTACGGTTTAAACCAATTTAATTCCGCCCCGAACGGCTTGCACGTTCGGGGCGGATTGTCGTTTACGTAAAATTTTAAACGCCTGTAATTTTGCGCGAAAGCGTTATTTTTTAAAAGAATTTGGCGGGTGTTTGTCAAAACGCTTGACGAGGCGGCTTTTTAAAAGTAAAATAGAACGGTATATTTATAAATAACAAACAGATACGGAAAGACATTTATGAAATTCGGAAAAATAAAAAAACTTGTTGCCGTTACGGCGCTTGCGCTTGCCGTGGGCGTTTCCGCCTCGGTTACGGCGTGCTCGATAGAAACCAAACGCCCCCGCGCGAGAATCACGTTTGAATTCGTCACGGGCGAAACTGCCAAAGAGTACGTTTTGGATTACGATTTGTACAGAAATATGTATCCCAATACCGTAAAGCGCTTTATCGAACTTTCCAAATCGGGATATTACGACAATACCGTAATACACGATTACAGCACGGGAGAGTGGTTTACCGGCGCGTATTCATATGAAAAGGAAGCGTATAACGACGCGGTTGCGGGCGACGAAGGCACGGTAAGCGAGTATTATGCCAACCACTCCAAGGAAAACGAGTTTTTAGACCTTTTTAAAAACGGCAAAATTACGCCCAGCGTATATGCGAACACTCTTTTCAAAACGGATAAAAACGGCAACGTTGTTTACGTGGACAAGAACGGCAAGACGGTTGACGGCAGCACGCCCGGCGCTTCGCCCGTGCGCGTTATTAGCGACGATTACGCTATGCCCACGCTTATGGGAGAGTTTAAAAACAACATTCAGCAGGAAATTAAAAACGGCGCGCTTTCGGCGACTTCCGGCAGCCTGAAAATGTTTTATTATCCCGCAAGCGACGCGGAAAACGCTTCAAAGAGTATGGTTTTCGTAACTCCTACTTCAAACGAAATTATTCAGGCAAACAATAAATACAACAGCGCTACCGCGGCTTTTGCAGTGCAGATGGGCACGTCTTCCAACAGCGAAAGCAACTATTGCGTATTCGGCAAAGTGAGAAGCACGGACGATTTGGACGATTTTAAAAACGACGTTGCGGATTACTTTGACGACGCTTACGGCACGCAGTCCTACACCGTAAAAAGTTCGGACGTGGACATAACCGTTTACGAACCGACTTCCGACGGCAAACCTAACGCGGACGGAAAGTATTACACCACAAGGCAGATTGAAGAAGTTTTCAATATGCCCAAAGTCGCTATAAGAATCGTAAGCGTAAAAATTACCAAAAACTGATTTTAAACAAACGATTAAGCCGTCCGCGCCGATAAAGGGTGCGGACGATTTATTTTTTATTGTTTCGCTTGATTTTGACGCTTTAATGTTATACAATTATCAAAAGATTAAGAGGTGATTTTATGCTGTCGTTACTTTCAATTCCGGTATGGGCGTGGATTGCGGGAGGCGCGGGGCTTGCCGCGCTGATTATAGCAATAATATTAATTTGCGTGTTCGCGGCGCGTAAAAAGAAAGGAAAAACCGCCGAACGCAAAGGCGAAAGCACGAACGAGGACGTAAAAGAAGCCGCTTCGCAACAGAAAAACGCGGAAGAAGCGCCTGCAAAGCAAAATAAAAAACCGGCGGAAAAGCAATATAAAGTTTACCATATTTCCAAACGCAAAGAGGACGGAATGTGGCAAATTAAGGCTGCCGGCGCCGAAAAGGCGATAAAAAGGTTTAAAACCCAAAAAGAGGCGATTGATTATTGCAAGACGCTTGCCGACAATCAGGACGCGGGCATTATGATACATAAGGAAGACGGTTCTTTCCGCAAACTTACGTATTGACGGAAAGCGCGGTGTTAAAAATTTGAAAAATAAATTCCGGAAGGTGATATTATGACTAAAATAGATATTTTTTCAGGCTTTTTAGGCGCGGGCAAAACTACGCTTATCAAAAAACTTATTAAAGAGGCTTACGCGGGCGAAAAACTTGTGCTTATTGAAAACGAGTTCGGCGAAATAGGCGTGGACGGCGGTTTTTTGCAGGACGCGGGCATAAAAGTAAACGAACTTAACTCGGGGTGCATTTGCTGTTCGCTTGTCGGCGACTTTGCAAAGGCGCTTAAAAAAGTTTATAAGGAGTATTCGCCGGACAGAATTTTGATAGAGCCCTCCGGCGTCGGTAAACTTTCGGACGTTATGCGCGCGGTTGAAAGCGCCGAACTTGCCGACTGTAAAATAAACTGCTATACCGCCGTAGTCGACGCTGGCAAGTGCAAAACGTATATGCGTAACTTCGGCGAGTTTTTCAACGACCAGATTGACACCGCGGCTTGCATTATTTTCAGCCATACGGACGTGACCGCCGAAGAAAAACTTGCGCAGGCTGTCGAACTTGTGCGCGCGCGCAACGCAAACGCCACGATAGTTACAACGGCTTGGGATAAATTGGACGGAAAGGAAATTCTTTCCGCTATGGAGCATACCGTTACTCTTGAAAGCGCTATAAAAGAAATCGAGCGCGAGCACCGTTGCGGCTGCGGACATCATCACGAGCATCACGGGCACGAACACGGAGAGTGCTGCCACGGGCACCATCACGAACACGGCGAGGGACATTGCTGCCACGATGAAGGGCACGACGAAGAACACCGCCACGGCGACTGCGGCTGCGGACATCATCACGAGCATCACGGGCACGAACACGGTGAATGTTGCCACGACCATCACGAACACGGACATCATCACGACCACGGCGCGGACGAGGTGTTTACCAGCTGGGGCGTAGAAACGGGCAAAAAGTTTGCAAAAGCAGAGCTTGAAAAGGCGATAGCGGCGCTTTCGGACGAAAAGCGCTTCGGCACGGTTTTGCGCGCAAAGGGAATTGTTGCGTGCGACTGCGGCAAATGGCTGCATTTCGACTACGTTCCGCAAGAGGTGGACGTGCGCGAGGGGTCGGCTGCGTATACGGGCAGGCTTTGCGTTATCGGTTGCAAATTAAACGAGGAAGAACTCAAAAAATTATTCGGCGTGTAAAAACGCGTGCGCTTGGCATAAAAAACGCAAAAAATAATATTCAGGTGCGGTAATGGAAGATATATCCGTTTATCTTTTTCTCGGATTTCTTGATTCGGGCAAGACTAAATTTATACAGGAAACGTTGGAAGACCCTAGGATGGAAACGGGCGAAAGAACCTTGCTTTTGGTTTGCGAGGAGGGGGACGAGGAGTATATTCCCGAAAAATTCGCCGTAAAAAACGTGGCGAAAGTCACGTTGGAGGGCGCCGACGAATTAACGGAAGAAAACCTTGCGTCGCTTACTGAAAAGTACAAGGCGCAAAGGGTGGTTGTGGAGTACAACGGCACGTGGCTTTTGCAACAGTTTTTTGACGCTATGCCCGAAAGCTGGGTTATCAATCAGATGATGACGTTTTTTGACGCCGCTACCTTTTTGAATTATAACGCCAATATGCGCCAGCTTGTTTTCGACAAGGTGCAAATGACGCAGATGGTTGTTTTCAACCGCTTCAAAGGCGAGTACGAAAAACTGCAATTTCATAAGGTAGTGCGCGGAATTTCGCGCCGCCCCGACATTGTTTACGAATATATAGGCGGCAAGGCGGAGTTTGACGAAATAGAAGACCCTATGCCCTTTGACGTAAACGCGCCCGTAATAGAGGTAGAGGACAGGGATTTTGCCTGGTTTTACCGCGACGTTGCTGAAAAAACGGCGGAATACGTCGGCAAGACCGTGCGCTTCAAGGGTATGGCGGCGGTAACCAAAAAAGCGCCCAAAGGCTATATTGTGCTGGGCAGGCATATTATGACCTGTTGCGAGGCGGATATTGCTTACGACGGGTTTGCCGTAAATACAAACGGGCTTTTGGAAGGAATTGAAACGCGCGACTGGCTTATAGTCACCGCAAAAATCAATATAGAATACAATTCGGTATACCGTTCGAAAGGACCGGTGCTTACCGCCGAAAAATTAGAGCGCGCCGAACCGCCCGAGGAGAGCGTGGCAACGTTCTATTAAATAATTTTGCAAAAATTCGTGCAACGTTCGGTTTGGGTTTTTGTCTGTTTTGAGCGGCGCCGCCGCTCTTTGCTTTTTATTTTAAAAAACGCTTAAAAAAACAAGTTGTCGTAAATTATTTGCGGATTGGGGGAGTTATGCCTGAAAACAAGTACGGGAAAGGAGAGTTTATAGAGGACGACGTTCCCGCCGAATTGCCCGATTGGAAGTACGGCGTGGACGACAGCAAAACTATGTACGACCCGCAAAACGGACAGCGCGCGGCGGCGCTTAAATCGCCTTACGCAATTTATTTGATTGCTTTGGCTGCTTTTATGCTGTTTTGGTTTGCGTACAGTTTTATAAACGCGGTAAAAAAGGGCGGCGGAATAAAAGTTTTGCTAAGTTACTTGCCTTCCTTTTTCGCGCTTGGGGTGTGCGTTGTCATAATTCTGCTTTCCGTGTTCGGAATGTGGGGCAAATTCGCGCGTTGGGCGTTTAAAAAGAAAGCGGTGGCGGGGAATCCGGAAGCCAACAGAATAAAGGCGGAAATAGAGGCGGCGGACGCAAACAAAGGCAAAGAAAACGCGCTGAATATTTTTGAGGACTATATAGAAGTCGTCAACTTCGGCGTGCGTACGGTACTTAACAGGGCGCTTTTAAGAAACGTAATTTTAAAAAAGTGCGAAACTTATTACGTTGCCGAGTTTGTTTCGGTTTACGGGCAGTCAGTTTTGGCAAACGCGGGCGTCCCCGCTGCGGACGTTTATAAAATTAAAGAAATTTTCGGGAACGCGTGCGAGGTTGAAAAGCGCAAGCCTCCCATAATAATGGACGGTCGCGTATATCGCGACAAAGAGAAGTTTGAAATAGGGGGAGTGCAGATAGGCGGGCTTGTGATGGGCTTAATTTGCGCGGCGGCGGGCGCCGGCGTAATTGCAATGCACTACTGTGTGGATAAAAGGATACCTATGCCGTTGGGGCTGTTTTTTATTGTGGGCGGCGTGCTGGCAATGCTTACGGCGTTCAGTAACATTGCGGCGATTAAAGTGTTTGCAATCCCGCTTTTGTTTGGAATTATTTTTACGGGTTTTCCGTTTATGTTTGCTTTTTCGGTTGCTCAAAGCGAGGAAGTTAAAGTGGTTTTGCCTACTTTTCACGAATTTTTGTGCTCGTTTTCGCCGCTTGGGTGCGGATTTTTCTTTCTTGCGGCTTTGGGAGTATTGCTTATAATTCACGCTTTTATCAATCTTTTCAAGCTTATAATTTACGGAAGTTAGTATTTTGAAGTATTGCTTTTGTTTGTTTTTGTCAATAATTAACATAAATTACTATCTATATAACATTTTTAAAATGGTATAAGAAAATTTAATACATAATTTTCGCTTGTTTTTTTTGCGTTTTAAGGCTTGCAAACCGCAAATTACCTCCCTAAATGTAGTATGTCGGGCGCAAATTTTTACTATATATCGGGTGGGCGGCGGTCAATTTGCGCATATCGCTATACCGTGCAAAAAGCGCGTTTTTCGGCAAAAAAAGGCTGAAAAATATTCAAAAAAGCGGTATTTTTCGTTGACATAAGTTGTCCGATTATATATAATAGTCAAGCGTGTTTAAAAAGTGCGTATTGGGTTGAAGCGTAAAGTTACTGCAAATCCGCGGAAAAAGGCTCCCGCGGCAGATAATTTGCGCCGACAAATGTAGGGGCGCGACCCCTGCGACTAACCGTGGCTTTGTGCGCCCGTAAAACGGGTGAACGCCGAAAGGTGTTTTTTTATGCGCCGAGCCGCGATACACACGGTTAAGTTGATATAACACGGAATTTTTTCGTTAGTATAAAGGAGTTACGAAATGGCAGGACAAAAAATCAGAATCAAACTTGCGGCTTACGACCACGAACTTGTCGACCTTGCGGCTTCTCGCATAGTCGAAACGATGAAAAAGAGCGGCGCGAAAATTTCGGGACCTATTCCCCTTCCCACCGAAAAGGAAGTTGTCACTATTCTCCGCTCGCCCCACAAATATAAGGACAGCCGCGAACAGTTTGAACAGAGAACCTATAAAAGAATAATCGACATATACACCCCCAACGCGAAGTTGCTTGACACCGTTCACCTTCCCGCCGGCGTGGATATAAAGATTAAACTGTAATTTGCGCGGTATTGCAAAACAACCAAAAATCGAATTTCGGATACTCTACGGGCTGCGGACGACGTAAAAGGCGGCGGGACGGCGGCGCGCGGTATCTTAAAATAAAAAATATCGGAGGAACTTTATCAGAATGAATAAAGCAATCATCGGCCGTAAAGCGGGTATGACCCAGATATTTACGGCGGAGGGCAAGGTAATTCCCGTAACCGTAATTGAAGCGGGTCCCTGCCCCGTAGTGCAAATCAAAACCATAGAGCGCGACGGATACGCCGCATTGAAGTTGGGTTTTGACGAAGCGAAGGAGAAATCTCTCACCAAACCCGAACTCGGACAGTTCAAAAAAGCGGGCGTTAAGCCTTGCAAGGTGTTGAAGGAATTCCGTCTTGCGGACGTCGCTTCCTATGCTGTCGGCAACGAAATAAAAGCCGACGTCTTCGCAGCGGGAGACAAAGTTGACGTTCACGGCGTTTCAAAGGGTCACGGTTACAGCGGCGTAATCAAGCGCTGGAATCAGCACCGCCTTAAAGAAACGCACGGCGTGGGTCCCGTTCACCGCGAACCCGGCTCTATGGGCGCAAACAGCACCCCGTCGAGAGTATTCAAGAACAAACGTCTGGCAGGTCAGTACGGTGTGGACAACGTAACCGTGCAGAATCTTGAAATAGTCAAAGTTGACGTTGAAAGAAACTGCCTGCTTATAAAGGGCTCGGTTCCCGGTCCCAACGGTTCGGTCGTTACCATAAACGACACCGTTAAATAATACGGAGGTAAAAAATGCCTGTAATAAAGATTTATAAAATGGACGGCACCGAAGCCGGAACTATGGAACTTAACGATAAGGTTTTCGGCGTCGAGTATAACGAACCGCTTATTCATCAGGCGGTGGTTACCCGTCTTGCAAACGAAAGACAGGGAACAAAATCGACGTTGACGAGGACGGAAGTCCGCGGCGGCGGCAGAAAACCTTGGAGACAGAAAGGCACGGGTAACGCGCGTCAGGGCTCTATCAGGGCTCCCCAGTGGATAAAGGGCGGCGTGGTATTCGCCCCCAAGAGCCGCGACTTCTCCAAAGATATGAACAAAAAAGCGAAAATAGCGGCGTTGCTTTCCGCTCTTTCCAAAAAAGTTGCGGACGGCGAATTTGTTGTTGTGGACGCTTTGGAAGTAAAGGACGGCAAAACCAAAGAGATGGTAGCGTTCCAGAAGGCGCTGGGTCTTGACAAGTCCGCCGTAATAGTTATGGATAACGACGATATAAAGGTAATCCGCGCGGCGCAGAACATTGAAGAACTTTCAACTTTGCCCGTAGCGCAGATTTCCACTTACGAAGTGGTTTCCAACGCGAAAGTCGTTATGACGAAAGCGGCAGTCAAGAAGATTGAGGAGGTCTACGCGTAATGTTTGCAGAAGATATAATTTTGAAGCCGATTCTCACCGAAAAGGCTTACGACGGTATTAACCCTCCTGCATCCGGCGAAAAGACGGACAGAAAGGCGTGCGGAATGAAGTACACCTTCCTTGTTAAAAAAACCGCAGACAAAAAGCAGATTAAAGCCGCGGTTGAAAAACTTTTCGGCGTTGACGTTGAAAGCGTGAACACGATAAACTGCAAGGGTAAGAAAAAGCGTATGGGAAGAAGCGAAGGCTATACTTCCGACTATAAGAAGGCAGTCGTCCAGCTTAAAACTGACTCTAAGGCGATTGAGTTCTTCAACTCGTTATCGTAAGGAGTAAGGAGGCACAGATTATGGCAGTTAAAAGGTATAAACCTACCTCCCCCGCGCGCCGTTTTATGACGGTAAGCGCGTACACCGAACTTTCGGGAGATAAACCCGAAAAAAGTTTGATGCACGACAAGCGCAAATCGGGCGGCAGAAACAATCAAGGTAAAATTTCCGTTCGTCACATCGGCGGCGGCAACAGAATAAAGTACAGAATCATCGATTTCAAGCGCAACAAAGACGGAGTGCCCGCTACGGTTAAGTCCATTCAGTACGACCCCAACCGTTCCGCGCACATAGCGCTTTTGGCTTACGCAGACGGCGAAAAGAGATATATTCTCGCTCCCGTAGGGCTTAACGTAGGCGACAAAGTTGTTTCCGGCAGCGGCGCGGACATTAAAAGCGGCAATTGCCTTCAAATAGCGGATATCCCCGTAGGTACCGTTGTTCACGCAATCGAACTTAAACCCGGCAGGGGCGCGCAGATTGCGCGTTCGGCAGGCATTTCCGCCCAGATTATGGCAAAAGAAGGCGCTTACGCTACTATCAAGATGCCTTCCGGCGAAATGAGATTGGTTTCGGTCAAGTGCAAGGCGACTATCGGACAGGTAGGCAACCTTGAACACGAAATAATCCGCGTGGGCAAGGCGGGCAAAACGAGACACTTCGGCGTCCGTCCCACCGTCCGCGGCTCGGTTATGAACCCTAACGACCACCCTCACGGCGGTGGTGAAGGTAAGTCTCCTGTGGGCCACGCCGGTCCTATGACGCCTTGGGGCAAGCCTGCTTTGGGTTATAAGACAAGAAAGAAGAAGAATCCTTCTTCCAAATTCATTTTAAAGAGAATCAATTAAGGAGGAATAGAAAATGTCAAGAAGCGTTAAGAAAGGACCTTATGCCGAAGAAAGACTTATGGCAAGAATAGAGGCGATGAACGCTGCCGGCGAGAAGAAAGTCGTAAAGACTTGGTCGCGCGCGACAACGATATTCCCCCAGATGGTCGGACATACGATTGCGGTTTACGACGGAAGAAAACACGTTCCCGTTTACGTAACCGAAGATATGGTTGGCTGCAAACTCGGCGAGTTTGCTCCCACCAGAACGTTCAAGGGACACGCGGCGAAGACCGCCAAGAAGTAAGGAGTTTAAACTATGGCAAGCAATATGAATAAAAAGGTTGAAAGAATTGCCGCCAATAAGGATAACCGTCCTTACGCTACGGCAAAACACCTTAGAATTTCACCCTATAAAATAAGAACAGTGCTGGCGCTTATACGCGGCAAGTCCGTTGAAGAAGCGGAAGCAATTTTGACTTATTGCAACAAGGGCGGAAGTCTTGAAGTTAAAAAAGTGCTTATGTCCGCGGCGGCTAACGCGGAACACAACAAGGGAATGGACAGGGGCGATTTGGTTGTAGCCGAAGCGTTTGCAAACGGCGGCCCTCACCTTAAAAGAATGCAGCCCGTTTCCAAGGGTCGCGGTCACGCGATTTTGAAGAGAACAAGCCACGTCACCGTCATACTCGACGCGAAGAAAGTATAAGGAGAAATAATTTATGGGACAGAAAGTTAATCCTCACGGTTTAAGAGTCGGCGTTATTTCCGCTTGGGATACCCAGTGGTACGCAGACAAAAAAAGTTTCTCCGCGTTTATCAAGGAAGATAACGAAATACGTACTTTCCTTAAAAAGAAGTATTACGACGCGGCAATCAGCAAAATAACCATAATCCGCGCAGCCAACAAGGTTGAAGTTGGCATATACACGGGCAGACCCGGCGTGCTTATCGGCAAAGCCGGCTCTGAAATAGAGGTTATAAAGAAAGATTTATCCAAACTCACCAAGGGCAAGGGTATAGTCATAAACGTTAAAAAGGTTGACAAAATCGACCAGGACGCGCAACTTGTCGCCGAGTCCGTTGCGGCTCAGCTTGAAAAGCGCGTAAGTTACAGAAGGGCTGTTAAGCAGCAAATTTCCAAAGTTGCGAAAACGGGCGTAAAGGGCGTTAAAATTACCGTCGGCGGAAGACTTGACGGCAGAGAAATTGCGGGAAGCGAAAGCTATCACGAAGGTTCTATTCCCTTGCAGACAATCCGCGCCGATATAGATTACGGCTTTGCGGAAGCGCACACCACTTTCGGCGTACTCGGCATCAAATGCTGGATATACAAGGGAGAAGTGCTTGACGCCGCTAAACGTCTGATTATTTCAGAGGGAGGCGAAGATTAATGTTAATCCCCAAGAGAGTAAAAAGAAGAATGCAGCACCGCGGCAAAATCCACGGTAAAGCGCAAAAAGGCAATAAAATTGCTTACGGCGAATACGGACTTGTCGCTTTGGAAGGCGCAAGAATAACTTCCAACCAGATAGAAGCGGCGCGTATCGCGATGACGCGTTTCATCAAGCGCGGCGGTAAGGTTTGGATAGACATATTCCCCCATAAACCCATAACCAAGCACCCTGCCGAATCCCGTATGGGTTCAGGTAAAGGCTCGGTTGAATACTGGGTGGCAATAGTCAAGCCCGGCAGAGTAATGTTTGAAATGGCGGGCGTAAGCGAGGACATAGCGCGCGAGGCAATGCGCCTTGCAAGCCATAAACTCCCCGTAAAGTGCAAGTTCCTCGTCAAGGAACCCGAGCAAGTAGAAGAAGGCGGTGACGCTAATGAAGGCTAAGGAAATAGTAAACCTGACCGATGAAGAACTTTTGAAAAAACTTCAAGAGTTAAAGAGCGAGCTGTTCAATCTGCGCTTTCGTCACGCAAGCGGTCAACTTGAAAACCCCCTTGCAATAAATCTTGTCAAAAAAGATATTGCAAGAGTAAACACCGTAATCCGCGCAAGACAGTTGAAGGCGTAAAGGAGCAAAGATATGGAAAACAGAACAACCCTCAGAAAGGAAAGAGTTGGACTTGTCGTTTCCGACAAAATGGATAAGACGGTAGTGGTTGCCGTTGTTGAAAAATCCAAACATCCGCTCTATAAAAAGACCATAACCAAGACCACCCGCTTCAAGGCGCACGACGAAAACAACGAGTGCGGCGAGGGCGACAAGGTAAGAATAGTCGAAACCCGCAAGCTTTCGAAAGATAAAAACTGGCGCGTGGCTGAGATTATCGAAAAGGCGAAATAATCAGGGCGCGTACGCGTTTTTGATATTTTGTACCGACTGCAATTATAAAAAGCGGTTTCAACCGCTTAATTCGGCAAGATTGCGTTCTGCTTGCAAAGGAGAGCGGGGTTCTCCCCCTCGCTTATGTGTGCGCGGCGCAATCCTCTGCGGATATAACTTGTTGAAAGTTCAAATTTAAGGAGAAATTTATGATTCAACCCCAAACAAGGCTCAAAGCCGCGGATAACAGCGGCGCGAAAGAGCTTATGTGCATAAAGGTTTTGGGCGGCTCGTTCAGAAAGTTTGCGAACATCGGCGACGTTATCGTATGTTCGGTAAAGACTGCCGCTCCCGGCGGCGCGGTTAAAAAAGGCGAAGTTGTAAAGGCCGTAATCGTGCGCTCGACCAAAGGCATAAGACGCGACGACGGAACGCATATCACGTTCGACGACAACGCCGCGGTTATTATCAATGCAAATAAAGAACCTCGCGGAACGCGTATCTTCGGACCGATAGCAAGAGAACTTCGTGAAAAGAATTATATGAAGATAATCTCGCTTGCGCCCGAAGTGCTGTAATTTAAGGAGAATTGCTATGAACGTTAAAGTTAATGATACGGTTGTCGTTATAACCGGCAAATACGCCGCGCACAAGGACATTCCCGCCAAACAAGGCAAAGTTATCGCTACTTCTCCCAAAAACGGCACCGTTACGGTAGAAGGCATAAACATTCACAAAAAATCGCAGAAGGCAAGACGCGCCAACGAAGTTTCGCAGATAGTCGAAATCCCCGCGCCCATAGACGTTTCAAACGTTATGGTAATTTGCTCCGCCTGCGATAAGGCAATAAGGGTTAAGCATTCCGTAATAGACGGCAAGAAGGTAAGAGTTTGCCCCAAGTGCGGCGCAACGCTTGACAAAGCGTACGCAGGCAAGGGCGGCAAAGCCGTTAAGGAAGAACCCAAAAAGCGCGTAAGAAAGCGCGCGAAGAAAACCGAAGAAGCCGCGGAAACCCCGACGGACGGAACGGCTGAATAAGGAGGCGCGTAATGGCTACTAAGAAAACGGCAACGCAGGAAAAAGTTTATAAATCCAGAGTGCTTGAAAATTACGATAAAGAAGTAAAGCCCGCCCTCGTTAAGAAATTCGGTTACAAAAACACGATGCAGGTTCCCAAACTTGTCAAAATTATAATAAGTTCGGGACTCGGCGACATCAAGGACAACGCAAAATCCATACAGATTGCCCAGAACGAACTTAAAATAATCGCGGGACAGCAGCCTGTTTTGTGCAAGGCTAAAAAATCCGTCGCAAACTTCAAAGTGCGCGAAGGTATGCCCATAGGACTTAAAGTTACCCTTCGCGGTAAAATGATGTACGACTTCTACGATAAGTTCGTTTCCATAGCGCTTCCCAGAGTGCGCGATTTCAGGGGCGTTCCTTCTGAAAGTTTCGACGGCAAGGGAAACTATTGTATGGGCGTTAAAGAACAGCTTATATTCCCCGAAATTCAGTACGACCAGGTCGAAAAAATCAGGGGTATGGATATATGCTTCGTAACTACGGCTAAATCCGACGAAGAAGCGAGAGAACTTTTGAGGGCGATGGGAATGCCCTTCAAAAAGTAAGGAGTAAGATATGGCAAAGAAAGCAATGATAAACAAGCAGCAAAAGCCTGCTAAATACTCGACGAGAGCATATACCAGATGCTCCATTTGCGGCAGACCCCATTCCGTTCTGCGCAAGTACGGAGTTTGCCGTATATGTTTCAGAAACCTCGCTTACAAGGGACAGATTCCCGGCGTAAAGAAATCGAGTTGGTAAGAGGAGGACGAAGAAAATGACAGACCCCATAGCAGATATGCTTACTCGCGTGCGTAACGCGCTCGCGGCAAATAAAGAAACGGTTGAGGTTCCCTCATCCAATATGAAAAAAGCCATAGCCGACATAATGCTTTCGGAAGGATACGTTTCGGGCGTTTCTCACGAAGAAGACGGCTATAACGGCAAGATAGTTTTAACGCTTAAATACGTTGGCAAGAAAAGACCCGTTATCAACGGACTTAAAAGAGTTTCCCGCCCCGGTCTCCGCGTTTATTCCGACGTAGAGACAATGCCCAGAGTTATGGACGGGCTGGGAATAGCGATTCTTTCCACCAACAAGGGTATAATGACGGATAAGCAGGCTAAGGCGCAGAACGTAGGCGGCGAAGTGCTTTGCTACATCTGGTAAGGAGGTAATTTTAATATGTCGAGAATAGGTAAATTACCCGTAGCCCTTCCCGCAGGCGTTACCGTAACTTTCGCAGACGGAGTTGTAACCGTCAAAGGAAGCAAAGGCACGCTTACGCAGAAAATAGTGGGCGATATAAACATCAAGGTAGAAGGCGCGGAAGCGCTTGTCGAAAAGACTTCCGACGCTGTCGGCACGGACGCGAAACACGGCTTGTACCGCGCGTTGTTGCATAATATGGTTGTCGGCGTTACCGAAGGCTATAAAAAGACGCTTAAAGTAAACGGCGTCGGCTGGAAAGTTGCAAAACAGGGCAACAAACTGGTACTTAACGTAGGTTTTTCCCACCCCGTGGAATTTACGGAACCGGAAGGCGTCAAATTCGAATGCCCTTCCCCCAACGAAATTGTTGTAAGCGGCATAGACAAAACGGCTGTTGGACAGACTGCCGCAAACATCCGCAAAATAAGAGTTCCCGAACCCTATCACGGTTACGGAATTGCGTATTCGGACGAAGTTATCGAGCGCAAGGAAGGCAAGACGGGAGGCAAGGGCAAGAAGTAATTCCGTGCGCTTTTGCGCAATGCGAAGAAACGCCGTTTAGTTTCGGCGGCTTGCTTTGTAAGGAGATATTATGATTAAGAAAATCGACAAAAACGAAGAACGTTTGAGAAGGCACGCCAGAGTCCGCAAAAAGATAAGCGGCACGGCGGATACCCCCAGAATGAGCGTTTTCCGCAGTCTTAAACACATTTACGTTCAGATTATCGACGACGTTAAAGGCGTAACGCTTTGCTCGGCTTCCACCGACCAGAAGGACGTTGCCGCGGCGGTTGCCGATATGAGCAAGACGGAAGCTGCAAAATACGTAGGTAAAACCGTTGCCGAAAGAGCGAAAAAGGTTGGCGTGAACAACGTTGTGTTCGACAGAGGCGGCTATATTTACACTGGACGTGTTCAGGCGGTTGCAGACGGCGCAAGAGAAGCCGGACTCAATTTCTAAGGAGCGTATTATGGAAGAAAAGAAAGAAAGACCCGCAAGAAGACAGGGTGACAGACGTAGACAGGAAGACGACGGGCTTATTAAAAAACTTATTCAGGTAAACCGCGTAACCAAAACCGTTAAAGGCGGCAGAAATATGCGTTTTGCGGCGCTTGTTGTAGTCGGCGACGGAAAAGGTTCGGTAGGATACGGAATGGGTAAGTCCAAAGAAGTTCCCGAAGCGATTGAAAAAGCCAACGCTCAGGCGAAAAAGAATATGAGGAAGGTTGCGTTGCAGGGAACGTCCATTCCCCACACCGTACTCGGCGTATTCGGCAGAGGTTCCGTACTTATGATGCCTGCGGCAGAAGGTACCGGCGTTATTGCGGGCGGTCCCGTACGTGCGGTTATGGAAGCAGCGGGAGTTAAGGACGTAAGAACCAAGTCTCACGGAACTTCCAACCCTATCAACTGCGTTAAAGCAGCCGTTTACGGACTTTTCGATTTGAAATCGCCCGAAGAAATAGCGGCGGCGCGCGGTAAGTCCGTTGAGGAACTTAAAGCGTAATCGGAGGCAAAATTATGGTTAAAGTAACATTAGTTAAAAGCACCAACGGCGAAATTAAGTCCGTAAAGGCAACCGTAGCCGCTTTGGGGCTTACCAAAATCCGTCAGGAAAAAACCTTTGAAGAAACCCCCGCCAATATGGGACAGATTAAAAAAGTCGCTCATCTTGTAAAGGTTGAAAAAGTTTAAAAACGACAGAGGCTTTGCAAAAATATATAAAGGATTTTTGCGAACACAGGAGCAATTATGAGAATAGATACTTTATCGCCCGCAGAGGGCGCAAGAAAGGAATCCAAGCGACTCGGCAGGGGCATAGGCTCCGGTTTGGGTAAAACTTCCGGTAAGGGTCACAAAGGTCAGTGGGCTCGTTCGGGCGGCGGCGTTCGTCCCGGCTTCGAAGGCGGTCAGATGCCCCTTGCAAGACGTATTCCCAAACGCGGATTCCACAATAAATGGGCAAAAAGTTATGTTATTATCAACCTCAGCCAGCTTGAAAAAGTTCCCGCAGGGACGGAAGTTGACTTGGGATATATAAGACTTAACGGACTTGCTAAGGAAGTTAAAAACGCGGTAGGGCTTAAAGTTCTCGGCAACGGCGAACTTAAAACCGCGATTACCGTAAAGGCGGCTAAATTCTCCGAAAGCGCTAAAACCGCTATTGAAAAAGCGGGCGGAAAAGCCGTAATCGAAGAATAATTAAAAACGCTTCCGCGGGGCGACCCGCGGTAAGGAGCAAGCATGTTCGAAACAATAAAAAATTGTTTTAAAGTAAAGGAAATACGAAAGAAAATCTGGATAACTCTGGGTCTTCTTTTGCTGTTCCGTTTGGGCTGCTATATTCCCGTACCGGGTATCGACCCCACGCAATTCAGCGCCGCAATCGAAAACAACAGCTTTTTGCAGCTTATGTCCTCGATTACAGGTGATTCGCTTTCAAACGCAACGTTGTTTGCGCTTGGTATAAGTCCTTATATCAACGCGTCGATTATTATTCAGCTTTTGACGGTGGGTATACCCGCGCTGGAAAGACTTTCCAAGCAGGGTGAAGACGGAAGAAAGAAAATAGCCCAAATAACCCGTTTTGTTACAATTGCGCTTGCTATTGCACAGGCGGTCGGCATAATAATCAACTTCGGCGTACAGGGCGACGCTTTAAAACTTGAATTTTTCGGCTATTTTTCCGAAAACGCTTCGATGAGCATAATCAGCGAAACGGGCGCTAAGGTTATAGCGGGCATATTCCTTACCGTTGTATATACGGCGGGCTCTATGCTTGTTATGTGGATTGGCGAAAGAATTACCGAGTACGGAGTTGCAAACGGTATTTCCCTTATAATCTTTATAGGTATTATCTCCACTGCGGGAATTACCATTGTTGAAAGATTTACCGAAGCGTTCGGTTTGGGAACGTATGCAGGAAAGGCAGACCCTACCGTCTTATGGGAAGTTCTGGGCTTTGTGCTTTTGACCATCGTTGAATTCGGCGCCATTGTCGCCGTAGACTTGTCGGAAAGAAAAATTCCCGTTCAGTACGCAAAACAGGTTAAAGGAAGAAGAATGTACGGCGGACAATCGTCCGTTATTCCCATCAAAATTTCGGGTTCCGGCGTTATGCCCTTGATATTTGCGTTTGCAATTATCTCGTTCCCGAATATGATAATAGGTATGTTCTGGCCGAACAGTTCGGCAAACGAAAACATAACAAACTGGTTCTCGGGCGGCTCTCCGTATTGGTACGGACAGTTGATTTATATGGTGGTTTTGTGCCTTTTGATTTTTGCATTCGCGTTTTTCTACGCTTCTATGCAGTTCAATCCGGAGGACGTTTCCAAAACCATTCAGCAAAACGGCGGTTTTATACAGGGTATTCGCCCCGGAAAACCCACTGCGGACTATTTAAAGAGAATTAACAACAGAATTACGCTTTTCGGCGCGATTTATCTGTCCATTGTGGCATTCATTCCTTCCATTCTTTCTATGGTGCTTACGGGATTGAACGTTTTAAGCAACTCGTCGCTTCTTTCCGTGTTCTCAACCACGGGTATACTAATCGTAGTTTCCGTCGCTATGGAACTTGATAAGCAGCTTGAAGCGCAGCTTATGATGAAAAACTACAAGGGCTTCCTTAAATAATTCAAAAACAAATAAACGCCTGACCGCTTTTACGGCGGTTCAGCGCGGTTTGTTTGAAAAGGCTTAACGCTTATACAACCTTGATTTTAGTGAGGTATTCCGTGAATATTATTCTTTTGGGCGCGCCCGGCGCAGGCAAGGGTACGCAGGCAAGCAAAATTGCAGATAAATACAAGCTTTTGCACATTTCCACGGGCGACATTTTCCGCGCAAACATAAAAGGCGGCACCGAGATAGGTAAACTTGCAAAGTCGTATATCGACGCAGGCAAACTTGTTCCCGACGAAGTTACTTGCGACATCGTGCGCGACAGGCTTACGTGGGACGACGCTAACGACGGCTATATGCTGGACGGTTTCCCCCGCAATCTGTTTCAGGCAAAAGAACTTGACAAGTTTGCTAAGATAGACTTATGTCTTAATATCGACGTGGACGAAGCGCTTTTGATGGACAGAATATGCGGCAGACGCGTGTGCTCGTGCGGGGAAAGTTATCACGTTTCCACGCTTAACGGCGCGACGACGTGCGCAAAGTGCGGCAAAGAACTTTATCAGCGCGCGGACGACAACCCTGAAACTGTTAAGGCAAGACTTGATACTTATAATTCGCAGACGGCGCCCCTTATAGAGTATTATAAGGCGCAGGGCAAACTTCAATCCGTGAAAAGCGGCGAAGGCAGCCCCGACGAAGTATTTGTTCAAATCCGCAAGATTCTGGATAAGTAATGGTCACGGTAAAAAGCGAAAAAGAGATTGAATATATGCGCGAAAGTTGCCGCATCGTCAAAGAAACTTTGGACTTTGTCGGCAAAAACATACGCATAGGTATGACCACGAAGGAAGTGGACGAATTAGTCTATAAATATATAACTTCCTGCGGGGCGTACCCTTCCGAACTCGGTTACGAGGGCTATCCCGCAAGTTCGTGCGTTTCGGTAAACGAAGTAGTTGTGCACGGAATCCCCGGCGACAGAATACTTTCGGACGGAGATATAGTAAGCGTGGACATAACAGCTGAAAAAAACGGCTTTCACGGCGACGCTTGCAGAACGTTTCTTTTGGGCAACGTTTCGGAAGAAAAGAAAAAACTTGTTAAAATTACGGAAGAATGTTTCTTCAAAGCGATTGAAGGTTTGCAAGCGGGAGTTCCGCTGTATAACATAGGCAACGCGGTACAAACCCACGCGGAAAGCAACGGTTACGGAGTGGTTCGCGCCCTTACCGGTCACGGAATAGGACGCAGTATGCACGAAGACCCCGCCGTACCAAACTACGGCAAGCGCGGTACGGGTATGAGGCTTCGCGCGGGAATGACTATTTGTATAGAACCTATGATTGCAATGGGAACGTGGAAAGTTTATCAGGACGCCTCGGACGGGTGGACTGTTTACACCGCGGACGGCAAGCCTGCCGCGCATTATGAAAACACCGTGCTGATAAAAGAAGACGGAGTGGAAATTTTAACGTTATAAACTTTAAAAAAGCGCCGTCGGCAAAGTCAGCGTTGCTTGTTGAAGTTTAAAAAGGTTCAAAATGAAAAATAAAACTCCTGCCGTGGGCGGAATTTGCGAAAGTCTGCAAGGCAGAGATAAAAACAGGTTTTATATAATTTCGGCGGTGAACGCGGACGGAAGTCTACTTGTAGTGGACGGAAACTTCAAAAAGTTTGCTTCGCCGAAGAAAAAAAATATCAAACACGTCCGTTTGTTGCCGGAAACAGCCGAAACGATAGGCGAAAAACTTTTAAACGGCGATAAAGTGTTCGATTCCGAAGTGTATTCGGCGTTGAAAACTTACAATTGCCCGCAAACAGAAACGGACGGCGTAGACAAACATTAAAAGATAAAAAAAGTTTTAAAAGCCGAACGCCCGAACGCGGCGCAGGAATTTTGCCTGACGTCAAGCGCGGCGCGGCGGCAATCTCGCAAAATCGCGCAAACGCGGGCTTTGCGAAAAGGAATAAAAGGAGTTTATTATGAAAGTCAGACCTTCGGTTAAACCCATGTGCGACAAGTGCAAAGTTATCAAAAGAAACGGCAAAGTTATGGTTATTTGTTCCAAAAATAAAAGCCATAAACAGCGTCAGGGCTGATTAAAGAGCGTCTAACCGTAAAAGACGTTTCTTTAAAAACCCTTTGCGGTTTGCGCCGCTTGCTTTTGCGCGTTTTTAAATTTTAAAAAGCGCCGGACAGACAATAAAAACAAAATTCAGGAGTTATAATGTCAAAAGACGACGTTATCGAAACGGAAGGCAAAGTAATAGAGTGCCTGCCCAATGCCAACTTCAAAGTTAAACTTGCCAACGGTCACGTAATAACCGCGTATATTTCGGGAAAACTGCGCCTTAACTATATCAGAATTATAGAGGGCGACAACGTAAAACTTGAAATAAGCCCTTACGATTTGACGAAAGGCAGAATAACCTGGCGTTCAAAAAACTGAGTATCTTTTAAAATTTTGTTTTGCGGTTGAAGATTGCGCGGTTTGCGTTGAAATATTCGCGCGCGTTCGGGCAAAACCGTTATAGAAATTTTAAAAAACTTTAAAGCGCGGTTTTCCGCGCGAAAAATAAGCGGTAATCGTTTTATTTAAACGTCAAAAATAATCCCGCTGCAACTTGCCGCCGACATTCCGAATTTTTACGGCGGACGGTTGAAGCGGTTCACATATACAAAAAACACATTTAAAAAATTTAACGGAGGAATTAAATCAAAATGGCACGTATTGCCGGTGTAGATTTACCCAGAGAAAAAAGAGTCGAAATAGGACTCACCTATATCTACGGTATCGGTCTTAAAACCTCGCAGAAAATTCTTGCCGAAACGGGCGTTGACCCCAATACTCGCGTAAAGGATTTGGACGAGCAGACGGTATCCAAACTTAGAGAATATATCGACCACAATTTAAGAGTGGAAGGCGAACTCCGCACGGAAGTTTCGCTTAATATCAAAAGACTTATGGAAATAGGCAGCTATCGCGGCATCCGTCACAGAAAGGGATTGCCCGTACGCGGTCAGTCCACCAAAACCAACGCGAGGACAAGAAAAGGTCCCCGCCGCACGGTCGCCAAGAAGAAGGGCGCTAAGTAAGGAGGCAGAGTATGGCACAGCAACAGAAAAAGCAAACCGTAACAAGAAAGCGCAGAGAACTTAAAAAAGTAGACAGAGGTCAGGTTCATATTCAGTCCTCTTTCAATAACACGCTGGTAACGGTAACCGATATCCACGGCAACGCGTTAAGCTGGTCTTCGGCGGGCAGCCTTGGCTTTAAAGGTTCCAGAAAAGGCACCCCCTATGCAGCGCAGCAGGCAACCGAAACGGCGGTAAAAGCCGCGAAAGAGCACGGTCTTCGTTCGGTTGAAGTTTACGTTAAGGGTCCCGGCGCCGGCAGAGAGTCCGCTATACGCGCAATCGGCGCGTGCGACGTGGAAATCACTATGATTACGGACGTTTCGCCCGTTCCCCACAACGGTTGCAGGCCGCCTAAGCGCCGCAGAGTATAAGGAGGTATCAGATTTATGGCAACTTACAGAGAAGCAAAATGCCGCCTTTGCAGACGAGAGGGCGGAAAACTGTTTTTGAAAGGCGAAAAATGCTATAACGGCAAGTGCCCGTTTGAAAAGAGACCTATGGCTCCCGGACAGCACGGTATGGGCAGAAAAAAGGTTTCCGAATACGGACAGCAGCTTCGCGAAAAGCAGAAAGTTAAAAGAATTTACGGCGTTCAGGAAGGACAGTTCCGTTCTTACTACGAAAAAGCCGACAGAATGAAGGGAATCACCGGTGAAAATATGCTTTCACTGTTGGAACGCAGACTTGACAACGTTATTTTCCGTATGGGAATAGGCGTCAGCCGCGCTCAGTCCAGACAGCTTGTAAACCACGGTCATTTTCTTGTAAACGGCAAGAAGGTAAACGTTCCTTCCTATATAGTAAAGGTTGGCGACGTTGTAACGGTAAAAGAAAGCAAAACGTCCAACAAATATTTCGAGGCGGTAAAATCCACAAAGGTCAACACGCCCAAGTGGCTTGAATTCGAACCCGAAAAATTACAGGGAAAAATTTTGGCGCTGCCCGTAAGAGAAGATATTGACAGTCAGATTTCCGAACATATGATTGTCGAGCTGTACTCCAAGTAATAATCGGAAAAAGGAGGAAGTTTTATGATCGAAATGGATATGCCCAAAATTCTTGCGGAAGAAAGCGAGGACCAGTCTTACGCTAAAATCGTTGTAGAGCCGCTTGAAAAGGGCTTCGGTCTTACAATAGGCAACTGCCTTAGAAGAATACTGTTGTCGGCTCTTCCCGGCGCAGCCGCACAGGGCATAAGATTTTTGGACGGCAGCGTAAAGCACGAATTTTCCGCAATACCCGGCGTCAAAGAGGACGTAACCGAAATAATCCTCAATTTAAAGACGCTTGCCATAAAAACAACCGTAACGGACAAGGATTACGTAAAGGTTGTGCACCTTTACAAAGTCGGTCCCTGCGAAGTTAAAGCAAGCGACATTTGCGAGGACTCCGAAATAGAAATAGTAAACGGCGACCAGCACATTTGTTACGTTGACGAAGGCGGCAAGATTGATATGGAAATAACCATAGGCCGCGGCAGGGGATATAAGGGCGCGGACCACACCCGCACGGAATTGCTGGACTACATTCCCGTAGACAGCATATACACGCCCGTCAAAAAGGTCAACTACGCCGTTGAAAACACCCGCGTGGGACAGAACACCGACTATGACAAACTTACTTTGGAAGTTTGGACTAACGGGGCGTTCAGCGCGAAGGAAATAGTTTCTTTGGCGGCAAAAATAATGCAGGACCATATTTCGTTGTTCGTCGACCTGTCCGACACAATAAAGGGAATGGACATACTCGTCAAAAACGAGGACGACAAACAGGCAAAAATACTCGCTATGGCTATCGAGGATATGGACCTTTCGGTTCGTTCCTACAACTGCTTGAAGCGTGCAAACATTCATACCGTGGAAGATTTGACAAGAAAGACGGAAGACGAGATGCTTAAGGTAAGAAACCTTGGCAGAAAGTCCCTTGACGAAGTTATTTTAAAACTTCAATCCTACGGACTTTCTCTCGCAAAAAAGGAGGATTAACATATGCCCGGCAAATTAGGAAGAACGGCGGAACAAAGAGAAGCGTTACTCAGAAATCAGGCTTCCGAATTGCTTTGGTACGGAAAAATTACCACCACCAAGGCAAAGGCGAAAGAACTGCAATCCTATGTTGAAAAAATAATAACCAAAGCTATTTCGGTTTATGACGACAACGTTGAATTCGACGTTAAAAAGACCGATAAAAAGGGAAAGGAAGTTACCGTAAAAGGCGTTAAGGACAGCGCTAAAAAACTTGCAGTCCGCCGCGCGCTTATGGGCAAACTCCGCGATTTGCAGGAAGTTAAGCCCTTTGCGGAAAAGAAGTCCGACTTCAAAAAGAGAACCGCGGACATACAGCATCCTTTGATGGAAAAACTTTTCAATGAAATCGCTCCCAAATACGCTCAGCGCGCCGAAGAACTCGGTCAGGGCGGCGGCTACACCAGAATTTATCTTTTGGGACAGCGCCGCGGCGACGCTGCGGAAGAAGCGATTATAGAGCTTGTTTAAGGCGCAACGGCTTAAAAAAAGCGGATATAAAAGTTTTTTTACCGTATAAAATCAAATAAATTTATAAACTCCGACGGCATAATTCGCCTTCGGAGTTTTTTTATAAAAATACGCAATAATTATATAACATAAAAAATTTATATACTTATTATTGACATATTATGGGAATATGATATAATATATTTAATAAAAACAAAAGGAGATTTGAAAAATGGCAAGTAAGAGCGATTACTTTGGTCTCAGCTATATCGTTAGCTTGATTCTGGCAATCATTCCCTTCACTTCGTGGATTTGCGGCGCTATCACCAGATTCCAGGAAGGCAAAATTGTAGCGGCAATCCTTCGTCTTATCGGACTTGGTTTCATCCTTTGGGTTGTTGACCTCATCCTTATGATTACCAGCAAGCATATCCTTCGTCTGTTACCTGTTTAATCAAGTAAAAACGAAAAATCAACCCCCTCCGTTTAAGCGGAGGGGGTTTAACTTTTGCAAAAATCAGATTAAAGCGATTTAAAAGCGAATTCGCCGTTTTCGTAGACGATATATCCGTGCGCGCTGCCGTCTTTCGGCAGGGAAACCGAACCGGGGTTAAGATAAAGCACGCCGTCTTCGCAAACTTTATGCGGAACGTGCGTGTGCCCCGTAACGTAAACGTCGCCGTCGTTAAGCGGAGGAATGTCGCGGTGCCCGTGAGACAGATAAATTTTTTTGCCGTCCGCATAAACCGCCGCATAGTCGGGCGTTAAAGGGAAGGGTAAAACCATCTGGTCTACCTCGCTGTCGCAATTGCCGCGCACGCATAAAATTTTGTCCTTTACGCTGCTTAACATTTCGGCGACTTCCATAGGCGCGTATTTGTCCGGCAACGGGTTGCGCGGGCCGTGGTAAAGTATATCGCCGCAAAGTAAAAGCATATCCGCTTTTTCCCTTTCAAACGCTTCTAAAAGAAGGCGGCACCATTTTGCTGAACCGTGAATATCCGAAGCTATTAAAAATTTCATAAAAAAATTATATACCCTGTCGGCGTTTTTGTCAATATTATATTTTTGGCTTTACATAAGCGGCGCAAGCAACGTCAAAAAAGTGCGGTAAAGTTTGCCGAAAAATGACGGTTGTTTGGGGGTGAACGGTTTTGACAGGGTAATACACTCGTCAAAGTCCTGTTCCGCCTCCGCAACTATGTTTCCTTCAAACGCCGCGCCGCACTCAAAGTTGAAGTGCGCCGAGCGGTAGTCCAGATTATAACTGCCCAAAAACACCGCATCGTCGCAAATAAGGCTTTTTGCGTGAATGAAGCCCGGCGTATATTCGTAAAACTTGACGCCGTAAGGTACAAGTTCGCCCGCGTAAGTTTTTGAAAGTTCAAACGCGTATTTTTTGTCGGGAATATGCGGCAAAATAATTTTCACGTCCACGCCGCGCATAGCCGCGGTTTGCAGGGCGGAGGCGGTTTTTCCGCTTACGCAAAAATACGGGGTGAAAACGTGCACTCTCTTTTGCGCGCGGTGGATGGCGTAAACAAACGCGTCCTCGCAAAAAGTTTTATAGGGCGGACTGTCGTAAAAGGGCAGGCAGCGGAACTTGCCGCCTTCGGGCGCCGTCATTTCGTACTTGCCTTTCCATACGGAGTAAAACATTCCCTCAAATATTTGCGCCGCCGCGCCGTAAACCGCCACGCCGACGTCCTTCCAGTGCCCGTAAGGGCTTATAATGTTGGCGTACTCGTCCGCGATGTTAATTCCGCCGGTAAAGGCTGTTTTGCCGTCTATTACAGCAATTTTCCGATGGTCGCGCAAGTTAAGTTTTGCGCGGGGCAGCGGGGTAAGGCGGTGAAAAGTCTTTACCTCCGCGCCCGCGGCTTTAAGGCGTTTAACGTCCTTTCTGCGCAATTTAAAGGCGGAGCCCACGCCGTCGAAAATTATCTTTACTTCCGCGCCGTTTTCCTTAGCCCGCTCTATGGCGGTTATCAGCGCGTTGAATATGTGCCCGCGCGCTATAATAAAAAATTCAAGCAACACGTATTTTTTTGCATTGCTAATTTCGCTTAACAGACGTTTGAAAAACTCGGAGCCGCTTTTAAAGTACTCCGCGCGGTCGTAGCCCGCTTCCGTAGTGCCGCAGGTCAGGGCGGCGGCGCCCGCAAGCCCCGTCTGTCTGGGCGCGCGTATCTGCAAAATTCCGCACGGCTTACACTTTATAGTGGCGGTGAAATAAATTATGGCGCCCGCCACCGGCAAAGCGACTATAAGCACAAACCACGCGCACTTTATTTCCGCCGTACCCTTGCGCACGAAAAGCACCGCCGCGGTAATTGCCGAAAGCAGGTAAATAAGCGCAAACGTAATCGCCGCCGGCAAAACGGAGGGAATAAACAGGCATAAAAAAATAATTGCGGCAATCTGTGCCGCAATTAACGCCATATATAAAAAATTCAAAGAAAATATAAATTTCGGAAAATTGCGCATAGCGGAAAATTACGCGCGCCGATAAATCAGATTATCATTTTTAATACTGTCATTTTGCTTTGTTTTGAAGGCGAAGCGTTTGTCGCTTTATCTTCAAGCAAGGCGGCTAAATCGTATTCGGAAAGAATTTCACGTTCAATATCTATGTTTACGGCTTTTTGCATAAGCATATTTATAACGGCGTCGGTATATCCGTAAGAATCGTTTACGCCGAACACGGTCAGATTTTTTTCAATAATCGCGCCCGCGTCCAGATTGACCGGATTCAAAGGAATATCGCACAAAACAAGCGCCTTTCCGTCTGCAACCAACCGCGGCGCAACCGAAACAGGCAGTCGCGAACCCGAGCAGTAAATAGCCGCGTCGCACATAGCGCCGCCCGTCGCGTTTTTGACGTTTTCTTCCAAATCGTCGTCGGCGGGGAAGGCGTAGTATATGCCGCATTTTTTTGCTTTTTCAAGGTTGGCGGGCGAGTTGTCAATTACTACCGGAACAATCTTGTGGTATAACAGCACTTGCGCGATGATATTGCCCGTAAAACCCGCTCCCACGACAGCCACTCTCTGGCCCGCGTTAAGATTGAGTTTATCGTAAATATTTTGGGCAATGCCTATCGTTTCTATGCAGAGCGCGTTAAAATCGTCCACAGCTGCGGGAAGGGGCGCAACTTCGTTATATTCGCATACCACAAAATCGCGCATAAATCCGTCAAAATCCTTACCGGCGGACAAAACCTCGCGGCAATCCTTCGTTTTACCGCTTTTGCACGGCAAACATTCGCCGCACGCGCGGGAAGGCAAAAAGTAAACCCTTGTTCCTTTTTCTATGCCGTAGCACTTTTCACCCGCTTCGGTAACTATGCCGACTGCGGAACGCCCTAATATTCTGGGGAAAGCAGTTTCCATTTTTCCGCTGTACAAAAGTGCGTCGTAGTCGGTTAAAAGCAGGTGCGATACCTTAACTTTAATTTGAGTGGGCGACGTTATGTTTACGCTCGCAGGTTCGTTTACGAGGTTTTTTACGCCCTTTAAAATCCAGTTATCCATACACTAACTAATGCACATTATACGCTATACAAAAAACTTTTGCAACTAAATTTTATAAAATTTTATCGGGTGTGATTTTTAAGTAAAATCGTTAAAGTCGGGGTAAATTAATTGACTATGCCGAATATATTTATTATAATAGTGAAGCGTTATAAGAAATAAAGCGAGGTGAACGTTATGAAGCCCGAAATACATCCCGAATATCACGAGGTTACCGTAGTTTGCGCGTGCGGCGCGACTTTTAAGACGGGTACCACGAAAAACGTGGAAACATTGAAAGTTGACATTTGCAACAAGTGCCATCCTTTCTTTACCGGTAAGCAGAAGTTGGTTGATACAGGCGGCCGTGTAGACAAGTTCAAGAAAAGATACAATATTTAACACAACGGCTCCAAAGATTTTTTGGAGCCTGCTTGTTTTTTTTCGGATAAGTGTTTTATGTGTGGGAATTGCGCATAACGGCGCGATTTAAGGATTAAAGTCTTAATAATGGCAAAAAAAGAAAACAAAGAAAAAACTAAAAAAGCCGCAAAAAATTGTACGTACATTGGCGGGCAAGCCGTTTTGGAAGGCGTTATGATGATGGGTAAATCGAGTATGGCGACCGCCGTGCGCGACCCCGACGGCGAAGTTCAGGTGGAAGCTAACCGCCTTAAAAGAAGCAACGCCGCAAAAACCGCCTCAAAAATACCATTTGTGCGCGGCGTGGTCAACCTGTTTTCGTCCCTTGTGCGCGGTACAAAAACGCTGATGCGTTCCGCAGCGGTATACGGCGACAACGAGGAGGAAGACCCCGGTAAAGTGCAGAAGTGGTTTGCCGAAAAGTTTAAAGTAAGCCTTATGGACGTACTTACAGTCGTTTCGGTATTTATCGGCGTGGTGCTTGCCGTGGCGATATTCTTTTTGCTGCCACGTTTTCTTGTGGGGCTTATTCCCGCTTTGCAGGAGAAGGTAAATTCTCCCGTGGCGCCTATTGACGAGCATCATTGGGCGTATTACGTGTTGCTTGCGGTAATAAAACTTATTATTTTCCTTGCATATCTGGGAATTATACTGCTGCTTAAAGACATACGCAGGCTGTATATGTATCACGGCGCGGAACATAAAACCATAAACGCTTACGAGCACGGCTTTGAACTTACGCCCGAAAACGTAAAAAATTGTTCGCGTATACACGACAGGTGCGGCACTTCGTTTTTGTTTATAGTTCTGTTTATAAACATAGTTGTAATTTCCGTTTTAAGCTGGGTGTTCTATGAATACGTTTTTTCTTCCACGCCCGGTAAAGTAGCGAGATTTTTTATAAATATCGGTTTGGAACTTGTGTTGTTGCCGTTGCTTGCGGGCGTTTCTTACGAAGTTTTGAAGCTGCTTGCGCGGTTTGACAATCCGTTTGTAAGGGCGCTTAAAGCGCCGGGAATGCTTTTGCAAAAGTATTTGACCACGCGCGAACCGGACGAAAAAATGATAGAAGTCGCAATTGCGGCTTTCAACAAGGTGTTGGAAATGGACGCGGACGAAACCATTCCCGAAACGCAGTTTGTAACCAGCGGAATACTTTCCAAAATGTTGCAGGAAACAAAAAAGAAGTTTGCCGAGCGCGATATTGACGAAAGCGACGCCGAGTGGATTTATTCGCTTGTTCTGGATATTAAGAGGAGCGAACTCGGCAGGGGCGAACGCACGGTAAGACCTTCCGAAAGCAAAAAAATAGACGAAATTGTAAAAAAACGTCTTACGGGAAGACCGCTTTGGTATATAATCGGCGACACGGAGTTTTACGGACTTAAAATAAAATGCGACGAGCGCGCGCTTATTCCCAGACCGGAAACGGAAATGCTTGCGGACATAACAATAAAAAGCGTTGAAAATAACGACAAGGTATTGGATATGTGCACGGGCACGGGCTGCGTGGCTATTGCGGTTGCAAAGTCCTGCAAGGGAATGGGCGTAAGCGTGACGGGCGCGGATATTTCGGACGCGGCTATTATGCTTGCAAAGGAAAACGCAAACTACAACAGCGTAGACGTTTCCTTTGTGGTAAGCGATTTGTTCAACAATATCCACGGCAGATACAATATAATCGTTTGCAATCCGCCTTATATCAAAAGCGGAGAAATTCCGTTTTTGCAGAAGGAAGTGCGCGAGTACGAGCCGAGGATAGCGCTTGACGGCGGCGACGACGGGTTGGATTTTTACCGTATGCTTGCAAAATACGTGCGCAATTATCTTACGCGCGACGGAATGTTGATTGTGGAGTGCGGCGAGGGGCAGACGGAAGCGATTTTGAAGATTTTCCCCAAGCGCGATTACGCGATAGTTTTAAAAGATTTAAGCGGCGTGGAAAGGTTTGTAAAAATAGTTTTTTAATTTGCAAAATTACGCGCGCAACGTTAATATTAAAAAAATTGCCGTAAAGAATCAGCGAAATAGTTTTTCGTGCAGGATTTTTTACGGCAATATTTATGCGGTTTGAATTATGGCAGATAAAATGATTTTAAAATTAAAGGATATTTACGCGCGGTATGAAGAGCTGTCCCAAAAAATGGCGGACCCTGCGGTAATTTCGGACACCGCAGAGTGGACAAAAACAGCCAAAGCGCAGGCGGAAATTGCCGAAACCGCGCAAAAATACGCCGAGTATGCTGAGGCGGAAAGGCAGATGAACGCGGCGGCGGAAGCGGAAAGGACGGAAACGGACGCCGAAATGCGCGAAATGTTTCAGGCGGAAGTGCGCGACTGTAAAGAAAAACTTGAAGTTTTGCGCGACGAACTCAAAGTTTTGCTGTTGCCTAAGGACAAAAACGACGACAGAAACTGTATTGTGGAAATCCGCGGCGGCGCGGGCGGCGAAGAAGCCGCTTTGTTCGCTTACGAACTTTACAGAATGTACTTGAACTATTGCGAAAGGCACAGGCTTAAAACGGAGGTTGTGGACGTAAACGAAACGGAATTGGGCGGCATAAAGGAAGTGGTTTTCAACGTTTCAGGCAAAGACGCGTACAAGCAGCTTAAATTTGAAAGCGGGGTGCACCGCGTTCAGCGCGTGCCCGAAACCGAGTCGCAGGGAAGGGTGCACACTTCAACCGCAACGGTGGCGGTTTTGCCCGAAGCGGAGGACGTTGAGGTGGAAATCCGCGACGAGGATATTCGCGTGGACGTTTACCGTTCATCGGGTGCGGGCGGACAAAAAGTAAACAAGACGGAAACGGCGATACGCATTACCCATTTCCCCACGGGGCTTGTGGTAACCTGTCAGGACGAGCGCAGTCAGTTAAAAAACAAGGACAAAGCGTTTAAGGTGCTGCGTTCAAGACTTTACGACTTTTACAATTCGCAAAACCGTTCCGCTTACGACGAACACAGAAAATCGTTGGTGGGTACGGGCGACAGAAGCGAGCGCATACGCACCTACAACTTTCCGCAAGGGCGGGTAACGGACCACAGAATAGGGCTTTCGCTTTATTCGTTGGATACTTTTATTATGGGGGACATAGAGGGAATGATTGAAGCGCTTGCGGTTGCCGACCGCGAGGCAAGACTTGCAGGCGAAGAATAATTTTTTTAAGCGCGCCGCGCGGAGTTTACCGCGCGGCGCGCTTAGGGCGTTTTATGGCGTAAACTTAAAAAAAGCGTATGTTTTTGCCGAAATATGGGGTATATTCAACAATAATTTAAATATTGCTTGTACAAATTAAACTTTGTTTTGGATTTTTGTTTATAATTGTTGAAATTTATTTGACTTAATGATATACTGTCTTAGAGTGAGGTAATAAAATTCAAAATGAAGCCCGAGTATAAAAGAGTTTTAATTAAACTTTCAGGAGAGGCGCTTGCCGGTCCTCAGGGGCACGGCCTTGACGAAACGGTTATCTCCCGCGTGGTCGAGCAGATTAAAACCGTGCACGATATGGGCGTGGAAATCGCGCTTGTAATAGGCGGGGGCAACTTCTGGCGCGGAAGGCAGGGCAAGCAGATGGACAGAACCACTGCCGACCATATGGGTATGCTTGCCACCGTTATGAACTCGCTTGCAATGATGGACGCTTTGGAACAACGCGGAATACCCACGCGAGTACAGACGGCGCTTATTATGACTTCTGTTGCCGAGCCGTACATTTTAAGAAAGGCTTTGCACCATTTTGAAAAGGGCAGAGTGGTTATTATGGCTTGCGGAACGGGCAATCCGTATTGCTCTACCGATACCGCCGCGGCGCAGAGGGCGTGCGAAATTCAGGCAAATTTGCTGTTGATGGCAAAAAATATTGACGGAATTTACGACAGCGACCCCAAACTTAACCCCAAAGCGAAAAAATACGAACATATAAGATATATCGACATTATTAATAACGGAATAAAGGCAATGGACACCACTGCCGCGACTATGTGTATGGAAAACGGAATTCCCGTGCTTGCTTTCGGGCTGGACGAGGAAAACTCCATCATAAAAGCCGTGTGCGGCGAACGTATAGGCACTATTATCGACAATAATTAAGGTATAACGTTATGCATAAAATCAACAAGCAGAAAATTTTAGCGATTTTTTTGATTATTGCGCTGTTTGCCGCAATTGTAAACGCGTTTGCCACGTTGTATAACTCGATAGAGTTTCTTTGCTATACACCTTATTATTACTATAAAATAGTCAACGGCGAAACTGTTTATATGTTAGCGGAAGAATTTGAAGCCCTTCAAAAACCTTTGGCGGTAATAAGTCTGGTCGGCGTAGTATTCGCAATATGCGGAATAATTGCCGGCATATCCGCTTTTTTTGCAAAAAAACCTACAAAAAAGGTGTTTGCGTTTGTAGTCGACATAGCCGTTACGGTATTGTTTCTTGTTTTGATAATCGCCACGGTATGCAAGTGGAAAGAGTATTATAACGACAATTATGATTATCACAGGGACGAATTGCCGGGCATAATTTCTTCTTTTGACGCGGAAGAATTTATTTTGTATTCCGGCATAGTCGCACAGTTAATTCAGCAGTTGATATATTTTGCGATAATCACGGTGACGCTTATAGCCTCGTTTGCTATTGAAAGAAAAACCGAAAAGTTGGCGGCTGCCGAGCAGCCCGCTGCTTAAACAAAAGCAGGTTTTTAAAACTTAAAAATAAACATAATAATAACAATCCCAAGGAGCATTTATAAATGATTGACAGCGAACAGGTAGAAGAAATAATACTCGTTCTTGACGACAAACTTTCAAAAACGGTCAGCGTGCTTAAAGAAGATTTTGCCGCGGTACGCGCGGGACGTGCAAATCCGCATATTCTGGATAAAATTATGGTGGACTATTACGGCGCGCCTACGCCTGTAAACCAAACTTCGAACATATCCGTTCAGGAAGGCAGGTGTCTTGTAATTTCCCCCTGGGATATGTCCCTTTTAAAGGCGATTGAAAAGGCTATTCAAACTTCAAACATAGGTATAACGCCCACCAACGACGGCAAGGTGATTAGGCTTGCTTTTCCCCAACTTACCGAAGAAAGACGCCGCGATTTGTCAAAGCAAATCCGCAAGATGGGCGAGGATTCTAAAATAGCCGCGCGCAATATCCGCCGCGACGCGTTGGAAAACTTCAAAAAACTTAAAAACGAAAAACTGCTTTCCGAGGACGAATTTGCTTCGTATGAAAAGGACGTGGAAAAATACGTTTCCGATTGCATTGCGGAAATAGACGCCGCAACCGCAGCCAAGGAAAAGGAGATAATGACCGTTTGATGGAAGGCAAAGAAGTACTTCCGCGGCACGTCGGGCTGATTATGGACGGCAACGGCAGGTGGGCTAAACTGCGGCATATGCCCAGGTCTTACGGGCATAACGCGGGAATGAACCGAATGATAGGGCTTGCCGAGCACGCAAAAGCGCGGGGTGTAAAATATCTTACGGCGTACACTCTTTCCACGGAAAATCTTGCCCGTCCGAAAGAGGAAGTCGAAGGCTTATACAACCTTTTCAGAAAATATTTTAAATCGAACGTAAAAAAACTATATAAAAAAGGTTCCGCCGTGAAGGTGATTGGCGATTTGTCGGCATTGCCCGAGGACGTTGCCGCACTGTTGCGCGAGGGGGAAGAAAATTCGCCCGCAGACGCGCAGTTTACGCTTATTTTTGCAATAAATTACGGAACACGGTCCGAAATTCTGCGCGCCGTAAATCTTGCGGTTGAAAACGGCAAAAAACTTTGCGCGGAAGAATTTGCAAAATTTTTGTATACGGACGGCATACCCGACCCCGACTTTATAATAAGGACGGGCGGAGAAAAGCGCCTGTCAAACTTTCTTACTTTTCAGGCGGCGTATGCGGAACTTTATTTTTGCGATATACTTTTCCCCGATTTTTCGGACGCCGAGTTCGACGCTGCGCTTGACGAGTTTGCGCGCAGGGACAGACGGTTTGGAAACGTGTGAATAAGGGGAATATTATTTTTAGAGGATTAGTTGATTTTGGAAACTGTAAAAAACAAAACAAAGGACAGTTCTACGTTTAAACGAACGCTTACTTCGGTAATATACGTGGTTATAGTAGTTGCGCTGTGCGCAATGAAGTGGTGTATTCCGCGCACGGAAGCCGTTTTCGGCACTATAATTTATTGGGGCTCGCTCGGCTTTGATATAGTGTTTTGCGGCATTGCCGTTATCGGCTGTCTGGAATTTCTTCGCGCGATAGACGGAAGGCAAAACTCTCAGGACAAAAAAATTTCGTTTGCGCAGCGCACATTTACCATTGCTTTTTGCGCGGTGGTAGTGCCTTTGTGCGTCATACTTGAAATGACCTGGCAGGCGGGCTTGCTTGCCGTGGCGTGCGCGTTTGCGGTATATTTTATGTGCCTTGCGGCAACTTCCGTTTTCGACCACGTAAGAAGTTCGGTAAGAGGAACTATTTCCTGCGTGTTCTGTATGATGTACTGCGGCGTTTTGCCCGCTTTGCTTGCGTCCATAAACCATTTGCCGCAAAACTCTATGGTGGCGATGCTTGTGCTTATTTTGTGCACAGTGTTTACCGACGCCGGTGCGTATATAGTGGGTACGTTGTTTAAGCGTTGGATACCGTTGAAACTTGCCCCGCAACTTTCCCCCAACAAGACGGTTATTGGCGCGGTCGGCGGCATAATCGGCGGTATACTGGGCGCGATAGTCGCATATTATGTTATGTATTGGTTCGGCGGGATAAACAATAACGTTTATCTTTGGAGATTTAACGAAGTTTATCTTGTATTTTCCAGTGAAAAAATTCATCCGCTTGTGACGTTTGTTCTGGTGGGATTGGGTACGTCTATTCTTGCAATGATTGGCGACTTGTTTGAAAGCGCAATCAAGCGCGAGTGCGGCATAAAGGATATGGGCAACCTTTTGCCCGGGCACGGCGGAGTGCTGGACAGATTTGACAGTATGCTGTATTGCGGAGTATTGGTGTTGTTTGCTTTCGGTTCAATAATTTCTTAAAAGATATTGCCGAAAAGCGGTTAAAATTTAAAATAAACGCAAAAGCCGCCTTTCAGGCGGCGTTTTTAGTCATTAAATAAAATTTTTCGGGTATAATAAATATGAAAAACATTGCTTTGATAGGTTCAACCGGTTCTATTGGCAAACAGGTGCTTGACGTTGTAAGAAGAAATCCCGCAAAGTATAAAATAGTCGCGTTGGCGGCGCAAAATGCTTCCGTGGAGTTTTCAAGGCAGGTCAGGGAGTTCAAGCCCGAGCATAACGCCGTCGCTTCGGTGGAAAAGGAAGCGGCGCTTGCCGCGGCGGACTGGCATAGCGCGGATTTGGTTTTTAACGCCGCCGGTGGCTTTGCGGGGCTGGAATACAGCCTTAAAGCGATACGCGCGGGCAAAACGCTTGCGCTTGCAAATAAAGAAACTTTGGTTTGCGGCGGCGACGTTGTAACAAGGCTTGCCGAGCGCAACGGGGTGGAAATAATTCCCGTTGACAGCGAACACTCCGCAATTTGGCAGTGCTTTCATTTTGACAAAAAGACGCAATTCAAGCGGTTGATAATTACGGCGAGCGGGGGCGCGTTCCGCGGCAAAAGCCAAAAGGAACTAAGCGAGGTAACGCCCGAACAGGCGCTTAACCACCCCACGTGGAAGATGGGCAAAAAAATTACCGTTGACAGCGCAACGCTGCTTAACAAGGGGTATGAAGTAATTGAAGCGCACGCGCTTTTCGGCGCGCCGTACTCTAAGATAGAAACGGTTATACAGCCGCAAAGCGTGGTGCATTCGCTTGTAGAGTTTAAGGACGGCGCTTTGCTTGCGCAGATGGGGGCGCCGACTATGGAAGTTCCCATAAGCCTTGCGCTTTCATATCCGCAGAGGTTGCCGACGTCGGTAGAGCCGCTAAACTTCAAAAAAGCGTTTTCGTTACAGTTTGAGCCGTTGTGCCGCAAGGACTATCCTTTGTACGATTTGGCTTTGACCTGTGCGAAGGAAGGCGGAACGCTGCCCTGCGCGCTTAACGCCGCCGACGAGGTTGCCGTAAAAGCGTTTTTGGACGGAAAAATAAAATTTACCGCCATATATGACGTGGTTTCCGGCGTTATATCAACCACTCCCCGCGACGAGGCGGTAAGTTTCAGACAGTTGGAAGAAGTTGATAAAGCCGCCCGTTGGAAGGCGCAAAAAATAATCTTCAAAAAGCAGTAAACGCGGCATATTCCGCGTGCAACTGCCAAAAAGGACTAAATGCAGATATTACTTTCCGCGGCGTCGGTTTTTCGGACGATTGGTTCGATAGCGCTGGCGCTGCTTATTTTGTTGGTTATGATAACGGTGCACGAGTTCGGGCACTATCTTGCCGGCAAAGCGCTTAAATTTAAAATAAACGAGTTTGCAATAGGCTTCGGCCCCAGACTTTTTAAACGCACGTCCAAAAAAACGGGAGAGGTGTTTTCCGTCAGGGCTTTGCCTTTGGGCGGCTTTTGCGGCTTTGAAGGGGAGGACAACGGCGAGGAGTCCAGCCCTGATTCCTTCAACAGCAAAAAACCGTGGCAAAGAATTATTGTGCTAGTGGCGGGTCCGCTGTTCAACTATATTTTCGCCTTGTTGCTTATAATAATTTCGTTGTTTTCTTTCGGACAAACGGTGTTTAAGGTGGGTAGCGTTGCCCCCTATCAGGGCGCGGACGCCGAGCAATACGCCGAGTTTTCATTAAAAGAGGACGATTGTATTTTGAAAATTGACGGCAAAAACATATTTTTGGTTACCGACGTTATGGGCGCGCTTAACGGCAAAAAGAGCGGGGATATGGTGGACTTTCGCGTTTTTCGCGGGGGCGAGGAGCAGGACGTAAAGATAAAACTGCGCGCCGATTGCGACTTTAAAAATACCGAACAGGCTTACGACGCTTTTGACGCGTTGGGTATTTTAAAGTCGGAAGAAGGGCTGTATTATATGTCCGCGGTAAACTACCGCTTCGGCTTTTTTACAACGCTAGGGCACTCGTTTACGTATTCGTTTCGCATAGCGGGCACAATTTTTAAGGTTTTGGGAGAATTGCTTACGGGCAATTTAAGTCTGTCCGCGGTAGGCGGTCCTGTCACCACCATTAAACTTACTTCGCAAATAGCCACGCAAAGCGCGCAAAGTTTCTTCCAGATTGCGGCATATATCGGGGTCAATCTGGCGGTTTTCAATCTTTTGCCCATTCCCGCGCTGGACGGCAGCAAAGTAATTTTTTGCCTCATAGAGTGGATTTTCCGCAAGCCCGTTCCAAGAAAGGTAGAGGCGATTATTCACGGCGTGGGATTTGTGGCTATTCTCGGTTTTGCGGTGCTGGTGGACCTGTTGCAGTTTGTCCATTGTTAAAAGAATTATAAAGCAATTTAAAATCCCCCCTGAGCGAAGTATAAGTTTTCGCTCAGGGGGGATTGATTTTTATTAATTATTAGCTTTTTTCGTCGGCGGAAGAATTATTTGCCGCCTGACTTGTCTGTATTCCCTCGTCGTCAACCGGTTGCGGAGTTTGCACGGCGGCTTGCGCAGCGGTTTGTTTTTTGTCCATAATATTCAAAAGTTTTTCAAGCGTTTTGCTCTTTGCAAGTACAACTAGCACGACGATGCACAACACGCAGTCGGCGGGCAGGTAAACGCATTGGTATAAAAACGAATAAACAAACATATTGTTTGCTGGCAAGTCGACCCATATTGCGTCCTGCGCAAAGTAAATAAAGCCGGAAGCAAGGTGAAAAACAAATCTCGCGGCATAAACAATAAGCGTTCCCAACGAAACTTTTGCCGCGGCGGAAAGTTTGCCCAACTTCGGCGCAAAACCCATAAGTCCTATGCTTGCAAACGCAAGAATATAATCGAGTATAAAAGTAAACGGGGTAAGGATATACGGGCTTGAAATAAAGTTGAACAGTCCCAAAATTACGCCGGCAAGCAACCCTTTCACGGGTCCGAATTTATATGCGTACACCAGCACGGGCACAAAACTTGCAAGGGTGATAGAGCCGCCGAACTGCACGGGTGAAAATTTTAAAAACGACAGCGCGAAGGACGCGGCAAGGCAAACTCCTGCAAAGGCAATTTCCGTTGTTGAAAACTTTTTGCCTTTTACGCAGGTTACGGCAAGTATAATTACCAAAAGCGCAATTACGCCCGTCGACACCCATTTTACAACGTCGGTGGTTTGGGAAGAAACTTCCAGCAGTGAAAAGGTAAACATTAAAACTCCTTCTACCGCCGCGGTTTGCATACGGTTTATCGCCGTAACAAACAAAAAGCGCTCCTGTAAAAAAATTCAGGGAACGCCGAAAAAATCACTTTGTACTATCGCTCAAACATTACTTTGCCGATTCAAAGGGTATAATCTCAGCCCGCATAAAAAATTTGCGGGCACCCCCGACGGTATATTAAATTTTTTATGATTAAATTATATAATTAAAATCAGATAAAGTCAACTGCTATTTATTGTTTTTTTTGCGCGCAGGTTATATAATATAAAAAAACGTTACGGATAAATATATGAAATACGATTTTTACGCTTTTATGGACAGAATGAAGTATATCAAGCGTTGGCAGCTTATGCGTTCCGTCCGCGAAGAAAATATTATGGAGCATTCACAACAGGTGGCAATGTTTGCGCACGCGCTCGCCGTAATAAACAACAAAGTTTTCGGCGGAAACGCCGACGCGGAAAAAGCGGTTTTGTACGCGGTGTACCACGAGTGCAGCGAGGTTATGACGGGCGATATGCCCACGCCTATTAAATATTTTAATCAGTCAATACTTGGCGCGTATAAAAATTTGGAGGACACCGCCTGCGACAAACTGCTGACAACAATTCCGCAGGAGTTGCGCGACGAATTTGCACTATGCATAAAGCCGAAAGCGGACAGTTACGAATACTCTTTAATGAAGGCAGCCGACAGGCTTGCAGCGTACGTGAAATGTCTTGAAGAATTGCGTTACGGCAATAAAGAGTTTATAAAAGCGGAAAAATCCATAAAAAAAGATTTGCTTTCCCGCAAGATGCCCGAAGTGGATTACTTTTTTGAAAACTTTATTGAAAGTTTTAATTTAAGCCTTGACGAGCTTGACGGTATGGAATAAAAATTTAATTTGTCAACAAAACAGCCCTCCCGCGCAAACCAAAAAAGTTGCGCGGGAGGGCTTTATTTGCGTTCAATATGTTTTTGCGCCCGTTTCGTCTTCCAACCCCAATAAATAGTCCGCGCTTACGCGGAAGTAAAGCGCAGCCAGATAAACGTTTTCCGCCGTGGGTTGAATTTTTCCGTTTGTCCAGTCCGATATGCTTGTGGCGGAAACGCCAAGCTTTGCGGCAAGCGCCCTTTTCGAAATTCCGCTTTCCGCAATCAAAGCGCCAAGTCTTTTTGAAAATAAGTTTTTCATAGCAATATTGTAAGATAAACTTTACAAAATATGCTTGACGTAAGATATGTCTTACACTTATAATATTAAATGCAGAGAATTAAGAGGTGTGATATGTTTTTAAAAAAAGAAAAAACACGCTGTGAAGATTGTAAAAATTTTGTTTGGCATTACGCAATAATCGACGGTGAATTTGTAAAAGTAGGGTGTGGACATTGTGTAAGTAATTTTTTATCTCCCAGATATAGAAAAAAGTGTCCGATAACAGTTAACTGTCGAGGTTGGGAAACCGCGGGGGGAAAGGAAGAAGAAAAGCGGTTGTAAATTAACATAAAAATAAGCCGTCCGCGCATAATTGCGCGGACGGCGGTTTATTAATATTAATGCGGAAAAAACTGTTTCCGCAGGGCAAAAATTTACGCCCTTTCTACGGATTTAAGGCAACGCGTGCAAACGTAACCCGTAACCTGCTTGCCGTTTTCAACGTAAGAAACTTTTTGAACGTTCGCTTTGAAAGTCCTTCTGGTTCTTCTTTTAGAGTGGCTTACGTTGTTGCCCGTCGTCTGACCTTTTCCGCATACGCTGCAAACTCTCGACATATTATTACACCTCCGTAGGGATAAATTCTTAAAGTTAAAAATAAAGCCGTATAAAAGCGACCTTGAATAATATACCACGCAATTCAAAAAAAATCAATCAAAAACGCAATTAAAGTTTTAATTTTTTGACTATTTTACAAAATAATTTAAAACGGGTTTTACGCGCGGCGGTATTTTTGCGCCGATTAACCGCCGTTTTTGCAACGAATTTAATATATTCGTCGGGAAACACTTGCAAATTGTTATAAAATAGGTTAGAATATTCAGCGTAAAAGGAGCAGAAAATGTCGGTTAACACAAGCAACGTATACGGAAAAATTTCAATATCCGACCAAGCCATCGCAAAGGTGGCTAAAAACGCTGCGCTGGAATGCTATGGAATTGTAGACACGGCTTCCCGTTCGCTTACCGATTCACTTTCAGAACTTTTGAAAAAACAGCCCGACGGACGCGGCGTAAAAGTTGTTACCGTGGGGGACAGAATTTTTATCGACGTAAACGTGGTTATTAAATACGGAGTTTCCATAAGCGCCGTGGCGGAGTCCCTAAAAGAGGGTATCAAATATAAAGTTGAACGTTTTACAGGTATGATTGTAGATACCGTAAACGTAAATATTATAGGGGTAAAGCCTTAAATTAAAGCTTTACCTTAATTTAAGTCGTAAAAATTTTCGGTCATTAATTTAAAATACACATTCGACGCTTGCTTAACACACGACGCTTTCAGGAGTTATCAGGAGTAATATGCAAAAAACGATAAACAGCACCGAATTTCGTAAAATGGTTCTTTCCGGTGCCAGAATGCTTGAAATAAACAGGGCAAAAGTTGACGCGTTAAACGTCTTTCCCGTACCCGACGGCGACACGGGCACAAATATGTCGCTTACTATGCAATCGGCGGTTAAGGAGATGAACGCGTGTTCGTCCAACCGTTTTCAGGAAATTTGCGACTCGGTTTCCAAGGGCGCTTTGAAAGGCGCGCGCGGCAACTCGGGCGTAATTTCGTCCCAGATTTTTCGCGGAATTTGTTCCGTTATTAAAGAAACCAAGGATACCTTCGATACAAAAACTTTTGCAAAGGCTATGGAAGCGGGAACAAAAGTTGCGTACAGCGCGGTTTCCATTCCCAAAGAAGGCACTATTTTGACGGTTGTCCGCTGTATGAGCGAGTCCGCCGCAAAACTTGCCGGCAAGCATAAAGACTTTGTTGAGTTTTTGACGGCGCTTATCGAAGTGGGCGACGAGGCGCTTGCGCGCACGCCCGAACTTCTGCCCGTGCTTAAAAAGGCGGGCGTTGTGGACAGCGGCGGCGTAGGACTTATGACGATTATGCGCGGTTTTCTTGCGGCGATTTCCGGCGAGGAAACCGACCTTGAAGAAATTCCCACCGAAGCGGTTGACAGCAAAAAGAGCGAGGACGACGTTTTCGGGGATAACTCGGACATTATAAATCTTGATTTGGGCGATATCGAATTTGCGTATTGCACCGAATTTTTTGTAGTAAATTTAAAGCAGATGACCACGCTTGCCGATATAGACAAGCTGAAAGAAAAACTTATGCAAATAGGCGACAGCGTTATTTGTATAGGCGATTTGGAGTTGGTTAAAGTGCACGTGCACACCAACACCCCCGGCGTGGCGCTTTCTTACGCGCTTGAATTAGGCGAACTCGACAGAATAAAAATCGAGAATATGCTTGAAGAAAACCGCGCGCTTAAAGCCAAGCTTGAAGCGGAAAAGAAAGAGATGGGTATGCTTGCCATTTGCGCGGGTACCGGTCTTGAAGAAATTTTTAAAGATTTGTTGTGCGACAGGGTAATGGAAGGCGGACAGACGATGAACCCTTCCGCGCAGGATATTGCGGACGCCGTTCAAAAAATAAACGCAAGCAACGTCTTCGTGTTCCCCAACAACAGCAACGTAATTCTTGCCGCCGAGCAGGCGAAAGCGCTTGTTACAAACCGTACTATTCACGTTATCCCTACAAAAAACGTGCCTCAGGGTTTTGCCGCGGCGCTTGCGTTCAACGCCGACGAAGCGGTTTCCGAAAACAAGACGAATATGATTCACGCCATAGACAACGTGGCTTCCGGTCAGGTTACCTATGCGGTGAGAAACACCACTATGAACGGCTTCAAACTTAAAGAAGGCGACATAATAGGGCTTGACAATAAGCGTATTCTCGCCAAGGGCGACAACATAGAGGAAACTACGTTAAAGCTTGTAAAGGCGTTGAAAAACGACGAGCACGAGATGATTACGCTGTATTACGGCAAGGACGTTGCCGAGGAAGACGCGGAAGCGCTTGCCGCAAAAGTTTCGGAAGAATACCCCGATTGCGACGTAGATTTCCACTTCGGCGGACAGCCCGTTTATTATTATCTGGTATCTTTGGAATAAGATTTTAAACAAATTTTCAGTTTTATAAATATAGACAAAGGGAAGACAAAAGTCTTCCCTATTAATTTACGGATATGCAGCTGACTGACTTAAAGTTTATTTCCGACAAGCGGGAAAGGGACTTGAACAAACTTAATATTTACACCTGCGAGGATTTGGTAAGGCACTATCCGCGGGACTATCTTGATTTAAGTCGGGTTACGCTGCTTAAAGACGCGTATCATAACGACTCGGTTTTGACCGTTTGCGAAATTTTAAGCGTGGACTCAAACCGCTACGCCCGTCGCCCGTTTGTAAAGGCGCTTTGCCAGCAGGGCGGGTATATGTTTACCGCAATATGGTTTAACCAGCCGTATATGGCGGACAAGCTGGACAAGGGCGAATATTTTTTGTACGGCAGAGTTCAAAACAAATACGGTTTGGGCTGTCAGATGGTCAACCCCTCGGTAGAGCGCGCGGACAGGAATATGCGCCTAAAAGGCTTTATTCCGGTGTACCCGCTTTCGGGCGCGCTTACGCAGGGAATAGTGCGCACCGCAATAAGGCAGGCGGTGCGAAAAGTGCCGTTATCAAGCCATATCCCCGTACCAATTCAAATAAAGTATAATTTGTTGCCTTTGTCGCAAGCGTATTTAAAACTGCATTGCCCGCAGAGCGCGGAGGACATAAAGGAAGCGTCTTCGCGTATCGCGCTGGAAGAATACTTTTTGCTAATTTCTGCCTTTAAGGTGATTAAAGGGGGGCGGGACGACGCCAGACTTAACGCTTATTCTGTGACGGAAAACGAGGTTAAGTCGTTTATGGCGCGTTATCCTTTCGAGTTTACCGACGGGCAAAAATCGGCGGTGCAAACCATATTCGAAAGCGTGCATTCGCCCAGAAAAATGAATATGCTTTTGCAGGGCGACGTCGGCAGCGGAAAGACGGCTGTTGCGTTCGCCGGCATATATATGGCGGTTAAATCGGGTTATCAGGCGGTTATGCTTGCCCCTACCGAGGTGCTTGCAAGGCAAAACGCCGAACTTTTGAAAAAATATTTCCCCGATTATTCGGTGGAAATTCTTACAGGTTCTACCCCAGCCGTCGAAAAAAGAGAAGTAAAAAAGGCGGTTTCCTGCGGCAAGTGTAACGTGCTTTGCGGAACGCACGCAGTTATTCAGGCGGACGTTATTTTTAAAAATCTTTCCTTCGCAGTGTGTGACGAGCAACATCGCTTCGGCGTAGCGCAGCGCGCTTCGTTAAGCGATAAAGGTGACGGTTGCGACGTATTGATTATGTCCGCAACGCCCATACCGCGCACGCTTTCGCTTATATTTTACGGCGATTTGGACGTGGCGGTAATAAAGGACAAACCGCGTTCGCGGCAGGATATATCCACGTCAATTATACCCGAACGCAAGTATAACGATATGTACGCATACGTTGTAGAACAAGCGGCGCGCGGCAACCAGACGTACTTCGTCTGCCCTAAAATAGAGGGGGACGAGGAAGGAACGGTTATGTCCGTAAGCGAACTTTATGAAGAACTTAAAGCAAAAATGCCCAAAGTTAAAATTGCGCTTTTGCACGGCAAGATGAAGGACAAGCAGAAAAACGAAGTTATGCAGGCGTTTAAAAACAAGCAGTACGACTGCCTTGTTTCAACCACGGTTATTGAAGTGGGAGTGGACGTGCCGGACGCAACCACTATGATAATTTACAATGCCGAGCGCTTCGGTCTTTCGCAACTTCACCAGCTGCGCGGACGAGTGGGCAGGGGCGACAAAAAAAGTTATTGCTTCTTGCTGATGGGAACGGACAGCGACGAGGCGCGCAGCCGCCTTAACGTAATAAAAAACAGTACGGACGGATTTGAAATTGCGGAAGCGGATTTAAAACTGCGCGGGGGCGGCGATTTTATGGGAACGCGCCAAAGCGGAAGAATACTTTCCGAAATTAAAAATCTTAAATTTCCCGTAGAAACCATTTTTACGGCAAAGGCGTTGTCCGACGAGGCGTTCGGAGGAGCGTTCGACACGCGCGAATTAAAGCGCATAGCGCTTGAAAAATACCAGAGTTTAAACGACGTGGTAATGAACTGACGTAAAATCTAATAAATAAAAATTAAAGCGCGGGGCTGTTATAAGCCCCGCGCTTTTTAAACGCAAATCAAAATTTAATTGTTTGCCGCCGCGCCTTCCGCCTGTTCCGGCGTTTGGGCGGGTTCGCTGGCTTCGTTTGCCGCGTCCGCGTCCGTTTCGGGCGTTTCGTTTATTTCAGCGCCTTCCGTAGCCGTTTGCGCAACCGCTTGTTTTGCGGCGCGCCCCTTTTTTGTGCCGTTGCCGTATAGCACTTTAAGAAGTATGGGGGTAAGCACGGAAGAAATTAAAATAAGAAGCACCGTCATAATCATAAAGTCTTTCGGCAACGCGTACGCGCCGAGAAGTTCTTCGTTTATAACCGCGGCGGTCACAATCAGCGCAACCTCGCCGCGCGCCATCATTCCCACGCCGCCGGTGACGCTTTCCCGCCAACTGTATTTAAACGCCTTGCACACTGCGCCGCAACCTATAATTTTGCCCGCAAGTCCTGCTATTACGGCAAGCAGCGAAAACAGCAGCAAGCGCGGGTCAAGATTTGCAAACGAAATACTGCTTATGCCTATGTTCGCAAAAAATACGGGCGCAAACATTGTGTATGTGTCAACTTCTACCTGCCTGTCGGTGTAGCGGCTTGCGCGAATGTCCGTGGACAGCACAACTCCCGCAAGAAACGCGCCCGTAATGTCCGCAACGCCGAAAACTTCTTCCGCAATCCAGCTGTAAGCAAAGCACACCGCCAGTGCGAATATGGGAATGCGGTGGTGAGTGGGCCAGCGCCTATCCATCCATTTAAACAGTTTAGAAATTAAAAATCCTGCAAGCACGGCAAATATGAAAAAGCAAATAATCATTATTATAGTGCCGTAAATCGTCGATTTAAACGCTTCAAAGCCGTTTCCCGCTTCCGCAGTGCCCGCGTAGCCCTTCGCAATGCCCGTCACTACCGAAAGCAGCACAATGCCTATAACGTCGTCAATTATTGCGGCGGCAACTACGGTAGTTCCCAGTCTGGTGTTTATTTTACCAAGTTCTTTAAGTACCGAAACGGTTATGGCAACGCTTGTGGCGGTTAAAATGGTGCCTATGAATATTCCGCGGAAAATTTTTGTCTGGTCGGAAAATCCCAAACCTATTCCGCCGAAGGGCAGCGAAATCAAAAATCCGAAAAGCAAAGGCATGGCAACGCCCGCGGTAGCCATTAGTACGGCGGCGAGTCCCGTGTGTTTAAGCTCTTTAAGGTTTGTTTCAAGCCCCGTTGTAAACATAAGCAAAAGCACGCCTATTTTTGAAAAAATGGCAAGCGCGTTTTCCTTGGGCAGCGCAAGCAAACTTATGTAGCCGCCCTCCTCAAACCCGATAAGGCAAAAACCGCCGCCGAACCATTTATAAAACAGTTCGCCGAAAACGGAGGGACCTACAAGCAGCCCCGCAATTATGTAGCCCAAAACCTGCGGCAAGCCTATGCGTTTGAACAAAAGCCCCAAAAATTTGGTTGAAAATAATATTATAGAAAGAACGGCGACAAAACCTATCGCGGAATTTCCCTCAAACATAATTAAATAAAAACCTCCTTTACCGTCGTATTATATGACGAAACGCAGTTTTTGTTAAGCGAAATCACCCAAAAAAATTTAATTCGCCCGCTTGATTTTATTTGACATAATCTTGAAAAAAATTTAAAAAATTTTTAAAATACCTATTGACAAACAATTTTTATATGCTATAATAAAGGCACAAAAGGAAAATAACTTACAAAAAATGTTAGGTACCAACATTAATCTAAGAGGTAAGCTATATGAAATATAAGTAGCCGCGAAAGCGGGTCAAGGTTTATTTTTTGAAACGGCAAGCCGTGGCTGACGTTTCCATATGATAACAGGGAAAAATTAAGGGAAAATTGTTTAGGAGGTAAAGCATATGATTAGACTTTACGCCAAAACGATAGAAAGAGAAGGAAGGTAAACTCCAATGTACAAGTTTACGGGAGAAACCTGATTCCAAGCACGGTTAATTTTTAAGCGGCGGATAAGCGCGATTATCGGCTGCGTGGTTTAAGAACCGATTTGCCTAAGCGGTAACCGTGCGGAGGCGGTTTCTAAATCAAAATTAAATAAAATACTATACCCTGCACCGACGTATTGGCGCAGGGTTTGTTATTTGAGCGTAAAATAAAAAACCTTATTTACGTACGTTTAGCGGTAAAAAGGTTTTTATTTATAAAATTTTTATGTAACTTGACAAATTCGCCTTATTTTAGTGCGAAAAAAGCCAGTTTTTAACTTCTTCTCTTTCGATAGGGGTTATATTTTCCTCGGGATATTTTGATTTTTTGCCGCCGTAGGTGTAGATGAAATATCTTCCGTCGCTCGTTATATATAAAGTCTCTTCATAGCCGCAGGGGTCGCCGGGTACACCATAGGTGAATTTTTTGTCTATTGCCGACTTTGCGGTGTCGTAAACGGCGCCGTCTATTTCTTTCCACATAAACTTTCACTCTGCCCTATGATTTTTTTAAAATAACACGATAGAGTTTATCATATCGATAAATTTATGTCAATTTAAATATTTTTTTGTTGCCGCTTCTTGCGGTATTGTTAATTGCTAAACAATTTTGTTAAAAAGTCGGATAAATTAACAAATATACCCGCTAACCGCAGTTTGCTTAGCTTGTCAAACTTGCAAAACAAAATCGGCATAAAAAAATTATTTAAGTCTGTCAATTAAAAATACTTGACAGACTTTTGTTTTGCGTTTATTATAATGGTATAGCCGAGGACGGGTGATTACGTATGAACAAAACGGTTTTTATGCGGCTGTGGGATATATACAACGGACTTTTGACCCTGACCCAGCAGGAAATTACAAATTTATATTTTAATCTTGATTTAACCGTTTCCGAAATTGCGGAAGAAAAGGGCATAAGCCGTCAGGCGGTTTCGGAATGTTTGAAGACCTGCAAAAAACAGTTTGAAGAATATGAAAGCAGACTTAAATTTTTGCAAACGGTAAACGATGTAAACGAAAAAGCTTTGTTTAAGCTTTCCGCCGTCCGCGAATGGGCGGATGAATTTTTTTCGGCGCACACGCAGTATTCGGAAGATGCGGACAAACTGAAAAATATTTTAAATAAAGACGTTTTAACGCAGTTTACGGGCGGCGAAAGCGTCGATAATAATTGATAAGGAACTGATAATGGGAGCATTTTCATCTCTTTCGGAGAGATTAAACCATATATTTTCTAAACTGACCAAGCGCGGAAGGTTGACGGAACTTGAAATTAAAACCGCTATGCGCGAAGTGCGCGTTGCCTTGCTTGAAGCGGACGTAAACATTCAGGTTGCAAAAAAGTTTTGCGCGGACGTTTCCGAAAAAGCGGTCGGACAGGAAATTTTAAAAAGTCTTAACCCTGCGCAGCAGGTTATAAAAATAGTAAACGAAGAACTTATCGCGCTGATGGGTTCGACAAACCAAAAACTTACGGTTGCGCCCAAGCCGCCCACGGTAATAATGATGTGCGGTTTGCAGGGCGCGGGCAAAACCACGCTTTGCGGAAAACTTGCGGTAAATTTAAAAAAGAACGGCAAAAAACCGTTGCTTGTAGGTTGCGATATTTACCGTCCCGCGGCAATAAACCAGTTGAAAGTCGTCGGCAAAAACGCAGGCGCGGAAGTTTTTGAAAAAGGTACGCAAAACCCCGTAAAAACCGCGAAAGAGGCGGTTGACCACGCTAAGGCGATGGGATACGACACGGTTATCATAGATACGGCGGGCAGGCTTGAAATTGACGAGCCGCTTATGCAGGAACTTGAAAATATCAAAACAGCGGTTAACGTAAGCGAAATTTTGCTTACCGTAGACAGTATGATGGGACAGGTTGCCGTAAACGTTGCAAAAACTTTTAACGAAAGGTTGGAAGTTACGGGCGTAATTTTGACCAAACTTGACGGCGACACCCGCGGCGGCGCTTGTCTTTCGATAAAAGCGGTGACGGGCAAACCTATAAAATTTATAGGCGTAGGCGAAAAACTAACCGATTTAGAGCCCTTCTATCCGGACAGAATGGCTTCCCGCATATTGGGAATGGGCGACGTGCTTACCCTTATCGAAAAGGCTCAGGAAGCGGTAACCGAAGAACAAGCCAAATCTTTGCAGAAAAAAATGCTTGAAAATACTTTTACGCTGGAAGATTATTTGACGCAGTTTGAAAGTATGAAGAAGATGGGCGGTGCGCAGGCGTTGCTTTCAATGATGCCCGGTGTAGGCGGAAAAGTTAAGGCGGAAGACATTGACGAAAAGCGTATGGAGCGCACCAAGGCGATAATTCTTTCAATGACCAAGCGCGAGAGAACGGAGCCTTCAATTATAAACTCGTCCAGAAAAAAGAGAATAGCGGCGGGCTCGGGCACAAGCGTGCAGGAAATTAACCAGCTTTTAAAGCAGTTTGAGCAGACAAAGCAACTTATGAAACAGTTTAAAAACGGCAAAAGAAGATTGCCCTTTTAAAATTAAATTGTGGTAAGCGCGGCGCGCGGACATCGTAACTAAATAAAAAATAAAAATTTATATATATGCCTTGAAGGCAAAGGAGTTTTACAAAAATGGCAGTTAAAATGAGACTTACAAGAATGGGCGACAAGAAAAGTCCCTTCTACCGTGTGGTTGTTATCGATTCGCGCAAGGCGCGTTCGGGAGAATATATCGACAAAATCGGTTACGTTAATCCCCTTAAAACGCCTGCGGAAATCAACATCGACGTAGAAAAAGCAAAGGATTGGCTTGCAAAGGGCGTTCAGCCTACCGAAACGGTAAAAAGCTATCTTGTAACGGTCGGCGTTATGCAAAAAAGCGAAAAGCTTTCCGCGCCCAAAACCAACAACAAGAAAAAGAAAGGCTGATAATTTATAGACGGTGAATACGCGCTTTTTCGTCGGTTGCGGCGGATAAAGCGCGCTTCGGCTATACTTCAAAATTTTAAAAGGGGCGCATATATCCCTTATTTAACGCGCCCGAGGGAGCAAAAGAATGGAAAACAACGTTCAGGAACTTATAAAGTTTGTGGTTGAAAGTTTCGCCGAGAAAAAGAGCGAAATCGAGTACAAGACGGAAGAAAAAGAAAACGTTACGGAAGTGACGGTGTATTTAAATCCCGGCGATATGGGCAAGGTTATCGGAAAGCAGGGCAAAATAGCCAAGGCTTTGCGCACGCTTGTCAGCGCGTCCACACCCCGCGACAGCAAAAGGGTTTTGGTGGAAATAAAGGAAAAAGTTTAATCCGTATTCAACGGAAAGCCGAACGCAAGCCGCTCGGCTTATTTTGCATATTGACGGTGTTATGGAACAGAAATTAAGCATAGGCGCGGTTTTAAAGCCGCAGGGCATACGCGGGGAAATAAAGATAAAAGTCTTTTTGGACAGCGCGGAAGATTTGAAGGATTTTAAACGGGTTTATATAGACGGCGCCGAGTACGCGCTGCTTTCAGTAAGGGCGCAGGGCGAATTTGCATACGTCGCTTTGCGCGGAGTGGCGGACAGAAACGCCGCCGAACTTTTGCGCGGAAAGGAAATTGAAGTTTTCCGCAACGATATGCCCGAACTTCCGGAAGGGCGGTACTATATTGCCGATTTGACGGGGTGCGAGGTTGTTACGTCCTCGGGTGAAAAGATAGGCGACGTGGTTGCCGTAACTCCCGCAAGGACGGACGTTTATACGCTGGAAACCGCCAAGGGCGAACTGAGTTTTGCCGCTGCCGAAGGCGTTATTGAAAGCGTGGACACGGCAAACAAAAAGATTGTAGTCAACAAAAAAAGATTTAAGGAAGTTTCCGTTTGAAAATTACGGTTTTAACGCTTTTCCCCGAAATGTTTACGCCGCTTTTTAACAGCATAATAGGCAGGGCGGTCGAAGCGGGAAAGATAGAGATAAACATAGTCAACATACGCGACTATGCCGAAAACAAGCACGGCAAGTGCGACGATTATCCCTTTGGCGGCGGCGCGGGAATGGTTATGATGCCGCAACCGATAGGCTCGGCAATAGAGGCGGTTGACCCGAACCGTACGGCGCGCAGAATTTATCTTTCACCCAAGGGCGAAACTTTTAAACAGAGCAAAGTTTACGAGTTGCTTGATTGCGGGCACATAGTCTTGCTTTGCGGACATTACGAAGGCGTTGACCAGCGGGTTATCGATTTGTATATAGACGAGGAAATTTCGATAGGCGACTACGTTTTGACGGGCGGAGAGTTGCCCGCTATGGTTGTTTGCGACTGCGTGGCAAGGTATGTGGAAGGGGTTATTTCGGACGGCTCGCTTGTGGACGAAAGTTTTGCGGACGGCGGGCTGGAATATCCGCAGTATACCCGCCCCGCGGAGTACAATGGTTTGAAAGTACCAAACGTGCTTTTATCCGGCGACCATAAAAAGATTGACGACTGGCGAAGAAAGGAAAGCGAAAGGCTGACTTTGGAGCGGCGCCCCGATTTGCGCAAAAAATAATTTGCTGCGGATATTTTCCACCGACGATAAATTTTGAGGGGTTACGGAGTAAAAATGAAGAATATTCAATGGTTTCCGGGGCATATGACCGCGGCAATGCGAATGATGGAAAAACACCTGTCTATTGTGGACGGCGTTGTTTTTGTGCTTGACGCGCGCTGTCCCGCGGCTTCTTTTAACCCCAAACTTAAAAAACTTGCGGGCGCAAAACCCGTATTATACGTATTGAACAAGGGCGATTTGGCGGACGAGCGAGCGGACGTTTTGCTTAAAGCCATTCGCGCAAAGGGCGCCGCGGCAATAAAAATAAACGCGGTAAACAGCGGTTCGCGCAGGGATATTACGGCGGCAATTGAAAAACTTGTCGCCGAAAAGCGCGAGCGCGCCGCTTTAAAAGGACAAACCAAGGTTTTCCGTTTTATGATAGCGGGCGTTCCCAACACGGGCAAAAGCACGCTTATCAATTTGCTTGCAGGCGGGCGCCGAGCGGAAACGGGAGATAAGGCGGGCGTGACCCGCGGCAAACAGTGGATTCGTTGCGAAGGGTTTGAATTGCTGGATACTCCCGGCACAATGCCGCCCGCGTTTGAAAATCAGCGGCTTGCAAGGCGGCTTGCGTTTGTGGGCAGCGTAAACGACGACATTCTGGATATTGACGACGTTGCGCTTGAACTTTTGAAAGAACTTTCCGAAAAATATTTGAAAAGGCTGGAAGAAAGGTACGGCGTTACGGGCGGAACTCCGCTTGAAATGCTTGATTGCGCCTGCAAAAAGCGCGGGTTTTTGCTGCGCGGAGGCGACTACGATTACGAACGCGGCGAACGAGCCGTAATAGACGATTTCAGAAAAGGGAAATTAGGCAAAATCACTCTCGATTCGCCGGAAGATTTGGAAAGCCTTGCGTTTTGATTTATGGATAAACTTTTTTACGAAAGACAACTTTCCGCTCAGGGTTATGCAAGGATTTGCGGCGCGGACGAGGTTGGGCGCGGCCCTCTTGCGGGACCGGTGGTCTGCGCGGCGGTTATTATGCCGACGGACTGCGTTATAGAAGGCGTTGACGACAGCAAAAAACTTTCCGCAAAAAAGCGTGAAGCGCTGTCCGAAGAAATTTTGAAAAAAGCAGTTGCATACGCAATATGCCGCGTTGAACCGCAAAAGATAGACGAAATAAACATTTTGGAAGCGACTAAACTTTGTATGAAGCAAGCCGTGGAAAGTCTTTCTGTTGCGCCCGATTTCGCCATTACCGACGGCAATATGAAGCTTGATATTTCAATGCCGCAAAAAAGCATAATAAAAGGGGACGGGCTAAGTTATTCGATAGGCGCGGCTTCAATTATCGCAAAAGTCTACCGTGACAGGCTTATGGAAGACTATGACAAAATTTATCCCGAATACGGTTTTGCAAAGAATAAGGGCTATGGCACGGCGGAACATATCAGGGCGATAGAACAACACGGGCTTTGCCCAATTCACCGCAGGAGTTTTACGCGGAAATGGCAATAAAAAAGGACAAAAACGCCCAAGCGGACAAGTCCGAAAATATGCACAACAAAAAGCTGGGTTTAAAAGGCGAAAAGAAGGCGCGGCGGTATCTGCGCTTTCACGGATGGAAAATCCTTGAAAAAAACTTTAAAAACCCGTTCGGAGAAGTGGATATTATCGCGAAGAAAAAGGACGTTATAGCGTTTATTGAAGTAAAAACAAGGCTTACCGATATTTTCGGAACGCCTGCCGAAGCGGTGACTTATCAACGCCAACAGCGGTATATTATGGGGGCAAAGTATTATTTTGCGGGTAAGCGTCCGCAGTGTACGGTTCGCTTTGATATAATAGAAATTTTCCGCGGACAGCTAAATCACATTGAAAACGCGTTTCGCGACAAGTCGCGCTACGCAAATTGATAAGGAGATATTTATATGGAAAGACGAGGTTATGAACTTATTTCAAAGGTGAACAGGGAAGTTAAAATAAAGGTCATTCCCGGACATTTTGCAACAAAGCATTCGCACGTAAACTATTGCGTGGATATGACGGACGTCAAGTCAAAACTTTCCGCCGCAAAGGCGGCGGCGAAAACGCTTGCGGACAGATTTTCTTCAACGCCGGTGGACACGCTTATAACCCTTGACAGAATGAAGATGGTCGGCGCGTTTATGGCGGACTGTCTTGCGCATTCGCATATTAATTTAAATCAGGACATTGCGGTAATCACCCCTGAAATTACGAACGGAAAAATGGTTTTGCGCGATAACTTTCTGCCGTTTATAAAGGGGAAAAGGGTTTTGCTTTTAACTGCTTCCGCAACTACGGGCAAGGACGTAAGAAGCGTTGTCGAAGGCATTAAATATTACGGAGGGGAAGCCGTGGGCGTGGCTACCGTCTTCGGAGGGGCGTTTGAGTGCGGCGCGCCCGTTGCAAAAATTTTCGGACTGGAAGACATACCCGACTATGCTTCGCACGGGGTTGCCGATTGTCCTATGTGCCGCGCGGGCGTAAAGGTGGACGCCGTGGTGAATTCTTACGGTTACAGCAAAATAATTTAGGTTTAAATACGGGCGCAGACAAAAGCGTAAACGGTTAAAACCGTCGATTAAACCGAAAAAAATTAATTGTGAAAATTGCGACACACCCCTTAAAATAAGTTGCAATAAAAAAATTTATCTGTTAATATAAACAAGATTTCGGACAGTCCTCTGCGCGCGGCGCAAGAATGTCGTATTTGAATGGAGGTAAATATATAATGAAAAATTTAGTTGAAGCTATCGAAAAAGAAAATATGAAGACGGAAGTTCCCGCGTTTAACGTAGGCGACACCGTTAAAGTAGGCTTTAAGGTTATCGAAGGAACGAAGGAAAGAATTCAGAACTTCGAAGGCGTTGTAATCGCCAAAAAACACGGCGGAATCAGAGAAAACTTCGTTGTAAGAAGACTTTCTTTCGGAGTAGGCGTTGAAAGAACGTTCCCCCTGCATTCCCCCAAAATTGCGTCCATAACCGTGGTAAGACGCGGCAAGGTAAGAAGGGCAAAACTTTACTACCTGCGCGGCTTGACAGGTAAGGCTGCAAAGATTGCCGAAATAAAATAAACAACTTAAAGGGCTCCCGCCGAAAGCGGGAGCCCTTGTGTTTTTTGCGGTTGACAATAAAAAGTAATAAAAAACTTATAATTCGGCGTTTTTATATCATAAATACGTTGTTTTAAGTCATATTAAAATAAATTTTACAAAGGTGAAAATATGCTGTCAAAAATAACAGGTTTTGCGCTGTGCGGGCTTGAAGGCGTGCCCGTAGAGGTTGAAACGGACGTAAACAAGGGCGTTGTCGCTTACGATTTGGTTGGCTTGCCCTCCGCTTCCGTAAAAGAGAGCAAGGACAGGGTTGAATCCGCAATAAAAAACAGCGCGATGTATTTCCCCGTAAATAAAATAACAATAAATCTTGCACCTGCCGACATAAAAAAGGACGGCTCGCACTACGATTTGCCGCTTGCGATAAGCATACTTAAAGCCAGCGACCAGCTTACGGCGGATACGGACGGCATAGTGTTTTTGGGCGAACTTGCGCTTGACGGCGCGCTGCGCCCCGTTACGGGGATTATGCCCATTTTAATATCCGCCAAAGCAAAGGGATACACCCGCTTTATAGTGCCGTTTGCAAACGCCAACGAGGCAAGCTATCTTGAAGGTACTTCCGTCTACGCGCTTTCCTCTCTGCGCGAAACGGTAGATTTTCTTACGGGCGAAAAGCAATTTAAACCGGTGGAATACAGGGATTTTGCCGCGTTGCGCAGCGAAAGAAGTTATAATTACGATTTAAGTCTGGTGCGCGGACAAAAGGTGGCTAAACGCGCGTTGGAAATAGCCGTGGCGGGCGGGCACAATATTTTGCTTGCGGGACCTCCCGGTACGGGCAAAACTTTGCTTGCGCGCTGCATTCCCACAATTATGCCCGATATGACGTTTGAGGAGGCTTTGGAAGTGACTAAAATCCACTCGGTTTCGGGCGAACTTTCGGAGGAGGGAATAGTTTCGTTAAGACCGTTCCGCACCCCGCACCACACCGCTACCACAGTTTCGCTTTGCGGAGGCGGAAACGTAAAAATTCACGCGGGCGAAATATCAAAAGCGCATAACGGCGTGCTGTTTTTGGACGAACTGCCGGAGTATACAAGAAGAACGCTTGAATCGCTGCGCCAACCTCTGGAAGACAGAATTATCACCGTCGCGCGGGCGGGCGGCGCAATAACCTTCCCCGCGGATTTTATACTTTGCGCAAGTATGAACCCTTGCCCTTGCGGCAACTACGGCTCGTCGTATTTAACTTGCACGTGCACTCCCGCGCAAATACATAAGTACAGAAACAAAATTTCGGGACCGCTTCTGGACAGAATAGATTTGCAGGTGGAAGTGGACGGAATAAAATACGAAGATTTGGCGGGCGAAAGCAACGAGGAGAGCAGCGCGTCTGTTAAAGAACGCGTTGAAAAAGCGCGAGCCATTCAGCGCGAAAGATTCAAAGACGAAAGTTCGTCCGTAAAAGTAAACGCAAATATGGGCGAAAAGCAGCTTAAAAAGTATTGCCGCCTTTCCGCCGAGTGCGAGGAGGTGCTGCGCGCCGCGTTTGAAGCGCTGCACCTTTCGGCGCGCGCCCGCGCGCGAATTATAAAAGTGGCGCGGACTATTGCGGATTTGACTTTTTCGGAAGAGATTCTTCCGGACCATATTTTGGAGGCGGCGTCTTACCGCAGTTACGACTCCAACAACTTGTAAAACAATCCGCAGATTTTCTTTACGGAAGTCTGCGGGTTTTTGATTGCTATAAAAAGGCGGTTTTTATGTACACAAGGGAAGAAATTGATATTATAACGCTATGTTCGTTTGAAGAACTGACTTACAAAACAAAATACGTGTTGCTGGACGGATTGCAAAGTATGCGACCGGATTTTGTGAAATTTGAAAATATGTTGATTAAAAGTCTTTCCGCGGGAGTATATAATAAAGTAAAGGGAAGATATTTCAGCGAAGAATACCGCAAACGCATTTTGCAAAGTCTGGAAAAGCGAAAAATAATTTGCGTGACGTACGCTTCGCCCGACTATCCCGAATATTTAAGGCAAACGCCGTTTCCGCCCATAACTCTTTATTGCAAGGGAAACGCCAAATTGCTTAAAACGCGATGTTTTTCGGTTGTCGGCTCGCGGGTGACCGCCGCAAACGTGATAAAAGAGTGCAAAAAAATAAGCGGCGAGTTGACAAGGCATTTTACCGTGGTTACGGGTATGGCGGACGGGGCGGACAGCGCGGCTGCGGAAGGCGCGTTGGAAAGCGGAAAAATAATAGGCGTGCTTGCCTACGGGTTCGACTTTACCTATCCCGCTTTCAACGGCGAACTAATGAAAAAGGTTGAAGAAAAGGGCTTGCTTATTACCGAGCACACTCCGCAAATTGCGCCTAAGGCATACCTTTTTCCCGTGCGCAACCGCATAATTGCGGGACTTTCGGAGGGGACGCTTGTGGTTTCGGCTGGCGAAAAAAGCGGCGCGCTTATTACTGCGGAATATGCGGCGGAGTACGGCAGGCACGTTTTTGTTTTTCCTTATAATATAGGCGTTGCGACGGGCGCGGGATGCAATTCGCTGATTAAAAAAGGCGGATTACTTACCGAAAATATACTTGACATATTCTCGGCTTTTGGTTTAGACTTTAAGGAGCCTGAAAAAGAGGAACTTACCGAGGCGGAAAGCGAACTTTTTGCGCTTATTTCGGCGGAAGGGGAAATTTTTGTGCCCGAAGCGGCTGAAAAAATAGGCAAAATGCCATTTCAGCTGATTCCCGTTTTAACCTCTTTGGAAGTGAAAGGATTGATAGTCCGCTTAGGCGGCAACAGATATGCGGCGGTTTAGGCTTGAAAACGCCTTGATTGTCGGGATTTTTGCGATACGGAGTTTCTTATGGATTTAATTATAGTGGAGTCGCCTTCAAAGGCGAAGACAATTTCAAAATATCTTAAAGGCAAATACAAGGTTGACGCTTCGGGCGGGCACGTAAGGGATTTGCCCGAAAAAACTTTGGGCGTAAAAATTACCGGCGGTTTCGAGCCCAAGTACGAGATTACGGAAAGCAAGAAAGAAGTTATTAAACGGCTTACCGCAGAAGCGCAGAAGGCCGAAAAAATATATCTTGCAACCGACCCCGACCGCGAGGGCGAGGCGATAAGCTGGCATTTGCAGACGGTGCTGGGCTTGGATAAGGACGGACAAAACCGTATAGAATTTAACGAAATTTCACCTTCCGCGGTGCAGAACGCTTTAAAAAATCCGCGAAAAATAAACATAAATCTTGTCGACGCGCAGCAGGCGAGGCGAGTGCTTGACAGGCTTGTGGGCTATAAACTTTCGCCTTTGCTTAACAACCGCATTCAAAACGGGCTTTCCGCGGGCAGAGTGCAGTCCGTAGCGCTGCGTCTTATCGTAGACAGAGAGCGCGAAATTTCTGCGTTCGTCCCCGACGGTTACTGGGTTATGAACGCGTTTTTGCAGGACAAAGCGGGCAGTTACGCCCCCTTTAAAACCGTTTATCAACTTAAAAAGAACGGCGAAACAATTCCGCAGGAGCAAGCCGACGAAGTAGAAAAAAAGGTAAAAGCGGGACAGTTTAAAGTAACCAAAGTAAAAAAAGGCATAACAAAACAGCACGCGCCCGCACCGTTTACAACATCGTCGTTGCAGCAGGACGCTTCAAACAAATTCGGAATGTCTTCACCCGAAACTATGCTTGTTGCGCAGCATCTTTACGAAGGTATGGACGTAGGCGGCGACCATATCGCGCTTATAACCTATATAAGAACGGACTCAGTGCGTATTTCGGCGGAAGCGCAAAACAACGCTCTGCAATTTATAAAAGACAATTACGGTGCCGAATATGTGCCGTCCAAACCCAATTTTTACGCCACCAAAAAGGGCGCGCAGGACGCGCACGAGGCTATCAGACCGATAAATCTTGACATAACGCCCGCAAGCGTTAAGGGCAGTCTTGATAAAAAGCACTACAACGTTTACAAACTTATTTACGACCGGTTTATCGCATCGCAAATGACGGAAGCGCAGTACAATTCTATGCAGATAGAAACGGAAAGCGCGGGCTATACATTTAAGGCAAGCGGCAAAGCGCTGTTGTTTGCGGGATATACCGCGGCGTATCAGGACGTACAGAAGGAAACGGACGAGGAAGAAAGCGCAAAACTGTTTCCTCCCCTCAACGAAGGCGACTTGCTGGATTTGAAGGATTTTACAAAGGAACAGAAGTTTACGCGCCCGCCTTTACGGTATACCGACGCTTCGCTTGTAAAAGCGATGGAAGAAAAAGGAATAGGCAGACCTTCCACTTACGCTTCCATAATTTCGGTGCTTACAAAGCGCAAGTACGTTGAAAAGGACGGCAAATATATGGCGCCTACCGAGGTTGCCTATAAAATAACCGATATGCTGGTAAAATACTTTACCGACATTATGGACGTTGGTTTTACCGCGCATATGGAAGCCGATTTGGACAAAATAGAGGACGGCGGCGTGGATTGGCACAAGATTATTGCGGACTTTTATCCGGGCTTTGCCGAAAAACTTAAAACCGCGTCTACCGACGGCGACGAAGCGACGGATATTTTGTGCGAAAAGTGCGGCAGCCCTATGATAAGGCGAATGGGCAAATACGGCAAATATCTGGCTTGTTCAAACTATCCTTCTTGTTCGAATATAATAAGCGAAAGCGAGCGGGAAATAGCGCCTATTCGCTGCCCCAAATGCGGCGGAACAATGCTGATAAAAAGCGGCAAATACGGCAAGTTTATGGCTTGTGGTGAAGACGGTTGTTCGCTTATACTTCCTATAAATACCGAGCCCACGGAAGAAAAATGCAGAGAGTGCGGCGGTACTATGGTTATAAAACCGGGCAGGTACGGCAAATACGTCGAGTGCGTAAATTGCGGCGCGCGGCATCCGCAGGCGACCGCGGGAGAAGCGGGTGAAAACAAGCAGGAGGGGATTTGCCCCGAGTGCGGCAAGCCTATGCGCAGAATGCGCTCTAAATCGGGAAAAATTTATTTCGGCTGTACGGGCTATCCCGATTGCAAGTTTTTAAGCTGGGACGTTCCTACGGGCGGCAAGTGCCCTAAGTGCGGACATTTTCTTATAAAAAAGAACGACAAAATAAAATGCTCGTCAAAGGATTGCGGATATTCCGAGGACGCGCCCGCCGATTCGAACGGCACCGAAAATGGAAATTAAAGTTATAGGCGCGGGGCTTGCCGGCAGCGAAGCGGCGTATTTTCTTGCCGAGCGCGGCGTAAACGTTGCGCTTTACGACATAAAACCCAAAGCGTTTACCCCCGCCCATTCAAATAAAAATTTCGGCGAGCTGGTATGCTCTAACTCGCTTAAAAGCAAGGACGTTTACGGCAACGCCTGCGGACTGTTGAAGGAAGAAATGCGTATTTTAGGCTCGCTTACAATGGAGGCTGCCGAGTACGCGCAGGTTCCCGCCGGCGGCGCGCTTGCGGTGGACAGGGACGCTTTTGCGCGGTTTATAACCGAAAAGTTGAAGTCGCATAAAAATATAAAAATTGTTTCTCAGGAAGTTACGTCCGTGCCGGAAGGACGGTGTATTATCGCAACCGGTCCGCTTACAACGGACGCGCTTTCAAACGATATTTCCGCCATATGCGGGGGGCGACTGCATTTTTATGACGCCTCCGCGCCGATAATTGCGCGGGACAGCATAGATTTTGACAAGTGCTTTTTCGGCGACAGGTACGGAAAAGGCGGTGACGATTATATAAATTGCCCGCTTAACAAAGAGGAATACAAATGTTTTATAGCCGCGCTGCTTACCGCGGAAAAGGCGGTTTTGCACGATTTTGACAAGCGGGAAATATTCGAAGGCTGTATGCCGCTTGAAGTTATGGCTTCGCGCGGGGAAGAAAGTTTGCGGTTTGCCAATTTAAAGCCGGTCGGGCTTAAAGATAAGTACGGCAACCGCTTTTACGCAGTTTTACAACTTAGAAAAGAGAACGAACAGGGCACGGCTTACAACCTCGTCGGATGCCAGACAAATTTAAAATTCGGCGAACAAAAGAGGGTGTTTTCAATAATTCCCGCTTTAAAAAACGCCGAGTTTTTGCGTTACGGGGTTATGCACCGCAACACGTTTATAAATTCGCCGCAGTGTCTTAACGCGGATTTTTCTTTGAAAACAAATCCCGAAACGTTTTTCGCAGGACAAATAACGGGCGTGGAAGGATACGTTGAAAGCGCGGCAAGCGGTATTTTGGCGGCTGTGCATATGCTGGAAAGGCTGAAAGGCGATACGCCGAAAATACCCGACAATACAACTGTTATGGGCGCTTTGTCGGCGCATATATCGGGGGCAAACGTAAATTTTCAGCCAATGAACGCGAATTTCGGAATATTGAAGCCGCTTGATAAAGTAATACGCGATAAAAAGCAGCGGTATGCGGCGCTTGCCGAACGCGCGTTAGAAAGCATTAAACAATATAAAAAATCGTTACAATTTTAAATGACGATAAAATCAAATTTTTTTAATTGCGCGTAAAAATTGCGCGCACGGGGAAGTTAATTTCCCAGATTACGCAAAGTCGGCGGGTATAGCCGTGATTTTGTTGAAAGGAGTATAATTTATATGGTTGAATTTCACGCAACTACCATTTGCGCCGTTAAAAAGGGCGGCAAGACGGCGATAGCGGGCGACGGACAAGTAACAATGGGTGAAAACGTAATTTTTAAAACCACCGCGCAGAAAGTACGCAGAATTTACGGCGGAAAAGTTATTTTGGGCTTTGCCGGTTCCGTTTCGGACGCGTTTTCTTTAAGCGAAAAATTCGAAGGAATGCTCAATAAATTTTCGGGCAATTTAATGCGCTCGGCAGTTGAACTTGCCGAACTCTGGCGCACCGATAAATTCAGAAAACTTGAAGCGCTTATGATTGTAGCCGACAAAGATACGCTTTTGATTGTTTCGGGCACGGGCGAGGTTATCGAGCCGGACGACGGAATAGCGGCGATAGGCAGCGGCGGCAACTATGCGCTTGCAGCGGCGCGCGCGCTTTATCAAAACACCAAGTTTTCCGCAGAAGAAATCGCCAAAAAATCGCTTAAAATAGCAAGCGAAATCTGCGTTTACACAAACGACAATATCAAGTGCGAAACAATTTAAGCCGCTTTGTAAAAGATTGAAAGCGGAAACTTAAAAACGTTTGCCGCGCAGAACGGCGGAACTTATTATTGATTGCGGCGCCTTTGCAAAACAACTTATATATAGGCTTTTTAAAGGAGTATAAAATGGATTTAACGCCTAAACAGATAGTTCACGAATTAAATAAATACATTATAGGACAGGACGAAGCGAAAAAGGCGGTTGCCATAGCGCTTAGAAACCGTTACAGAAGAAGTATGCTTTCGCCCGAGTTGCAGGACGAAATAACTCCCAAAAATATTATAATGAAGGGACCTACGGGCGTTGGCAAAACCGAAATAGCCCGCCGCCTTGCAAAGCTGGTTAAAGCGCCGTTTTTGAAGGTTGAAGCGACGAAGTATACGGAAGTAGGTTACGTGGGGCGCGATGTTGAAAGTATGGTGCGCGACCTTGCGGAGTGCGCTATTCGCCTTGTGAAGGAAGAAAAGACGGCGGAAGTAAGTTATCGCGCGACAGCAGTAGCCGAAAGAAAAATAGCCAAAGTAATTGCGGAGGCGCGCAAGGACGAACGCGGCGAACTTTCGCGCGAGGTTTTCGAGCAGAATATAGTTGACGAAATTCATTCGGGCAAACTTGACAATACTTCCGTGGAAATCGAAGTGGAGGACGTGCCCAAACCGTTGGAGCTTTCCCCAGGCAGCGGCGCGGCAATTGATTTGGGCTCGGTATTTTCGGGATTGGGAATGCACAAAAAGAAGAAGCGCAAAATCACCGTAAGAGAAGCGAAAAATCTGTTGATTGCCGAAGAAGCGGATAAACTTATAGACGACGACGCGGTAAACGCAGAGGCGATTCGCCGCGCCGAAAACGACGGAATTATATTTATTGACGAAATAGACAAAATCGCGGGCAAGGAAAACCGCGGCGGCGCGGACGTATCCCGCGAGGGCGTTCAGCGCGATATTCTGCCCATAGTGGAAGGCTGTACGGTAATGACTAAATACGGACCCATACGTACCGACTATATCTTGTTTATAGCGGCGGGCGCTTTCCACGTTTCCAAGGTTGAAGACCTTATTCCCGAACTTCAAGGCAGATTCCCCATTCAGGTAGAGTTGAAAAGTCTGACGAAGGGCGACTTTGTAAACATTTTGACCCAACCCCAAAACGCGATAACTTCGCAATATCAGGCGCTGTTGGCGGTGGATAATATCGATTTGCAGTTTGCGCCCGACGCAATAGAAAAAATTGCGGAAATTTCCGAAGACATAAACAACACTTCCGAGGACATAGGCGCGCGCCGTCTGCATACGGTTATGGAATATCTGCTTGAAGATATATCTTATAACGCGGGCGGCAACGATTATCCCGTAATACGCGTGGACGTAAACGCGAAATACGTGGAAGACCATCTTGAAAATATTGTCCGCAACCGCGATTTGAAAAAATACGTTTTATAAGCGTTTGGTATTGCGGGCGCGCCCGTCGCAAACGTTTGGGGTGATAAAACTATGGATATTACGTTTCAGATATTTATACAACTAATGTTCGGGTTAGTCGGAGTTGTTATGATTGCCGCCGTAATTTTTACGCTGGTGAAAATTGTGCGCAATCCTTCCCGCACGGCGCAAGTTTCCTCTGAAAAAGAGGCGGAGCGGCTTGCGCAAACTATGTCCGCGGACGAGCTTTACGTCCTTGCCAAGTCGCATCTGGATAAAACAACTCCGGACGCCGACTATTCGCTGGGCAAGGAGATTATGGCGGTTGCCGCAGAAAAGGGCAATGCGGAAGCGCAGTTGTATATGGGCGATAATTTAGATTACGACGATAACATAAAAGCGGTGGAGTGGTACAAAAAAGCGGCTGCGCAAGGTCTGGACGAAGCGTGCGAAAAACTCGGTGATATTTATAATTACGGCAGAGAGTTCGGCAGCAACAAGATAGAGCCCGACGCAACCCAAGCGCTTAAATGGTATACGCCGCTTGCCGAAAAAGGCAATATAGAAGTGCAAAAAACGCTTGCTTTGATGTGCTCGCTTGATTTGGACGACGAAGAAGCCGCGATAAAGTGGTATGAAAAAGCCGCGCAAACGGGCGATACGGAAGCGATAAGTTGGCTGGTTATGCACTACGACGCCGAGGACGATACCCAAAACGCCGTAAAATGGTGCAAAACGGCGGCGGAAGCGGGCGACGCGGAGCATATGTACGAGTTGGGCAGGCTTTACGAATTTGCCGAGCCATCCGATATGGAAAACGCGGTTTTGTGGTATAGAAAAGCCGCCGACAACGGCTATCGCAAAGCAAATGTAAAACTTGCCCTGCTTTATATGGAAGGCGACGGCGTGGAAAAGGACCAGCGCAAGGCGTTTGAAATGTTTCAGACGGAAGCGGACGCGGGCAGTTCGTGGGCGAAATACAACGTTGCAATGTGCTATAAAAACGGTACGGTAGTGCAAAAAGATATTGATAAAGCCGTTCAGCTTTTCAAGCAATCGCAGGACTTTGATATGTCGGTATACGAACTTGCGCTGTGTTACGAAAACGGCACGGGCGTTGAAAAGAGCGAAGAAAAGGTGTTTGAACTGCTTAACGGAGCGGGCGAAGACAGCTATAACGAAGACATTTTGTTTAAATTAGGCGAGTGTTATTTTTACGGCAGAGGCACAGATAAGGACAAAGAAAAAGCGCGCAAACTCTGGCGCAAAGCCGCGTGGTACGGCAGCGACGAAGCAAAGCACGCGATAGAGTGGCTGCTTGGCGAAATATATACGGAAGAAGACGAGTACGAAGACGAGTAAACCGCGCATATATGCGGGGCAATTTGCGGATTAATTAAAAATTAGCAGAGGTAAAAAATGATTAACATACCCAAGGGCACAAAAGACGTATTGCCCGACAAATCTTACAAGTGGCAGTTTGTTGAAAAAGCCGCGTGCGAAACGGCGGAAATTTTCAACATAAAGGAAATCCGCACGCCCGTTTTCGAGCATACCGAACTTTTTCAGCGCGGCGTCGGCGAAACGACGGACGTCGTCAATAAAGAAATGTACACATTTGAGGACAAGGGTGGCAGAAGCATAACATTGAAGCCCGAAGGCACCGCCGGCGCGGTTAGAATGTTTGTGGAAAACGGACTTTCAAGCACGCCTATGCCGTTGAAGTCCTATTACATAACCCCTTGCTTCCGTTACGAACGCCCGCAGGCAGGCAGGCTGCGCGAGTTTCATCAGTTCGGCGTTGAAATTTTCGGCGCAAAGTCCGCCGAAACGGACGCGGAAGTAATATTTGCCGCTTCAACCTTTCTTGAAAAATTGGGAATAAACAAGACCGAGTTGCAAATAAACTCGATTGGGTGCCGCATATGCCGCGCCGAATACAACAAAGCGCTTAAAGATTATTTCCGTCCACGTCTTGCGGATATGTGCGAAACGTGCCGCTCGCGGTTTGACAAAAACCCGCTGCGTATGCTGGACTGCAAGGAAGAAAGATGCAAAAAAATAACCGCGGACGCGCCGAAAATTCTTGATTATTTGTGCGAGGACTGCAACACCCACTTTGAAAAAGTAAAGTCGCTTTTGTCGGCGCAAAACGTGGCTTTCAGCGTTAATTCGCGCATAGTGCGGGGGTTAGACTATTATACGAAGACCGTTTTCGAGTTTATTTCAACCGACATCGGCGCGCAGGGCGCCGTTTGCGCGGGCGGCAGGTATGACAATTTAGTGGAAGAACTTGGCGGCGCGCCTTTGCCCGCAATAGGTTTTGCCGCCGGTATAGAAAGACTTATGCTGCTTATGGAAAATACGGGTGCGGACTTCGGCGAAAACAAAAAGCCCCTTATATATATTGCGGGAATGGACGAAATTTCAAGAAGCAAAGCGTTTTCGCTTACCTGCGGATTGCGCGCAAGGGGCATAAATGCAGAAAGCGACCTTATGGAGCGCAGCGTGAAAGCGCAGTTTAAATATGCGGACAAGCTTGGCGCGGAGTACGTTGCGGTAATCGGCGCGAACGAGCTTGAAGCAGGCGCGGCAAATATCAAAAAAATGTCCGACGGCAGTCAGACCGCGGTTAATTTTAACGAAATATACTCATATTTAATAAAGGAGAAAAATTAAAATGGAACAAATCAATACGGAAAAATTCGACGAACTTTTGAAGGGCGAAAAGCCCGTTGTGTGCGACTTTTTTGCAACCTGGTGCGGACCTTGCAAAATGCTTGCGCCCGTCTTTGAAGAAGTTGCCGCAGACTTTGCGGACAAGGCGGTTTTTGTTAAAGTGGACGTTGACCAGAACGGCGAACTTGCCGCGCGTTACGGAATTATGTCCATTCCCTTTGTGGCGGTGTTTAAAAACGGCGAGCAGACGGCAAAAAACTTAGGCTATATGGGCAAGAAAGAACTTAGCGCGTTTTTGGAAGAAAATCTTTAAATTCAAAACGCAAACACAACGCCCTCCCGCAGACAGGCAGTCTGCGGGAGGGCGGTTTTTTGCAAAAAAGTCTTAATTATTTATCGGATTCTTCTTTTACGTATTCCACAATGTCCTCTACCCTGCAATCCAAAATTTTGCAAAAATCGTCTATCGTGGTTGTGGTTATTCCTTTGTTTTCTCTTAATCTTTGTATCGTGCTATTGCTGATTTCGTAATAATTAATTAGTTTATATGTTGTAATACCTTTCTTTTTCAAGGTTTCCCAAAACGGCTTATAGGTAATCATATTGTCAATTTTAAATTATGGTCAAATAGTTGACAAGGTCTAAAAAAACGCTATAATATAGACACATTATAGACCATAAAGGGTAAGGTTAAAACAATGGAAAATGAAAACTTAAACTGTTGCGAAAACTGCGTGTATTTTTCGCAACACTACATCAGGTACGGGCAAGATTATATTCCCATAGAGTGCGGAACGTGTATGTGCGAAAAACTGAGCGGTGAGGAGCGGAAGCAGTTCGGCATTTTGGAAGGGTGCGGCTATTTTAAAGAAAAATAAGTCTTTGCCTAAATTTACAAAACAAAAAAGCGCGGCTCAAAGGGGTGCGTCCGCCGACGGAAAACTTTCCGTCGGCGGGCGTTTTTATGCGGCAATATCGCGCCGCTGTATAGCAGTTGTTAAACGTTGGCGGCGCGGTTAAAGTCCGAAGGAAGGGCGTGCGCTTCAAAAAGGAAAAATTTAGTTTGCAAATTTTGTATTATTTTGTCTAAAACGGTTTATTTTTCACACCGTCAATGATATAATATATTCGGTAATATTTTATCAATTTACTATTAAAACTCAGGAGTACAAAATGGCACAAATCGAATTCGAGGGCACCAAGCAGCAGATGCGCGAACTTATGAAGTGCATCAACGCGCACAAAAACGAAAAAGGCGCGCTTATGCCCGTTTTGCACGAGGCGCAAAACATTTACGGTTATCTGCCTGCGGAAGTGCAGACGGTAATCGCGGACGAACTTAACGTTCCGCTGGCGGAAGTGTACGGCGTGGCTACTTTCTATTCGCAATTTTCGCTTCAACCCAAGGGCAAACACAAAATAAGTATTTGTCTGGGCACGGCGTGCTATGTAAAAGGTTCGGACAAGGTGTTGGAAGCGGTAGAGCACGAGCTGCGCATTTCCTGCGGGGAGTGCACGCCCGATAAAAAGTTTTCAATAGAAAGCTGCCGTTGCGTAGGCGCGTGCGGACTTGCGCCCGTAATGATTATCGACGGCGAAGTTTACGGAAAACTTTCTCCCGCCGACGTAAAGGGTATTCTTGATAAATATATGCAGGATTAAAGGAGGCGGAAAATGACGGTTGAACAACTTAAAAAAATAGCGGCTGAAAAAGCCGACCTTATAAACGTAAGACGCATCGTTCGCGAGCAAGCCGAAAAACTTGCGGCAAACACCGGTTACAGAAAACAGGTGCTTGTTTGCGGCGGAACGGGCTGCACCTCCTCGCATTCGTTGCAGGTTATCGAGCAGCTTGAAAAATCGTTTAAGCAGTTGGGCATTGACGACGTGCTTATAGTAAAGACGGGCTGCTTCGGTTTGTGCGCGCTCGGTCCCATAATGATAGTTTATCCCGAGGGCGCGTTTTACTCGCAAATGACGCCCGAACACGCTAAAACGGTTGCCGAAAAGCACCTTGTAAAGGGCGGACAAATTGTAAAAGAACTTTTATACGCGGACACCGTGCACGAGGACGGAAGCGTAATTCCATTTGCGGAAATTCCCTTTTATAAGCACCAGATGCGCATAGCCCTAAGAAATTGCGGCGTAATCGCTGCGGAAAGCATTGAGGAGGCTATTGCTGCGGGCGACTACTCGGCTTTGGCGAAAGTGCTGTTTGAAATGACTCCCGACGAGGTTATAGCCGAACTTAAAACGGCGGGCTTGCGCGGCAGGGGCGGCGCGGGTTTCCCCACCGGTTTGAAGTGGCAGTTTACCAAAGAGGCGAAGGGGGACGTAAAATACGTTTGCTGCAACGCGGACGAGGGCGACCCCGGCGCGTTTATGGACAGGTCCGTTCTGGAAGGCGACCCGCACACCGTGCTTGAAGCGATGACTATCGCGGGTTACACCGTCGGCGCGCAGGAAGGCTATATTTACGTTCGCGCGGAATATCCCATTGCCGTTGAAAGACTTAACATTGCAATAACTCAGGCAAGAAAACTAGGCTTGCTGGGCAAAAATATTTTAGGCAGCGGATTCAACTTTGATATTCACGTAAGGTTGGGCGCGGGCGCGTTTGTGTGCGGTGAAGAAACCGCGCTTATGGCAAGTATTGAAGGACGCCGCGGCGAGCCCAGACCCCGCCCGCCTTTTTCGGCGCAGTGCGGACTGTTTCAAAAGCCGACGGTTTTAAACAACGTAGAAACTTGGGCAAGCGTGGCGCCTATTCTGCTTAAAGGTTCGGCTTGGTTCGCTTCGATAGGAACCGAAAAGAGCAAGGGCACAAAGGTTTTTGCCTTGGGCGGAAAGATACATAACGTGGGACTTGTGGAAGTGCCTATGGGCACACCGCTTAAAACGATAGTTTACGATATAGGCGGGGGTATTCCCGACGGCAAGTCGTTTAAAGCGGCGCAGACGGGCGGACCTTCTGGCGGATGCATTCCCGCAAAGTTTATTGACATAGGTATGGATTTTGACAACCTTGTGGCGATAGGCTCTATGATGGGCTCGGGCGGGCTTATAGTAATGGACGAGGACACCTGTATGGTGGACATAGCCAAATTCTATCTTGAATTTACCGCGGATGAAAGCTGCGGCAAGTGCGTGCCCTGCCGTATAGGCACAAAACGGTTGCTTGAAATTTTAAATAAAATTTGCGACGGCAACGGCGAGCCGGAAGACCTTGAAAAAATAAAGGAAATTGCGGACCATATGAAAAGTTCGTCGCTGTGCGCCCTCGGACAATCGGCTCCCAATCCCATACTTTCGGCTATGGAGCACTTCGGCGAAGAATACAAGGCGCACATCTACGAAAAGAAGTGCCCCGCAGGCGTATGCAAATCGCTTTTGAATTATTATATAGAGCCCGACAAGTGCCGCGGCTGTACGCTTTGCGCGCGCAATTGCCCCGCAAACGCAATTTCGGGTTCGGTTAAGAGCGCGCACGAAATAGACACCAAAAAGTGTATAAAGTGCGGACAGTGTATAGCGCATTGCCGCTTTAACGCAATAGTAAAGAAGTGAGGGGAGGAAGTACGATGGTTAATTTAAAAATAAACGGCATAGCGGTAAGCGTGCCGGAAGGCTCTACTATTTTACAGGCGGCTAAACTTGCAAATATAAGAATACCCACTCTGTGCTATTTGAAGGACGTTCAGTGCGTGGGCTCGTGCCGTATGTGCCTTGTGGAAGCGACAGGCGCAAGGGGGCTTGTGGCGGCGTGCGTTTATCCCGTTTCGGAAGGAATGGAAGTGCGCACAAACACTCCAAAAGTAAGAAAATCAAGAAAAACCACGCTTGAACTTATACTTTCCACCCATAAAAAGAAGTGTTTAAGCTGCGTTCGCTCGATGAACTGCGAGTTGCAGAAACTTGCGTTGGAATATAACGCCGAGGAAGATAAATTCGGCACGGACCACGATATTAAACCTATTGACGATTTGTCCGCTTCCGTCGTGCGCGATAACTCCAAGTGCATAATGTGCACGCGCTGCGTTGCCGCGTGCGAACACCAGACTATCGGCGCGATAGGTCCCAAAAACAGGGGATATGTAAAGACGATAGGTTCGCCGTACGACGTTTCGCTTGCGTTTACGCCGTGCGTAAACTGCGGACAGTGCGTTGTTGCCTGTCCCGTAGGCGCGCTTTATGAAAAGAGCGCGGTTGCGGACGTTTGGGGCGCAATTGTAGACCCCGAAAAACAGGTTGTGTTTTATACCGCGCCTTCCGTACGCGCCACTTTGGGCGAGGCGTTCGGCTTGCCCGTAGGCACCAACGTTGAAGGAAAAATGGTTTCCGCAATAAAGCAGCTTGGCGACGTGAAGTGCTTCAATATGGATACCACCGCCGATTTGACTATTATGGAAGAGGCGAACGAGTTGCTTGGAAGGCTTAAAAACGGCGGGGTAACGCCTATGTTTACAAGTTGCTGCCCCGGTTGGATTAAATTTGCCGAGCATTACTATCCCGAACTTTTGCCCAACCTTTCCACCTGCAAATCCCCGCAGGAGATGTTTTCCGCATTGCTGAAAACGTATTATTGTGAAAAGAACGGTATAAAACCGGAAAATCTTTACGTGGTTTCCGTAATTCCCTGCACGGCTAAAAAGTTTGAAATTACCCGTGAAGAACTAGGCAAGTATACGGACGCGGCGCTTACCACCCGCGAACTTGCGAAAATGATTAAGGAAGCGGGCATAGACTTTGTAAATATAGCCGACGAGGAGTACGACAGTCCGTTTGGCGAAGCAAGCGGCGCGGGCGCAATATTCGGCGCGACGGGCGGCGTTATGGAAGCGGCTTTGCGTACGGCGGCTTATAAACTGGGCGGCTCGGGCGCCCCGCTTGAATTTAAAGAGGTGCGCGGCACGCAGGGCGTTAAAGAAGCCGTTTATACCGTCGGAGGAACTACGGTAAACGTTGCGGTTGCAAGCGGTTTGGGCAACGCCAGAAAGGTTATAGAGGCGATTAAGAGCGGCGAAAAAAATTATACTTTCGTTGAAATTATGGCTTGTCCCGGCGGCTGTATAAACGGCGGCGGGCAGCCTTACGTTCACGACGAAGTTCGCAACAATATCGACTTGAAGACGGTGCGCGCGCAGGCGCTTTACGACTATGACCAGCAGGATAAAATGCGCTGCTCGCACGAAAATCCCGCGGTTGAAACGCTGTATAAAGAATTTTTGGGCGAACCCAACTCGCCCAAGGCGCACAAACTTTTGCACACCAAGTACGCAAAACGCGAAAAATATTGATTAAATTACATAAAAACGCCCCCGCTTTTCTTGTTTGAAAAGCGGGGGCGTTTTGCTTTTATTCAAAATAATGTTTTTTTACTTCAAAATAATTTAAATTTTCAAAATTGTATTTGCTTGCTATGGTGGGGCGCAGTTGCCGCACTTTGCCTAAATCGAACTCGGCAATTTCTCCGTTGACGCGGCAATTTTCGGCGCGAACGAAAAACAGGGGATTAATTTTGTAACGGGTAATTCCCTTTCCTCCGCGCGGCTGTGCAGGCTTCAATTGCGAATAACTTATTTTTACCGTAGTGCCCGTAATTGTGCCGCCTTTGCTTGTTATCAGTTTGCGAAGGTAGTCGGTTGTCCAAACTTTGCAGCTGTTTCTGCCGGCGGGTCTTATTTCTCCCTGAGCGGCGAAAGTATGGGCTTCGTTTGCGGGCAGCATTGTCAGCAGTCCTTGCTTATCTTCCGTAATTATAACGTCCGCGTGCTTGCTTTCATAGTTTTCGGTAAGCGCTTTTTTTATGCTTTCGGCGGAAAAATCGTTTATGTTGTGTCCTACGCGTTCAAAAAAATTGAGATTGCCCTGTTCTTTAAGCATTGCCCGATACTGCGGGTATTTGTTTAAAAATTTTTCGGTTATAAAAATTTTTCCGTCGTCGCCGTATTTAGGTAAATCCGCTTCGGTTGCTTTTGCGTACGGCTCTTTAAACTCTATTGTGTACGCCTTGTCTATTTGCGCGTCAATAAGCGCGCAATCCACGCCGGCGCACCCTCCCGCCTGAACCAAAAACAACTCGCCGTCGCTGCTTACGTAAGCGTAACGCGGGGTCAGGCTGTGCTTTTTAAGTAAAGCGACAACGCTTTGCGGCAAATCTTTGGCGCCGTCGGTCACCACCGTAAAATTATTCAAATTCAGCATATTTGCATACGTCTGCGCGTAAGCGCACTCGCTGAAAACCGCCGACTGAATATTTCCGCCGCTTTTTAAACTTCTTTCAATTTGGTGGTTAAGCGCGGGGCAGCGCTTTGCAATATCATTTTGCTGCTGTGTTTTATTTTTTGCCAATCCCCAAATTTTGTTTCTGTCGGTTTTATCGAACACGACGGGCGTGGCGGGGCGGCTGTAAAAATTGCGCAAAAGCCAATTTTGAGTTTCCGTCAGTGCCATTAATTGTCCTCCCCGAAAGCCGAGTGGGCGTGAAGTACTTCAAAAACGCTTTCGTCTTCGTCCAATCCCAAAATTTTAAGCAGCTTTGCGTTTATTTTATTTCTGTATTCCGCAGGGTATTTAATGTTTTCCTGAACGCCTACGTTGTTTTTTGTGATGATAAATTCGCCGGCGCGGGCAATCATTTCTTCCGCGGTTTTCTCAAAAAATTTTTTGTCGCCGTCGGTAAGAAGGTCAAAAAATACGGGAACGCTTTCCAAAAGCCCTTTTGGGTAAGTTATTCCGCCGTCGTAAAGGCGCCAGTACCAATACACAAAGGAGGAGTTTATAAGGCAAAAAACATAGTTAAATACGTCCTTGTCCGCAAAGCGCAGTTGCGTTTGCCCCGTTCTGTTTAAAACCCCGTTAAACGCGGTGGTATAATAGCGGCAGGTCGTGGGCACGGAAATCAAGTATTTTCCATCGTTGTTCAGATAATCTGCAAGCGTGTTTCGGCTTTTTCGGTGCCACACCTTCCATATTCCGCCAAGCGACTTGTCGCATTTATAATATTTTTTATCCGCTTCGGATACAACCTGATTTTCTTGATAAATAAAATTTTCAAGCGTTTTCGCTTCAAGCAGTTTTTTCCGTTCGCTGTTTTTAAACCTGATAAGCGGTGAAAGTTTAAACCCCGTTTCGTCTTTGCGCGAAGTTACTACGGTTATGGCAGCCCTTACCGAGTTCGCCGAGTTGGTGTTGAAAATACCGTGTTTTTTTCCGCAGAATATGTTGCCGGGGACGTTGTCAAACGACACTATAAACCCGTTTCGCGCGTTCATAAGTTTTCGCAAAGCGTAAAACTTATTTCCGCCTATAAAACTGTACGGCGTTATAATAACCGCGGCTTTGCTTTGGGTTATTATTTTTTCCATAAACGCTGCGTAAAGTTCTTTTGTGCAGGACGTAACTTCCGTTTTTGCCCAATTTTTCGGGATAGCGTTTATAATGGAATAGGGGGGGTTGCTTATAACTTTGCAGTTTTTCGGCAAAGTAAGTTTTTCGTCAAGAAAATCTTGCGTCACGCAGTTGATTTTATCGGAAAGGTCCTTTCCGTATTTAAGCGCGATAATTGTTTTGCAAACGTTAAGCGCGGTTTCGTCCGTATCGTAAAGATACAGTCTGCCGCTTGAAATAAGTTTTCGCGTTTCGTCAAAGCCTATTTTTTTAAAATACGACAAAATAAGTCTGCCTGTGCCGCAACCCGCGTCACAGACGTTTTCGCCCTCCAACCCGTCAAACCAATCCGCCATAACCGCGGCAACGTCGTCGGGCGTAAAATACTGTCCGCTCTGCTTTTTTAAAAGTTTGTTTTCAAGCGCCAGCCCCGCCTCGTACAAGTCGGCAAAATTTTCCGCGTTTAAAAAGGCGTTTTGCGTTTCGCCGTCCAACACGCGCCGCGTAATACCCGCCCACGTCCGTTTAAGCCCGTATTCGCAAACGTCGTTTTTGTATGCGTTTAAGTTGTAATTTTCAAATTTGTCCGCTAAAAAAACTTTTTCGTTTTCCGCCGCTGCGGGGCGGTCATCGGTTAAATTTTCGTTTTGCGTGCCGTCAGTTTTCAAATTCAGATTTTCCTTAATCCGTTTCGTCGCTTAAATTATATCACAACAACCCGCCGAATGTAAACATTTCCGCCGCGGTTGCTTGTAATAACGCTATGTTTATAAGCCGTTTTCAGGCGGTTGCAAACGATTTGCGCTATTTCCATTTGCCAAAGCGGGCGCATAGGCGCAAAATTCCGTTGCATTTTGCCGCGGTTTTTGTTAAAATATAAATTATGAAGTTGAAAATTACCGCGTGTTCCGCCGCGTACGATACCGAGTACGGCGGAGTTCAGACGATGGAAGCCGTAAAGGGAGAATTTGTTTTGGACGAAATTTTCCGTTTGTCGTTTTTCAGGATAATTATTGACGAGGTTGCGAACGGCGCGGTTTGTTTCAGGCTGATGGAAGGAGCGCAAGCGCATTATTATGTGTTGGACGGCGATAATCCGAGGGCGGAGTTTTTTCGCGAAACGGGCATTGGCGAGGATGAAATTTACTTTGAACTTGTATGATAACTTACGAAGAAATTGTCGATTTTGCCGTTAATTTGCCTTACGGCTCTTACGATAAACCGTTTGAAGGCGATTTTTACACTACGGTTTTAAGAAGAAAGGACAACAACAAGTGGTTCGGCATAGTTTTGAAGGCGCCGGCGCATTATTTTGAAAGATACGGCGTTGACGCCGAAAAGGAAAGAGAGGTGCTTAATTTAAAGTGCCCGCCCGACTTGCAGGAGTTTTTGCGCCAAAAATATCCCAAGGGCGTTTTTCCGTCCTATCATATGAACAAAAGGCTTTGGATTTCGGTTGTAACGGGCGAAGAAATTGAAAAAGACGAAGTTAAGGCGCTTATAAAATTAAGTTACGATTTTACCGCAAGCGGCAAAAAGCCGAAGGAGGAAGTATGAAAATTGCTTTATGTACAAGCGGAATGACGAACGGTGATTTGGATTTATCCGCTTTTGAAAAATTAGGCGAGGTAAAGTATTTCGGCGAATTGTCGCGCAAAGAACTTTTTGCGCTTGTAAGCGATTGCGAAGTTTTGCTTATAAACAAAGTTACGGTGGACGAGGAGCTGCTTTCTCACTGTCCGTTATTGAGATACGTGGGTACTTTTGCGACGGGCTACAATCAGGTTGATATAAACGCTTGCAACAAGCGCGGAATAACCGTTTGCAACGTTCCGGACTACTCTACAAACTCCGTAAGCCAGCACGTTTTTGCGCTGCTTTTGAATTTTTACGGTAAAATAACCGAATACACCGCGTCGGTTGCCGCGGGCGATTGGGTAAAAAGCAAGACTTTTTGCTATTTCCCTTTCCCCACGCGCGAACTCAGCGGAAAAGTTTTCGGGATATACGGCTACGGCAATATCGGCAAAAAGGTTGCTTGTATTGCGCAGGCGTTCGGCGCCGAAGTCAAGATTTGCACGCGCACCGTGCCTGAAAATTGCCCGTTTGAGTGCGTTTCGTTGGAAACTTTGCTTAAAACGTGCGACGTGGTTTCGCTGCACTGTCCGCTGACCGAAGCGACGGCTAAAATGATAAACGCGGAAACGCTGGCTTTGATGAAAAAGGACGCCGTGCTTGTAAACACTGCGCGCGGCGGACTTGTGGACGAGGCTGCGCTTGCTTCGGCATTGAATGAAGGCAGGCTTGCCGGCGCGTGCCTTGATACGGTGGACGTAGAGCCTATGGCGGCGAACAATCCGTTGCTAAACGCTAAAAACTGCCTTATAACCCCGCATATAGCGTGGGTTGCCAAGGAAACGCGCGAACGGCTTGTTGGAGTTGCGGCGGCAAATCTTGCGGCTTTTTTAAGCGGCAAACCTCAAAATACCGTTAATTGATTTATTTTTTACGACATAAAAATATCGAAATAAAAATATCGCCCCGAACGGAATTTTCCGTTCGGGGCGATTTGATTTAAATTTTTTATTTATTCCACAAGTTGCTTTGGAAACTTTCCAACGTATAATTTATCGTTCCCAGATTGTAAGAAACGGGCATAGAAAGTTTAAGCATAGTTGCGCGGCCTACGTTGTTGCGCTTGTTTTCAATCGCGGCAAACCAGTACGTTTGCGCGCCTCCCGGCTGCGTTCCGCTGTAATTTACCGTAACCGCCACGGTCTGCAATCCCTTTTCAACGGGGGTGTAAAGTTCTTTTTCAGTCAACTTGCCTTCAAGCGCGGTCAACAGTTCTTTGTTTTTTGTTTCGTCGCTTAAAAGCGGTCTGTCAGAGCCGGCAAGGTTGAAGTTTTCAACCGTTCCGCTTTTGGGTATATACAAACTTATCGCCTGCAACAGTCCGCTTCCCGCCGAAAGGTTGGTTGCGCGGGCAACAACGTCAAGCGAGTTAAGGTCAAACAGCGAATTTTTGGATTTGCTTAAATCAATAGATTCGCTTACGCTTGTTTTGTTTTCCGTTGCAAGGTTGTCCGTTGTTTTGGTTATAACAGATTTACCGTCGACGCTGTAAAAGTTTTCGTAAACCCTGTCGTAAGTCTTGTAGGCGTAGCCTTCTTCAAGTTTTGCGGGGCGCCTAGTGTTCGGCGTTACGCTTTTTACTTTTTGCACCGAGTAAAGGGGGCGCAAATAGTCCTTTACGGAAAGAAACCAGCTTTCCGTTTCAACGTAGTCGCCTTCAAGCGTCTTGGGGGCTGTCTCGTCCGATTTAAGGGTAAACGTTACCGAAGGAATGTCAAGTACGGTTTTATAGCAGTACGCCTTAAACGTGCCCTTTTCGGAATATTCTTCTATAAATTCGGAAGGGTAGCCGAAATTTTCATAAGAAAAATCCGCGGCGTAAAACTCGGTTACGTAAGTGCCTTCGCCGTATGTTACCGAGTAATATTTGTTTTGATATTTTTCGGCAAGTTGTTCGTGCGTTACTTTGTATGTGATTTTTTCCGCGGAGAATTCGGGGGCGTTGTCTTCGCAAATAGTGGGTTGAAAGCCGTTATAGCCCGTTCCCGAATACCAGTTGGAAGAAAGTACCGCCAGATTCTGAGTTTTTCCTCCGGCGCAGCCCGCTGCAAATACCGCGCAGCACGCGGCGACGCCCGTCGCAATTATAAAAGTCGGTTTTTTCATAATTTTCCTTAAAAATTCTATGCGGTCATTATATCACAGTATTTTAAAATTGTAAAAACTTTTATGCCATAAAATCTTTAAAATTACTTCAACTTTATGCTATAATGTGCTTATGATTAAAGCGTTTAACTGCGCCGCGCTTGAAACGGCGCTGAATAAACTTAAACAAATAGTAAAATACAACGAAGACGCGGGGCAAAAAACCGTGGTTTTTTGCGAGGACAGGCTTTCGCTTGTTGCCGAAAGAACGGTGTGCGCGGCGGTGGAAGGCACTTTTTTGACCTCGGTTTATACCTTTGCCAGATTTCTTTCGGCAGAGGCGGGCAAAAGCGACAACGTGCTAAGCGAGCAGGGCTCGGCAATGGCGGTAAGGCGGATTATCGAGGAGAAGAAGGGCGAGTTAAAACTATTTAAAAAACTTTCCGCGGCGGATTCCGCGCAGACGGTATACGACACCATCGCTATTTTATACGCTTCGCGCATTTCCGCGCAGGACGTTGAAAGGGCGGCGCAAAAGGGCGGAGTGTTGGGCGGCAAACTGCACGATTTGGCTATAATTTACAGCGAGTACGAAAAATACCTTGAAGAAAGCGGCAAGCAGGACAGAAACGGATATTTAAAGCGCCTTGCGCCCGTTATAGAAATCAGCGATAAAATACGCGGAAGCACGGTTGTTTTTTTGGGCTTTCAGGCGTTTACCTGCACGGTTACCGAGTGCGCTTGCGCCGCGTTTTCCGCTGCTAAAAACGTCTGCGGGCTGTTTATAGGCGGCGACGAGGACATTTACGTAAACGAGGCCTGCGCCGCGTTTTCCGCTGCCGCGAAGGAATACGGCGGAGCGGAAATTTGCGCGGACGCGGGCGAACGCAATGAAGAAGCCGAAGCGCTGCGCCGCGGGTTGTTCAATCCCGAAAGTTTTTATTCGCAGCCGTCCCCCTCAAAAAGGGTGCATATATACGAGGCGCGCGACGGCGAGGAAGAGCTGGAATTTATCGCCGCCAGCATAAAAAAACACGTTTTGGACGGACGGGAAAGGTATGCCAAAATTTCGGTAATGCTGCCTGATATGGACGTTTCGGAAAGGCTTTTGTCGCGGGTGTTCAAGCGTTATCGCATACCCTATTACGCGGACAGGCAAATTCCGCTTTCCGAACATTCGCTTTGCGCGTTTATAATAAACTATTTGCTTTGCGTAGTTTCGGGCTGTCGTCCTTGCGACGTGGATATGGTGGTTTCGTCCCCGTATTTCCCCGCGGAAAGGGGAGATAAGGACGTTTTCCGCAATTACGCGCTTAAACTTGCAAATTATCGCGGGGGAGTAAAACGCCAACCCGAAAGCGGCGCTTTGGAAGCGCTGGGGTCTGATTTCGGCGCGGTAGAACGTGTAAGAGAACTGTTTTTAAAGGGCTTTTATTTACTTTCGGACGCGGTTAAATCGGGCATATGCGAGGGGATAAGGCGGGTTTTGGCGGAACTTTGCGTAAAAGAAAAGTGCGAAAACCTTGCCGAGCGGTTCAGCGCGGAAAGGCCTGCGGACGCGGCTTTCAACGCTCGCGCATACGACGGAGTAATAAGCGTGCTGGGCGAGGCGGAAACGCTTACGGACGGCGGCGTTCAGTTAAAGGAATTTATAAAGATTTTAAAAAGCGGCTTTTCCGCTATGAAAATTTCGCTTATTCCGCCCAAGTCGGACGCGGTTTTCGTGGGTGATTTGGCGGGAACGGCAAACTCCGGCTCGGAAGTGGTGTTTGCGGCAAGACTTACGGGCGACGTGCCCGGGGCAAGTTCGGACTGCGCTTTGCTTACCGACAGAGAAATTTCCGCTTTGGAAGACGTAAACGTTTTGATTACGCCTAAAATAGCGCAGGTAAACGCAAGGCGCAAAGAGATTATCGCGCTCAATATATGCGCTTTCCGCAAGCACCTTTATCTTACTTATCCGACCGAAGCGGGCGGCGAGGAGTGCGGCGCAAGCGAAATTATAGCCTATGCGCGCGCTATATTTACCTCGCCTTCGGGTGAAAATTTAAAGCCGACGGAAATTAAAAAAATAGAAAAATCGGAAATTTACGCGCCGTATTACTGTTGCGAGAAACTGCCCGCGTTAAGGCGGTTGCAAAAATTTTCACGCTCGCCGCAGACGGACGCCGTATATGAAACGCTTGTGCGCAGGGGATACGCAAAAGAGGCGGACGCGGCGCTTAAAAAACGCGTTTACGGCGATATATCCTCGGGGGAAAAACTGTATTTGGGCTACGGCGGAAGTATTTCGCCAACCGCGCTTGAAACTTATTTTGCCTGCCCCTATCTTGGGTTTATGCGGCAGGGGCTGCGCGTGAGAGAGCGCGAAGAAGGCGCGGTGCGGGCTGTGGATACCGGCAACTTTATACACTCGGTATTGCAGGATATGGCGCCGCTAATCGACTGTGCGGAAGGCGAAGAACAGTTTAAAGACACGGCGCGTTCGGTCGCGCAGGAAAAACTTAAAAAACTGCCGTATTCATCGCTGACCGACTCGGAAAGCGGCGCATATGCCGCGAGCGAACTTGTAGAGGAGGCTGTCGCCGTTTCCGCCGGTATGTACGAGCAAATCAAAAATTCGTCGTTTGCGGTTGCAAAAACGGAGTGCTCGGGCGAAGTGGTTTTGGAGGGCGGAATTAAGGTTTACGGCAGAATAGACCGCGTTGACGAAAGCGGCGATATGGTGCGCGTAGTCGACTATAAGACGGGCGCGATAGACGCTTCCGCTTCAAAATACTATTCGGGCGCAAAGTTGCAGCTGCCGTTGTATTTGCTGGCAGCTTCGGGCGGGAAGCGCGCCACCGGCGCTTATTACTTCCCCGCCGCGGTGGAGTACGGCGACAAAAAAGACGGTGTTTTCCGCTTGCGCGGATTTATGGACGGAAGCGACGACGTTGTGGCGGCGTCCGACTCCAACGTAAAACCCAAAGCAAAAAGCGAGTACGTTGAAGCGTATCTGGGCGTAAAAAAGATTGATTCCGCTATGCCCAGAGAGGATTTTTCGGCGTTTTTGGAATATTCGCGCCTTGTCGCGGGCAAGGGCGCGGGAGAAATGGTTGCGGGAAACGTGGCGCCTTCTCCTTCGGGGGAAGCGTGCAAGTATTGCAAAGCGGGCGGATGCTGCGGGTTTGCCGTCGGGCGGGACGGGGAAGAAAGAAAGTTTTCTTCCGTAAAATGCTCTGAAATAGCCGCGCTTGTCAAAAGCGTAAAAGGGGAGGGAAATGAATAAGCTTACAAATGAACAAGCCGCCGCTGTGGAAAGCCGCGGCAAAGTTATCGTTTCCGCTTCCGCGGGCAGCGGAAAAACCTTTGTAATGATACAAAAACTTGTCGGCGCAATTTGCGGCGGCGCGGATTTGGACGAAATTCTTGCAGTAACGTTTACAAAAAAAGCGGCGGCGCAGATGAAAGAAAAATTGCGTTCGGCGCTTATTGCAAGTATGGAAGGCGCGGACGCCGATACGAGGGCGCGTCTTAAAGTACAGCTGTCAAAAATCGCTTCGGCGGATATTTCCACCATTCATTCGCTTTGCGCAAGGCTGCTCAGGACGTATTTTTACGTTTTGGGTACGGACGGCGGCTTTGACATAATTTCCGCGGACGATTCTTCGGCAAAAGACTTGAAGGCACGCGCGCTTGACGCCGTTTTCGAGCGGCGCTACCAAAGCGGGGACGAGGATTTTAAACTGCTTTTAAGTTGCTTTATGCGCAAGCGCAGCGACGCGTCTCTTAAAAAACTGTTGGACGAGGCGTATTTTAAAGTACGCTCTTGCGCGCACTATGAAGAGCTGCTTGCAAACTCGTTGAATATATACACGGAAGAAGGTTTTGCGCAAGTTTGCGCGGAATACGAAAAAATGCTGAAAAGCAAGTTTAACCGCCTTATATCTTCGGTTGAAAAGTTTGCGGCTGAGTTTGAAATAAGCAAAAACGCGGACGTGTACGAGCAGATTTTCAATGAAATGCTTTCCGCGCTTAAAACGTGTGCGGAAGGCGGGATTTTCGGTGAAAAACCTGCGTTAAGCGTAACCAAAAAGCCCGTGGCGCGGGCGACCGACAGCGAGTACGACAGGCTGGCAAGCGACGGTTTTAAAGCGTTCAGGGACGAAACGGCAAAAAAATACAAATCCCTTTGCGGCGATTTTTCGGACAGACAGACCGAGCTTGAAAACTTTTTGCAAAGCGGGCGTATTGCAAAGGCGTTTTGCGGGCTTATCGCCGAATTCGACGTGGAATATGCCGAAGCTAAGCGTGAAGAAAATAAACTTGATTATAACGATTTAGAGCATTTAACGCTTAAATTGCTTGCCGACGAAAGCGTAAAAAACGAAATAAACTCCGCCTATAAACACGTATTTGTAGACGAATATCAGGACGTAAACCCCGTGCAGGAAGAAATAATTTCTTCGTTCGTGGGGGAGACGTTTCTTGTGGGCGACGTAAAGCAGGCGATTTACGGTTTCAGGGGAAGCAGGTCGCAATTTTTTGCCGAAAAATTCAGGGACTTTGCCGCGGACGGACGCGCGCTTAAACTTTCAAACAATTTCAGAAGTTCGGACGGGGTGCTTAATTTTGTAAACGCGGTGTTTACAGACGTTATGACGGCGGAGTCCTGCGGAATAAACTATAAATCGGACGGCGTTATGTTCGGCGGGGGCGGCTATCCCGAAGGGGACGGCTCCGCTTCCGTTTTGGTATTCGGCAAAGAGGAAAAGCAGGAAAAAGAACTTAAAATTTATTCCGTTGCAGAGGACGGCAGAACCGCGCGCCACACACGCGAAGGGCTTGCAGTGCTTGCCGCGGTGGAAAGCGAACTTAAAAAGCAGCACTACGATTTAAAACAAAAAAAGTACGTGGACACTCAGGCGGGGGATATTTGTATACTTACCCGCAAAAACAAGGGCGCTTCGACGGAGGGTATTGTGCGCGCATTGCGCGACGGCGGATACTCGGTTTGCGGCGAGCGGCAGTCCAATATTTGCGCGTTGCCGGAAGTTAAACAATTTTTGGATATACTTTCTTTGATAGACAACGCCGAGCAGGACATACCGCTTGTCAGCGCGCTGCTTTCTCCGTTGGGCGGAATGAGCGAAAACGAGCTTGCGCAGGTGCGCGTGACGCTTAAAGATAAAAAAGAACTTTCTTTCCGCGATTGCTGCAAACTGTACTGTTCGGTTATGCGCGGAAGTACTGCGGACAAGCTTAAAGCTTTCGGCGAAAAACTTGAAAAACTGCGCAATCTTTCGCAAATAGTTTCCGCGGGCGAACTTGCGGACGAACTTTTGGAAACGTACGGGCTGGAAACCGCTTACGGCGCGGGCGGCGGCGAAAAGTTGAAAAACGTACTTAAATTAATTGACGAAGGCGCGGTTTTGCCGTTGCCGGCGTTTCTTGAAAAAATTAAAAAAGGCGGGTACGATATACCCGCGCCGTCCTTGGCGGAGGCGGACAGTATAAAAATTATGACTATGCACGCGGCGAAGGGTCTGGAATTTCCCGTTGTTATAATTGCGGACGTCTGCCGCACATTCAGGGGCGCGGATTATTGCGAAATGCCGTTTGACGAAAAGTACGGTTTTGCGCCCAAGCGTTTCGACCGGAAAAATATGCTTACTTACAACACCGTATTAAGGCGGCTTTGCAAGGCGCGCGCGGACGCGGAAGAAATAAAAAACGAGATGAATTTGTTTTACGTTGCGTGCACCCGCGCGATGAATCGTCTTTACGTGCTTGCCGAGGAGGCTAAAACGCCAGCCGCGGATTTGCAGGACGCAAAATGTTATGCGGATTTGTTCGATATTGAAAAGTTTTTCCCCAAACGCATAGAGCCGCACGCGGAAGTCGCCGCTCTTGCGGAGGACGGCGCGGAAATGATTTACGCGCCGGACAAGGCGCTTGCCGCGGAAATAGACAAACGGTTTGCCGCAGTTTATAAATACGAGAACAGCATTGATTTGCCTGTGAAAAGTTCGGCTTCCGCTATATTGCGCGCGGGTTCGGCGGAGGAGCCTTTTTACGCCGAGCACAAACTTTTCGGCGGCGAGGGGGAAACGGGAACCGAGCGGGGTACCGCATACCACAGATTTTTGGAACTTTGCGATTTTTCGCTTAAAAGCGCATCTTTGATAAAAGAGCAAATAGATAATTTTGCGCAAAGCGGAAGAATTACCGCCGAGCAGGCTGAAATGCTTAACGCGGACGAACTTTCCGACATTTTGTCAATGCCCGTTTTTGACGGTTTGCAAGGGGCGCAGCTTTTCAGAGAGCGCGAGTTTTTGTGCCGTATGCGCGCCTGCGATATTTTGCCGCACGTTGAAGCAACCGACTTCGTGCTTGTTCAGGGCGCGATAGATTTGCTGGCTTGCGGGGACTTCGGCATAAAAATAATAGACTATAAATATTCTCGCAAGTCCGATGAAGAACTTGTCGCAAGTTACAGCGCGCAGTTAAATTTATATAAAAAGGCGGCGGCGCTGATTACGGGAAATTCGGAAGAAAAAATATCGTGTACAATCGTAAATATTTTTAAAAGACGTCAAATTAATTTATAGACGAAAACAGTGTTAATTCGACAATATCCGCGTATGTTTTTGCGTTTTTTCGGCTATAATTAACGTGATGTTTTCAAATTTTGCCGATAAAATTTATTCCGCGGTTGCAAAAATACCGTTTGACAGTTTAGTGTGGTACGTATGGGGGTCGTATGCCGCCGTTTTCGTGCTTTGTCTGGTTTTTGTATTGCTTTCAAAAAAAATGAAGGCTGTTTCAAAACGCCCGTTTTTGTGTCTTACCAACGCATATGCGGGGGTCAATCTGGCGCTTTTTCTTTTGAAGTGCGAGTTGGCGCAATCTGTTATGATAACCGTTTTATTCTGGACGGTAGGCTATATTTTTTACGGCGCGTTGTGCGCGCTTTCCGTAACAAAGTCGGTTAAACGCGCGGCGGAAACGGGCGGAACTGCGGTTTCGGAATTGCCCGTTCAGGCACAGCCGCCGCTGCCGAAAGCGGTTAAGCAGGAAATTCCCGCGGCAAAAAACAACGTGCGGTTGGAGCACGCCGCTTCCGTTACGGAAAAACTTTTATCCAAAAATTTGGGCAAAAGCGACCGTCAGGAGCTTGAAAAACTTAAAAATACCCTTGCGGTTTTAAGAATAAAGGGCACTCTTTCGCCCGCCGAATCAGAAATTTTAAACGAAAATTTCAACACCTTACTAAAACTTATGGCAAAATACAACGTTTAAAAGTGTTTTTAACTGAAATTAAGCGTCCCCGCTTTTTTACAGTAGTTTCTTAGGGAATGTTATACAAGTCGCATTAAAGAAAATTGGACGAGGCACAAGCTTCGTCTTTTTTCTTGTCTTGCTTAGCGTGTGCGAATTGCCGCAATTGCCGCAGAGCTAACAAAACTTATGCGGCGAAGCGAAATAAGCGTAGCGGTGTTACGTTAGCAGCTGTTTACTTTTTTCTTTTGGTATGATAAAATTAAATTACGAAAAACAGTAATTCAGCGGAGAAAGATATGGCATTTGATTACAAAAAAGAATACAAAGAATTTTATATGCCGGCAAACAAACCGTCTATCGTTACCGTGCCTAAAATGAATTACATAGTGGTACGCGGCAAAGGTAATCCCAACGACGAGAAAGGCGAGTATAAAGATTCAATCGGTCTATTGTATGCGATAGCATTTACTATCAAAATGAGTTATAAAGGAACGCATAAGATTGACGGGTATTTTGAATACGTCGTACCGCCGCTCGAAGGTTTTTGGTGGCAGGTAGGCTCTGATACAATAGATTACGCGAACAAGGACGGGTTTAACTTTATTTCGCTTATACGCTTGCCCGATTTTGTAACCAAAGCCGATTTCGATTGGGCGATTAGGGAAGCGACGGTTAAGAAGAAGGCTGACTTTTCAAAGGTGGAGTTTTTTACATACGGCGAGGGCGTTTGCGTTCAATGTATGCACGTCGGCTCTTACGACGACGAGCCGAAAACTGTTGCGCTTATGCACGAGTATATGAAAGCGAACGGGTATGCGTTAGATATAACTGAAAGCCGCTATCATCACGAGATATATTTGAGCGACCCGCGCAAGTGCGCCGTGGAAAAATTGAAAACGGTTGTAAGACACCCTATATGCAAGGCATAGCGGACAAATTTCAATTTAATTTACTTTGGCGGCTGAATTGTGCATATAAAAACCCTCTCGGGCAAATCGTCCGTGAGGGTTTTTTTAACAGTGATTATCTTTCACTGTGATTATATTGATTTAAGGTTTGTCTGTATGTATTCGCCATTGGCCTCGGCGGAGGCAAGCACTTCGTTTGTAAGCGGCGTTCCTTTTTTTATAATTACTTTGCCGTCTTTTACAACGTCTGCGTTTACTCTTTTAACGCGCTTTACTATAATCACGTCGCCCGCAAGCAAGCCTTCCGCCGGATAGATTTTTTTGCCTATTTTCGCTTTTAAAAGTCTATTTTTAGAGTAAGTAAATTCCTCTAATATCCCCAGATAGTTCCCCTTTTCGTCAAAGCCTGCGCAGCCCAGCCGCAAGGGTTTTGCGGTTTTTATGGCGCTTTCCCTGTCCTCGTAAATAATTTTGTTGTCTATGCTTATTATGTTTTTTACGTCTATCGAAAACTCGTTTTCTTCCTCGTCCGCACAGACAAGGCATTCAAGCCTGCCGCCGTTTGCATTTACTGAAATAACATAGCCGCGCCTGCCTGCCGTACTTTCAACTTTTTTACCGTAAATCGAAGAAATTTTCATAAAATAACCGCACCTCACTTCGTTCTATGTTTAAGATATTGCTTCTTGACGCGGCTTAACACGCATAAAAAAATATAATTTTGTCGATTTACCTTATTTTTACAAAAAACTTTACATATGACTTGACAGGTGTAAAGTTTTGGTGTAAACTTCCGTATAATAATAAAAAAGTATCAGCAGGCGTAATTTTGAAGAATAAATACGACGTAATTATCGTCGGCGCGGGCGTTGCGGGATTGAATTGCGCGCTTCATTTGCCGAAAAACAAAAATATTTTACTTATTTGTAAGGGAAAAGCGGAAAAAAGCGACAGTTACCTTGCGCAGGGCGGAATTTGCCGTATGCAGGGCGAGGACGATTTTGAAAGTTATTACGCGGACACGATGCGCGCGGGACATTCCGAAAATAACCCCGCTGCGGTGGAGTGTATGATTAAATCTTCTCCGCAGGTGATTGACGAGCTTGTTTCTTTCGGCGTGGAATTTGCCAGAAATCCGGACGGCTCTCTTGCCGCCACGCGCGAAGGCGGGCACTCTAAAAACCGAATTTGCTTTCATAAGGATTGCACGGGCAAAGAAATAACTTCGCGGCTTATGCGTCTTGCCGAAATTGCCGAAAACATAGAAATAGTTTGCGAAACGACTATGCTGGATATAATTTCGGACAAAAACGAGTGTTTCGGAATAGTGGCTTTGGACAATGCAAGCGGCGAAGTGAAATATGTTTATTCTGATTACACCGTATTTGCGTGCGGCGGAATAGGCGGAATTTTTACCCATTCGACCAATTTCCGTATTCTTACGGGCGACGGGGTTGCCGTGGCTATAAAGCGCGGCGCCGCGGTGGACAATATAAACTATATTCAAATTCACCCCACAACTCTTTACAGCGAAAAAAGCGGTGGAAGGTGCTTTTTAATTTCCGAGTCGGTGCGCGGCGAGGGCGCGGTGCTGCTGGATAAAAATTTTGAAAGATTTACCGACGAGTTGCAGCCCCGCGACGTTGTTACGGCGGAAATACTTAAACAGATGAAAAAGGACGGTACAAAGCACGTATGGCTGGATATGCGCGCGATACCGCGTGAAGAAGTTGAAAGTCATTTTCCGGGGATTGTAGAGCACTGCCTGCGCGAGGGTTACGACGTTTTTAAGGAGTGTATACCGGTTGTGCCCGCGCAGCACTATTTTATGGGCGGAATACGCAGCGGGCTGGAAGGGCAAACCACTATGCACAGGCTTTACGCCGTCGGCGAAACTTGTTGCAACGGCGTGCACGGCGCAAACAGACTTGCCTCAAACTCGTTGCTGGAAAGTCTGCTTTTTGCAAAGCGCGCTGCCGCGGACATTGCCGAAAAATATGCGCCTGCGGACGCGCAGACCGCGGAATATGCCGCAAGCAAACTTGACAAGCGGGAATATTCAAATCCCGAAAAACTGTTGCAGGAATATAAAAATACTTTGCTTAATGCCATTAAGGAGGCGGAAAAATGCAAAACTTCAACGCGGATAAACTGATTAAACTTGCGCTTGCGGAAGATATTACAAGCGGCGACATAAGCACCGAAGCGGTGATGAAAGAATATAAAAAGGGAACAGTTTCGCTTATTTGCAAGCAAAGCGGCGTTATATGCGGGCTTTGGGTTTTTGAAAGAGTTTTTAAACTGCTTGACGAGGCTACGACAATTAAATTTTTTGCAAAAGACGGCGACAGGGTTCAAAAGGGACAGCATATAGCCGAGGTAACGGGGGATATGCGCGTTTTGCTTTCGGGCGAGCGCACGGCGCTTAACTATTTGCAGAGGATGAGCGGGATTGCCACTTATACCGCGGAAGTTGCGGCTTTGCTTAAAGGGAGCAAGACAAAATTGCTTGATACCCGCAAGACCACGCCCAATATGCGGTTGTTTGAAAAGTACGCCGTAAAAACGGGCGGAGGAAACAACCACCGTTATAATCTTTCGGACGGGGTTATGTTGAAGGACAATCACATAGGCGCGGCGGGCGGAGTAAAACAGGCGGTTGCAGCCGCAAGGGAGTATTGCTCTTTCGTTCACAAAATAGAAGTTGAAGTGGAAAATCTGGAAATGTGCCGCGAGGCAGTAGAAGCGGGCGCCGATATTATTATGCTTGACAATATGTCCGTTGAAGATATGAAAAAAGCGGTTGCTATGATAAACGGGCGCGCGCAGACGGAATGCAGCGGCAACGTCACGCGTGAAAACATAAAAAACATAATTGATACGGGCGTGGATTTTGTTTCCAGCGGAGCGCTTACGCATTCCGCGCCGATTTTGGATTTGTCCCTTAAAAATCTGCGTCCCGCGGAGGAGAAATGAGGGCGGAAAAACGCAGAGAGGAGATTTTAAGCCTTATAGGCAATACTGACAACCCCATTCCCGCAAACGTTTTGAAGGACAAGTTTAACGTTTCGCGGCAGGTTATAGTGCAGGATATTGCCATTTTGCGCGCAAACGGATACGACGTAACTTCCACAAACCGCGGTTATGTTTTGGGGCGCGCGGCAAGGGCTTTGCGCATATTCAAGTGCAGACATTCCTTTGACGAAATTGTGGACGAGGGCGCGCTTATAATAAGCGCGGGCGGAAAGGTGGAGGATATATTCGTAAATCACCGCGTTTACGGCAAAATTTCCGCCAGATTGGATTTGGAAAACAGGACGCACGTTGAAGAACTTTACCGCTCGTTGGTTTCGGGCGCGTCAAAACCGCTTATGAGCGTGACGGACGGGTATCATTACCACACCGTTTCCGCCGAAAGCGAAGATATACTCAATGAAATAGAGGTAAAATTGCGGGATAAAAAATTTTTGATTGAAATTTAAAATATCAATCCGCCCCGTCGCATACTGCGACGGGGCGGATTTTTGCGTCTTTTTACAATAAAACCATTAATTGTTTTCGTTTCGGGCTTCTTCCTTGGGTAGTTCGGTTTTTAAGTTTTCCGCCGACTGGCGCTTTTTGCGCTTAGTCCAGCTGATAAAGCCGTAAACGTCGTTAATCAAAAAAATTGAAAAGCAAACCACCATAGGCACGTAGTTTAAAGATTTTGCGCAGGCGAAGGACCATAACGTTATAAGCACCACGTCGTTTAACGTAAAAGCCGCCGCGTATGCCGGCACGCGCAAAACCATTAAAAAAAGCGCGATATAACTTGTTCCTACGGAAATTGTACTTACTATTAAATTTTCGGTATTGAAAGCGCGCAGAATAAAATAGAACGCCGTGGTAACCGCCGCTGCGGAAACGCCTATAATCGCGGCATATACGGGGGTCAATTTGCCTACTTTAACTTCCGCCGAGCCCTCTTTTGCGGGATGTTTAAGCCAACTTATCAGTGACGCGGTGCAAACGGGCATCTGCATACAAAGATAAATTATCATCTCGCCGTAATAGCGGAAGCAGTACGAAACAAACGCGTACACGGCGGAAAAACCAAGCATAAGCATAAGCCCGAAGGCGTCACCTCTGGCTGCGAATATCAGCGCAGAAACGCCTATAAGCGAAGTTGCCAAAGTGGCGTAATCGGTATTTGACGTGGCGAAAAACGAAACGGTTACCGCAACGAGCGAAAATATCCAAAGCGCCCATTCGAATTTTGACAGCTCTTTGAAAGGGTTGCGGATTTTGCGTTTTTTTATTTTGTTGTCGTTTAAGCATTTTTCGGCGGGCTTTTTTTCTTTCATAGCTAAGCCTAAATAATTTCAAAAAAAATCACCCGTCCGCGCGCCTTCAAAGACCTAACGGCGCGTGCGAGTGTTTACTGCGGTTACCCGGTGGCAACCGCATAAATCATTATAATCTTCCGCTTTGCAAAGTCAAGCTAAAACGCCTTTTTAAAATATTTTTATAAATGCAAACGGCTAAGACGGGTTATCGGATTGCGGGCAATCGGCGGTTTGACATTGGCACCCAAGACGCGGACGGCAATTACAAATTGACGTTGATAGAAATGTAAACTTTCTGTTTGCGTATATCGAAGGTAATAAATTTTGTGAACGAATTGTTTTGCTAAGTACGCGTGTAGGGGTAGAACTGAAAAGTAAAACAATTGTATAGTTCAAGCGTGCCGCGCGAAATTTCGCGCGGCACGCTTTTTTTGCTTAAATATAAAATCAGTTTTATTGCGGTGGTTTACGCCTTTAAATCGTCGACAAGCATAGAAATATGCGCTATCTGCTGTTCGGTAAGTCCCTGAACGCTTAATTTACGTTCGGTTTCAAGCCCCAGCAAATAGTCGGTTGAAACGTTAAAAAACAGCGCAAGTTTAACAAGCATATCAATAGAAGGTTGAATATTGTCGTTTTCCCAATTGGAAACGCATTGCTTTGTCACGCCTATGTTTTTGGCAAGCTCTATCTGATTTATTCCGTGCGACGTCCGCAACGTCTTTATTTTTTCGCTTAACATTTTCCGCCCTATAAGTAAAGTCAATATTTCAAATACAATTATATTTATTTGCTTGACTTATATTAAAATACTATTGTATAGTAATAATTGACCAAAATACTTATTTTTAAGGAGAAATACCAATGAAGTGCTTTATTCACATAAAACAGGACGCGATTTCCGTATGTAAAAAATGCGGTAAAGCGATGTGCGCGGATTGCTCGGCTTATTCCGGACACAGCGGAATTTGCCCCGAGTGCAGAAGGGAGGAATTTGAACGGGAGAGCGCGGCGTTAAGGCAGCAAATTGCCAAAAATAAATCTTTGGTGGTTTCGAGTATTGCAATTGCCGTCATAGTTGCGGTACTTGCGGTTTTGGCTGCGATTTTTTTGCACGTTGCCGGTCTTGTGCTTTTGGTGGTCTCCGCCGCTTTGGGTATACGCGCGGCAATCTTAATAAACCGTTGCAAACCGCTTAACGAAAGACTTGAATTTTTGCACGGTGAAATTACCAAATTGAACGGAGCGATGCAAAAGGGCAGCCCTATTATTTAATAACAGAATTTAATTCAAGTCCGTTTGAATGGACTTGATTTGACGTTTAAATAGTCTGAAAATTATAAAATTACTCGGCAAAAAACCGGCGGAGGATTGAAAAATGTTTCCGTGCGGTTTTTTTGCGCTTAAAAAGATAAAAAAATATGTTACTTTTTTGTTTAAGGCGGGCGCGAAAGTTTTATATTAATATTGTAAGCAATAGATAAATGAGCGAGAAAGGTAATTATGGCAAAGAAAAAGACGCAGGAAAATCAACAGGAAGCAGTTGAAAACGCAGCCGAAGAAAAAGCGGAAGAAATAGTTCAGTCCACCGAGCTGGAAAAGGCTTTGGCGCAGGCGGAAGACTATAAACGCAAGTGGTACTCGGTTTCGGCAGAGTACGACAACTACCGCAAACGCAACGCTGCGGCGGTTTCAAAGGCGTACGCGGACGGCGCGGCGGAAGCGGTTTTAAAACTTTTGCCTGTTGCCGATAACTTCGGATATGCGCTTGACTCTGCTTCGGACGAAAAGACAAAGTCGGGTATAGATAAAGTCATAAAAAGTTTCAACAATATTTTGTCCTCTCTGGGAATAGAAGAAATTGTTATAGAAGCGGGCGCGGATTTTGACGAAAGCGTTATGGAAGCGGTGTTTAACTATCCTTGCGGAGAGGGCGAAAAGCCCAATTCGGTAAAGCAGGTGCTTAAAAAGGGATACAGGGCAAAGGATAAAGTAATACGTTACGCGCAGGTTGCGGTGACGGCAGAACAGTAAAATATAAAAAATTAAACAAGGTTTTCGCGGTTTAAGCGAAAAAAAGGAGTATATATTATGGGAAAAGTAATAGGAATAGATTTGGGCACGACTAACTCGTGCGTGGCGGTTATGGAAGGCGGCGAGCCGGTGGTTATCGCCAACAGCGAAGGCAACAGAACAACGCCTTCGGTAGTTTCGTTCAAAGCGGACGGAAGCCGTATTGTGGGGCAGGCGGCTAAAAGACTTGCGGTTGCCGCGCCCGATAAAACGGTTATTTCAATCAAGCGCCATATGGGCGAATCTTACAAAGTAAATATTGAAAAAGGTTATTCCCCGCAGGAAATTTCCGCAATGATTTTGACCAAGTTGAAGACGGACGCGGAAAGCTATTTGGGGACAAAGGTTACCGACGCGGTTATAACCTGCCCCGCATACTTCAACGACAGCCAGCGCCAGGCTACAAAGGACGCGGGCAAAATTGCGGGACTTAACGTTTTGCGTATTATAAACGAGCCCACCGCGGCGGCGCTTGCTTACGGTTTGGATAAGCAGGAAGGCACGCAAAAGGTTATGATTTACGACCTTGGCGGCGGCACCTTCGACGTGTCTATTCTTGAAATAGGCGACGGCGTTTTCGAAGTTTTGGCGACCAACGGCGATACCCATCTCGGCGGCGACGACTTTGACAACAAAATTATGGATTTCCTTGTAGACTCGTTCAAAAAGGACACGGGCGTGGACTTGTCCAAGGACAAAATGGCGATGCAGCGCCTTAAAGAAGCGGCTGAAAAGGCGAAAATAGAACTTTCCGGTATGAGTACGACAAACATCAACCTGCCTTTCATAACGGTTGTAGACGGCGCGCCTCAGCACCTTGACATCGATTTGTCAAAGCAGAAATTTGACAGCCTTACCGCGGATTTGGTTGAAAGAACGGTAGAGCCTATGCGGAAGGCAATGCAGGACGCGGGACTTTCTTACAGAGATATAAACAAAGTTATTATGGTTGGCGGTTCTACGCGTATTCCCGCCGTATTCGATAAAGTAAAACAAATTACGGGTAAAGAGCCTTTCAAGGGCATCAACCCCGACGAGTGCGTGGCGATTGGCGCGGCTATTCAGGGCGGCGTTTTGTCCGGCGAAGTTAAGGACGTGCTTCTTCTTGACGTTATGCCTTTGACGCTGGGTATTGAAACGCTTGGCGGAGTTTCTACCCCGCTTATCGAAAGAAACACGACTATACCCGTTAAAAAGAGCCAGATTTTCTCTACCGCGGCGGACAATCAGCCCGGCGTTGAAATAAACGTTTTGCAGGGCGAAAGAAAATTTGCGCGCGACAACAAATCGTTGGGCAAGTTTATGCTTAACGATATTCCTCCCGCGCCCCGCGGCGTTCCGCAGATTGAAGTTACCTTTGACGTGGACGTAAACGGTATTGTAAACGTAACAGCAAAGGATATGGGCACGGGCAAGAGCACTAATATAACCATTACTGCTTCAACAAACCTTTCTTCGGAAGATATAGACAAGGCGGTTAAGGACGCTGAAAAATACGCGGAAGAAGACAAGAAACGCAAGGATGCGGTTGACAATAAAAACAATCTGGAAGGAATGATTGACGGGCTTGAAAAGACGTTGAAGGAAGCGGGAGACAAACTTTCGGATGAAGATAAAAAGACGGTGGAAGACGCCGTTGCAAAGGCAAAGACCGAGCTTGACTCGGGCGACGACGAGCGCGTGAAAGCGGCTATTGAAACGCTTTCGAAGGACGTTCAGCCCGTGGTTGCCAAGATGTATCAGCAGGCGGGCGGACAAGGCGGAGCGGGCAGTCCCAACGGCGGAAATCCCGACGACACCGAGTTTAACCAGCACTGATTTTCTGCAAAAATATAAAGTTGAGAGGGTGTGATTTTTGCACCCTCTTTAACGGTATTTAAGGTATATTACAGGGTCAATTATGGCGGATAAGAAAAATTATTACGATATTTTGGGCGTCGGTAAGACTGCTTCGCAGGACGAAATAAAGTCTGCGTACAGAAAACTCGCCAAACAATACCATCCCGATTTTCATCCGGGCGACGCGGCGTGCGCGGAAAAATTCAAAGAAATAAACGAAGCGAACGAAACGCTTTCGGACGAAGGCAAGCGCAAGCAGTACGACTATGAGTTAGAGCATCCGGGTATGGGCGGAGGCAATCCCTTCGGCGGCGGTTTCGGCGGTTTTTCGGGCGGATTCGAGGACATAATAAATTCGGTGTTCGGCGGCGGCTTCGGCGGTTTCGGCGGACAGGGCGGCGCAACTTCGGCGCGCGGGGCGGACATTCAGCACACTGTAAACCTTTCGTTTTTGGACGCTATCAAAGGCTGCACCAAAACTATAAGGTATACCCGTAACGAGCCGTGCGCGGCTTGCAAAGGCACCGGCGCAAAGGGCGGCACCGCGTTTGAAAAGTGTGGGCGTTGCGGCGGCGGCGGAAGAATAAAGTACCAGCAGGATACAATATTCGGCAGAACCATTCAGGTAGGCGTTTGTCCCGATTGCGGCGGTACGGGCAAAAAAGTCATTGAAAAATGCCCCGATTGCAAGGGCAGGGGCTATCAGCGCGGAGAAACCGTTTTCAGCGTAAACATACCGGCGGGCGTAGACAAGGACAGCAGTTTGAGAAAGCGCGGCTTTGGCGAGGCTTCGGGCAACGGCGGCGAAAGCGGCGATTTGTATATTTATTTCCGCATAGAGCCGCACAAAATGCTGCGCAGGGACGACAGAGATTTGTACGTGACCGTTCCCATTTCCTATAAAACGGCGGTAACGGGCGGCAAAATACGCGTTCCCGGTATTGAC
>CAJUEV010000001.1 GCA_910585785.1 uncultured Christensenella sp. | reverse complement strand
CTGTTTCGGGAACTCCGCGCTCGCCCCCGCAAGATAAGGTAGTTGCCGGTTTTCAATTAAAAAAGCCCGTTTTTATAGCGAAAACGGGCTTTTTCTTTCTCTAAAACAAAACGTTTTATTTTCAGGAAGCAGACTATGAAAATACGTAAAATAACTTTGAATGATTTTGAAGACGTAAACAATTTGTTTATGCAGCTGCACGGGATGCACGCGCGGTTCCGTCCCGACGTTTACAATGTAATAGAAAAACCGACTAATGTAAAAGCGTGGGATTTTGAGTCTTCGGTGTCCGCTGCGGATAAAATTTTTATAGGCGCGGAAATAGACGGCAGAATAGCGGGCTTTTGTCTAGTCAAAATTTCAGACTGCAGAAATAAAGCTATGGCTGAAAGAAAAATTGCTTACATTGATGAAATTGCCGTAGACGAAGGTTTTAGACGTAAAGGAATTGGCAAACTTCTTTTTGAAAACGCCGTAAAAAGCGCAAAAGTCAAAGGCGCGACGACCGTTGAATTGAAAGTTTGGAGTTTCAACAAAGAAGCGATTGATTTTTACAAGTCGCTTGGAATGGATGTTCAAAGTCTTAATATGGAAAAACACATTTAAACAATCTCCGCATTGCGTGCGGAAGCATATTAGTCGATTTTCTGTTGCAATTTGTTGATTGTTTATTTATAATAAATCTATGAAAATATCCGAGAGCAAAGTTAAATTAAATAGCGGAGTCGAGATTTTGTTGAAAACTCCGCAGGTTGACGACGCGGAAAACTTGCTTGAATTTATGCGTTTAATGTATTCGGAAACGGATTTTATGGCAAAAACAGCCGAGCAAGCGCAAAAAATCAGCGTTGAAGGCGAGCGCAAGTTTCTTGAAAATATGATTTTATCGCCAACCGAAACAATGGTTGCAGCGTACAAAGACGGCAAAATTATAGCAAACTGCGGTATAAACGTTTACGGATTGCAAAAATATTCGCACAGGGCAACGCTGGGCATAAGCGTTTTAAAGGAATATTGGAGTAAGGGCGTAGGTTCTGCATTGATAGAGCACACGTTGAATTTTGCAAAGGAACAGGGCATAGAGCAGGTTGAACTGACAACCGTAAGCGAAAACGCGCGGGCAATTTCGCTTTATAAAAAGTTTGGGTTCAGGCAAACGGGAATAATTCCGCGCGCGCAAAATTTAGGCGGCGGAAAATATTACGATTATATTTATATGGTCAAGGTGTTTTATGAAACTTGAAGAAGTTGATATCCGCGGAAAGAAAATAATTACGCACAGGCTGGTTTTGCGCCTGTTTGAGGACAAAGATTTAAACGATTTTTACGAATACGCCAAGGTTGACGGCGTGGGTGAAGCGGCGGGATGGACCCATCACGCTAACATCGAAGAAAGCAAAGCAATTCTTCAACATTTTATAACGGAGCACCGCACCTTTGCATTGACGGAAAAAGCAAGCGGCAAGGTGATAGGCTCGCTTGGCATAGAAAAAAGCGAGGACGTTTTTTGCAAGGATTACGGCGACAAAAACATAAATGAGTTAGGCTACGTTTTAAGCAAAGATTATTGGGGCGCGGGGCTTATGACCGAGGCGGTTAAAGCGGTTATAAAGTTTGTCTTTGACGAGTGGAATTTAGACGCCGTAACTTGCTCGCACTTTATTGAAAACGACCGTTCGCGCAGGGTGATTGAAAAATGCGGTTTCCGATATTACGGTGATACGGTTTTTGTAGGGCGAAACGGACAAAAGCACAAAAGCAAGTGTTACATAATAACGCGAGAAGAATACCAAAACGCAATTGCCGATAAACAAAGGCGATAAATAAAAAAAATTCAAAGTCCCGCCGTATGTTGTCACGGCGGGGCTTTGGCTGGCTTAAACGTTGACAACGGCAGATAAAGTTTGATATAATTGCATAAACTGTACTATGGAGCGTAGTTATGGCAGAAACGGAAGAAAAAACCGCCCCAAAAGAGGAATTAACAGATATACAAACAAAGGCGGAAAACTTGCCTGAGGCGGAAACGGGGGCTCGCGTAGAAGAAAGCCTTGCTGCCGTTGAAAACGCTGAAATAGCAACCGAAAACGCGGAAAAGACGGAAATTACGGAAGAAGGCGAAACGGGCGACGGCGAATTGAACGTTGTAAACGTGCCCGAAATGTTGGTGGAAGAACTTTCTGCCGAGCACAACGTTGCGCGCCTTGCCGATTTGATTAAAATTCCCAAAAAAGTAGCCATTTATATAGTTGCAGCGGCGTATTTTATAGTCGGCGTGCTGTGTATTGCCATTACGCATTATATTTCGGAAGCGCTGGCGTATATAGTCGGCTCTATGATGTGCGTAGTCGGCGTCGGCGGCTTTATACTTTCACTTATCCACCGCGATTACCGCGATATAAAAAAGAACAAACTGTTCACTTATGTGCTTTGCGCGGCTTTGGGTGTGCTTATTATTTTGGAAGAAGTGGACGCCGAAAGCAATCCCATTATGATGATTGCGATTGTGTGGGGCGTTTTCGGGCTTTTTGAGGGCGCGCACGCGTTCAATCACGCGGTAACGCGCATAGCAAATTCGGAAAGATGCGTGTATTACATTATTAAGGGAATAGTAGAGTGCGTAGTTGCGTTTATGTTGCTTTATCGTCCCGATAGTCACGAGGCGCATTATTTCCACATTATAGTTTTCGGGATAACTCTTATAATAGATTCCGTGACGATGATACCCAAAGTCAAGGAATTTTTAACCAAGTTTTGAGGTGCGTTATATGAAGGCGACAAGCTGGGATTTGATGAAACTTGCACAAATTTTTGACGGTGAATTTTGCCTTTCCGATTTTTCAAGCGAAGAACTTGACGAGATGCTGGGACTTATTGACGAAAATATGACGCCCGAGCAAATCCGCGAAAAATACTTTGAGTTTTACGACGACGTTAAGGACAGAACGCTTGAAAAACATAAGTGGAGCGATTGAAATTTAAAATACAAGGCGGAAAGCGCGTTAATTCGCTTTCCGCCTTGTTTTATTATATTAAAGATAATTCAGTCTTCCAGTCCCAAAAGATAGTCAGATGTGGTTTCAAGCGCAACGGCAAGGTTGTACAAAACGTCTATGCTTGTTTTGGAGGCGCCGTTTTATGCGGGACGGTTTATTTTAAAAATTACATAACAACTATATTATTGTCTTCAAACAGTTGCTTGAATTCTCTCGGGAAGTGGTCGTCCGTTATCAATACGTCAATATCGTCTATTTTTGCGAAGGTGTACGGATTGATTTTGCCTATTTTAGAGCTGTCAAGCATCATATACACAAGGCGCGCTTTTTTGAAGCAGTTTTTCAAAAGTTCCGCTTCAATCTGGCTGTTGCAGGAAAAACCTTGCTCGGGCGTAAACGCCGTGGCTGAAACTATTGCAATTTCAAAATTAGTGGTGTCAAAATACGCTTTTGCCGCGGGGGACGAGGTGGAAAGATTGTCTTTCATCAACTGTCCGCCGACAACGGTAATATTTATATTTTTCTTTTGGGCAAGTTCCATTGCAACGGCTATTCCGTTGGTGAAAATATTGCACTTTAAGTCGGGCAATTCCTTTGAAAGATACATTGCCGTAGTGCCGCCGTCAAGAAAAATGCAAGCCCCTTCGTCGATAAGCGCCGCCGCCTTCTGGGCGATAACTATTTTTGCGTCGGTGTTTATGGTCGTCTTTTTGGTGTACGCTTCGCCGGAAACTTTTTGAACTTCCTTTACGGACATAGCGCCGCCGCGTATGCGTATTATGCGCCCGTCCTCTTCAAGCTGAAACAAATCGCGGCGCAAAGTCATTTGCGATACACTGGGGAAAACTTCTTCCAACTGTTCAAGGGTCATTTTGCCGCGTTTGTCCAAAATTTCGGCAATTTCTTCAATTCTCTCACGTTTCATTTTTTGTTATCTCCCGTGTAAATAATTCACAATTTTTAAATATTGTACTATATTAACATTAAAAAGTCAACGGTTTCACACAACAATTAACAAAAATTCTTTATTTTTGTTAAAAATTTACAAAATCGGTGTAAAGCGATTAACCCGCGCGATTATCGGCGTTCAACCGTTGGAAAACGCTTGCAAATACCGCCCGCAAAACATATAATAATATACGGAATATTATAAATTATGTTTTTTAAAAGACTAAGGCTGGATATAGCCGCGGCAAAGGCAAACGACCCCGCCGCCCGCAATAAATTTGAAATATGGCTGACCTATTCGGGCGTTCACGCGCTTTCCTGGCACCGGCTTGCAAACAGGCTTTACAAAATGCGCCTTAAACTTTTGGCAAGGATTGTTTCGCAATGGGCCAAAAGACGGACGGGTATCGAAATTCACCCCGCGGCAAAAATTGCGCCCGGCGTGTTTATTGACCACGGCTACGGCGTGGTAATTGGCGAAACGGCGGAAGTCGGCACCGGCACCGTAATTTATCAGGGGTGTACCCTTGGCGGAACGGGCAAGGAAACGGGCAAGCGCCATCCGACGGTGGGCGAGCATTGCGTAATTTCGGCAGGCGCGAAAGTTTTGGGAAATATAACCGTCGGCAATTGCGCCAAAGTCGGCGCCGGCGCGGTGGTTTTGAAGGACGTTCCGCCCTGCGCCACGGTAGTTGGCGTACCCGCGCGGGTTGTAAAAATTTGCGGCGAAGCGGTGCCTGATTTAAAGCAGGAAAAGGGCGACCCGTACCTTACCGAGCTTTGCGCGTTGAGAGAGCGCACAATCGCATTGGAAGAACGTCTTGCCGCGCTTGAAAAAGTCAATAATAAGGAAAACGCGGATTCGTGAAAGGTTGCGGAACGCAAAAGGAGCAAAATTGAGAATTTATAATTCGCTTACCCGCAGAAAGGAAGAATTTATTCCGCTTGAAGAAGGAAAGGTAAAAATGTACGCTTGCGGTATAACTGTTTCCGGCGAGGCGCACATAGGTCACGGCTATCAGGCGCTGATATACGACGTTATCCGCAAATATCTCGAAAAAAAGGGATTTGCAGTAACGTATGCGCGCAATTATACCGACGTCGACGATAAAATTATCGCAAAAAGTAAGGAAACGGGCATACCCGCGGACGAGTACGCCGCGAAAATGATAGAAAATATCGATAAAGTTATGGCGGAGTTTGCCGTGGACGAGCCTTCTTTATGGCTTAAAGCGACGGAAAACATAGGTAATATTACCGATTTTATCAGTCAGCTTATAGAAAGCGGGCACGCCTACGCAGCGCCTTGCGGCGACGTGTATTTCGACGTTTCGTCCTTCAAAAAGTACGGCTGCCTTTCCAACCGTTCGGTTGAAGATATGCTTGACGGAGTGCGCGTTGAAAACGGCGAACAAAAGCGCAGCCCCGCGGACTTTACGCTGTGGAAAGCGGCGAAAGAGGGCGAAATAAGCTGGGATTCTCCTTGGGGCAAGGGGCGCCCAGGTTGGCATATAGAATGCTCGGCAATGAACCGCGCCGCGTTCGGCGAACAGATTGACATACACGGCGGCGGAAGGGATTTGATTTTTCCCCACCACGAAAACGAAATAGCGCAGACGGAAAGCCTTACGGGCAAGCAGTTTGCAAAATATTGGACGCACAACGGACTTATAAAAGTAAACGGACAAAAGATGTCCAAAAGCCTTGGCAACAGTCTGCTTTTGGAAGATTTGCTTAAAAAGTACACTAACGAGGCTATCAAATTTGCATTGCTGCAAAACAATTACCGCAACGATATAAACGTTACGGACGGGTTGTTTCCGGAAGCGGAAAAGCATTTGACGGATTTTTACACCGTTATAAAAGCGGTTGAAGATAAATTCGGCAAGGGTGAAAATGGCAACAGGGAAATTGACGAAAAGTTTAACGCGGATATGGACGAGGATTTTAACACCGCGCTTGCCCTTTCCGAACTGTTCGGTTTTTTCAAAAAAATTTCGGCAAAACTTGCCGCAAACGATAAAAGCGCGGCGGACGACGTTTTGCAGATAAGAAAAACTTATTCCCTTTTAGGGCTGTTCAAAAAGGACGCTTCGGCGTATCTTGCGGAAGCCGCGCAGAAAAACGCGGAAGAAATTCCCGCGGAAGTTTTGGCGATTGCAGAAAAACGCTGGCAGGCTAAAAAGGACAAAAACTGGGCGGAAGCGGACGCGTTGCGCGCGGAAGCGGAAAAATCAGGTTACGTTATAAAGGATTCGAAAGACGGCTATACCGTCGTAAAAAAATAAGGTGATAAAAATGAAAGTTACTTCGAAAAAACTCAGAAAAGACTGGATTTCTTTTTATGAAAGCAAAGCGCATAAGAATATTGGCGCGGTTTCTCTTATAGGCGACGGCTCGACGGGCGTTATGTTCAACGTTGCGGGTATGCAGCCGCTTATGCCCTATTTGCTTGGGCGCAGCCACCCTCAGGGCAAAAGACTTTGCAATATACAGGGCTGCGTGCGTACCGTTGACATTGACGAAGTGGGCGACGCTTCGCACTTCACTTTCTTCGAGATGATGGGCAACTGGTCGCTGGGCGATTATTTCAAAAAGGAAAAAACCGCCTGGACGTTTGAAATTCTTACAAAGGTTTTCGGTCTGGATAAGGACAAGCTTTGCTCAACCGTTTTCGCCGGAAACGAAAGCGCTCCCCGCGACGAAGAAACAGCGGCGCTGCTTGTAAGTTTGGGCGTTAAAAAGGAACATATATACTACTTAAACGACAACTGGTGGGAGCTGGAAGGAACGGTGGACACGCCTTGCGGACCCGATAACGAGTGGTTTTATCCGCTTGATTCCGAAAATCCTTCGCCCGTATTCCCCGACGACTACGTGGAAATAGGCAACGACGTTTATATGCAGTATAAAAAAGTTGCGGGCGGTTACGTTCCGCTTGAAAATAAAAACGTGGATACGGGCTTCGGCTTCGACAGAATGCTGCTGTTTTTAAACGGACTTGACGACGGCTATAAAACCGACTTATTTTTGCCTGTAATACGCGATATAGAGCAGCAAAGCGGCAAATCGTACGACGACGGCGGCGATGACAGAAAAGCTATGCGTATTATTGCCGACCACGCGCGCACCGCGGTTATGCTTATAGGCGACAGTCAGGGCGTGCTGCCTTCAAACACGGGCGCGGGTTACGTTTTGCGCAGGCTTATGCGCCGCGCTATCCGCTATTGCAGACAGATTGGCTTAAACGGTTCGGCGCTTATTTCCGCGGCTAAAATCTTTATTGAAGAAGTTTACGGCGGGGCATATCCCTTACTTTTGAAGAACGAAGGCTATATTCTTGACGAAATAAAGAAGGAAGCGGACAGGTTTGAGGCGACTTTGGCGCAGGGGATGAAAGAATTTGAAAAGTGCGTTTCTTCGTTGGAGCGCAAAAACGAATTTATGGCTAAAAGCAACCCCGCATACGTTGCCGAAAAGGTGATTGGCGGCAAACAGGCGTTCCGCCTTTACGATACCTACGGCTTCCCTTTGGAACTTACTATGGAACTTGCGCGCGAGCGCGGGCTGGACGTGGACGAAGCGGGCTTTGCGCAGGCGTTTGAGGAGCACCGCGAAAAAAGCCGCGTGCTTGAAGCGGGACAATATAAGGGCGGACTTGAAAGCCATTCGCAAACTGCCACCAACTATCATACCGCCACGCACTTGCTGCTTGCCGCGCTTAAAAAAGTTTGTTCGCCCGACGTTTGCCAGAAAGGCAGCAATATAAACGAGGACAGACTGCGCTTCGATTTCAACTTCCCCAGAAAACTTACCGACGAGGAAGTGGCGCAGGTTGAAAAACTTGTAAACGAGCAAATACAGAAGGATATACCCGTGGTTATGTGCGAAATGACGCTTGAAGAAGCGAAGGAAAAGGGCTTTACAGGCGTTTTCGAAAGTAAGTACGGCGAGGTTGTAAAAACCTATTCCATAGGCGAATTTTCGCGCGAGATATGCGGCGGCCCTCACGCCGAGCATACCGGACTTTTGGGGACGTTCAGAATTTCCAAACAGGAAAACGTTTCCGCAGGCGTAAAGCGCATAAAAGCTGTTTTAAACAAATAAATTCAAGGACAGACAATGCGGGAAAAAGAAGAATTGTTAGAAAAAAACGAAATAGCGGAAGCGGAAGCCGCGGACGTTGCGACGGTAGAAAACCATTGCGACAATCCGGACGACGCGCCCGCCGAAGCAGGGCAGTCGGAAGATTGCGAAAACGTTGAAAAGTCGGAAGAAGGCGCTTCCTCCGAAAACGACGCTTTCAAAAATTTTGCGGCGGAGCCCGTTCAGCCGCCCAAAAAGAAAAAGTACGGCTGGCTTAGCACCGTGTTGTTGTTGGTTGCGATTGGGCTTGGCATATGGGCTATGTTCGGCATAACGCACGAAGTTGCGGACGCGGAAACAACTCCTATATGGACGCTTATAGGTCAAAGCAATTGGGTGTACGCCTTGTTATGCGTCGCGGTGCTGTTGGCTATTCTTGCGTCCGACTGGATGAAGTACGCGGTTACTTTGAAGGCGACTACGGGCAAATTCAGTCTGCGTACCAGCCTTAAAGTGCAGATGCTGGGAAAGTTTTACGACAACGTAACCCCCTTTGCCGTGGGCGGTCAGCCTATGCAAATTTACTATCTGCATAAAAAGGGCTATTACGGCGGGGTTTCTAGCGCGGTGGTGCTTATAAAATATTTTTGCAATATGACGTGTATGTGTCTTTTAAGCCTGTTGCTTATGGCTTGCAACACGCACGTTTTAAGCGCCATAGAAACGGACTGGCTGCGTATACTTATACACGTTGCCGCCTGGTTCGGGCTGGCAATAAATATGTTTTTGCCCGTAATGGTGCTGTTTTTCGTAATTTTTCCCAAATTCGCGCGCAAACTCGCGTCTTTCGTTATCGGCGCCGGCTATAAATTGAAGATAGTCAAGGACAAAGAGCGCTCTTTGGCAAAGGCGCTTAAAACCGTTGCCGATTTCCGCGCCGCATTTGCAATAATGGCGCGCAAACCCGCCGAATTTATCGCGCTGATATTATTTTGCCTGCTTGAAGAAGGTTTAAGGTTCGCTTTCCCGTTTTTCATTATGAAAATGTTCAACGGCGTCGGCGCCGATGCGGGCTTTTCGACGATGATAACCGTTATGGCTTTGAACGTGTTTATAATTCAAAGCGTTTGCATAATTCCCACGCCGGGCAACTCGGGCGCTATCGAAAGCGTGGGCACCGTAGCGTTTACCGCGGTAATAGTCAACCTCGGCGTTTTGGGCTGGTCGGTGCTTGTGTGGCGTTTTTGCGTATTCTATATTTATATACTAATCGGACTTGGAATTACCGTGTTCGAGTTTATAAGAAAAATGGTTCGCCGCAGAAAGGAAAAAGCTGTTTCCGCGGGGAACGAATAGTCGTGTGTTTATGAAAATTTTAGTTGTTTTGGATAGTTTCTATCCCAATGTGGACGGTCCCATAGAGGTTGTCGTAAGCGTGGCGCGCAAGTTTAAGGAAAAAGGCTTGGGCGATATGGAGTTGCTTGTGCCCGCTTATCCCGAAAAAGCGGAGGCGGAGGGCGTAACCGTTCACCGTTGCCGTTCTTTTCCCGCCGGCGAATACAGGGGAGCCGTTCCCGCCTTCGACGCAAAGGTAAAAAAACTTATAGCAAAGGGCGGATACGATATTATTCATCTGCACAGTCCGTTTACTTTGGGAAGATACGCTATGAAGTACGGGCGCAAACACGGCGTGCCCGTTATTTTTACTATGCACACCAAGTTCCGCGACGAGTTCGAGCGCAGGCTTAAAAGCAGGGTTTTGCAAAACTTTATGATGAATTACATTATGAAGTGCATAAACGGCTGCGACGCCGTGACTACCGTTTCGCAGGGGACTGTTGACACGCTGGGCGAGTACGGTTATAAAAATACCGATAAAGTAAAGGTGATACGCAACGCTGCAAGTATGACTCCTGACGTTGCCGACCCGCAAACAACCCGCAAAATAAGGGAAGAAATAAATCCCGACGGCTGTTTTACGTTTGCATACGTCGGCAGGCTTGCGCAGACTAAAAATATACCGTTCAGCCTTCAAGCGCTTGCGGAAGCAAAAAAGCGCGGCTGCAAACCTTTTAAATTTGTGTTGGTGGGAAGCGGCGACTACGGAAAAACTTTAAAACGACTTGCCGAAGAATACGGGTTGAAAGATAACGTTGTGTTCACGGGTAAAATTACCGACAAAAAATTGCTGGCGAATTACTACGCTGCTTGCGACGCGCTGTTGTTTCCTTCTATGTTTGACAACGCAAGCATAGTCATATTGGAGGCGGCTGCAAACTCGCTGCCCGTGGCAACACTTAAAAACAGCTGCTCCGCCGAAAAGATAAAAGACGGCGAAAGCGGGTTTGTTTGGGAAAACGACGTAAACGTATGGGCGGAAAACATAGTTAGGCTTGTTGAAAATCCGCAATTGGCGAAAAGCGCGGGCGAAGGCGCTCTGAGGGACGTTTACGTGGGCTGGGACAATATTGCCGAGGAGTATTATAAGCTGTACCGCGAAATTTCGGGCGAATGACGATGGGCGTTAAAAAAGCGCCGTTTACGGGCGAAAAAACGCGAAAAATGCTTAAAAAACGTTTAAAAACGGCAAAATTTACCATTTTTTACGCCGTTTTTGCTACGGTTTAAAAATAATTTAAAATTTGTAAAAAACTTTGTAAACCAAACACAAAACGGCTTGACAGAAATTTTATAAAATAATAAAATAAGTTTACATTTTAAGAAGAAGTTAAAAAAAGTTCTATTTAGAGCGCTCAAATAAGAGATTTGAGAAAAACTTTAAGGAGCAGACAATGAAAACCTATATGGCAAAGGCGGAGACGGTTGAAAGAAAATGGTACGTTGTTGACGCGACCGGCGTTCCCCTCGGCAGACTTGCGTCTAAGGTTGCCGCCATACTTCGCGGCAAAAACAAACCCACTTTTACGCCCAACGTGGACACGGGCGACTTCGTTATAGTATTGAATACGGACAAAGTTGTTTTGACGGGTAAAAAACTTGACGACAAATTTTACAGATATCACACCGGTTATATCGGCGGTCTGAAAGAAATTTCATACAAAAAAATGCTTGCTGAAAAGAGCGACCTTGCCGTTTACGAAGCGGTTAAAGGTATGCTTCCCAAAAATTCGCTCGGCAGGGATATGATAAAGAAGCTTAAAGTATTCAAGGGCGGCGAACACAATCACTCGGCGCAGAAACCCGAAGAGCTTAAATTATTTTAAAGGTGAGAGGAGATAATATATATGGCAAAGGCTAATTTAAAGAAAAAACTCCAATTCTGGGGAACGGGCAGAAGAAAGAAGGCTATCGCCCGCGTCCGCCTTATACCCGCAGGTACGGGCACCATTGAAATAAACGAGAGAGCGTTTGAAGATTATTTCCCTCAGGACGTTTTGCGTTACGTTGTAAAACAGCCCCTTGCGCTTTTGGGCGTAGAGGCGAAGTACGACGTGCTTGTAAACGTTTACGGCGGCGGTTATACCGGTCAGGCGGGCGCAATCCGTCTTGGCATAGCGCGCGCGTTGTTGCAGGCGGAAGAAGGTTCGCGTCCCGCACTCAAAAAAGAGGGCTTCCTGACGCGCGACCCGAGAGTAAAGGAAAGAAAGAAGTACGGCTTGAAAAAGGCGCGCAAGGCACCTCAGTTCTCAAAGAGATAAGCCGTTTACGGTTAAAAATTACACGGAAAGTCTTTATAAGGCTTTCCGTTTTTTTATGTCGCGCGCGAGCGTTCGGTGAAAAATGTCATAAAACCGCTTTGTTTGTCGAACGAAGTCGATTAAGCAAAAATTATAAATTTTATAGTTGAGTTTCGTCATATATTGTGCTAAACTGAATTTGTAAGCAAAAGCCGTCGATTTTATTTATAAAACGATTTGTTTTAGTTTTGGGAATCAGCGCTTTCTCAAAAAGGTAGGTTAAAAATTTAAGGCTTTTGTTAAAAAAAGAAGCGCGTTCCGGAATACGCTTCTGAAACAGAAAGCGCACTTTTATTTACAGCGTAAGCAGAATAGGGTGCAGTAAAACAAAGGAGAAATTTTTATGCAGACAGAAGTGATTGGTTATGACAGAGAAGAAGTTTTGAAGACTGCACTTGCCCAAACGGAGGCGCAGCTTACTGCTCCGCAAAAGCCCAAAGAAAGGGTTGACACCCTTATCGAACATATGTTGATTTTAAAAGAATTGGCAGCAATGGAAGACTGACTTTACTCTTACCCTCGGGTTTAAATACCCGAGGGTTTTTCCACACTGCGGTGGCAATGTGTTTAACAAAGCAAAGATAAATTTTTTAGTAAAGCAAATTTTAAATAACCGTTGCAAAGCGGATTTGAATATGATAGTATATTAGTATAAAAAAATAATTAAGGAAGGTAGATTATGGCAAAAAAGAAATCCAAATTGAATTTGGGAAAAATTTTGTCCTTTGCGGCTGCGTTGCTTGCTATTGTTGCGCTTGCCCTGATGTTTGCGCCCGCGCTGGGGGTAAAAAGTTCCGATAAAGCGTATACGGGTTGGCAGGTTGCTTTCGGATATTCCGAAAAGGCTGAAATTTTTGGCAGCACCGTTTCAACAAAAGTGCTTTTGTTTTCCGCTTATTTCATTCCTTATGCGCTTTTAGTCGGCGGACTTGCGTTCAGCGTGCTTGCAGGTCTTGGCATACTTCCCAAACTTTCAAAGTTTATTGCGGCGGGTTGCTATATAGCGGCGGGCGTGTTGTTTTTCCTTGCGGTGCAGATGGTTGTGCCTTACACCGGTGGAATTGAAGGCGATGCCAAAGATTTGTTTCTTGAAAAATTCAGAGAGGCGCTTACGCTTTCCGTCGGCGCAATTATGTCGGGCATAATTTCGATACTTGCGGGACTTACCGCGCTTGTGCCCGTGTTCATTAAAAAGTAATTTAGTATATCCCTTTTGTTTGGCGTTCCGCGCTCGGCTTTATTGCTGCGCGGGACGTTTTTGTTTGTCCGCATAATATAGGCGGCTTGTCCCGTTTTAAAAAACGTGTAAAATGCGCCGCGGTATGCTATAAACGCGGTGCGGCAATTCGTCGCGGATAACGGCAAATTTATAGGCGAACTTTAACGGACAGCCGCTTTTGTGCGGCTATCTTTTGTTTTTTATTCTGTTTGAAATAGCCTCGTGCCGTTCCAACACGGAAGCCATAACGTTGGGGTAAGTGGCGGGCGGGTTTTCTGCGGGCGCGCTTTTGCGGGGCGTCTCGTAGGGGGTGGAGGCTGCTTCCGTGGTTTCCGTAGGCGAAGGCTGCCCTTCGCTTTGTTTGGGTGCAAGGCTGCTTAAAGCGCTGAGTAAATTCAGTAGAGCGAATTTTTCCAAGATTTGTTTTCCTTTTTTAACGTTTTTTTTAAAATCAAGCCGTTTTTTATTGATTAAAAATTGTGTTTGGTGTATAATTCGTATTGCTTAAATTATAATCTGAGTTTAATCCTTTGTCGGAGTTTTACATGAAAAAGCGTTTCACTAAAATTATATGCGTTATCGCCGGCTTAATTGCCGCGTTGGGAATTACTTTAACCGCAGGATGCAGCGGATATTATGACAGAAAGCCGCTTGCCGCGGACGACGGCGCAAACGTCGTTTCAAACGGAGGTTTTGCCGTTGCCACCGACGGTTACGTTTATTTTATCAACGGCGTTGAAAGCAACACTGCCGACAATACTTTCGGTTCTCCCGTAAAGGGCGCAATATACCGTATTGCGGGCGATAAATTCAAAGCGCACGACTATTCTTCTGCCGAATGCGTGGTTCCCCTTGTGGCGTACTCCGCCGATTATGACGCGGGACTGTTTATTTACGGCGGATATATATACTATGCAACCCCTTCCACCGACAAAAGCGCGGCGGGACAGGTTCAAAACGACAAACTTGTTTTAAAACGCACCAGCCTTGACGGCAGCAAGACCGTTAAGGGCGGATTTGCGGAATTTGCTTCCACGTCCGTAAAATACAGATTTACCGAAATAGACGGTACGGTTTACCTTATGTACGTTGCCGAAAAAGAAACTATGTTTGACGAGGGCGAGGATAAGGGCGTAACCAACCTGCACTCGGTAAAAATAGACAAGGACGGCAAAGCGACAGACACCCTTCTTGCATACAACGTAGAGTCCGTTGTTTTCGATAAAACGGACAAGACCAATCCCCGCGCTTATTATACGATGAAGGTAAGGGACTATTCCCGCGATACCGATTACGAGTATAACCAGATATATACGGTAAGGGCGGACGCGACGGAAGACAAATTCAAGGATACCGACTTTTCCGTTATAGAAGGCTGGAACACCGACGAAGAAAAGGGCGACGTCGACCGCTATATCAACTGCGGCGACCTTGTGTTTGACGGCATAGGCAAAGTAAACGTGCTTTCCGGTGACGTTGCAACGCCTTTCAACTACGACCCCACCGGCGCAACCGTAAACGAACTCAGTTTAACTTACGCGCTTTCCTCTTACGAGGGCGGCTCGTTGTTCTATACCAAGTCTGCAAAACTTCCCACTTCTACGACAAACGCTTCGTTATATTCCGTAAAGGATAGCGAAATTTCCGCGCAGGACTGGAATCCCGTTACGGGCAATAAACTTCACGGTTATATTATAATTGACGGCTCGGCTGCCGATAAATACACATATATTTTCGACGCCGACGGCGGACTTGATAAAGTGATTATCGCGGAAAGCGACGGCGGCATATACGTAAACAAAGTCGAGCAGGGCAAAATGCACGGCGTTGACGACAAGGGCTCGGACGGATATTATCCGATTGTAAAGAGCGGCGATTGCAAAGTTTTGTTTATTGACGACGGTTATTTATATTATTCCGCGGGCGGCGATAGCGGTTACAACTTCTGGCGTGTAGACCCCACCGGCGCGGCGGACGATTACGGCGTTATGCCCGAAGAAGACGAGTACGACAGGTTCAGACCCGTACAAATTCTCGATTTGACGGGCGTTTCTGACTGGTATAAACCCGAACTTATCAAGGGACAGTTGATATTTGCAAGCAATACTTATTCGTCGTACGTGACGGTATTCGATTTGACAGTGCGCGGCGGTACCGAAGTTATGGACAACGCGGACATTAACGCGCTTAACAAAAAATATGATAGCATAATAAAGCATATTGATACATTCGGCGATACCGAAAAGTATGACGAAAAAATTTATGCAAACGTAGTCGGCGCGCTTAAATACGCTTATTATACGGGCGAGAGCGCGGACGTTTATCTTGATAAACTTGCAAAAGAATGCAACGACGAGGCGCTTAAAGCGGACGAGGACGCGGATTTGATATATACTGAGGAAACTCTTGCGGAATATGCAAAATTCCTTGCGCCCGCCGCGGACAACGAATGGAAAGATTATACCGATAAAGTTCAGGTAAACGGAAAAGACGTTTACGCAAACAGACGCGATTATTATTTCTCGCTTCTCGGCGAAATGTCCGAAAAGGACGCGGAAGACTATCTTAACGCGTTCAAGTCCGAAAATCTTAAACCTATGCCCGAAAAAGTCAGCTGGTACAACGGTTTAAGCAAGGTTGAAAAAGTGTTCTTCGTGCTGGGAATGTGCCTTATAGGGCTTGGCGTTATCGCGGCAGTGGTTGTGCCCGTTACGTTGACGTTGGTACGCAAACGTCGCGGAACCAACCTGCAAAGAAAGCGCAGAATAAAAGTAGACACCACGGACGACAAGAATATAGACGTATATTCGGACGACAACTGAAAAAACGGCGCTTGATACGGCGCTTTGCAAATCCCCCGTATAGTCGGGGGATTTTTTGCACATTTATATTATTGCCGCTATTTTTAAAAGAGCAAAATTTTTTAAAATTAGTGTTTTATTTTGCAGTAAAACAGTTTACAAACAAAATAAATATTAATATAATGTTACCACAAAAAAGCATAATCAGTTGCATATGCCGCGGTTACGGCATATGTTATATTGGCGGTTACCTTAAAACGATTTCTTACGGAGATAATTTATATGGTCAAATACGTAAAATGTCCGCGTTGCGAATTGAATTACATCGACTCCGAAAAACAGGAATATTGCGACGTTTGCATAGCCGAGTTAAAGGGGGGCAAATTGCAGTTTGCAGACCTTGACGACGAGGATTTTGAGGAGTTGGACGCGGAACTTGAACAGGAAGAACTGTGCCCTATTTGCGGTGTAAACCGTGTGCGCGCGGGTGAAAAATATTGCGAAACGTGCAAGGCTCAACAGGAATACGAGGACGAGGAAGAAGTAGACATAGAGCAGGACGAGGAGTGGAAGAATTATCTTGAAGAAGACGACGGCGATTTGACTGTGGACGACGAGGAATTGCAGGAAGAAATAGACGAAGAATTTGCCGACGAGGAAGAAGATGAAATCGAGGACGACTTTTTCGACGGCGAGGACGTGGATTCCCTTTCCGATTTGGAGGACGACGAATACGACGACGATGAAGAAGACGAGGATGACGACGACGATTTTTAATTGATTTTAAACATTAAAATACAACCGCGGCAGGGTGGCGCAAAAGCAACCTTGCCGCGGTTTTTTGCCGCCGCAAATTTGCTTTTGCATAATTTTGCCATAAATGGGGAAAAATACTTGTATGATTAAAGCAGGCATAACAATAAATTCGATAAAAGAGGGTGTTAAAGCGCTTAGCGGCAAGGCGGTTACGGTAAAATTAAATTTAGGCAGAAATAAATTTGTGACTTTTCCGGCGGTGGTAAACGGCGTTTATCCTTCGCTTTTTACGGTAAGCCCCAACGATAAAAGTTTTTTGGGCAAAACTGCGTATTCGTATTCCGAAATTCTTTGCGGCAGAGTAAAAATTCACGAAAAATTAAAAACGGTTAAAGCGGAAAGGGAATAATCTTTATTGCGCTTTTAAAGTGTTTTTTACTTAAAAAAACAGTAATAACCTTGAATTGAGCGGCATATTATAGCCTTGTAACGGTATTCCGAGGAGGCTTACAATGTCTATTAATTCTCAGTTGCAGACGGGCAACTTTACGCGGACGGTTGCGGTAATCAACTCGCAATCTATGGTAGAAATTAAATTTTCCGGTCAGGATATGGGCGAAGTGGTCGCCGTGTATCCTCAGATTTGTTTAAATTCGTGCGAGGTTTCCTCGGGCAGGGTAAACTACGGCGGCAGACTTATTGCAACGGTGGTGTATACGGACGCTGAGGGCAAACTTTGCCGCGTTCAGAAAGGCGCCGAATTTTCGCACTATGCCGACGACGAAAGGCTTGCGCCCGCGCAGCGCGGCGATTGTTGCCTTAAATGCGAGCGCTATCAGGTAAAGCGTGACGGCTCTACCTTTGTGGTTGCGGTTGTCGCAGGCGCTTCAATTACCGTTTACGACGGCGCGCAAAGAAGTTACGTTTCAAATATCGAGGGCGCCGTATGCCGTACCGAAAGCGCAAATTTGCTTTCCGCGGTATATTTTTCGGGTGAAAGCGAGGTTGACGACGACTTCGATTGCGTTGCTTCCGACGTGCTTATACCGGCGGCAAACGCGCTTGTTTTGGATTGTTCGGCGCGTTCGGGCGTGGTTGAAGTCAGCGGAGAAATTTACCTTTCGTTGCTTGCGGTGCGCGACTCGCAGCCTGTAAGTCTGGACAGAATTATTCCATTCAAGTGCGAACTTTCCTGCGACGAAGCGCTGCTTTCAAAACGCGCTTTCTGCCGCGCGGAAGTAAAGACGGTAAACGTAAATTGCAAAGTCAATGAAGAAAGGGGAAAATGCGGGGTTGACTTTAACGCCACGCTAGCGTTCAGCGGACACTTTTTCGAGGAAGAAGAAGTTGCGCTTGTGACGGACGCGTTTTGCGCGGACAGCGCGCTCAATTTGACGTTTGCGGAGGAAAGCACCCGTGCGGACGTTGACTTTAAAGTATATTCCGAAAGAGTCGGCGGTCCTTGCGCGGCAAAAGCGAAACTTGACTATACCTGCGCGTTTCTGGCTGCGGTGTTGCCCTCGGCGGAGTTTGAAAGGACAGCGGACGGAATAGAAGGCAGCGTAACCGCGACTTTGCTTTACGAACAGGGCGGAGAAACGCATTCCACGGAAGTAAATATGCCGTTTGTCACAACGTTGACGGGACTTTCCGCCGACTGTAAACAAATTTCGGTTGCGGTGTGCGGTATGAGTTTGCGCCAGCGCGCGGAAGGCGAGTGCGAGGGCGAAGCGGTGCTTAAAATTACCGCGGCGGACGGCGAAACCCGTTGCGTAAAATACGTTACGGAAGCCGCCGAGGGAGAGGCGAAGCGGGCGTGCGACAGTGCGGTAAGCGTATACATACCCGCCGCGGGCGACGGGCTTTGGGAAACGGCAAAAAGACTTTCTGCCAGCCCCGAAAGCATTCAGCTTTCAAATCCGGAACTTACGTTCCCTTTGACGGGCAACGAAAGGATAGTAATTTACAGACCCAAACAGGGCTAAACTGATTTAAAACTTCAAACGCCGTCGGTGTGAAAGGTTATTTTTCTCCGACGGCTTTATTATTGTTTGTAAAACTGTTGATAAAAACGTGCGCGGTGTGCTATAATTATTTTATGAACGCAACCGTTAAGGCTTATGCAAAACTCAATCTCACCTTAAATATTACGGGCAGGGAGGGCGGTTTTCATATGCTTGAAAGTTTGGTTTGCTCGGTAGACGTTTACGACTTAATAAAACTGAAACGCCGTAAGGACGGCGAAGTAAGCGTGCAAATGCACGGATTGGGTACCGAAACGCTTCCGCCCGAACAAAACAACGCCTATAAAGCCGCGCTGGCTTATATAAGGCGGTTTAAAACTTGCGGGGCGGACGTTACCATATATAAAAATATTCCCGTGGGCGCGGGTATGGGCGGCTCGTCAGCGGACGCAGCGGGCGTTTTGCGGGGAATGAACAAACTTTACGGGCTGGGCAAGGAAAGCGAACTTAAAGAACTTGCTGACGGGCTGGGAAGCGACGCCGGCTATATGCTTACGGGCGGCTTTGCAAAACTTGGCGGCAGGGGCGAAAAAGTTGAAAAGTTAGATTGCCGCACAAGGTTGGATTTTTTGCTGCTTGTGCCCGAAAAAGGCGTTTCCGCCGCGGAATGCTATCGTCTTTACGACGAGTTGTCGGCGAGCGGAAGCAAGCCGTCAAACGCGGAAAACGCGCTTTTAAACGGCGATATTGACGGCTTGGGTAAGATGTTATGCAATGATTTATACGAGCCGGCAAAGGCGATAAACGGCAGCGTGGAGCAAGCTTTTAACCAACTTAAAGAATTTGCGCCGCTCGGCGTAAATATGACGGGTTCGGGCAGCGGCGTTTACGCGTTGTTTGAAAACGCTGAATTTTGCCGCTGGGCAAAAAGCAGGTATCGCGGAAAATTCGATTGCTTTGTAATAAAAAGCGTAATTCCCGAAATATAAGGAGTTTTAAATATGGCGGAAGAAAGGTTGATTGACGACGACAAGGACAGAAGATATAAAATTCGCGTAAACGAAAACGGCGAGGAAGAGCTGGTTGTAAACGCTGCGCAGGACGAAGACGAGAGAGAAGAAATTGGCTTTGAAGTGCCCGACTTTGACACCGACGACGAGGAAGCGGCTGTTATGACGCCCGAACAGCTTGCCGCAAGACAGAAGGCGCGCGAGGAGGAAGAAAGCAAGCGGTACAATATGACGCAGCAATATATTTCCCGCGCAAAGGCTTGTCTTGCGACGGAAGATTACAGCGGCGCAATTTACGCGTTGGAACAAGCGGGCGAGCTTGACGCAAACAACGGCGAAGTTTATGCGCTTAAAGTAAAGGCGTATTCAAGATATTTTACCGACTGGTCCGCGCTTGACGAGTGCGCCGACGCCGCCGAGGGATTGGGCGATTTCGGCAACGACGAACAAAAGAGAGAACTTGCCGAAATGGCTAAACCGCTTGAAGAAAGGATTTTGCAAACAAAACAGACGGTTGAAGCATTAAACAGAGAAAACGAGGAAAAGAAAGGCGAACGCCGCGCGGCATTCAAACAGCGCAGAAAATCAGCCTTGATAGCGTTTGCCGCAACTGTATTGCCGTTTGTTGCGTTTTTGATTGCCGCCGTGGTTTTGGGCACGCAATATATGTACACCAGAGAAGACAGTCTGTTTACGATTTTGACGATAGTTTTCGCATCGCTGGCGGGGATTGCGTTTATCGCGACGGTTATAACCTCGCGCAGACTGTGGGCTGCGTGCAGAAACGTAAGCCGTAACGAACGCAACGTTTCAACTAAACTTGGACGCGAATACGAAGAAAAGAGCGCCGAATATGAAAAATTGACCCGCATATATGCTTCGTTTAACGTTATTGACAATTTAAACGGGGAAGTATGATATACCTTGACAACGCCGCCACTACGCCCATTGACGACTGCATATCGGAAGCGATGGCGGCTTTTTTAAAACAAAATTTCGGCAACCCGCAATCGCAGCATTGGGCGGGGCGCGCGGCAGCCAACGCAGTTGTGTCCGCAAGGGATAAAACGGCGCATATATTGGGCTGTAAGCCCGAGGAAGTGTATTTTACTTCCGGCGGAACGGAGGCGGGCAACGCCGCCCTTAAAGGGGTGTGCGCAGCGCACGGCAAGGGCAGCATAATAATTTCCGCAACAGAGCACCCCGCGTTGATTGAAAGCGCGGAGGATATGCGCAAATTCGGCGTTGAAGTCATTTACGTAAACCCCGATAACCGCGGTATAGTAAGCCCCCAAACGGTTGAAAACGCCGTAAAGGACGATACGTTTTTTTGCGCGGTTATGTATGCGAATAACGAAACGGGTGTAATTCAGCCCGTAAAAGAAATAGGCGAAATTTGCAGGGCGCGCAATATTTTTTATTATTGCGACTGCGTTCAGACGGCGGGAGTGTTGCCATTCCCCACGCAATATTGCGACGGTATAGGTATTTCTTCGCACAAGTTTTACGGACCGCGCGGGTTTGGCGCAATGTATATAAAAAACGGTTCCAAAATAAACAGATTTATTTCGGGCGGAATGCAGGAGCGCGGTTTCCGCGGCGGAACGCTTAACGCGGCGGCTGCCGTCGGGCTTGCAATGGCGCTGGAAAACGCGGAAAACAACCGTGAAAACAACAATGCAAAAATAAAGGCGTTGCGGGACGAGTTTGTAAAGCGCGTTCTTCAAGAAGTGAAAGGCTGCGTTTTAAACGGCGACAAAACTCTGAGGGTGCCCTCAAACGCGAATATTTCATTTGAAGGTTGCGACGGGGCGAATATTTTGTTTTTGCTGGATTTGGAAGGTATAGCGGTTTCAACCGGTTCGGCGTGTTCGGCAGGCGCCGTAACTCCTTCGCACGTGCTTACCGCAATGGGACTTTCCGCCGAGCGGGCAAAAGGCGCGGTGCGCTTTACTTTCGGCAAATACAATACGATTGAAGAAGTAGAGTTTACAATCGGGGCGGTAAAACGCGCGGTTGCAAAAATAAGAAACAATAAAAAATAAAGCGGAGGCGCGATATGTTCGGATTCCTTTTCGGCAAAAAATCAAAAAAGACAAAAGAGGAGGAAAGCGCAAAGCGCGTGCAAGAGGCGGTTTCCGTCCCCGAAGATTACAAATTTCATCTTACGGTTTACAGCGGCGGCAAAGAAACTTATGCGTTTGACCCTTCCGCGGAAGATATAAACAGGGCGGCGGAAGTGTTGCGCCGCTCTTGCGAAAACTTTGTTTTAATTCAGGGCGCGTCGCCCGTAAAAAACATTGTGTTTTTGCAGGCTTCCGACTTTGATATAAGCGACGGCTGCGCGTATGTGCAGGCGCAGTATTCTGAGGAAGACGAGGACGAAGGGCACAACTACGGCAAGAAGGTAAAATTATCGGAAGTAAGCGATATTTTTTGCGCGTATACGGAAGGGCGGGTTCCCGACCTTTCCGATTGGGAGCACATTGCCGATTTTTAAAGGCGGTTTGAGGCGCGCTGACTTTTGCGGGGATAAGGCGGAAAACTGATGAAATACCAAAGGCGCGGTTTTTAATTATGGAATATCTGGCTATTACGGTTATAACGTTTGTTTCCGGCGTTATCGGCACGGGATTGGGCGGTGTTATAGGCGCGGTTTTGCGCCGCGATTCAAGCAAAATAGTAAGTTTGTTGCTGTCGTTTGCAGCGGGAATAATGCTCGCCGTCGTCTGCTTTGATTTGATGAGCGAGCCTATCGAATTGATGAAGTCGGGCTCGCTGCCATCATATACGCCGATTATTGTCGTGGCTGCCGTTGTCGCGGGTTACGCCGTGGTATGGCTGTTAAATTTGATAATAGACAAGTGTACAAATCACGAAGTTAAACATATAGACGAAGCCCATCCAGCCACGGCGGACGATTTGGACGAGTTAATCCATTCCAATCATTACGAAACGCATAAAAAAGCAAAGTCGCAACTGTTTGTGGCGGGGCTTGTTATGCTTTCGGCAATTGCTTTGCATAACCTGCCGGAAGGTATGGTAATAGGCGCTTCGTATTCTTCTGTCGAAAACCTTACGGCAAACTTGTTTTCCGGTAGCGGCTTTATTATGGCTATCGTAATAGGCTTGCACAATATTCCGGAGGGTATGGCGGTTTCTGTGCCGCTTATTTCAGGCGGAATGGGCAAAGTTAAGGCGGTATTGCTTACGGCGCTAAGCGGGTTGCCAACGGTGGTGGGCGCGCTGCTTGGGTATGTTTTGGGCGGAATAAACCAGATTATGCTTACAATTGCGTTGGGCTTTGCCAGCGGAGCAATGCTGTACGTAGTTTTCGGCGAATTGTTGCCCGAAGCAATTTTAATGTGGAAAAGCAAACTCCCCGCGCTGGCGTTGTTTACGGGAGTTGTTATGGGTTTTCTGTTGGTTATGTTTTAAACCGTTTTATAAAATAATCGCTTAAATAATAAATCCCCCCTGCCGAGGCGTTTCGGCAGGGGGGATTTATTGTGTTTTGTTATAGAAACAGAAACGGCGCAAACCGGAGTTCGCGCCGCTTCCATATGATAAGGGGGAAAAATGATGAGTAAATTAAAGTGTAAACTTATCGTCGTTTACATTTACAATTATAAGCACTGAAATAAAAAAGTAAAATAAATTAAAACAAATTTTTTTACCGCCCGTCAAATTTTTAATGTGAACAATATTTGTAATTTTTTCACAAATTAACATTTTTGTTTTGTTAATTCACATAATTCGACACAGTAAACACGCGATAATTGTCGAAATAAGGGTAGAAATTAACACAATTGCTATTGGCAGCGCAAGATTTTTCACTTTTAATCCCGCAAAATAAACGGCGGAAATGTAAAACACCGTTTCCGACGAGCCGAAGCAAACGCACGCGCATCTCGAAATATAGCTGTCCGCGCCGTACTTTGTTATTATTTCGTTTAAGTACGCAAGCGAGCCGCTGCCTGAAAACGGCTTTATAAGCACAAGTTTGGTCAGTTCCCGCGGGATGCCCAGCGCGCCGAAAACGGGTGACAGAAGTTGCGTAAGCCTGTCTGACAAGCCCGACTTTTCAAATACGGCGCACATCATAAAAATTGCGGCAAGGCAGGGTATAAGCGAGACGGTAAAATTTACGGCTTCTTTTACGCCGTTTGTAAACTCGTCGTAAATTTTTACTTTTTTAAATACGGCAAAACCGAAAACAATTATAAATATTACGGGTATTACGTACGTCATTTCGCCGCCTTGCCGCGCTTAAACGGTTTTTTTGAAAACTTGCCCGTAATAACGTAAAGCAGCACCCCTAAACCCGTTGAAATACACGTGCATATGAGCGACGGTACAAATATGTCGAAAGCGGATGTACTGCCCGCGCCCGCTCTAAGCGTAATTACGGTTGTGGGCAAAATTTGTATTGAAGTTGCGTTTATAACAAAAAGCAGTTTTTGCGCGAAGGAGTTTTTGTCCTTTTCAAGTTCGTTTACCGCTTTAACCGCGTACGGAGTAGCCGCCCCGCCTATTCCCAACAGATTGCAGGAAAGATTCATTGCAAGGTTTTCCAAAGCGGCTTCGTTTTCCGTTTTGAAAAGTTTTTTCGAAAGGGGTTTAAGCGCTTTTGCCGCCGTTTTCGAAAGTCCGCTTTTTTCCGCAAGTCGGCTAAGTCCCATCCATACCGCGTAAATGCAAAACAAAGTAAGCGCCATTTTTGCCGAACTTTCCGCTCCGCCCAGAAGCGAGGGCAACAGTTGGTCGGGCGCGATAAACAGCATAGCCAGCAGCGAAAGTATAAAAACCGCCGAAAAAATTACGTTCATAAAGTATTTTATGAACGCCGACCCCGCAAAATACCAACTTGTCCGCCGTTTTTCGACGTTTATTGCACGCCGTAAAATTTTCGCCGCAATCCGCTAAAAAAGCGTTTTGCAATATTTTAAAGGCGGGTTTTTACGCAATTTATTTGTGTTTTGATTTTTGCTGTGTTATACTTTTTTGGAAATAAAACGGAGAAAGGTATGAAAGAGAAATTTTATTTGACTACGGCTATAACTTATACTTCGGGCAAGCCCCATATCGGCAATACGTACGAGGCGGTTTTTGCCGACGCGATAGCGCGCTTCAAGCGTTGGCAGGGGTATGACGTTTTCTTTATGACGGGAACGGACGAGCACGGGCTGAAAGTGGAGCAAAAAGCCGCTGAAAAGGGACTTACGCCCAAGCAGTTTGTGGACGAAGTTTCAACCGAAATAAAAAGAATATGGGATTTGATGAACGTCCGCTACGACAAGTTTATCCGCACGACGGACGAAAATCACGTGGAAGCCGTTCAAAAAATATTTGAAAAACTTTATAAGCAGGGCGATATTTACAAGGGCGCTTACGAGGGAATGTACTGCACCCCGTGCGAAAGTTTTTGGACGGAAAGCCAGCTTGTTGACGGCAAGTGTCCGGACTGCGGCAGAGAGGTCAAACCCGCCAAAGAGGACGCTTATTTCTTCAAAATGGGCAAGTATGCGGACAGGCTTGTAAAACATATTGTAAGTCATCCGGAGTTTATTCAACCTGTTTCCAGAAAAAACGAGATGATGAACAACTTTCTGCTTGCCGACGAGTTTATAGGCAAAAGCGACGCCGAAATACTTAAAGCGGCGGAGGACGGTTCGCTTAAAACCAAGTTGCAGGATTTGTGCGTTTCGCGCTCTACTTTCAAATGGGGCGTGCCCGTTTCGTTTGACGAAAAACACGTGGTTTACGTGTGGCTTGACGCGCTTTCAAACTATATTACGGGCGTGGGCTATACGGGCGGAAAGCCTTCCGAAACGTATAAAAAACTGTGGCCCGCAGACGTGCATATTATCGGCAAGGATATTTTGCGCTTTCACATAATTTATTGGCCGATTTTTCTTATGGCGTTGGGCGAGCCGCTGCCTAAATGCGTTTTCGGGCACCCGTGGCTGTTGCAGGGCGGCGACAAAATGTCCAAAAGCAAGGGCAACGTTATGTATGCGGACGATATGGCTGAAATTTTCGGCACGGACGCGGTGCGCTATTTTATTTTGCACGATATGCCTTACGCCGACGACGGAGTTATAACGTGGGAACTTATGTGCGAAAGAATAAACAGCGACCTTGCCAACGTTTTGGGCAACTTGTTGAAGCGCACCGTTTCAATGACAAATCAATACTTGGGCGGCGTTGCAAAATTCACGGGAGCGACCGGCGAGCCCGACGAGGACTTTAAACGGGTTATTGACGGAACGGCGGCAAAGGTTTCCGCAAAGATGGACGAGTATAAAGTTTCGGACGCGCTGGATTGTCTGTGGGCGCTGTTCCGCAGGGCTAATAAATATATTGACGAAACCACGCCGTGGTTGCTTGCAAAGGACGAAGGGAAGAAGGACAGACTTTCTCAGGTTTTGTACAACCTGCTTACCGCGCTTACGAAAGGCGCTGAAATTTTGGAGGCGTTTATGCCAGAAACGGCGGACCGCATAAAATGCGAAGCGGAAACGCCGCAAAGCAAATCGGAGGATAAACGCGTTATCGAGTACAAGGTAACGCCCGCGCCCGTAACGCTGTTCGAACGCGTTAAATTCGAGGATATTAAGCCGTTAATTGCAAAAATAGAGGAGAAGCAGAAAATGGAAGCAGCACCCGTAAACGAGGAAAAGAAGGAAGAAATTACGATAGACGATTTCGCTAAAATAGAAATGAGAGTGGGTACCGTGGTCGCGTGCGAAGCGGTCAAAAAAAGTAAACTGCTGCACGAAACCGTCAGCCTTGGCAACAGGCGCATATCGGTGCTTTCCGGCATAGGCAAACACTATACCGCGGAAGAAATGGTAGGCAAGCGCGTAATAGTCGTCTGCAACCTTCCCCCCAGAGAAATGAAAGGCTTGCAAAGCGAGGGTATGATAGTCTGCGCGGAAGCGCCCGACGGAACGCTTTCAATTGTTTCGCCCGAAAAGGACGTGCCCGACGGGAGCTTGCTTTCGTGAAATTTATTGACGTTCACTGCCATCTGGACGGCGGACACTTCGGCGATTTAAGCGCGCTTTTACACAATATAAAAGCCGCCGGCGTTGAAAAAATTATTCTTGCGGCGGTGGACTTGCCGACTTGCAAATTCGGGCAAGAACTCAGTAAAACGTATGATATGTGCCGGTTTACCGCGGGTTTTCACCCTACCGAACTCAGCAAATACCGCGAAGGCGATTTGGAAAAGATTGCGGAAGCGGCTTGCGATGAAAATTGCGTCGCTATCGGCGAAATAGGTCTGGATTATCACTATCCGGACACGGATAAACCCCTTCAACGGCGTATATTCGGGGAGCAATTGCTTCTTGCTGATAATCTTGGTTTGCCGGTGCAAATACATTCGCGCGACTGCGCGGAAGATATGCTTGCAATGCTTAAAGAGTATTCGGCATACCTTAAAAACGGATTTTTGCTGCACTGCTTTTCACACTCGGCGGAAATTGCGCTTGAAATGCAGAAAATGGGCGGATATTTCTCCTTCGGGGGAACAAGCACGTATTCGGGCAGCAAAAAGGTAAGGCGGGTTATAGCGGCGATAAGCGAGGACAGAATACTTTCCGAAACGGACAGCCCGTATTTGCCGCCTAAATCTATGGCGGGGCAGTTTCCCAACACGCCCGAAAGCATACCGGAAATTGTGCGCAATATAGCGGATATTCGGGGGGCAACGGTGGAATATACCGCCGATAAAATTTGGGAAAACGCGCGCACTCTGTTTAAAAAATTATAATATAAAGTAAATTATGAATTCAAACAATCTTTCATTTAAAAAACTTGACGCAAGCACGGTTTCCGCTTATACGGAGTATGCCAAAAAAGTTATAAAGGCAGAGCCGTTTTTAAACGAAGTAGAGTGCGTTGACGAACAAGCGGTTTTAAAAAGACTTTCGGACGAATTTTTCAAATCTTCGGAAAGCCTGCTTGCCTATAAGGACGGCGCGGTAGTCGGCAGGTTAGAGTATCATTTTTACGGTTGTCCTGCGGACGGCGCTAAAATGGCGTACGTCGGCTGGATATGCGTTTTAAAGTCCGAAAGACATTGCGGCATAGGTCAGGCTTTATTTAAAGAGTTTGAAAAAGAATGCAAAAATAACGGTATAGAGCAGTATTTTTTAGTTGCCGCCGAAAATTCAGAAGCGGCGTCGTTTTATAACGCGTTTAAAAACGCCGAAATAAAAACTCAGCCCGTATTGAGAAAAAACGTTTAAAAAAGTCAAATCCCCGACGCGACCGCGTCGGGGATTTTTCATCTTAAAGTTAGGTAAACGGTTTTAATTGCGTTTACAATATTAGTTTAAATTGTTATAATTGTTTTATACGGCGAACAAGGCGGCTAAATTATGGAAAAAGACGTAAAAAGTATTTTAAGCGAAAGCGGCTTCGGCTTCAAAAAACGGCTTGGGCAAAATTTTATAACGGACAAAAATCTGCTTGCTTCCATTGTTGAAAAATCCGGCGCGGACGAAAACTCAACCGTAATTGAAATAGGTTGCGGTGCAGGCACGCTTACGCGGGCTATTGCCGAGCGGGTAAAACGTGTTGTGGGCTTTGAGGTGGATTTATCCCTTAAACCCGTTTTGCAGCGCACGCTTGCGGGTATAGACAACGCCGAAATTATATTTAAAGATTTTTTGAAGGCGGATATGAACGAACTTGAAAAAAGGTACGGCGAATTTTGCGTTATCGCCAACTTGCCGTATTACGTTACCACGCCGCTTATTACAAAAATTTTGGACGAAGGAAAACTGTGCCGCAGCCTTACCGTAATGGTGCAGGAAGAAGTTGCGCTAAGACTTTGCGCAAAGGAAAATACCCCCGAGTATGGCGCGATTACCGCGGTTATTGCGTTGCGCGCGGACGCCGAAATTATAAAAAAAGTGCCCCGCACAATGTTTACGCCGCGCCCCAACGTTGACAGCGCCGTGGTTAAACTTACTGTGCGCGACGGGCGGTTGCCCGTAACTGACGCGGCGTTTTACAAAAAGACGGTGCACGCGGCGTTCGCCGCCCGCAGAAAGACGCTTGTAAACAACCTTGTAAACGCGTTTTCAATTTCTCGCGGACAGGCGGAAGAAGTTTTAGCCTCTTGCGGAATAGATTTGAAGGCGCGGGGAGAAACTCTTTCCCCCGAAAAATTTTCCGCCCTTTCGGACGGGCTTTTAAAAATTTTGCAAAGCAATTGAAAATTAAAAACCGCTCGGGCAACGTCAAGCCCGAGCGGTTAAATTTTTGTGGATATAAATTGAATTTCAGTTCCCGCGGTTTAAAAGTCCGCAGGTTTTTTTCTGTCCTTATTTTAATGCGTAAGGCGCGCACTACGCTATTAATTTTTTATTAATTTTGTTTTAGCTTTTATTTGCGCACGGCAGGATGGTTATGCACCGACTTAAATTATTCTTACGCCGACGATTGTAAAAAGACAAAAAAATTAAGCGTTTATATTATGCAAAGTAATAAAAAATTGTTCTAACGCCGCGTTTGCGCGAATAGACTATGATAGACTTTAAAAACCGGAGGAAGTTATGAATCAGGAACTTGACTATGCCGAAATGCTTGAAATACCCGTAAGCACGGTAAACGTAGTTAAAAAGAAGGGGTTGAACTTGTTCAAGCGCAAGCCCGCCAAAACCGAGCAGGCGGCTCAGCCCGACGATTTGAAGGATTTGGTCGTGGACAATGTAAACGAGCGCGTGGGGGCGTACGTTTATGCGGAAGATTTGTCTGAACCGCAGGAAGATTTGCCCGCCGCAGTGACGGGGCGCGTTAAAAAAGATAAGGGAAATTTGGTTATAATAAGCGAACTTGTTGCGGTTTGCGTAATAGCCGTGGCGATTTTCCTCACCAATATATTTATGCCCACAAGCGTTATAAATACGTTTATTTCCTCGCTTGCAGGCGTCAATAAACCCGCTGCCGAGCCCACCTATAAGGAAATTAAGTTGTCCCCCGTGGTAAGCGATTTTTCGGACGCGGACATAACCGTTTCCGAAAACGGAGTACTTTCCTTCACGGCGGAAGGCGCGGTTTATCCCGTTTGCGCGGGTAAAATCGCTTCCATTTCACAGGACGGCGAAAACTATACGGTAAAAATTGCGCACACCTCGACTTTTTCCAGCGTTATAACCGGTTTAAGCAAAGTGTATTCGCAAAAGGATTCCGCTGTGGCGGCAAATATACCCTTTGCGTATTCGGACGGAAATTCCGAAGTAAAAGTTTCTATGTACGACGGCGAAACGCTGTTAAACTGCTATACGCTTTCGGGCGAAATACCCGTCTGGAATTCGTGAAAATAAAGGTACACCCGCTGTTTTTCTTCGTGGGGCTGCTGTCCGCGCTGTTCGGCGGGTTGCCGCAATTTATAATATGCGTGTTGACCGCACTCTTGCACGAGTGCGGTCATATATTTTGCGCGGCAAGAATGGGCTTTGAGTGCTCTAAAATAAGCCTTATGCCCTACGGCGCGGCAGCCTCGTGCGACATAGAGGGGATTTCTCCCGCGGACGAAATACGCCTTGCGCTTGCGGGACCCTTGGTTAACGTGCTTATTTGCGTGGCGTGTGCGGGGCTGTGGTGGTTTTATCCCGTCACGTACGGTTATACGGACACGGTTTTTTATGCAAACGCGGGAATGCTGGCAATGAATCTTTTGCCCGCGTACCCCTTGGACGGCGGCAGAATAGCGCGCTGCCTTATGCTTAAATTTTTAAAGCCCAAAACGGTGAGCATAGTTTTGCGCGCCGTAAGCCTTGCTTCGGTAGTCGCGCTGACGTTGGTTTTTTTTCTTGCGGTTCACAATTATTCCGTTTTGGCGATAGCGATATTTTTGCTTTGTTCCGCCTTTTCAAAAAGTCCGCCCGCGCAAAAAATCAACTTTGCCGCGCGCAAAAAAAAGCGGGGGAGGGAGATACGCTACGTTATTTTAGACGAAAGCGCAACCTACCGCGACGCGTTAAGGTTTGTTGAAAGCAACCGCTATCTTGTATTGCAAATTTACGGCGAGGCGTTTATAGACGAAATAACCGAAGACGAACTTTACGAAAAATTGCTTAACAAAAATATTTACGATAAAATTATAGAATAATTCCCCGTAAGGCACAGCTTGCCCGACGGGGGATTTATTATGTTTAAGTAAAATTTTTACGTTAGGTCAAAAAAGAAAGCTTGCACATTGGATTATCGCTGCAAAAACGATTTTTTGAAAATTGCCCCGTCAATATCCCCCGATAAAACGCATTTTACGCACTTTTCGCCCAAAGCCACCGCTTCTTCAACTTCGTCCGCAAGGGAAGCAAAGTTATAGTCGCATTTATAGGTTTGTTTTTTTGTGCGGTATATCCAGCGAGTGTAATTGAAATGGCGTTTAAGGCAGCGCTCCACGCCCGTCAAAGTAACGCTTTCTTCAATAAGTTTTATCGCGTCGTATACGGCGAAAGTCTGCGCAAGTATTTTTTCGCGCGGCAATATAGCGCGGCGAACGCCGTAATACTTGCTTATAAACAACCCCAAATCGCTTTCAAACCGCTGATGCGCAAGCGGGTGCTTGCTGGTGCTTTCGTATGCGTAAACCGCGGGGTGTAAAGTGCAGTCAAGCGCATAATGGGTGGCGTAGCCCGCCGCATATGCGGGATTTGCGCCCGAAAGAGCGGCAAAAATTTCTTCCGCGGTTCTGCGGTGCAGGTCCCTGCCCAAGTTAGATTTTGTAAGTTTGTAATTGTACGCGAAAAAGACGTCCGGTCCAAGCGCGCCAAGCGTGTATAAAGTTTTTGATTTTATTTTTAATTTAGTAGCCGCGTCAAGCCGTTCAAAAATCTTTTCCGCGGCGATAACGTGTGAAAAGTAATCGGGCATACTATAAGTTTTGCCGTTTTCCGTAAAATAAATACTGCTGAATATAACCCGAATCTTCGCCGAAAACGGAAGTGAAGTATGAAGAAATTTTATTTCTGTCCGTCAATTCGCCGTTGAAATCTTCTCTATAAACTTTTTCAACCCAAACGTCCACGGGGAAGCTGCCGCGCTTGCCGAAGCCGAAAAGCGCTATGCAATCGGCAACTTTGCCGCCGATTCCCTTGTACGTCAAAAGCTGTTTTTTAAGGGAGGCGCCGTCAAGGGCTTCAAGCGCGTAAATTCCTTCCGTCAAAATCCTTGCGGAAGTTTCCGCAAGGTACGCGTCGCGGTAGCCGCAGCCCGCTTCCCTGAAAAATTCGCTGCCTGCGCCGGCAAGCGCGGCGGTGGTGGGGAAGGTGAAATATTCTTCACCCAAAAACTCTCTTTTTTCGCCCAGCCCCCTGCATATGCGCGAAATAATGCCCTTTATGCGCGGAATATTGTTGTTTTGCGAAATTATGAAGGAGTAAATCATTTCCTCCTTGTTCTGGTTTAGCAGCCGCAACCCTTTAAAAGCCTCTGCCGAGCGCGTTAATAGCGGTATATTGTGCGTTTTGGCGCGTTTTACAATTTGGGAATAGTCGCGGTTTAAATCGAAATATTCATAAAAATATTCGGGATAATCGCTTTCCGCAACGGTTTTGTTTCCTTCCGTGTAAACGTAGCACGCCTTGTCCTCCGAGTTGACGAAGTACCCTTGTTTGAAGGGATAAAAGCGGAATACCTGTCCGCAGTCAAGCACGTGTTCGGGATTGAAATACTGCGCGTCGTAATCGAACTTCATAAAAATTTTCCTTAGTTAAAAATTATTTTGCAATTTAAAAATGCAACCGCAATTTTACGGTTGCATTTTATCATTTAAATTTTACGTTGTCAATCAGGCGAAATTCAGTTCGGCGCTGCCGGAGGAAATGTTTACAATGATGTATTGGTCTGAATCCGATGATGAGGACTCTACGTTGCATTTCCCCGCAGACTTGTGCACTGAAATGTTATAGTCCGACTGCTTGCCCGTAAACGTTGCCGCAACTTTACCTGCTGAAATGTTGAAGTTGGCTGTTTCGGAAGTGACGCCGTCAAGTTTTATTTTTCCCGCCGTTGCAACGCAGGTTACGTTTGTTCCTTTTACAGACTCCGCGCTTAAATATCCCGCGTTCAGGTCCGCTTTAAAGTTTGAGCAAACTACGTTGCCTGTTTTAACCGAGCCGGCGTTCAAATCCGCGTTAAAATTTGTGCAAGCGATATTTTTAGTTTGTATATAGCCTGCGTCTAATTCGGCGTTGAAATTTTCGCAAACGACGTCGTCTAAGTGCACGTCGCCCGCGGATAATTTTAAATCTATTTTGCCGAATGCTCCGCTTGCAATCCTTGCCTTGCCCGCGTCCATATTCAACGTCAAATCCACAACTTTGTCGAAGGGTAATTTTATAGTGATTTCCGGTAAATTGCCGAAGTTAAAACTTAAAATTTGCCACCAAAAACGTCTATGCCGCCCGGAAATCCTCAAAGATTTGTCCGTAAGCACTACTTCGGAAACGTACCTTTCGGAAACGGGATAGTCCACAATTATTTTTTCGCCTTCGTAATATTCGGTTTTTACGGCGCTGCTGTCAACGTTAATAAGTATTGAATTGACGGGTTCGCTGTCAAATTCCGCGGTTTCCATAGTAATGTTGCCAGCCCCGTATGCGTAATTCCAATCGTTGAAATATAAACCCGCAATCAAAATTATGACGCCTATGGCGGCAATAACTGCGCCTGCTATAACTCCTTTAACCCAAGCTTTCATAATTAAACACTCTCCTTTCCGCTGAAAAGCGATTTAAGCCATTTGAAAAACGTTACAAACAGTTTCCATAAAAGTTTTGCAAGTTTTATAAACAGCGGAATAAGCACAATCGAAACGCCGAAAATTATAACGCCCACGCCAAGGTCGCATATGCCGGACAAAATTCCGTATTTAACCATAACGCCTATGCCTTCGCCCATTGTCGCTATGCCGGAGATAAGCAGGGCGAAGGGCGCAACGCACAGTCCTGCCGTTGTCGCAATCAAAGCTATAATCACTGCCAGAATGGGGATTGCGAATATCACGCAAAGCAACACAAACAGCCAGGTAAAGTTTTCGCGGCGGGCGGGCTTTGCGGGCGCGGGGGGAATAGGAGCGGCGTTTGCCCGCGAATTATAGTTGTAACCGTTCCTATTGTCATAATTGTCGTTATGTCCGCCGTTGTTGCGGTTGCCGTACTCGCGCTTGTTTTGTTTTGTATATTGCGCAGTATTCTGTTTTTCCGCGTAGTTATAACTTTGAAAACTGCCCGTTGCGCGCCTGCTTTCTTCGCGTCTGCGTTTTTCTGCTTCGATGCTGCGCAAACGTTCTTCGTCGCGGCGGGCTTGTTCTTCACGGCGCAAACGTTCTTCGTCCTCGCGTCTTGCGCGTTCTTCGCGGCGCAGACGTTCTTCTTCATCACGCCTTGTTCGTTCTTCGCGGCGGTAGCGGGGTTCGTCGTACGGTTCGCTGTATCCGCCCCCGCGAATTTCGCTTAAAATTCTTTGCGCCGCGTCGTAAGGCGCGCCGAAATCTTCTACTATTTCGCGCTCGGTAAAACCTGCGTCGCGCCTGTCGGCGTAGGCTTCGGCGTAATAATCCAAAACACGTCTGCGTTCGCTGACGGAAACGCTTAAAAGATTAAGTTTTAACTCGTCGCGCCATTCGTTATAAGTCATATTCTTCCTCCGAAGATTTTTTTATAAATTTGATTTATTTCAAGCAAGTCGTCCTTGCCGGAAACCAGTTTTTTTAGTCCTGCGCGGGTAATTTTGTAATACCTTCGCAGTCTGCCGCTGAATTCGGCGGTACGCGCGGTAATAAATCCTCCCGCTTCCAACCTCTTTAAAATGGGATACAGGGTGCTTTCGGATATTTCTATCACGCCTTCCAAATCGCTTATTATTTTATAGCCGTAACTTTCGCCATTTGAAATAGCGTGAAGTACGCAAACGTCTAAAATTCCTTTTTTTAATTGAATATCCATTTACAAATACCCCGCTTTGTCTAATACTATACATAGCAGAGTATGCCTTGTCAAGTATTTTTGTTAAAATTTTCTAAAAATTTATCGTAGGGGAAAAGGTTGGCTGCGCTTGCCGCGAGGTAAACGCCGTCCGTTTTAACTATTTATACGGTTATAAGAATTATTTACAAATTAATACTGATAATAAACGTATGACTACGTTGGAAAAAAATATTAAATCGGTTAAAGATATTTTATCTTCGCAGGATATTCTGGTTTTTGAGTTTTCGTCTGAAAAGGGCAAAAAATTCGCCGTAATTTATGCGGACGGTATTGCGGACAAGGCGCTAATAGGCGAACTTGTGGTAAAACCGTTGCGAATTGCAGAGCAAAACGCGAATTTGCAGGAAGTAAAGCAGTTTCTCGCCTCGCCGGAAGTGAAGGACGGCGATAAAATAAAGGACGCAATAAAAGAAATTTCGGACGGCAACGCAGTACTTTTTGTGGACGGAGAAAAGGACTTTTTTGTAATAGGGCTTAAAAATCCTCCCGGACGCACCGTCGCCGAGCCGCCTACGCAGGTTGCCGTGCACGGTCCCCGCGAAGGATTTACCGAAGATATAAAGGTAAATCTTGGGTTAATTCGCAAAAGAATCAAAAGCCCCAACTTGCAGATAAAAACAATAAAAGTAGGCGAAAAGTCCGAAACCGCCGTTTCCATTATTTATATAGACGGTTTGTGCGATAAAAATTTACCGAAAAAAATAGAAAAGGAAATTATAGAAAACAAAATAGACATCATTCCCGATTCGTCTTACGTGGGGCAGTTTCTTGCAAAACGCCCGCGCTCGCTCTTTAAACAGTGCGGCACTTCCGAAAAGCCGGACGTGTTCTGCGCAAAACTTTGCGAAGGCAGGGTGGGAATAGTGGTGGACGGCTCTCCGATACTGTTGACGGTGCCGTATATGCTTGTAGAAGATTTTCAGTCCGTAGAGGACTATTACGTTTCTTCATACCGAGCCACCACGCTGCGTATTTTAAGAGTTGTTTCTATATTTTTGGGAATATTGCTGCCCGCAACCTACATTGCTGCGCAGCTTTTCAAAATTCAGATAATACCCTTTCAGCTTCTTCTAAAAATTTCAAGTTCGGTTGCGGGGCTTGCCCTGTCGCCCAGCGCGGAAATGTTTTTGACGTTGTTCGTGCTTGAAGTTTTAAACGAGGCTTCCATACGAATGCCTAAGTACGTGGGGCTTGCGCTTTCGGTAGTGGGCGCGCTTGTTCTGGGCGATACGGCGGTTAAGGCGGGCATAATTTCCACACCGGCGATAATAATTATTGCGTTTTCGGCAATATGTCTGTACACCGTGCCGAATGCGGTTGAAACCACCACGACCATACGCTGGATGTACCTTATAATCGCTGGCAGCATAGGACCTTTCGGGGTTATAGTTTTAAGCGCTTATATAATTTGTTATGTAGTTTCCGAGCAGTCGTACGGGGTGCCATTGGTTGCGCCGTTTGCGCCGCTTGTAAAAAGCGATTTGTACGACAGCCTTATAAAAGCGGATTTGTATACTTTGAAAAACAGACCCAAAGTTTTAAAAGTCAAGGAGAAAGTTAGACTTGAAAGAAATGAAGATTAACGTAAGGCAGATTTGCTTTATATTTTTGGCGTATACCGCCGTAACAAAATTGCTTATGTACCCCACTATTTTAAGCCAGTTATGCGGCAGAGATTTGCTTTTTCCCGCGGCGGCAAGTTTTTTGGTAGAGGGCATAGTAATCTGGGCGGTGGCGTATTTGTGCTCAAAAACGGACAAAACTTTTTTCGAACTGCTTGAAGATACGTTGGGCAACGTCGGCGCGCGAATAGTTTTCGCCCTATTTGCACTGTTTTTCTTTGCGGCTTCCGTCCTGCCCGTTTTCGAACAAAAGCAGTATATCCACAATATCTTTTACGATACCGTACCTTCGCTTGTGGTGTTTTTGCCGTTTTTTGTGTTCGCCGCGTACGCGTGCGGCAAAAAATTGACCAACATAGGCAGATGCGCGGACGTTTGCTTCCCCATTTTCGTAGTAACTATGGTAAGTTTGTTTATTATGGCGTTCAGTTCGGTGCGTTGGGAAGAACTTTCTCCCGTGCTTAAAACGCCGATAACCAAACTTTTGGGCGGTTTTTCGGGAATGTCCTTTCACTTTACCGCGCCTTGCTGGATGCTTATGTTTATGGGCAGATTTAAGTACAAAAAGGGTGACGCGGCAAAATTGACCTTCGCCTATGCGGGAGGCGCCGCAGTTGTGCTGCTGTTTCTTGCGGTGTTTTACGGAGTTTACGGCGCGGTTGCCCCGTCAAGGACGTTTGCCGTTGCAAGGACTTCGCTGTTTTTCCCCGCAATAGAAACGCTGGGCAGAATAGACCTTATTTTGCTTTTCGCGCTGGAAGTGGTTATGCTGTTTGCAACCGTGCTCAATATGCAGATGGCGGTACAATGTCTTGCCGCTTGCATAGGAACGGAAAAATACGCCTTGATTTCCATAGGAATAAACGTTGCGCTTGCGGCGATACTGATTTTTACGGACGTAGTGTACAACGCGATTTACCGCGCTTATTTCAATTGGTTCTGGGTGGCGGCGGCGCTGTTTACAATAATTTTGCCGCTGCTTGCCTGGACGCTTAAAAGGAGGAAACGCGTGTGAAAGGCAGGGCAAAAAAGCCGGTAGTCAATAAATTTTTCGTCGTAATTTATTGGTTGATATTTTTAATTTTGGGCGGACTGTTTTTTACCAACGACTTCGGGCTGGTGGACATTCACAAAACCTCTATAATAACCGCCGTGGGCATAGATACCGACGGCGGAGAAGTGCAGGTGACGGCGGAAATAGCCGTTCCGCAACCTTCGCAAAGCGGCGAAAATATAGTTTATACTCAGGTTCAGGGCAGCGGCTTGACGATAGCCGACGCAATGAACGAAATAAACTCTAAAACGGGATTTTATCCCAAATTGCAGTTTTGCAAGCTTATACTCATCGGCGAAAGCTGCCGCGACAAAGAGTTGTTCCGCGTTTTGGGCTGCTTTTACAGAAAAAATTATTCCGAACTTACCGCGCTTGTAGCAATGTGCGAGGGCAACGCATCGGATATGCTTGCAATGAAGTCCGCGGTTTCCGAGATGACTTCGGAAGCGATTAGAAAAATTTTGTCCGACGAGGTGGAAAAATCCGCCAACGTCACAAGCGCAAACCTTAAAAAAATTGCCGCGATGCAGTATTCGGAAAGTAAAGCGTGCTATATGCCTTACGTTCAGGTAAACCAACCGGGCACCTCGCAACAGGGCGGCAACGGCGACAACGTCGGCGGCGACGGCGCGGGGCAGGGCGGACAAGGTCAGCAAAACCAGCAAAGCGGAGGTCAAGGCGGCGGAAGCGGCGGCGAGCAGGGACAAAGCGGAGGTCAAAGCGGAGGTCAAAGAGGACAAAGCGGTCAGGGCGGCGAAGTGGAGTTTACCGCGCGCAAAACCGCGTATTTTTCCGACGGGCGGTTTGTAGGCGTGCTTGACGAGCAACAGTCGTTTGCGCTTTGTCTGTTGCAAAACGAAATACGTCTTGCGGTGTTGCCTTGCGATTCGGACGGAATACACTATACGCTGGGGCTTAAAAGCGTGGATTGCGGAACAAAACTTAAAGTTGTGGACGGCGTGCCCGAACTCACCGTAAAATTTAAAGCCAAAGCGCAGATTCAGGGCGCAAGGGTAAAGGTGGACCTGAAAAAGATTATCACCGACGACGTTGTAAAGCCATCCGTGCTTGAAAGCGCCGAAAAGGAGATGCAGGGAAGATTTGAAAGCCTTATGGACGACGTAAAGTCAAGCGGAGGCGACGTTATCTGCGCAAAGGAACTTTTGTATAAGAACGCGACTAAATATTTTGAAGCGTTTAAGGACGATTTGTTGCAGCGAATGACGGTGAAATACGATATTGATATTCAAAGCGTAAACTGAGTAAGTTTTAAAGTAAAATAGGGGCGGAACCGCTTAAAAAGCGGTTCCGCCCCCCGTAGTTAATTTGTAGTTAATAAACAGTTAGCCCCCGAGTATGCGCCGATAAACGGCGTTTCAGGCGGCATTTACGTGCGCAAGCGTTTCAATAATAAGATTTGCAAGCATCTTCAAGTCGGTTTCCGTCATATTTTCGTACGAATATTGTTTTAGAATATCTTCCGCTTTCTTCGCGCCCGCGCCCGTCACGTCCTTTTGTATAGCTTCCGAAATAAGTTTTGCAACGCTGTCAACCCGTTCGCACGGCACATATCCCTCGATTAACGCGGAAATCACCCCTTCCGCCGCGGAAAGTCCGCCTTTTTTTTCACGCACGAATTGCTCGTATAAAACGTATAATAACGTAGCCGCCGCTCCCACGGAAATTCCGTGTTCTATTATAGAAATATACTCGTTTACAAGGTAAATAAAACTTAAATTTCTTACCGCGGCGTAAACGGCGTAAAACAGCGTGCCGAAGGTAAACGGCAAAAAAGTAAAAAGTTTTTTGTTGATTTTTTTCAAAAAAGTCGCCTTGCAAATCTGCACCGTCAGCGCGGTGACAAACGCAAGCAAGATTACGTCCGCGCCGTAAAACGCGAAGGCGTCGATAATTTGTATTACAGTCAAAAATTTCTCTCCTTGGCGAAGCCGCGCCCGACCCGCACTCCGCATAAATTTTTTTCACCCGACGTTAGTTAAAGTACCCTTAAAATAAGCGGCTAAACGTTTTTGCGTAAAATAAAAACAAAATAAAAGCGTTACTTTTCAGCACTTTAAATCCTTGCCTATTTTCCGCGCCTGTGATAAAATTTTTTTATGAGAATGCACAAAAAAAGCCGCCTTGAAGAACGTCTTGAAGCGTGCGGCGACATTGTTACAACGGCAAATTTAAGCGATAAAAATATGAAGCGCGCGTCTGCGGATAAAGAGTATCTGCCTCTTGAAACTATTTTCGGCAACGATAATCCCGTTCGTCTGGAAGTTGGGTGCGGCAAGGGCAAGTTCGTTTGCGAAACCGCTAAACTCAATCCCCGGACAAATTTTATCGCGTGCGAAAAAATTTCAAACGTTTTGATTGAAGCGCTTGAACGCGCCAAGGAAGAAAAAATCCGCAACGTATATTTTTTGAATTGCGCGGCGGAAGTGCTTGAAAAATATTTTAAAGAAGGCTCGGTGGAGTTGATTTATCTTAATTTTTCAAATCCGCTCCCCAAAGAAGGCTATAAAAAACAGCGGCTTACGCATCCGCGCTTTTTGGAAATTTACAAAAAAATTCTTAAAAAGGGCGGCTGCATAATTCAAAAAACGGACGATAAAGCCTTTTACGAATTTTCAAGGCAGAGTTTTGAAGAAGCGGGGTTTAAAATTGCGGAAGTTTGCGAGGATTTGGCGGCAAATCCCGTTGCGGGCGACGTGGAAACCGAGCACGAAAAGCGTTTTAAAGAGGCGGGCAAAAAAATTTACCGCATACGCGCGGAGGTGAAATAAGTGTTATACGTGTGGATTGGGCTGGGAATATGCGCCGGCGTCGTATTGACGGCGCTGTTTGTGTGGTTCAATAATTCCTGTCTTAAAATCACGCGTTATAAAGTTGCGGACAAAAGTTGCCGCAGCGCGGTGCGCATTGTGCATTTAAGCGATTTGCACGGCAAAACCTTCGGCAAAAGAAACGTAAAACTTATTGAAAAAGTTATGCGGGAAAAGCCCGATATAATTGCGGTGACGGGCGACATAATTCATAAATACACCCCCAAAAACAAAAAAGTAGCGCTTGAAGCGGTTTCCGATTTAAGTAAAATAGCGCCTGTGTTTTTCGTCAGCGGAAATCACGAGCTGCGCGGGCTGCAATACCGCGTTTTCAAAAGCGAACTTATTGAAGCGGGCGCCCGAGTTTTGGACGATTGCTGCGCGGATATATGCGGAATAACGCTGGTCGGGCTTAAATGTTCGTCGCAAAAAAACGGCGCGATAGAAAAAATTACGCCCGCGGGCGAGGGCGCAAAAGTATTGCTTTTTCATAAGCCGCATTTTGCTTATATGTACGCGGGCTACGGCTATGCGCTTGCGCTTTGCGGGCACGCGCACGGCGGGCAGTGGCGCATACCTTTCACGGGTATAGGTGTTTTTTCTCCCGGTCAGGGAATGTTTCCTAAACTTACTTCCGGCTTGCATAATATAGACGGTTTAAAAACGGTGATATCCCGCGGTCTGGGCAATTCGGAGTGTCCTTTGCGCCTATTCAACCGTCCCGAAATAGTCGTGGCGGAACTTCTGCCCGAAACCGACGCGGAAGCGGAAAAGTGAAATCGCTATTGACTTAAACGTTAAAATCGCTTATAATCAAAATCAACAACTTAGTTGTTTAATAAGTTTTTCGGGGAGAAAGTGTATGGATTGTAAATTCTGCGGGGTGGAAAATCCCGTGGACGCAATTTTTTGCAAGAGTTGCGGCAAACGCGTTGACGGAACGGTGACTTGTCCCGAGTGCGGAAAAACGTGCGAGGGTGAAGCGTCGTTTTGCATATATTGCGGAGCGCGTTTTGAAAAAGAGGAAGTTTATGTAAATCCGAAAAGGCGGATAAAAGCATAATAGTGCAGGGGGAAAGCGCGTGCGCCGGAAAAGAGCGCAGCGCCGCCCGTTGGACTACCGCACAAAAGATATTGCGAATAATTTCCCTTTCGTCCGCAATTGCGGTTGCGGGGTTTGCGCTTATTTTCGTTTTTTTATTGGGAACAAGTTTAACGGCTTCTTTTGGCGGCGGAAGAGTTGTTTCCACAAATAATTATATTTATTATTATTTCAGAAACGCCTTTGTATGGTTTGCGGATTTAGCATCGGACAGTTACGGAAGTTCCGATTCCGATATGTATTATATTACGAGATTGATACCTCTTTTTATAGGAGCGGCTATTTCCGCAGGCGCGTTGATTTCCGTGTGCACGCTTTCGATTATGGCGATTGTATATTGCTCGCTTTCGCTTGCGGGCAAAGGCAAAAAGAGCGGTGAAAAATATGCAATAGCTTCTTTCGGAGTTTTGCTTGCAGCCGCTGTTTCGCTTGTCGCTCTTGAAAATTTTTCCACGGGGGAATCGATAATAAACGTTTCAGTTAATTTGAGCAAAGTTTCTGCGGCGGGGATTTCGCTGTGCGGCGTATTTTTCGCGATATATCTTGGCTGCTGCATTGCAATTCGCGCAAAAGAATTTACAAACAAAGATTTTGCGGTTAAATCGTCGCTATCGCTCGCTTCCGTGGCGCTGACTTTTGTTGTTATAGGAATTTTCGCCGTTTCGGCGTACACGTTTGCGCAAGGCGGAGTGGACGGTATAAAAATGGGTATTTTGGGGGTTTCCCGCGCAGCCGGCGAAATTGCGGAAGGGTATGGAGCAGGTTTGCTTTTGTATTTCGGCAATTTGGTGAGGTCTAATGAAAATATGGCGATTGTAACCAACGCCTATGTGTTGGTTGCGCTTTCGGTAACGGCATACGTTTTGCTTGTTTGTATGGTTTTCGTCGGTGTGGCGGCTATCGTAAAACACGTAACTCAGGTTACAAATAAGGACGTTAAAGGCAGACTGACTTACGGAATTGTTTTCGCTGTACTTGCAATTGCGTTTTTAACGTTTATCGCGGTTGCTGCTTCCGAATATTTTAAAGCGGCGGAGAGTATTGCCGGAAATTCGGCTGATTTAAAAATAACTTACCCTGTGCCCATAGTCGTGACGGTGCTTTCGGTTGCGCTGCTTGCCGTATCGATAGTTCAGATTTGTTTTGAAAAAAAGTTTGCAAAACCTGCCGCTGTTCCCGCGGAAGAAGTTGCGCTTGAAGAGGGTTGCGCGGAAGCGGAATAACGCAAAACGGATTTAAGCAAACGTAAATTTTATGTTAACAAAAAAATCGTCCCCGTCGGAATTCAATCCGGCGGGGACGCGTCTTTCTCGCAAAATCATTTTATAAGCATAGCCAAAGCCGCTTTAATGACGTGCAGCTTGTTTTCGCCTTGCTCCAAAACTATACTGTTTTTTCCGTCTATAACGTCGGCGGTTACTTCAACGCCCCTGCCTGCGGGCAGCGAGTGCATAAAGTATGCGCCGCAAGCGGCAAGCGACATAATGGTTTTGTTTACCTGATAGGGTTTTAAAACCTCTTTTTCCGCCGCGGACAGCGCCGAGTGATAGTTATAACTGTCGGTGTATACTATGTCGGCGTTTTTCACCGCTTCGGCGGGATTTTTCGTCACGGTTACGTTGCCGTATTGCATAGCCTCGTCAAGCGCGTTTTCGCTTATTGCAAATTGTTCGGGCGTGGCTACCGCAACGTCCATACCGCATTTGATTGCGCCCGTTATAAGCGTTGCAGCGTTGCTTGAACCCTTGCCCAGATATGCAAGTTTAAGCCCTTCAAGTTTCCCCTTCTTTTCCCATATGGTGTAAAGGTCGCACAGCGTTTGCAGGGGTATGCTGTATTCGTTTGTAGAGTTTATTATGGGAATTTCCGAAACAGCGCAAAATTCTTCAAGTTCGTTTTGCGAAATTCCGCGGGTTACCAGCGCGCCCACTCCGTAGCGGCTTATTACGTTTACAATGTCCTTTATGTTTTCGCCCGCGCTCATATCGTTTTCGCTGTACGGCAAATTTACGCAAACTCCGCCCAGTTGTCTTACGCCTATTTCAAGCGCGCAGCGCGTTCTAAGCGAAGTGTCGCCGAAAAGCAGCGCCACGGTAACGCCTTGCAGTATGCGGGTGTTTTCGTGCGCGATAAACTTGCCTTTCATAACCTTTGTCGCATATAAAATTTCAAAAATTTCTTCCGTGGAATAGTTCGAAAGCCTAATCATATGCTTGTGATTTATTCCGTAAGAAGGGGTATAGCGGTTAATATCCATAATTAAATCCTTAAACGTTTGCAAATTTTATTTGATAATATCACAATTTTTTGCGGTTTTCAAGCGTTTGCGTGCTTTGCGCGTCCCTGCGCGAAAATACGCACCCGCAATAATTCTGCCTGTACAAATCGTGTTGTTGCGAAAGTTCGGTGCTGCGTAAATATCCGTTGCGTTTTTTAAAGTCTGAATAAAGCCATTTCGCCTTGTTTTGTAGTTTTTCGCCAATTTCGTTTATAATTTTTGCGTTTTTAAGCGGGCTTATGGTAAGGGTGGTCGTAAAATAGTCAAACCCGTTTTCGTCCGCGGTTCGCGCGGTTTCGGCAAGCCTCAACTCAAAACACTTTTCGCATCGCGCTCCGCCTTCTTTTTCGTTTTCCAGCCCTTTTACCGCGCAGTAAAAATCTTTTTCGGTGTGGTCGCAGTCGATAAAATCGGCAAACCCCGTTTCTTCGATAAATCGCTTGATTTCAGCTTTTCTGCGTTCGTATTCGTCGTCTTCAATATTGGGGTTGTAAAACAATACGGTTGTTTCAAAAAATTCTTGCAACCTTTCAAGGCAGGCGGAAGCGCACGGAGCGCAGCAGCAGTGCAGCAAAAGTTTTGGTTTTTCGCCGTGCGCCCGCGCAATCTGTTCCTGCATTAATTTGTCGAAGTTGCGTGCGTTCATAACCGTATTTTAACACAGTTTGCGCAATTTTACAACCGTTTACCGTTTTTTATATTTATGCCGTGCGGCAATCGCGCGCGACAACGCTTCAAAAACAAATTTAATAATTCAATTTCAAAAAAATTGCCAAAACCGCCCTTTTAAAGTTGGTAAAAATTTATTAATATGTTAAAATGGCGTTGATATAGACGGAGAAATTATTATGGCAAGTTTAAAGTTGAACGCAGTAAACAAAGTATACCCTTCCGGCGAAAGCGCGCTTTACGACGTAAATTTTTCTACGCGCGATAAAGAGTTTATCGTTATAGTGGGAGGCGAGTGCGGCGGAAAGTCTACCTTGCTGCGCGTTATAGCGGGACTTGAACAGCCCACGTCCGGCGCTGTTTTTATAGACGGAAAGGACGTGACGGAAGTCGAGCCCAAGGACAGGGACGTGGCTATGATTTTCAGAAGCAGCACCCTTTACCCCGCGCAAAACGTCTTTGACAATATGGCGTTCGGGCTTAGATTAAGAAAGGCGCCTCCGACGCTTGTAGAACAGCGCGTGAAAGCGGCGGCAACTATTTTGGGGCTTGAAGACGTGTTGTACCGCAAACCCAAAACGCTTTCCGCGGCGGCAAAACAGCGCGTGGCGATAGGTCGCGCAATGGTGCGCGAGCCCAAACTTTATTTGTTTGACGAGCCGTTAAGCGGTCTTGACGAAAATTTGCGCGCGGATATGCTTAACGTAATTATAAACTTGCAGGCGAGAATGGAAGGCACGTTTATTTACGCCACTAAAAATCTGGCGGAGGCTATGGCGATAGGCACTCGCATAGTCGTTATGAAAAACGGCTTTATTCAGCAGATAGACGCCCCCGCCAACTTGTACGATTATCCCGCAAACGCCTACGTTGCTTTTTATATAGGTTCGCCTTCAATAAGCCTTATCGACGGCGCGCATATAACGCGTGCCGACGGCGCGTATTTTGTTGAAGCGGGCGGGTTGAAAATACCTTTGTCGGAAAATACCGTAAAACGCTTTACCGAAATCGAAAAATATGCGAACGCCGAAAAAACCGTGGTTTTGGGAATACGTCCCGAGGACGCGGCTTTGGGCAAGGGAGGAATAAAGGCGGTTGTAAGCGGAGTAAACGAAAAGGGCGGAAAAACTTATGCCGATTGTACGGTAGACGGCGCTATTATTACCGCGACGGCGGGAGAGGCGGAACTTTCCAAGGGAAGCGAAGTTGAGCTTTGCATAGACGCTTCGCATTTATATCTTTTCGACGGGGAAACGCGGCTTACGGTGCTTGCCCGCGACGACGGATATAAAAAGACGGATTTTGAGGAAGCCGACTTTACGCCTATGCCCATTGCGGAAGAAAACGCCGTTACGGAAAGCCTTAAACCCGTAAAAGACGCAAAAAAGAAAAAAAGCAGATAAAAACAAGTTTTGCAGCCCCCGTTTAAGGGGGCTTCGCGTTTAAAAAAGAAAACGGCTGTCAATATATATAAGTATGACTTGGGAAGTAATCGGCGACGCGGTTCTGGATACTTTAAAAATATTTCCTTTTTTGCTCTTAATTTACGTGCTTATTGAAATTTTAGAGCACAGAACATCGCTTACGCAAAACAAAACGATTTTACAGGGCGGACTTGCTCCGCTTATAGGTTCCGCAACGGGTATAATTCCGCAATGCGGATTTTCGGTTATGGCGGCAAAGTTGTACGACAGGGGCTTTATACGCACGGGTACTTTACTTGCGGTGTTTATAGCCACCTCGGACGAAGCGCTTATAATTTTACTTTCGCAACTGAATATGGCGGGCAGCATTATGCCGCTTATTTTAATAAAAATTACCGTTGCGGTGGGCGTGGGCTATCTTGTAAACTTTATAATGTCCAACGAAAAACTTGAAGAAGTACGCCTTACCGCGGATATGCACATTCCCTCGTGCGGCACCGACCACACGGGCAAGTCCGATTTGCAGGTGTTTTTGATTGCGCCGCTTGTTCACGCGCTTAAAATAACGTTGTACCTGCTTATTATCAACCTTGTGCTCGGCGCGGTTATGGACGTCGCCGGCGAGTCGATAGAGTCGGCTATGCTTATAGGCGGCGCGTTCTGGCAGCCGCTGATAACCGGACTTTTGGGGCTTATTCCCAACTGCGCTTCAAGCGTTATTCTTACCGGCTCGTATATAAACCACGGCATACTTTTCGGCAGTTTTGTGGGCGGGCTTTGTTCAAACGCTGGACTGGGGCTTGTGGTGCTTTTCAAAAACCCCAAAAAAATAAAGAGAAACGTGCTTTTGGTCGTGGCGCTGTACGTGGTTGCCGTTGTGGTGGGAATTGCGGTAAACGGCGTTATGATGCTTGCGGGTATGATTTAAAACCGTTAAATAATTGTAAAAGTTTTATTCCGTACGCTTTATGCGGTGCGGAATTTTTTTGTTTTTTAAAAGGCAAACGCAACTTTTAAAACGCTTATTAAGCCGCAAAATACTTGAAATTTATTTAATTGTATGCTATTATTAACAAAAAGTTTTGTTAATGAATTTGCCGTTTTAAGCCGCGCGAGCGGCGGGGCGGTAAATCGGGGCGTTTATGACGATTAAAGTAAGCAATCTCGAAGGCAACGAACTTGCCGACGGTTATACAAGAAAAAGCGTGCCGAAAGGCAGATGGGCGGATACGTGGGACGTGTTCAAGTCCAACTTTTTGAAGTTTATTCTGCTTAATCTGGCGGTTTGCGTCACGTTTATTCCGGGCGTTGCGGTTATGTTTGTAAGAAGTAACGTTTACATTGCCTCGCTAGGCATTTCCGGTCCCTTTAACCCCAGTTTGCCCTATCCGTTCAATCCAAGTACGGTGGGACTTAGCGAAAGTATAACCCTTTCCGCCGATTTAATGGCGTACGCGCTGTTGTTTGTCGCCGCTTTTATTGCGTCGATAGGCGTTTCGGGCGCGGCTTACTGCGTTAAAAAAATTATAAACACTCACGGCGAGTGCAAGGTGAGGGACTTTTTTCACGGAATTAAAGTATGCTATTTTGCGACTGTGTTGCCCGTCACAATATTTATGGCGTTTATGTTTTCAACCGCAGTCGTCGGCGACTGGATGCGGCTTGTAATAGTTACGGGCGGCAACAAAGCGGGCGCTATAACCGCTTACGTCTTCGTAATAATCGCAACCGTTCTGGTTGGATTGTTCTGCGGATGGTTGTTTGCCGTAGGCACGGGCTATAAAGTAAAACTTGTTGACGTATTCAAAAACGCGTTGACGCTGCTAATCGGCACTCCGTTGCAAACTGTTTTTATGGCGGGATTTACGCTTATACCCGTATGGCTGTTTATAATAGGCGGAATAGCGCGCATAATCGCTTATACGCTGTTTGTGTTTATCGGATTTTCGTTTATACTGCTTTGCTGGACGGCGTATACGCAGTGGGTTTTCGACTTGTTCGTAACCCCTAATTTAAAGCCTGCCGAAACCGCTAAAATCAACAAAACGGAAAAACAGATTGCGCAGGAGCGCGCGGAAGAAAACAGAAGGACGGCTATGGAACTGCTTGCCGCAGGCAAAAGCGAACTTATCGCCCGTCCTATAATGCCAATTTCGCAGGAGCCCGTCATTAAAATACCCGCGGCAACGTTTACCCGCGACGACATAGGCGCGGCTCAAATCGACAGGGAAAAACTTGTTGCCGAAGTTGCCGCATACGAGCGCGCGCACGCCAACGACGAGGTTTACGCCGAGTACAACAAACTTTTTGCCGAGCGCGAAAAGGCGTTGCGCACGGACGATAAAAAGGGCAAAAAAGGCAAAAAAATAAGCGCCGACAATCTTTTGAAATGAAAAACGGCAAAACGTATTGCGGGGCGTATTCCGCTTTGGGTTGCGCCTTCGAATATTTTAACGACGACTGCGGCTATGAACAATGGTCGCAGTATTTAATTGAAAAACTGCGTTGCTGCGGCGCGGGATTGAGGGGCGTGGACATAGGCTGCGGCAACGGATATTTCACCCGCGCTTTGTGTAAGGCGGGGTATTGCGTTACGGGCGCGGACGTTTCGCCGCAAATGCTTAACGTCGCGGTTGAACTTGCCGCAAAGCAGGGCGTTAAAGCCGACTTTATTTTGCAGGATATAACCAAACTTAACCTCAACTTCAAGCCGGACTTTGCCACTGCGGTAAACGATTGCATAAATTACGTTCCGCAAAACAAACTGCGTACGGCATTTGCAAAAGTTTATAAAAGCCTAAACAAAGGCGGAGTTTTCATTTTCGACGTCAGCACAGAGCATAAACTACGGCATATTGTGGGGGATAACGTGTTTGCGCGCGATTACGACGACGCAACGTGCTTATGGTTTAACACCTTAAAAGACGACAGGGTAGAGATGGAAATAACCGTTTTTACCAAGCGTGAAGACGGCAGTTATACGCGCGCGGACGAAATTCAAACCCAATATATCCATAAAAAGCAGGATATAACCGACGCGCTGATTTCTTGCGGCTTTGAAGTTTATACGGAAGGACATCTCGGCGGGGATGAAACCGAAAGGATAAATTTTATCTGTAAAAAGGCTTAAACTGCGCATATGCGCGGGGTAAACGCTTCAAAATAAAACATATTACGGTAAAAAATGAATAAGTTATATAAATCGCTTGTTTACGATATGCAGGTTTCGCTTTCCGTTTTGGAAACTACCGACCTTGTGAACGACGCAATAAAGGTACATAATCTGGACGAGCGCTCCGCAGTGGCTTTGGGCGGACTTTTAACCGCCTGCGCGTATATGGCGGGCTGCTTGAAAAGTGAAAAAGGCGCGGTTTCGCTTACCATAAAATCGAATAACGGAAGCGCCACTGTCAGCGTCTCCGGCGACGTAAACGGACACATACGCGGGTATATCGAAGGCGGCGAAAACGGCATAAAGGGCGGCACTTTGACGGTGATTAAAGACGACGGTTTTTACCGTCCGTTTATCGGCGCCTGCGAGTTGAAGTGCGAGGACGTTTCTGAAAACTTAATGCAGTACTTCCACCAGAGCGAGCAAATTGAAACCGCAGTGGCTTTCGGGGTGGAGATGTCGCAAGGCAGGTGCGTTGCCGCGGGCGGCGTGGTTATGCAGCTTTTGCCGGGAACTTCCGAAGAAAATATGGACCGTGCGGAAAACGCTATGCAAAACTTTGTTAACGCTGCCGACGTTGTCAAAAAATTAGGCGCGGAAGGAATTATGCGCAAGTATTTTGAAAGCGAAACGGAAAAAAGCGCGTCTTATTTGACTTTTCCCGAATATAAGTGCAACTGTTCGCGCAAAAAAATAGAGGGGGTTATTATGCCCCTCGGCAAACAAGAACTTTTAAAAATAATCGAGGAGCAAGGCAAAGTTTCGGTACATTGCCATTATTGCAATACCGATTACGAATTTACGGAAGCGGAAGTTTTAAAACTTTTCGGAAATTAATTTATGGCAAAAACTTTCGAGTTCGACTTGGGCGCGGACAGGCTTTTAAGCATCGCCGCAGATTTGGTCGATTCTCACAACTATATAGGCGCGCTAAAAATGCTTAATAAAAACGCCGAAAAAGAAGGTAACGACGAGGACAGTTATATGCTCTACGCCGAAATTTTCGACGATATGGGGCTATACGAAAAGTGCGTAAACGGCTGGTTCCGTTTTATGGACACTTCTGCCGAAAGCGATTGGTCTGACTGTTACGAAGGGCTTGCCGTAAGTTATATGAACTTGGGCAACCAGCATTTTTCGGCTTTTTACTATAACAAACTGCTTTTTGAAAACGACGACCTTGACGCAAACTCGCGCGAGCAGATTGTAAACAATTTTCTTGCCGCGGAAGAAAACCCTTTAAAATTCGCCTATCCGCCGCGCCTTGCGGATTGTTCGCAGATATTTTCGGACGGAATAGAGTTTATGAAGGCGGGCGATTACGACCGCGCCGCGGAAGAATTTGAAAAAGTGGACGAAGAAAACGCAAAATATTCTTCCGCACGCAACTACATTGCAATGTGCCGCATAATTGCCGACAAGACGGAAGAAGCCGAGCAGGAGTGCGTAAATTTGTTAAAGCGCAATCCCGACGACGTTCAGGCGCTGTGTACTCTTGCCGCCGTAAAAACCGAGGCGGGCAAGGCGGAGGAAGCGCGCGTTCTTGCGGAAAAACTTATTTCGCTTAATCCCGAAAGTCCGGAAGATATTTATAAAATTGCGACCGTCTGCTGCGAAAACAAATTGCACGAACAGGCATATAAACTGTTTTGCAAACTGCCTTCCGAGTTCGACTACGACAAGATGGTACTTTTTTTTAAGGCTGTTTCCGCCTTCAACAGCGGACGTAGCGAAGAAAGTCTGGACGCGTTTGATAAAATTGTAACAATCTATCCCGAAGCGGTTACTGCGCGCTATTATTATAACTCGGCGCGCGCTATGATTTCCGAAGGCAAGTTTTCGGAACTCGGTTATTTTTACCGATTGCCGCAGGAAATACGCGAATCGTCGCTTAAAGTGCTTGCCGCGTATTTAAGGCTGCCTTCCGCGTCCGCTAAAAAAATTTCTTCCGCGCTGGATTTGACCGAGTGCGTGAAGTGGTGTTTTGACGAAAGCGACGGTGCAAGCGCGGAAGAGTTGCAAAACCTTGCGGCGCACGTCGCGGTTAAAGCGGGAATGGACGACTTTGTAAGGGACGTTTTGCTTGACGCGTTTTTGCCCGACCAGCTTAAAATAGACGCGCTTGCGGCGCTTTGCGGCCGTAACGAGTTCAATTGCTTCGGCGCGGTTATATGCAACGTTTACCGCCGCGTTACGTTGCAGCCCGTTTCGGTGGGGAGAAAGCGCAGGGCAAGTTTCGTCGGCGCGTATTCAAGGCTTGTCGCGCATTTTTCAATACTTGACGACGAGCACGGCAAGGCGTTTGCCGCCGCCGCAGAAAGCCTTTACAGCGAGCTTGAAGCGGAAGAAAGGCTTGACTGCGCAAAGGACGGCGACGCGCTTACTGCGGCGATTTTTATTAAGTCCGGCGTGAAAGAAGCGGGGATAACGGGCAAAAACCTGTTCGGGTTTTTTGACGTAACCAAACCGCGGGTTGAAAAAATTTTAGGCGAATAAAGCAAAGAGGTTGCCTGTGAAGTTATACGATTTTGACGGTATGTTCGACGAAAAACTCGGCGAGTACATCAAAAAACATTCCGGCGAATACAAAGAAAGCGAGTGGGAGGATATAATTCCCGCGCTGTACTCAAAATTCGGGGATACGCCCATAAAATCTTTGGGCAAGACTCCGCGCGTCTTTTACGCGGAAATGAGCGGAAGCGAACTTATAAAGTGCCTTAAAGCGCATTTAAGGCAGGAGGTGCCCGTTTCCGAATTTCTTTGCGAGGCGATTGAAAACAAGGCGGATATTGACGAGCTGATACCGTTGCTTGACGGAACGCAGGGCGAGCGCGAGTATGCGGCAAACTTAATCGGCGCGGACGAGCGAGTCATAAAAAAATATCTTGAATTGCTTGTGCAAAGCGACGACGAAGATTTTAAAGACCGCTTAGCGGATTTGATAAAGGAAAAAGCCGACTTGGTTCGTAAGGATGCGGCGCAATATTACCGCAGCGGTACGGACAGGGAATATATGCTTGAAATTATGTCCCGCTCGGCGGTAAGAGAGGACGAAATTTTCGATATTTTAATAAAGGAATTCCGCACGGAAGTTGATAATCTGCCTATGCGCGCAAGTTATCTTGCAGCGTACGGCGACGAGCGCGCGTTGAAATATCTTTACGACAAAATAGAGGACGAAGGTTTAAGTTTTATAGAATTTCAGGAACTGAAATATGCAATAGAGGCTTTGGGCGGAGAATATAATGGGGAACGGGACTTTACAAACGACCCTTATTATGATATAATCAAAGCGCATTCGGCTTCCGCGGCGGATTTGTTTGGCGGAGCGGGCGTTTCCGGCGGACGGGTTGCGGACGACGGAACGGACGAAGGCGCGGGCGATTTGAAAAATTAAAATTTATTTTGCACAAATGAGCCTTAGGGTAGCGTTAAGCGCTAATTGGGACTGTACTGCGGATTGACCCGTTCGGGAATATATCCGCGGTACTTTTATTTTATTTAAAATGTAAATCGGGGTGTGATTGAAGTATATTACCGCGTGCAAATGGCAAAAACATAACGGGAGGCAGATTTTATATGCAGGAAATTACTTCAAAAGAACTTGAACTTATATCCGACGCGTTGACGGCGGAAGGGCTTATTTGCAAAAAGGCGCGCGCGTATTCAAAAACGCTTACGGACGTTGAACTTTCGGAATGTATGTGCAAAATTGCGGACGAACACGAGCAGCGCTATTCCGCGCTTTTAAGCATTATAGGAGGTTGAAAATAATGAAACTGACAAAAAGCGATTGCACTTTAAACGAAAGAGACGCCTTGCAGGATATGCTGGACTCGGAAAAGCAGCTTATGGAAATTTACACAACCGCGCTGTTTGAGGGCAGCACCAAGGCTATAAGAAAAAATTTTTCGGCAAACCTTCTGGGCGTGGCAGAAAACCAGTTCAGCCTATACACGCAGATGAACACCCGCGGCTATTACGAGCCAAAGCCCGCAAACAAAAATTTGATTGACGAGGCAAATTCAAACTTTAAAAAACAGAAAAAAGCGTTAAAAGGCAACGGCTGAAATTAACGTAAAAAACATTGACCGCAGAATCGCGCGCCTTCCGCGGTTTTTTATTGCGCAAAAACATAAATTGCAGGTTAAAAATTTTTCCGCGTATAACAAAATTTTACTTTCACATACTCTTTTTACGGCATAATTTGCCTTAAATAGGAGTTTTATGAAAGCAACAGGTATTGTAAGAAGAATAGACGAACTGGGCAGAGTGGTAATTCCCAAGGAAATTCGCAGCACGTTAAGACTTAAAAGCGGCGACCCGCTTGAAATATTTACCGACAGGGACGAACTTATGCTTAAAAAATATTCGCCGATAGCCTCTTTGGAAAAATTTTCGGAAGGAACGGCAAAGTCGCTTTCCGACTTGTCCGGTCACATTGCGGTTATCTGCGACACGGACGAGGTGTTGCACGCTTCCGGTCGCGGACAAAGAGAGTATGACGGAAAAAGCCTTTCCGCTAAAATGGAGGCTGTTTTGCGCGACAGAAAAAGTTATGTTGCAAACGCAGCCGAGGGCGGGGACGTAATTCCCATTTGCGAAGGACAGCAAAACGAGGTGACGGCGCAAATTATAGTGCCCATAGTCTGCAACGGCGACTGCCTTGGTGCGGTTGCGCTTGTTTCAACCGAGCAGGGCGCCAAAATAGAGGCTTCCGCGTGCAAACTCGCACAGCTTTCCGCAAACATATTGGCGGGGCAATTCGACTGAACGCAATTTTAAGCGGCGCTTTCAAAAATGACGGTTTACGTAATTTTTAACGCCGCCAAACGGTAAAAAAATATGGGCAAAAGCAAAACCACAGGGCAGTCCTTCATAAAGGGCGCCATAATAATTTCAATGGGCGGATTTATTTCCAAAATGCTGGGCGCGTTGTACCGTATTCCGCTTACCAACATACTCGGCGGCGAGGGAATGGGGATATACCAGATGGTTTATCCCCTGTATTGTATTCTGCTTACCGTTTCCGCATCCGGCATACCGACGGGCATAGCCCGCCTTGTTTCGTCAGGGCGCGGTTACGGCGCCGAAAAGCAGGCGTTTTATCTGTACGGCGCGATAGGCTTTATAGGCACTTGTCTTATGTATATGCTGTCCGCTCCGCTTGCCGCGGTACAGGGAGAGCCTGCAATAGCGCTTTGCTGCAAACTATTGTGCCCTTCGGTATTTTTTGTTTCGGTGCTGTCGATAGTCAGGGGATATTTTCAGGGCAAAGGCAATATGTACCCCACCGCGGTGACCGAGGTTTCAGAGCAGGTTATAAAAGTCGCGTTCGGAGTGGCGCTGTCCTATATCTTCCGTGAAAATCTTGCGCTTGCGGTGGCTTCAACCTTGCTTGCGGTTACGGTAAGCGAGGTGCTTGCGACGGGCTTCGCCGCGCTGTGGTATTTAAGGCGCAAATCAAAAAAACCGTTGTATACCCCCGCATATGTGCCCGTTTCAAGCATTTTGAAGTATACGGTGCCCCTAACGCTTACGGCAATAGCTATGCCCGTTTCTCAACTTGCCGAAAGTATTATAGCGGTGCGGCTGCTAAGAGAGTTTTCTTCCGAAGCCACCGCGCTTTACGGCGTGTTTTCGGGTTGCGCGGTAACAATAATCAATCTTCCCGTTTCGGTCACTTACGGACTTGCGGCTTCAAGCGTGCCGCAAATTTCGCCGCTTGCGGAAAGAGGCGACTTTGCCGCCGCCAAGAAAAAAGCTTTTAAATCGCTGCTGATAACCCTTGCGGTATCCGTGCCGGCGGCGGTGGGACTGTTTTTGTTCGCTCCGCTTGCTACAAGGCTTATATTCGGTTCGCTTGCGCCCGCCGAACAGCAAATTTTGATAACGCTTATAAGAATAATGGCGGTAAACGCGGTTACCGAATCGCTTGTGCAAACGTCTTCCGCCTGTCTTACTTCGCTCGGGCATCCCATCAAAAGCACAGTCACGCAATGGACTACCGCAATTTTGCGGGTTGCGCTTACTGCGGCGCTTATAAAGTTTACTTCCCTTTCTATAAACGGCGCGGCGTGGGCGGCGAACTGCGCTTATTTGGTTGCAACTTTGATGAATTTCTGGTATATTTTAAGGGTAAATTCCAAAGGGAGCGGCAAACGCGATGAAAATAACGTTGATAGGATTGGGCGTTTCGGCAGGCGACTTAACGTTGCGGGCAAAGGCGGCGTTGGATAACGCGCAAAAAATTATTGCAAGAACGCGCGAGTGCGAAAGTTTTTGCGGGCTTGAAGGCTATAATGCGGAAACGTTGGATTATATTTATGAAAACAGCCGCAACTTCGACACTCTCAACAAAAAACTTGCCTCTGCGGTAATAGCCGCGGCAAAGCAAAGCGACGTGTGCTATTGCGTAGACGGCTCTGTAAGCGAGGACGAGTCCTGCAAAATTATTTTAAACAAACATAAGCAGTGCGAAATTTTGGACGGCGTTTCAAAATCCGCGCGCGCGTTCGGTATGGCGAAACTTTCGGCGGCAGAATACTCCGCCGTTTCCGCGTATTCGGTAAAAAATTTAAAATTTTGTCGCGCCGCGTGCGTTTACGACGTGGACTGCGACTTTGCCGCCGCCGAAGTCAAGGCAAGACTTTCCGATATTTTCGGCGAAGAAACGTTTTGCGCGTTTATCAAGGGCGACTCGGTCAAAAAAATAAGAATTTACGAAATAGACAGACAAAAAAATTACGACGCGTCCTGCGCGGTCGCGGTTGAAGAAGGGGATTTTTTAACCAAAGAAAGGTACGATTACGCCGATTTGGAGCAGATTGTCAAACTTTTGCGCGCGCCCGGCGGCTGCCCGTGGGACAGGGTTCAGACTCCCGAAAGCATAAAAGGCAATATGATAGAGGAAGCGTACGAACTTGTCGACGCGATAGAGCGCGCTGACGAGGACGGAATTGAGGAAGAAACGGGCGACGTGCTTTTGCAGGCGGCGTTTCACTCGGTAATGCAGGAGGAGAGGGGCGCTTTCAACGGCGCGGACGCGCTTACGCGGGTTGTAAAAAAACTTATATTCCGCCATTCGCATATATTCGGCGCCGATAAAGCCGAAAACGACGGCGAGGCGCTTACCGTTTGGGAGAAGAACAAGAAGGAAGAAAAGGGGCAGACGACGTTTACGCAAAGCGTGGAGGCTGTTCCCAAAAATTTTCCCGCGTGTATGCGGGCGCAAAAAACGGGCAAACGCGCGGCAAAATGCGGTATGGATTTTTCTTCGGCGCAAGCCGCCGCCGAAAAACTGAGTGAAGAACAGGCTGAACTTTTCGCTGCGATTGCCTCCGGCGACAAGCAAGCCGTTTTCGACGAGGCGGGCGATTTGCTGTTTTCCGCCGTAAACGTATGCCGCCTTGCGGGCGCGGACTGCGAGGAAGCGTTGCGCGCTTCAACCGAAAAATTTGCAAAAAGATTTTCCGCGTTTGAAAGCCTTGCGCTTGCGGACGGAAAGGATTTGACCAAAATGAGCGAAGACGAAATGAACGCGTATTGGGAAAAGGCTAAAAATGCGCTTAAAAACTGTTAAAATAGGCAACTTACATACAAAAAACAACGTGTTTTTGGCGCCGCTTGCCGGCTATACAAATTCCGTTTTCAGAAAAATGTGCTTCGACTTCGGCGCGGGGCTTACGTTTACCGAAATGGTCAGCGCCAAAGGACTGTATTACGGTAGCGAAAAAACGGAAGAATTGCTGGACGTTGCGGAAGGATACGCGGGAATCAAGGCCTGTCAGATTTTCGGCAAAGAGCCGGAAATTATGCGCCGCGCGTGCGAAAGCGAAGCGCTTGCGCCCTTTGAACTTATCGATATAAATATGGGCTGTCCTATGCCTAAAATTTATAAAAACGGCGAGGGCAGCGCGCTTATGGCTGATTTGCCGCTTGCCGAAAAAATTATTTCCGAATGCAAAAAAAGCGGCAAGGCGGTTTCGGTAAAGTTTCGCATAGGGCTTGACGAAAACAGCATAATAAGCGCCGAATTTGCAAAAATGTGCGAAGGCGCCGGCGCGGATATGATTACCGTTCACGGCAGAACGCGGGACAAAATTTACGCGGGCGAAGTCGATTTTGCGCAGATTGCCGCGGCTAAAAACTCCGTCAAAATTCCCGTGATAGCAAACGGCGGGGTGTTTTGCAAGGAGGATGCGGATAAACTTATGCGGGAAACGGGCGCGGACGGCGTCACGGTTGCGCGCGGAGCCCTGTATTCGCCGTGGATTTTTGCGGAAATTACTGGCGAGCCCGCCGCCGACAAAATGCAGGCAGTGCAAACTCAGCTTGAATTGACAAGGCGGAGGATGGGCGAAAAATTTGCCTGCGTATTTATGCGCAAAATGATTTCGTTTTATCTTAAAGGGCAAAAAAATTCCGCGGCGGTGCGCCTTAAACTTATGCAGTGCCGAACCACGGAAGAAGTGGAAAGTATTTTGCGCACTCTCTCTTTTTGAAAATAATTAATAATTTAATCGTTATATTTTAAGTTCCCTTGCGGCAATTTTAAGCCGCGGGGGTTTTTTGTTTGCGTCGGGTTGTTTGGCTAGCCGCGTTAGACGTTAATCGACAAAATACGCCCGTTTTTTTTATTTTCCGACTTTTGTAAGGCGATATAATACCCCTACGATGCAAGTATATGCTGAACTTGCCCTTTTGGAAAATTTTTGTATGGACTTCACGCTGTTGTTCGCCGCAAAGTCGGCGTGCAAAAATACGGCAAGCGTAAAGCGGCTGGTTTTGGCTGCGGCTGTCGGCGCGGCGTTTGCGGTGGCGTTTCCGCTGTTCGGGCTTGGCGGCGCGTGGGCGGTTATCGTCAAAATTTTGTCCGGTTTGCTGCTGTGTCTTATTGCGGGCAAGTTTAAGGGCGTAAAATCTTATATAAAGTTCGGCGGCGCTTTTTTGGGCTTTACCGCGCTTTTGGGCGGGGCGCTTATTGCAATATTTTCGCTGGCGGGATTGGACTATCTTTCGGGAACGGGTTTTATCCTTTCAAAAATACCGATAGGCATACCGCTTTTCGGGGCGCTGATAATAATATTAACGGCAAAAAAACTTGCCAAAAGACTTAAAAAAACGTGTTCAAACAGCGTTGAATGCCGCATATATGCGGGGCAATCGCAAGTAAGCATAAAGGGTTTTTTCGACAGCGGAAACAAGGTATACTCGCGCGGGGCGCCCGTCAGCGTAATTCCAAAGGAAGCGGCGGAAAAACTTATTGATAAAAGCCGAATAAAAGAAGGCGTAAAAATACATACTGTTGCAGGGAGTAAGACTATCGACGTTTTCACGGCGGATAAAATAGAAATAAACTTCGGCGAAAAGACCGAAACGATATTTAAAGTAAAAATAGGCGTAAGTCCGCGTCGCGCCGATTGCGCGATTTTGCATTGCGACCTTTTGGAGGATTTGAATGTTTGAAAAAATAAAAAATCTGCTTGCCAGACTGCTTGGCAGAAACACTCTCGACTACATATGCGGCACGGAAGCGTTGCCTTTGCCGCTTTCGCAAGAGGAGGAAAGCAACAAAATAAGCCTTCTGGAAAGCGGGGACGAGCGCGCCAAGGCGGAACTTGTAGAGCATAATCTGCGGTTGGTGGTTTACATAGCCAAAAAGTTTGAAGGTTCGGGTGCGGACGGCGACGATTTGGTTTCGGTGGGTACGATAGGGCTGATTAAAGCGATAAATTCGTTCAGGTCGGACAAAAATATCAAACTTGCCACGTACGCCTCGCGGTGTATTGAAAACGAAATACTTATGTATCTGCGCAGATTAAGCCGACTTAAACAGGAAATAAGTTTCGACGAGCCGCTTAACACCGATTGGGAGGGCAACGAACTGCTTTTATCGGACGTTATGGGCACGGACGCGGACAGCGTTTATTCCGACGTTGAAGGCGGAGTGGAACGCGAACTGCTGAAAGCTTCGCTAAGAAAACTTTCTCCGCGCGAACAGCGCATAATGAAGATGCGCTTCGGGTTGGACGGGGGCGAAAGTCTTACGCAAAAGGACGTCGCCGACAAACTGGGTATTTCGCAAAGCTACATTTCGCGGCTTGAAAAAAAGATTATTTCAAAACTTAAAAAAGACATATCAAAACAGATTAATTAGCGCATATATGCGGGGTAAATTTAAAAAGACCGCAAAAATCACGTGTTTTTCCGCTTGACTGCGCAACGTTACATACCTTTTAAAAGGAGGGGTAGTTATGTTGCAAAAAGTCGTTATTTGCGGAGTTGATACTTCGGGACTTCCGCTGCTTTCTTCAAAAGAGCAGCAGGAACTTATGGTAAAATTAAAGGCGGGGGACGAGGCCGCGCGAGAGCGGTTTATAGTCGGAAATATGCGCCTTGTGTTGTCGCTGGTGCGCCGTTTCTGGGCGAAAAAAGCCAACGCGGACGATGTTTTTCAGGCGGGCTGCGTGGGACTTATAAAAGCCATAGATAACTTTGATATATCCGTCGGCGTAAAATTTTCAACTTACGCCGTGCCTATGATTTTGGGAGAAATAAAAAGATATTTGCGCGACGGTAACAGTTTGCGGGTTTCCCGCTCTATACGCGATACTGCGTACCAGATTTTGAAGGTAAGGGAAAAACTTGAAGAAGTTGACGACGAGGTAACTTACGACAAAATAGCGCAGGAAATGAATATAGCGGTTTCCGAAGTGGCGTACGCGCTTGACGCCATTTCAGACCCCGTTTCTTTATACGAGCCGGTTTACAATAAAGCGGGGGACACGCTTTTGCTGATGGACCAGATATTCGACGAAAAGAACAACGACGAAGTGTGGACGGAAAAAGCGGCGCTTTACGAGGCGATTAACCGCCTTGAAAGCAGAGAGAAGAAGATATTGTTTTTAAGATATTTCGAAGGCAAGACGCAGACGGAAATTTCGCAGGAAGTGGGCATATCGCAAGCGCAGGTTTCCCGCCTTGAAAAAACCGCCTTAAAGCAAATCAGGGGTTGTATTTCATAAACAAAAAACAATCCAAAACCCGTAAAAAGGTTTTGCAAAAACAGGGCTATAAAGTTTTTGAAATTCTGCCTTAAACAAGTTGACTTGCAAAAACGGTTTTGATATACTTTAACGGTGTGCTGAAAGACCGCACAATTAAGGCTTAGGCAAGGGACGGTGAAAAAGAATGTCAACGATAAGAGTAGGCGAAAACGAATCGGTTGAAAGCGCGCTCAGACGTTTCAAGAGAAAGTGCTCTCGCGACGGTATCATAGGCGATATGCGCAAGCACGAATTTTACGAATCTCCCGCCGTTAAGCGCCGCAAAAAGCGCGAAGCCGCAAGAAAAAGAAACAAAAACTGAAATTAAAAGTCTGTCCGAAAGATAAATCGGACGGACTTTTTTCATTATAAAATAAGTCGATAAATGTAAAATTTTGTTGGACGGAAACTTCGCTTTTGAAATTCGCAAAAAAGATTGCAGAAAAAAGGGACTTTGTATGGAAGATTTGATTTTTATGGCGCGCGCCGCTAAAAAGCGGCTTAAAACCAACTTTTGGGCGGACAAAAAGAAAAACTTTGACGAAAACGCTTTGGAAGCGATAAACAAAGGAATAAGCGAAATGCGTATTAAAAGCACCATTGCCGAAAAATTGCAAAGCGAAATCCGCGGCGAACGCGAGGACGAGTTTTATTTAAAAGTCAAGCGCCTTTTGGAAACGGAGGGCGAAGTTTCGGACGCGATTGGCAGGCTTACCGACGCGGAAGTTTACAATAAACTTAGTTATGAAGAAAAACAGCGCTACACCTTGGAACTTTCGGCAAAATATCTTGAAGCGCTTAACCGATATAAAAAAGAAAAAGATTTAAAAATTTAGCATTTTAAAGTTTTTAAATCCGTTTTCCGTCCGTAAAATTGCGCGGACGGATTTATTTAATTTGCCGGCTATTTTTGCGCGCATAGCGTTGAAATATGCCGCCGCGCGTGTTATAATAAAATATATGGACGAAATTCTAGACAAACTTAACGAAGAACAATTGAAGCCCGTGCGCGATACGGAAGGCGCGGTGCTTGTTCTGGCGGGCGCCGGCAGCGGAAAAACGCGCGTGCTCACTTCGCGTATAGCGTATATTTTGAGGGAAGGCAAAGCGTCCCTTTCGCAAATTCTTGCCATAACTTTTACAAACAAGGCTGCGGCGGAAATGAAGGAGCGCCTTGCAAGGACGCTTGATTTGGACGGCGACACAAAGTGGATATGCACAATACACTCTATGTGCGTTAAAATTTTGCGTCAGTTTGCCGACAAAGCGGGGTTTAAACCCAACTTTTCCATTTATAGCGAAGCGGAGCGTTCGAATATAATAAAAAAATGTTTTCACGCGCTGGATTTTGACGACGACGCGCTTTTAAAAAACGCAAAATACCACATTGCCAACGCAAAAATGTTGGGACTTGACCCCGACCAATACCAGCGCAAATTCCGCAGCGAGCGCAATATCGACGACGTGGTTAAAATTTACGAAATGTACGACAGCGAGCTTAAAGCGAACAACGCGCTTGACTTTGACGACCTGCTTTTGGAAACTTTGCGCCTTTTGCGGCGGGACGGCGAAATTCGCGAATATCTTTCGGACAAATTCCGTTACATACACGTTGACGAGTTTCAGGATACCAACGCGGTTCAGTACAACATAATAAAACTGCTTGCGGGCAAGCACGGCAATCTGTTTGCCGTGGGCGACGACGACCAGTCCATTTACGGTTGGCGCGGCGCCGAAATAGAAAATATTTTAAAGTTTGATAAAGATTTTCCGCAGGCGAAAGTTTATAAACTCGAACGCAACTACCGCTCTACAAATTCTATTTTAAAGCTGGCAAACTGCATAATAAAAAACAATTCCGTCCGTCGCGGAAAAGTGCTTTGGACGGACGCCGCCGACGGCGACAAGCCGGTATACTATCAGGCGGAGGAAGAAGCGGGCGAGGCGCTGTATACCGCGCGCATAATTTCGGAAGGCGTTGCAAAGGGCAAAAAATACTCCGACTACGCCGTTTTGATGCGCAAAAACGCTTTGACGCGCGCATACGAACAAGAGTTTACAAAATACGGAATACCTTATAAAGTTTTCGGCGGTTTCAAATTCTTCGAAAGGAAGGAAATAAAGGACGTTTTGGCGTACCTGCGGCTTATTTCAAACCCTTACGACAACGAGGCGGCTGAAAGAATTATCAACGTTCCCCGCCGAGGAATAGGCGGCAAAACGATAGAGATTATGTACGAGTATTCCAGAGCGGCGACCCTTTCTTTGTACGACGCCGCGTTAGATTGCGACAGTCTTTCGCTTCCGCGCGGAACAAAGGACAAAGTCAAGGATTTTGCTTCGCTTATAAAAGGTTTTATAATCTCCGCTTTGGAGTCGCCCGTAAACCAACTTGTGCGCGAGGTTATCGCCCTTTCCGATTTGCGCTCCGCTTACGACGACGGCAGCGACGAGGGCGACGGAAAACTTGCAAACCTTGACGAATTTATCGCTTCTGTTGACGAGTTCAGCCGTTTGAATCCGCAGGCTACGCTTGACGAGTATTTAAATTCCGTCACGCTTTCTTCCGACCTTGACGAAGCGGACGAAAGCGATTACGTCACGCTTGCCACAATTCACGCCGTAAAGGGGCTTGAATTTCCCGTAGTGTTCGTCTGCGGGTTGGAGGACGGAACAATGCCATCTATCCGTCAGGACGATTTGGGCGATTGCGACGAGGAAGAAAGGCGGCTTATGTACGTTGCAATTACCCGCGCAAGAGAAAAAATTTATTTGACGCGCTCTAAATCGCGGTTTTTATACGGCAGAAGGGATTTGACAAAAACTTCGCGCTTTATAAAGGAACTTGCACCCGAACTCGGCGCTGTTGCCGCGGACAGCACGCCGTACTATTATGCGGGCGGCGGAAAAAAATACGCCGGTTCATACAAAAGCACGTACGGTTACGACGCCGAGGAAAAAAGCACGGGGCGCGCGCTGTATTCTTCGGCGGACGGCGTTCAAAACGACGGATTTTCAAGCGCAAGCAGTTTCAAACCCGCGTGGGGCGGAAGCAAGCCCAAACCCGCGCAAAGCGGCGGCAAATACGCCGTGGGTACTCGCGTCCGTCACGCAAAATTCGGCGTGGGCAGGGTTATAGCCATAAAAAACGGCGGCAACACACTTCACGTCGCGTTTGACAATCAGGGCATAAAAGAACTTTCCGCGGCAATCGCTCCGCTGGAAGTTTTGGACTAAATTATAAAAAAATAAATTTCAGGTGCTTGTATGGACAGAATGAGAGAACTTATAGACATACTAAACAAATGGGCGTACGAATATTACGTGCTGGACAACCCTTCCGTTCCCGACAGGGAGTACGACCGGCTGTACGACGAACTTTACGCGCTGGAAAAGGAGAGCGGCGTAGTGCTGTTTGACAGTCCCACAAAAAGGGTTGGCGGCGAGCCCGTGAAAGGCTTTGAAAGGCACGCACATATTGCGCGGCTGTATTCGCTTGACAAATCGGTTACTTCCGACGAGTTGAATTCGTTTTTTACAAGAATAAAAAAGGTTGTGCAAAATCCCGAGTATACGGTGGAGTATAAGTTTGACGGGCTTACTATGTGCCTGACGTACAGCGAAGGCAAGTTTGTGCGCGCGGCAACCCGCGGCAACGGCGTTGAAGGCGAGGACGTGACGGCGCAGTGTCTTACAATAAAATCGTTTCCGCTTACCATACCTTACAAAGGTACTCTGGAAGTGCAGGGCGAAGCGGTTATCCGTTTAAACGTGCTTGAAGAATATAACAAGACCGCGAAAGAACCGCTTAAAAACGCGCGCAACGCCGTCGCGGGTGCAATACGTAACCTTGACCCGCGCGTAACCGCCGAAAGAAAGCCTGAAATTTTATTTTATAACGTAAACTATATGAGCGAGGGAAGTTTGCCTTCTCAGTACGCGCATTTCGAATTTTTAAAGGAGCAGGGCTTTAAAATTTTTCCGTTTTTGCGGCTTTGCAAAACGGAGGAGGAAGTGTTTGCCGCCGTTGACGAGATTGAGGCGGAGCGCAAGCGCCTTGACGTGCTTACCGACGGCGCGGTAATAAAACTTAACCCTACCGCTCAGCGCGAAGTTATAGGCTACACCGATAAATTCCCTCGTTGGGCTATGGCTTACAAGTTTGAGGCGGAAGAAAGCGAAACAACGGTAAAGGACGTAATTTGGCAAGTAGGCAGAACGGGCAAACTTACTCCGCTTGCCATTGTCGAGCCCGTAGAACTTGCGGGCGCAACCGTGCAGAAAGCCACGTTGAACAACTACGGAGATTTGACCAGAAAGGACGTTAAAATAGGCAGCAAAGTGCTTATACGCCGCTCTAACGAAGTTATACCGGAAATTATCCGCGCAGTCGAGCATAACGAAGGCAGCCTTGACGTAAAAAAGCCGGACGTCTGCCCGTATTGCGGCGGCAATATAATTGAAAACGGCGCAAATATTTTCTGCCCCAATAAGTACTGCCGTCCCCGAGTAATAGGCAAAGTGCAGCATTTTGCCTCTAAGGACGCTATGGATATTGAAGGGCTTTCTGAAATGACCGCGGGGCAGATGTACGACGTGCTTAATTTGAGGGAATGTTCCCGCCTGTACACGCTGACCGCGGACGATTTGCACAATCTGGAAGGCTTCAAACACAAGAAAACAACCAATATAATGGGGGCAATCGAAAAAAGCAAGGATATTCCGCTTGAAAGATTTTTGCTTGCGCTGGGTATAGACGGCGTGGGTAAAGTCGCCGCAAAGGACTTGGCGAAGGCGTTCGGCAGCATACAAAATTTGCAAAGCGCTTCAAAAGAACAGTTGATTGAGCTTGAAAACGTTGGCGAAATCACCGCGGAAGCAATTGTCAACTGGTTTTCCGACCAAAACAACCTTGCCGAAATAGACGCGCTTATTTCCGCGGGCGTTCAGCCGAAAGTTAAGCAAAAAACGGTTAAATCTGATATATTTGCGGGGCAATTCGTCGTTTTGACGGGTACGCTGTCGCAGTTCAAGCGCTCGGAAGCGCAAAAACTTATTGAAGAAAACGGCGGCGAGTGCCAAAGTTCGGTAACAAGTAAAACCACGCTGGTAGTCGCGGGCGAAGCCGCGGGAAGCAAGCTTGAAAAAGCGCAAAAATTGGGAGTTAAGATTATAGACGAGGCGGAGTTTAAAGCAATGCTGCAATAACGTGCTTGCTGTAAGTTTGTATTTATTGATTTTGCAAGGCGCGCGCGGACAAATAAATTTGTCCGCGCGCTTTACTTTTTTAACAATATATGGTATAATTTGCAGGTATGCGCCGACTATATGTTGCTTTTATTCGCGTTTGCGGGATAGGCGCAACTTCAAAAGGATAAATTTATGGCAGAAAAATCTTACAACGCTGACGATTTAAAAATTTTGGAAGGACTTGAAGCGGTACGTATTCGCCCGGGAATGTATATAGGTTCCACCGGCGTAAAGGGACTGCATCATATTCTTTGGGAAATCGTGGACAACTCCATAGACGAAGCCGCCAACGGTTACGCCGACGAAATAACCGTTAAACTTTGGAAGGACGGTTCCGTTTCCGTGCGCGACAACGGCAGAGGTATGCCCACGGACGTAAACTCCAAAGTCAAAATGAGCGGCGTTGAAATAATTTTTACCAAACTTCACGCGGGCGGCAAATTCGATACCGCAAATTACGCCTTTTCGGGCGGGTTGCACGGCGTGGGCGCTTCGGTAACCAACGCGCTTTCAAAATGGCTTGAAGTGGAAGTTTACCGCGGCACGGTGTTTAAAATGCGCTTTGAAAGTTCGTACGACAAGGACAAAAAGAAGTGGATTTGCGGCGCGCCCGTATCCCCCCTTGAAAACACCCGCGAAAAAACCGCAGAAAAGGGCACTTTTGTAAGATTTATGCCCGATAACGAAGTGTTTGAAACGGTAGAGTGGAATTACGACACCATTGCAAAGCGCCTTAAAGAACTTGCGTTTTTAAATAAGGGCATAAAAATAAATTTGTACGACGAGCGCGAACTTTTCACTTTTGAGGACGGCGAGGAGGACGAGGACGGAAATTCCGCTTCCGTAAAAAAAGCGCTTCCCGCAAGAGAGCCCGTAAGTTATAAGTTCGACGGCGGATTGATAGACTTTGTTAAATATCTCAACGGCGACAAAGCCGCGCTGTATTCCGCGCCGTTGTACTATTCTGCTATTAAAGATATTCAGCTTAAAGGCGCGCCCGCAAGCAAAATTAAAATAGAGTTCGCCCTGTCGCACACAAAGGACGATACCGAAAATTTGTTTTCTTTCGTAAACAATATTTCGACGATAGAGGGCGGCTATCACGAAACGGGCTTCCACAACGGATTGTTGAAAGTTGTAAACGACTACGCGCGCTCTAACGGCGTTTTGAAGGCGAAGGACGCGGCTTTTATTGCCGACGATATAAAGGAAGGTCTTACGGCGGTTTTGACCGTAAAGATGACCAACGTACAGTTTGAAGGACAAACAAAAACCAAACTGGGCAATCCCGAAGTTAAACCCGCGGTAGAACAAACTGTTTTGGAAGGGCTTTCCGCCTTTGCGAAGGACAAGCAGTTGAAGCCCGTTTTCGATAAAATAGCGCAAAAGGCAAAGTTTGCCGCCGACGACAGAATAAAGCACCGCGCCGAAAGGGACGTTGCAAAAGCGGCTTCCGAAAACGACGGGCTGAACCTCGTGGGCAAACTTGCAGCGTGCTCGGGCAAAAACGCGGAAATGAACGAGCTTTTTATAGTTGAAGGCGATTCGGCGGGCGGCACCGCAAAACAGGCGCGCGTAAGGCAGTTTCAGTCTATTTTGCCCTTGCGCGGAAAACCGCTTAACGTGCAAAAAAAATCCGCTTTGCAAGCGCTGCAAAACGAAGAAATAAAAACGCTTATCTCCGCGATAGGCGCGGGCTTTAACCGCTCTTTCGACGTAGAAAAATCAAAATACAAAAAAGTAATAATACTTTCGGACGCGGACCAGGACGGTATGCACATCCGCTGTATTTTACTTACATTTTTCTTCAAATATATGCGCGAATTAGTAAACTCGGGCTGCGTGTATATCGGTATGCCGCCGTTATACAAAGTCTATAAAAAGGACGTTGTGGAGTACGCTTACGACGACAAAGAACTTGACGAAAAAATTAAAAAAGTGGGCAAGGGATATTCGCTTCAACGCTATAAAGGGCTTGGCGAAATGGACGCCGAACAGCTTTGGGAAACAACTATGGACCCCGCAACCCGCAATCTTATTCAGGTTACCATAGAGGACGCGGCGGAAGCCTCGGACGTGATAGATATGCTTATGGGCGACAGGGTTGAAGGCAGAAAAGACTTTTTAAACAAAAACGCAAACTTCAACAAAGTCGACGGATTTATAGAAAAAGTGCGCTTTAAAAGCGAAAACGCAGAGGAGGACGACTGATGGCTAAAAAGACTAACGGAGTTCAGACGTCCATTCCGCAGGGAAATATTTACGTAAAACCCATTGAGGAGGTTATGCCCGACTCGATGTTGCCCTATGCCGAGTATGTCATACTTGACAGGGCGCTGCCGCGCGTTGAAGACGGGCTTAAACCGGTGCAAAGACGTATTTTGTACACTATGTACGAAATGGGTTTAACTCCCGACAAGCCGCACAAAAAATCGGCGCGCATTGTCGGCGACTGTATGGGTAAATACCACCCTCACGGCGACAGTTCGGTTTATGACGCTATGGTAAGAATGGCGCAACCCTTCAATATGCGACTTACGCTTGTGGACGGGCACGGCAACTTCGGCTCGGTTGACGGCGACCCCGCCGCAGCCAACAGATATACGGAAGCGCGGCTTGAAGCGCTGGCTTTGGAGTTGCTGAAAGACATAGATAAAGAAACCGTACCGTTTTCATTCAACTTTGACGACAGTTTGCTTGAACCGGATTTGTTGCCCGGACATTACCCTAATTTGCTGGTGAACGGCGCAAACGGAATAGCCGTGGGACTTGCCACAAACATACCCACGCACAACCTCGGCGAAGTTATAGACGGCTGCTGCGCATATATCGATAACCCCCGCATATCCCTGGGGGAAATTATGAAAATTATCCCCGGACCCGACTTTTCGACGGGCGGATATATTATATCCAACGAACTTAAACAGGCGTACGAAACGGGCAAGGGCAAAATTATTATGCGCGCAAAATACGCGGTTGAGCAGGGCGAAAACGGCAAAAAACTTATTGTTATTACCGAACTTCCATACCAGACCAACAAAGCCGAACTTTTGCGTAAAATTATGCTGCTGCGCGAGGATAAAAAGGAAATTCTTTCGGGCATATCCGAAATAGTGGACGAAAGCGACAGGCAGGGTATGCGCGCCGTCATTGCGCTTAAAAAAGACGCGGACGTGGACGCGGTTTTGAAGTGTTTGCTTAAACATACCGATTTAGAGTGCACTTTCGGCATAAATATGGTGGCGATAGCGGGCGGAAAACCCCGCCAGCTTGGACTGTTGGACATAATAAAATATTACACGCAGTATCAGCAGAAAGTTGTTTTAAGGCGTTGCCGCTTCGAACTTAAAGAAGCGCTTGCCCGCTGCCATATATTGGAAGGGCTGATAATAGGCGTGCACAACGTGGACGAAGTCGTCAAAATCATCAAATCGTCGGAGTCCACCCCCGCGGCGAGAGTGCGCCTTATGGAAAGATTTTCTCTTTCCGAAAAACAGGCGCAGGCAATACTCGATTTAAGACTTGCCCGCCTTGCCAAACTTGAAATAACCAAACTTGAACGCGAACTTGAAGACCTTAAAAAGCGCATAGCCGAATTGCAGCGCATAATTGCTGACAAAAATCTGCAAATGGATATAGTCAAGGCGGAAATGCTTGCCATAAAACGCAAATACAAGTGCGAGCGAAAGACGGTTATAGTTTCCGACGAGGAAAAAATAAACGTAAAGCGCGCCGACGTAAAGCGCACAGTTTCAGCGTGGGCTGTTTGCCTTACCGCTTCGGGAAGCGTAAAGTTTATCGAACGCGACGATTTCGACGCCGCCTACAAGAAAAAAATTCCATCGTCCGCAACACTTTCGCAACTGCACGCGCAGGTTGTAAAGTGCGGACAGGACGCGGTTATTTACTGCTTTACAAATTTGGGCAACTGCATAAAAATTCCGCTTGAAAATATGGAGCCCGCCGATTACCGTTCGGCTGGCATAAAGGTTGAAAATCTTGCGGACGGCGTGCAAAAGGGCGAGTACCCCGTAAAACTTTTTGCCGTAACGCAGCAACCCGAAGGCGAGTTGTTGTTCTTTACAAAGTGCGGCGCCGTAAAACGCACGGCGTGGAGCGAGTATTTCGGTGGCAAAAAATATTTCCCCGCCATAAAAATGAAAGAGGGGGACGAACTTTTGAACGTTGAAGATTACGTTGACGACGAGTATTCTTCAATGCTGTTCGTAACCAAAAAGGCGATGTGCCTTTGCGCCGACAAGGACGACGTGCCCACTCAAGGCAAAGTTGCCGGCGGCGTAAGAGGAATTTCGCTTAACGAAGGCGACGAAGTTATTTTCGCAACCCAGCAAAACGGGGAAGGCGAAATAATAGTCGCAACCACGCTTGGCGGCTTTAAGCGCGTAATATCTTCGCTTTTCGACCCTCACGGCAGAGGCGGCAAGGGCGTTATGATAGCGGATATAAAGGGCAAGGGCGAAATTATGTTTGCGGAATACGTAACCGTTCCGTACACCCTCGCGCTGGTTACTTCGGACAAAAACGTAACAGAACTTGATACCGAAAGCATAAATATTGAAAACAGAGTTACCAAAGGTAAACCCGTAAAGGGCGCGGAAAACACCGTTAAAGTGGTTGCGCTTAAATATAAGTCTAACTTTCCCGCGCAGGGGCAGCAGCTTAAATTTTAACGTTGCGTTCCGCCAGGCGACAAAATTTTATTTTGCCGTTGACTTTTAAAAGGTTTATGTTATAATTATTTTATAAATTTTTGACAGGCAATCCGTAAAGACGGATTTCGGAGGAAAATATGAATGTGTTACTAGCCCTGAGCAACACGCAGATAATCGCGCTTGGCGCCGCAATCGGCGGTTTGGTTTTGTGCGTAATATTCGCAATAGTCTTCGCTTGCTGTATATTGCCCGCGGTAAGAAGGAAAAAGGCGGCAAAAAAACAAACGGAAGTCGTTGCGGAAAAAGCGGAAGTTGAAAATACCGTTTCTGCCGAGGCGACGGAAAGTAATTCGGAAGCCGAACAGGGTGAAATCAACTGTTCTTCCGAAAGCGCGCCCGAAGACAAAACCGAGCCGGAGCGCGCAACCCAAACCGTTGACGAAGCAGAGCCGTCCGAGGAAATAGCGGAAGCGGAAATATGCGGGCAGACGGAAGAAAAGGCGGCGGAGCCTTCCGCCACCGAGGAAGTCAAACCCGCCGAAACGGTAAAAACGGAAGCCGCCGCCGTGTGCGTTGCCATTGAGGACGACGATGACGAAGCGGAAGACGACGTTGAGGACAACGAAACGGACGAAGCGCGCGAAGAAAGACTTGCCGCAATCGGCTCGGCGCACATTCTCGAAGACAACCAGCGCTATAACAGAAGTTTTAAGGCAAGGCTTATTCAGTCAAGCGATACGGTAAAAGACTGGTACGCTTCATTAAAGGACGCGGCGCTTACATACAAAGGTACGAGAAGTTCGCTTTCCTGGCGGCAGGAAAAAATTTATAAAGGTAAAACGCCGTTGTTGAAGACGGTGCTCCGCGGCAAAACGCTGTGCATATATCTGCCCGTTCAGGTAAACGAAATCGTCAATATAGAAGTTGAGGACGTTTCCGACAAGACGGTGCACGCGGCGACTCCCGCGCTGTTCCGCATAAAAAACGACGTCAACGCAAAACAGGCGCTTGAACTTATAACCATCGCGGCGGAAAAGTTGCAGCTTGAAAGCGGCAAGCCGTACAAAACGGACAGAAAAGAATACGCTTTACAAACTACCGAACAACTTTACGAAAGCGGTCTTGTAAAAGTAGTAACCGCTAAAAACTGATTTTTAACCCCCCGAAGCGATGCTTCGGGGGGATTGCATAAATAACGCCGCCCGCAGTTATGCGGGCGGCGCGTCTTTTTATTGACTTATTTCTTCTTTTTGGTTTCCGTCTTAGGCGCTTCGGTTGCGGTCGCGGTCTTTTTTTCCGCTTTCGCGTCGCCTTCCGTCAGTTCCTGAGGGGCAACCAATTTGGGCAGCTTCAAGCCCGCCATAGAGTACAAGTCGTCAAGCGGGGGAAGCGATTTAAGCATACCCGAAAGGAAGTTTGCCGTGGACGACTTGCCGTCGGCGCCCGCCGAAGCACCGCCGTCCCAAACGGTGATTTTGTCGATTTTAAGGTTTTTAATCGCTTCAACCTGAGTTGCGACAAGCTGTTCAAGTTTGTCTGCTATAAGCAGTCTTACAGCCTCGTCCGAGCCGCCCGCCGCGGCTACAAGCATCTTCATACCTTCCGCCTGTTTGGAAAGGGTTTCGTAAACGCCGCGCGCTTCCGCTTCGCGTCTTGCGAAAATAGCGTCCGCTTCACCTTTTGCGTGGCGGCGAATTCTTTCCGCTTCCGCGTCGGCTTCTATTTCAATCTTTCTCTTTTCAATTTCGCTGGCTACGATGACGTCGGCTTCCTGAGTTGCGCGCTCTCTCGAAGCACGCGCAATTTCCGCCTGTTGTTCTGCCGCATAGCTTTCTTCCTTTGCCATAGCCGCCTGAACGTTTTCCGCGGTTACCGCAAGTTTCATTGATTCGGCTTCTTTCTGGCGGAGGAACGCCTTTGACGCCGCAATGTCGGCGCGCGCCTTGTTTTCGCCTTCTATGGCGCGGCTTTCCGCCTCGGCAACGTTTATACGCTGTTGCATCTGCGCGTTCGCTTCACCTATCGCGCCTTTGCGGTTTTCTTCCGCAACCGAAATTTTTGCGTCGTTTATGGCTTTTGCAGCCGCTTCTTTACCAAGCGCCACAATATAACCGCTTTCGTCCGAAATATCGGTCATATTAACGTTGATAAGTTTAAGTCCAAGTTTTTTAAGTTCGCCTTCCACGTTGCGGGAAATCGCTTCAAGAAATTTATCCCTGTCGGTGTTAATTTCTTCAATTTCCATAGTTGCGATAACAAGACGCAACTGTCCGAAAATTACGTCCTTCGCAAGTTCGGAAATTTGTTTTAACTGCAATCCCAAAAGTCTTTCCGCAGCGTTCTGCATAATGGCGGGGTCGGTGGAAATACCAACCGTAAACACCGAGGGAACGTCTATACGTATATTCTGTTTGGAAAGCGCGTTCTTCAAATCCACCGAAATGGAGAGGGGGGTAAGGTCAAGGAAGGTGTACGATTGCACAAGCGGCACAATAAACGCCGCGCCGCCGTGTATACATTTCGCGCTGCGGGCTGTACCGTCCTTATTGCGTGAAATTTTACCGTAAATAACCATAACCTTGTCCGAAGGGCACTTTTTGTACCTTGTCAGGACCATCAACAGCAATGAAATGGCAACCAGCGCGATAACTACTATTACAATAACGGTAATAGTCAGCGCGGCGCCGTCCAATGCAAGCAAGTTTAACATCTTTTTACTCCTTAATTAAATTATTTTTTGTTTAATTACGCCGCGGATTACTCCGCAACGGCGTTTTCTGTTTTGGCAATTCTTTTTACTACGGTGCATTCGCCTTCGGTGGCTACAATTTCCACGGCTTCGTCGCATAAAAGTTTTTCGCCGTCTTCGGTAATTGCGTCAAGTTCCATAAATTTGCCCTGAGCGTCCAAAGTTATTTTTCCCCTGCCGCTTCTTGCCGCGGGTATAGAAACATACACCGTGGCGCGCTTACCTATAAGATTTTCCGTCTGCAAAATTCCGTTCGACTGCAACTTCATCATAGCGCGCATAAGCAAAACCACCGCGGTTGCGGCTGCAAATCCTGCAATCAGAGCAATAAGCACCGAAAGCCATTGCAATTTTTCGGAAGAAAGCGAGCAAGTCAAAAGTCCCGCCCAGCTGCCTACGGCAAAAAACGCCGTTATGCTTTTGGTGGTGAATATAGAAACGCCCGAATCCACGTCAACGTCTATTTCGCCGTCGCCGTCCAAATCCGCGTCCCCTCCGAAGGAGGAAAAGCACATCATAATTATTTGGATAATCAAAAACAACGTGGAAGCCACGCCCAACCAAAGGTAAACGTGCTCGTACCACTGTAAATTTAAAAACCAATCTTTCATTATATAATCCCCGATAAAAAAATTTCTTTATACATTAATATATACGCGCTCGCCTAAAAATACCGCAAGCGCCCGTCCGCGGAAATAAAATTCGTATGAACTTTATTACGTTTACTATTATAAAACATAACCGGCGTTTCGTCAAAGGTTAAATATGATATTTTTTACCGAAAAACTGTAATTTTTTATCCAAAACTTGTAATTTTTGTTACCGACTTGTAAATTTTACAACCATATATCGCGGCGTTTTTATGTTGCCGCGTATAGTTTTAATAAGCGCCGTTTTAAGTAAAAATGTTTTTGTTTAAAATTTTGCATTCCGTAACAAAACTTTAACAATAATATGATAAAAGATACAATAAAGCCATACCCGCGTTAAAGGAGATGTTATTTTGGTTAAAATTCTCGTGGTGGACGACGATAAAAATATAAACGCAATAGTTTGCTCGGCGTTGCTCGGCGGCGGGTACGAGCCGTACGGGTGCTTCAACGGCAAAGAAGCGCTTGAAATTATGGAAGAAAAAACTTTCGATATGATTATAACGGACGTTATGATGCCCGAACTCAACGGCTTTGATTTTGCAAAAACGGTCAGGGAGAGCGACGGAAAAATACCAATTCTGTTTATGACGGCGCTGGACGACAAACCCTCTAAACAACTCGGTTATAAGTTGGGAATAGACGATTACGTGGTAAAACCTTTCGATTGCGACTTGCTTGTTTTGCGGGTAGCCGCGCTTTTGCGCCGCGCCAACATAGAGCGCAGCCGCGAACTTGTGGCTGGCAATCTTAAAATGAACAAGGACGAACACAACGCCGTTTGCAACGGAGAAGAACTTCCGCTTACCGTGCGCGAATTCGACCTTCTTTTCAAACTTTTGTCCTTTCCCAAGCGTACGTTCACCCGCTCGCAACTTATGGACGAGTTTTGGGATTTCGACAGTTCGGCAACCTCGCGCACAGTGGACGTTTATATGGTAAAACTCCGCGAAAAGACGTCGTGTTGCGACGGTTTTGAAATTGTAACCGTGCACGGGCTGGGGTATAAGGCGGTTCTTAAATGAAAAAGAAAAAACTTTATAAAAACTCAATACTCAACATAATTTTGTTTTTTGTTATAAACGCCGTTGCGGTCGCCGCGGGAATTATGATTTACAACGCTGTTGCACTGGGCTACGGCGAAAACAGCGAGGCGGTTTTTTGGGCTATGCTGGGCGTGATTTGCCTTCTTTCGGTAATAACCACCGTCGCAAATTGGGTGCACCGCAAATTTATGGTTGAACGTCCCGTTTTGCGCATTCTCGACGCCACCGACAAAATAGCGAAAGGCGATTTCACCGTTCGGCTGGATATTGCGCACTCTTTCAAAAGTTATAACGAGTACGATTATATAATGGAAAATCTAAATAAGATGACGGCGCAACTTGCAAAAACGGAAGTGTTGCATACCGATTTTATTTCAAACGTTTCGCACGAAATAAAAACGCCGCTCGCGGTCATACAAAACTGCGCGGACTATTTGCAAAAGCCGTCTGCGGACAGCGCTTCAAAGGAAAAATACGCGCAAACGCTTTCCGCTGCTGCAAAACGGCTTACCGCGCTTATAAACAACGTTTTAAAACTGAATAAACTTGAAAATAACGAATTGAAACCTGAGTATGAAGAATTTGACCTGACGGAAGCGGTTGCGCAAGCCGTCATAGGTTTCGAGGACATTATAGAGGAAAAAGGCATATCGCTGGAATGCGATTTGGAAGAAAACGTAAAAATTGTTTCGTTGCCGTCCTATCTTGAAACGGTTTGGAACAACCTGCTTTCCAACGCGGTAAAATTCACGCCGTCGGGCGGTAAAATAACCGTTGCGGTAAAGCGCGCGGAAGGCAAAGCCAAAGTAACCGTTTCGGACACGGGTTGCGGAATTTCCGCGGAAAAGGGCGAAAGGATTTTCGATAAATTTTATCAGGGCGACGCCTCGCACTCGCAGGAGGGCAACGGGTTGGGACTTGCGCTTGTCAAAAAGGTGATTGACGTAATCGGCGGCGAAATTTCGGTGGACAGCGAGGAAGGGCGGGGCACAACCCTTTGCATAACGCTTGGCGCGGGGTGCGAAAATGGGCGATAAGTTCAACTATATTTACACCGCGCCCACCGAAAGCGAGCGGCGCGAAATAGAAAAAATACGAAGTCAGTATACTACCGCGGGAGAAAAGGACGATAAACTAAATCGTTTGCGCAGGCTTGACAGGCTTGTCAATTTCCCCGCTAAGGCGGTTGCGGCAATATTTGCGGTGGCGGGCGTTTTGACGTTCGGGCTGGGCGCTTCGCTTTGCCTTAAATGGTACGAGTACGTCTGGGGCGCTTCGTTGGGCGCTGTCGGCGCATTGGTTGCCGCGGCGGCGTACCCGTTGTACAAATGGATTTTAAGGCGTAACAAGCGCAAGTTCGGCGCCGAAATTATTAAACTCAGCGACGAACTGCTTAAAATCTGCGGAGAAAAAAGCAGCAACAATCATAAATAATAATCATAAGAAGGGGCGCGAGAAAGCGTCCTTTTTACGTTTAACAAAACTTTAACAAAATATATACTTTACGGTTACATAATTTTGGTAAAATCCGTACGTAACCAAAAAATTTAAAACGGAGTTTGCCTGTTTAAGGCGGATTTTAAATATGAAAGTGCTTATTTTAAGCTGCGGCACGGGCGAGGGGCACAACAGCGCCGCCCGCGCGCTTGCGGAAACGTTTTTAAGGCGCGGGGTCGCTTGCGAAGTGCGCGATACGTTGTCCTTTAAAAGCGATAAGGCGGCGTTACGCGCGTCAAAAGTTTATTCTACGGTAATTAAAAAAACGCCCGCATTGTTCGGGCTTGCGTACTTGCTTGGGAGGCTTTACGACAAAAGTCGTCTGCCTTCGCCCATATACCGCGCCAACGCCGCGTATGCCGAAGCGCTGTATAAATACATTGTCGAAAACGGCTTTGACTGCGTGATATGCGCGCACCTTTTCGCAATGGAGGCGGTTACCGCAGTGCGCAAAAAATACGCTTGCTCGTTCGCGGCGTACGGCGTGCTTACCGACTATACGGCTATACCCTTTTATAAGGACGCCCGTCTGGACGGCTGGTTTGTCGCAAACGCGGCTTCCGCAAAAAAACTTATAAAAGAAGGCGTTTCGCCAAAAACGGTTTACGTTTCGGGTATACCCGTCGGCGAAAATTTCTGCCTTGAAATTACGAAAGAGCAAGCGCGTTCGGCTTTGAATATTCCCGTTGATAAAAAAGTTATCGCGGTAACGTCCGGCGGCGCGGGATGCGGAAAAATTTTGAAACTTTGCAAAAAACTTTACAAAAAAACGGAGGAAGGGTGCCAGATAAACGTTTTCACGGGCAAAAACCAAAAGTTGAAAACCCGTCTTGAAAAAACTTTTTCAAACTGCGGCAGGGTGCGCGTTTACGGCTTTACTTCCGATATGTATTTGCATTTTAAAGCGTCGGACGTTGTTTTGACAAAGCCGGGCGGGCTTTCGTCCACGGAGGCGGCGGTGACGGGCGCGCCTATTATTCACTTGAAGCCTATCCCGGGTTGCGAAACGGCAAACGCAAAGTTTTTTGCAAAAAACGGGCTTTCGGTAAAAACGGTTACGGTAGGCGGCGCGGTAAAAGCCGCTTTAAAAGTAGTTTATTACGGCGGTTTACCCACGGATATGCCGCGGTTAAGCATAAAAATCAATTCCAACGCGGCTTCCGCCGTTGCTGATATTGTTGCGGAGAGTAACGCTTATGAACGTTTTATTATGGATAATATTTATTGCGGCGGGATTTCTTGCGGGCAGCGTGATGTTTTGCAGTTTTGTGCCGAAAGCGATAACGCGTAAGGACGTAAGCCGTCTTTCGGACGACGGAAATCCGGGCGCGTTCAACGTCTTCAAAATTTGCGGCGCAAAAGTCGGTTGTCTGTGCCTGTTTTTGGACGTTTTAAAGGGCTTTGCCCCCGTATTATGCGCAAGTTTATTGATGAATACGGAAAGTTTCTGGTTTTCGTTGGTAATAGCCGCGCCCGTATTAGGGCACGCCGTCGGCGCTTTCAACCACTTTCGCGGCGGCAAGTGCATAGCCGTTTCTTTCGGAGTGGCGTTCGGGCTTATTCCCGTAACCTGTTGGGCAATCGTGCTTCTGGCGGGGCTGTATATACTGTTTTCAACAGTTTTCAAATTTTCTTCAAACAGAGTGCGCAGCATAACGGTTTACGCGCTGTTTGCAGTGCTTAGTACGGCAGTATGCTGCGTTTTCGGTCAATATTCGTGCGCGGCGGGCTGTGCGGCGGTTGCGCTTATAGCGATAGTAAAGCATTTAAAAGTTTTTTCACAAGCGCCTTCGGAGGTGGTTTGCAATGATAAATAACACAAGGCTTCTGACAAACGAAATTGAAACGGCAAGGTTCAGACCGTGTTGCGTCAACGCCTGCTCGAAAAAGCGTTTCAAAATAATGGGAGTGGAGTTCGTCTATCTGTACCTTTTCGGCATAGGCGTTGCGTTTGTCGGCTGGATTGCGGAAAATACCGCGCGCTTAGTAACGCAAGGCGTATGGGATTGCCGCTTTCACATACTTCCGTTTATTTCTCCATACGCGCTTATACCTTTCGCCTTCCATATTCTTTTGCGCGACCCGGACGAAATTGCGTTTTTCGGAAAAAAGGTTTTCAAAAAGCGCACCAAATACACCGCCGTCGCTTCAAACCTGCTTTGCCTTGCGCTTATCTGTTCGGCGGTTTTTCTCGGCGAACTTGCAATCGGCAATATGTGGGAAAAACTTTTCGGGGTGCAGTTGTGGAATTACAGCGCTTTCCCGTTGCAAGTAACTCAGTATGCCGGACTTATACCCGCAATAGGCTACGGCGGCGGAGCGTACCTTATTTTCCGCTTTATATATAAGCCTCTGCTTAAAGCAATCACGCAAAAAGTGAATTTTTCGGTTGCAAAAACAATTTGTTGCACTCTTGGCGTACTTATAATTTTGGATACCCTTGCAATGGCTTTGCAGATAGCAATTTTCAAACAGCCCCCCGTATATTGGTCGGTTAAACTTTGGTAACTTATTTTTTCGTTCCCTTTGCGCACGGATTTTACTTCGGTGTAAGGGGAATTTTTTATTTAAAATTTAGTTGATTTATCAACAAAAATGTTTGACAAAGCCGGATATATGCGCTATACTGCAATTATGTTGATTAATCAACATTAGGGACGGATATGGAAAACGTTTTTGAAAAATTTACGGCTTCTGTAATCAGGCTGGGCAAACTCATTCAAAAAATAAAGGTTTACGAAATGAGGGAGTACGGGCTTAAAGCGGTGCACGTTATGTGCGTGTATTACCTTGGCGAAAGCGAAGACGGGCTTACCGCAAGCGAGCTTGTCAAACTAACTTACGAGGATAAAGCCGCAATATCGCGTGCGATTGACGCGCTTGAAGAACGCGGCGCGGTTATCGCCGACGCAAAAACCCACGGTTCGGTTATCCGCCTTACCGAAAGCGGAAAAATGCTTGCCGCGGCGATTTCGCAAAAAACCAATCTTGCCGTGCAGGCTTGCAACGCGCACTTCAACGAAAACGAAAAGGAGTTTTTTTACGGCTCGCTTGAAAAAATTACCGAAAACATAACAAAATATTACGAAAATTTATTAAATAAGGATTAAAAAATATGATTAAAATTTTGGTTGACTCCGCGTCCGATATCGAAAAAGCGGAAGCGGACGCTATGGGCGCAACTCTTATACCTATGCAGATACGCTTCGGAAAGGAAGAGTTTCTCGACGGCGTAAATTTGGGGCATTTGAAGTTTTTTGAAAAACTTATAGAAAGCGACGAACTCCCCCAGACAAGCCAGATAAACGAGTTTCGTTTTAAAGAAAGTTTTTCCTCGCTCACAGCGGACGGCAGCGAAGTTATCGCAATTACCATTTCTTCAAAACTTTCCGGCACGTACGGCTGCGCGGTAAAGGCTGCTGCGGAGTTCGGCGGCAAAGTGCACGTTGTGGACAGCAACAACGCCTGCGTGGGCGAAAGGATTTTATTTGAATACGCTTTACGGCTTGTAAACGAAGGGACGCTTTCCGCCGCGGAAATAGTTGCCGAACTCAATGAAAAAAAGAACAAAATACAATTGCTTGCGGTGCTTGATACTCTTAAATATTTAAGAAAAGGCGGAAGAATTTCTTCCCTCACAGCGGCGGCGGGAGAAATGCTTTCAATCAAGCCCGTAATTTCCATAACGGACGGCGAAGTTAAAGTTGTGGGCAAAGCGATGGGCTCTAAAAAGGGCAACAACTTGCTTACCCAACTTGTGGACAAATGCGGGGGTATAAATTTTTCTATGCCGTACGCTTTGGCTTATTCGGGGCTTTCGGACGCGTATTTAAAAAAGTACCTTGCCGACAGTGAGAAATTGTGGAAGGGTAAAACGGACGATTTACCCTCGTATATGATAGGCAGCACGATAGGCACGCACGCGGGCCCCGGCGCTATTGCGGTTGCGTTTTTTGCAAACTGAAAGGTTTTCATTTGCCGCCACGCAAGCAAAAATTAATTTGCTTTAAACATAAAGCGTTTTTGACAAAACAGTAAATCAAATATTTATATTGCGCCCTTGCATCGCCGTAAAAAACGGCGATGCAAGGGGTGTCTGTTATAGGGACTTCCTTGTGGAAAAACAAATAGCCCACTAACTTTCGTGAACGAAGTGTAGTGGGCTATACTTTTTAAGTTAGGGACGCTAAATTGAAATTTATATTGCATACTTCATAGGCGTAAACCGAATGCCGTCTATTTCCTGTTCTTCCGATAAAGACACGAAACCCAAGTGCAGATAAAAGTTCTTCCCGTAAGGGGAAGAATTGAGCGTAATTTCTTTAACTTGCGGACTATTCTTCTTTACTTCCGACAACAAAAACTCAAAGATAGAAGTTGCAATACCCTTGCGATGATACTCGCTTTTCGTGAAAACCAAGTTAATATGCGATTTGTTACGCATACCGATAATCCCAACCATTTTACCGTCATCAAATGCGGCATAAATCGGGCAAATTCCTTTTCTACACTTATCTATAAATTCGGCGTTTTCGATAATATCCTTTCTGAACGTTTCCACACCTTGCGGTTTATAATCGGGTGCTTCAAACTGCATAAACACTTCTAACGCAAGGGTAAGCGCATCGCTTACTTCGTTAGGCTTTACCTGTCTGATAAAATACATAACTTCTCCACTAAATTACTGTTTATCGTAGTTACATTATATCAAAATAATAATAAAAAAGCAAGGGGAGCAATAATTATCTTTCCTTGCTTTTTTAACCCTATGAAATACACCGCAAGGGCGTTATTTTTATAAAGGTATATAAATAAACGTTTAACCCGTTAAAAAGGCAGGTTAAAGCCGAGTTAAACTTAGTTTTCAATAAGTACTTAAAAAATTTAATCTTGACTTGCCGCCCGCGCGGTAGTATAATTAGTAGGACTTTAAAAAAGGGGAGTTTTTAATTTATGCAACTTGAAGAAGTATACGAGGTAGTTGAAAGATTTTGCAAAACTTTTTCCGTGCCGGAAAACGACTGCGCAATAATCCTTAATTACGTAAAAACGGGCGAAGATTACAACAGAGTACGTCGCGAATGTATCGACATTTCAACTGACGTAAGCACGTTTGCTCGGGTTTGCAAGCCCGTATTTGCCGAAGTCGGAAATATGCGCAGGGAAACCGAAGTGTTTAAAGCGGCTTATCGCTTTATGGAGTATATGTTCGTCCACGTCGATTACCAAATGCCGAATAACTATTATAATAGCGGCATAATCTATTTTAAGAATTTTTGCTCGTTAGGTCTAAGCGTAAAGGAAACGCTTATGGCAATGACCGTCAAATCAAGAGAGAACGAGCCCAATTTTATTTTTTATTATTCTTATTCGAGTTTTGAAGATATTAAAGACGAAACTGCTGACGAACTTTGTTCTGTAATTTTTTCGTATACGCCTGAGGACATATGTTACAGCCGTCGCTGGCACGCTTTTTTAAGGAGGCTTCAAGCCGCAGTTATTAAATATAGGTTATTGGGCAATTTGGGAGAAATAAATAAAATAAACGATTTAATAGACAGTATTAATGAAATAAGAGAAAAAATTTCTCTCGCGCGTAAAGTGCCGCCGGCGCCTTCCGCGTATAGTTACGAAAATTCCGATTGGCTTTATAACATGAAAGATTTAATAAGCAATTGCTACAGAAGTTTTTTGCGGTTGTTGAGTGACGATAAAAACTGGGAGAATAAACTGTTACAATACAAAGACAGCGTGTTTACGTACAGCGAACAGCTTGATGCCATTGCCGGGGACGACGGTTGGCGCAGCACCTTTATCGAGGCGTTTACCGCGCTTATAAAAGACGATGAAATAAGGGCAAAACTTTTTTCAAAAGAAAGTATGTCGGTTGCTAACGGATATGGATTGTCGTCTAAGTTGGAAGAAGCATATACAACCTATCACGATACGTATTTGTTGTTCAACGGAATGTGTTTTTCGCCCAACAAAAAGGTGAACGCTTTTTGTAATGCGGAGTTAGACAAACGCAAAAAAGAATTGGGCGAGGAATTTAAGCGCTTTGCGGCAGAGCAGGAACTTCCAAAAAGCAACGCGGAATTAATTTCCGCGCTGTTTGAAAAATGGAAGGACGAAGACGCTGTGTTTGAAGGGTTTGCTTCGCTTGCGGAAGTGGAAGCGTACGCAAAAACGCAAAAACTAAATTCAGCCCGCCTGCTGTCCAAATTCGATTTTTCTTTAACCGTATACGGCAGGGATAAGGTTACGCCCGTTTCGGAAAACGTGTTGAAAGTATTTGTTGACAAATATTTTTCAATGAAAGATATTTACCGCAACAAAATGTGCGACGGTATGGCGGCGCACTTCGATAAAACCAGTTTCAGGCAGTTTCTCGACAACGTCTACGCGGTATGGGAGGCTTCCGACTTCGACAATAAGCTTAAAGCCGCCGTCGTGCCCTATTGTTTTTATGCTTCAAACGAAAATCTTTCAAAATTCAAAAAGCGTTGCATAGCCCTATGCGATGCGGGCAGACACGCGCTTACCGCTTACATAATCCGCGTTTTAGCGCTTAACGGCGGAAAATACGCGCTTATGCTTGTGGACGGTATAGCAAACAAATTTCCCTATCCAAAAGCAAAGCAGGTGGCAAAAAACGCTATGGCGGAAGCGGCGGAAAAATACAACATTCCCGTTGAAGTGCTTGCCGATATAATAATTCCTTCCTGCGGCTTCGGCGCCGACGGTACGCGCGCCTTCGGTAAAGATTTAACTCTCACCCTTATGCCGGGCGGCGAAGTGCGCATAACGCGCGGTGAAAAAGTAATAAAGAGTTTGCCTTCCGATACGGACGCGGAAACCAAAAAAGAGTTTTCCGAACTTAAAAAAGACGTTAAAACGGTTGCCAAATTGCAGACGGTGCGCCTTGAACGCGCGCTTATGTTCGGAAGATGCTGGAATTATAAAAGTTTCCGCTCTTGCTATATGCAAAATCCCGTCATACGTAATTTGACTACAAATCTTATCTGGGGAAAATATACCGAGGACGGCTCGCTTATCGAAGCGTTCCGCTTCGGCGCGGATTGCCGCGCGGAAAACGCCGACTATGACGAAGTAACCTTTTCCGACGGGGATATAATTGCGCTTGTGCACGTTTGCGATTTAACGGAAGAACAGCTTTCCGCTTGGCGTACGTACGTTGAAGACAACGAAATAAAGCAGCCTTTTTTGCAAATTTCGGCAAAAGTGCTTTTCCCCGAAAACGTCAACCCCAAAACACAGTTTATTGAGTTTGAAAAATACCCCTTCAATTTTTCGCATCTTCAACGCGTCGTAAGAAAGTACGATATGGAAAAAACCGAGACGATTGACGGCGGAGGTTTTGACGGATTTTATCTTTTCGACAGCGAATCGGGCTTGGGCATAGAACTGCTTATGGAAGGGCTGTATTTCGGTTGCGATTACGACGAAGGCAAAAATTTGTCGGTAGGTTTTTACTGCAAGAAAGACGAGGACAGGAACGAATATATAAATCCTTGCGAATTTCCTACGCGCATAGTTTCTTCCGTGCTTAGTTCGCTTGCCGCGGTTATGCCCGAAATGCAGTTGTCGCAGACGGGCAAAACGGTGAAAAAGAATTTTGTTCCCTACGTTGCCGAGGGGGTAGATTTTGACGAGGAGGAAGAAGCGCCCGCGCCCGAAAGTGCGCCCGCGCATACGCCTGCTGCGGAGCAAAGCGCGGAAGCCGAAGCGCAGGAGGAAGCCGAAGCGGAAGTTGAAGTGCAAACGGAGGCGGCAACGGAAATTGCGGTGGCGCAGGATAGCGAAAAAGTTGAAAAAGCCGCGCCCGCCGCTAAGCCCGAAAGCGCGCCTTCTGCCGACGGCGCGGATATGTCGGACTATCTCGAATTTTCGGAAGGCACGTCAAATAAATTTTGGAAAATAGAGGTGCGCGGCAACAGCCACACCGTAATTTACGGGCGCATAGGCGCGGAAGGCAGGGAAGTCGTCAAAACGTTTTCTTCCGCGGACGAGGCTATGAGCGACGCGCAAAAGTTAGTCGCTTCCAAAATAAAAAAAGGTTACAGCAGGAAGTAACGCAATGGAAAAAATTTTAAAACCGCTTGCCGAGCAGATATACGCAGAAGAACTTACCGCCCTTGCGGAAAACGACTCGGGCGCAAAGCCCGTCGGATGGAAGTTGTCGCCCAAAGCCGTGCGCACGTTTATATTGGGCGGAAAGGCAGGCAAAAAGGAAATTCTCCGCAAATTTTACGGTGACGACGCGCTTGTGGAACGCGCCGTGGTTACCCTTGCTTCAAACCGTCCGCTTATGCTTGTGGGCGAGCCGGGCACCGCAAAAACTATGTTAAGCGAGTTGCTTGCCGCGGCAATATGCGGCGTTTCCGACAATACCGTTCAGGGCTCGGTCGGCACAACCGAGGAAAATATAAAGTATTCGTGGAACTACTCGATGCTGCTTTCTTCCGGTCCCAGCCGCGAAGCGCTTATAAAAGCGCCCGTGTACCGCGCGATGGAGCAGGGCATAATAGTCCGCTTTGAAGAACTTACCCGCTGCCCCGCGGAAATAAGCGACACGCTTATTTCGATTTTGTCCGATAAAGTGCTTCCCGTGCCCGAACTCGGCGAAACGCTTTTTGCAAAGGCGGGCTTCAACGTCATAGGCACGGCAAACACCCGCGACAAAGGGGTAAACGAAATGAGTTCGGCACTTAAACGTCGTTTCAACTTTGAAACGGTAAAACCCATTTCGGACGCGGCGTTGCAACAAAAAGTCATTCAACAAGAAGTTGAAAGGCAGTTGCGCGATTTGGGCGTTTCGGCGGCGGTGGACGACAATTACGTAAGCGCGCTGTCCGCAATGTTTATAGATATACGCGAAGGCGGCACGGGCGAAGGGTATAAAGTGGAAAAATTCGACAGCGTTATGAGCACTGCCGAGGCGGTTTGCGCATATCTTTCGTGCGCGCTGGACGCATATTATTTCGGCGACGGAGAAATAAATCCCAAAACCTTTAACGAGCAGATTTTATCCGCCGTGAAAAAAGACGGCACAACCGAGGACGCGCGTAAACTTAAAAGTTATTACGAAAACGTTTTAAAACATCGTGCCGACCGACAGGGAGGCGTATGGCAAAAGATTTACAAAACCAGAAAAATCTGATTTTTCTGCCCGTCGCGCACCATTCGCCCGTCTGCGCATACCGCGTGGAAAAGGCTATGCGGCAGACGGAATTTGACACGCTTTTTATCGAGCTGCCGCAAGAGGCGCAAAATCTTTTGGAGGCGGTTACGGACAAACGCACGCGTTTGCCCGTTTCTTTGCTGTTCCGCGAAGGGGATAACGAGGCGGTTTTGCCGCTTGCCGAGTATTCGCCGGAGTACGTGGCGTTGAAAACGGCTTCCGAACTCGGCAAAAAAATAGTGTGCATAGACAGCGCGCGTTTTTTTATGGAAGGTGAATGTAGCGCGCAGTTTGACGGACAAAGCGCTTTCAACGCCGTTTCCGCAATAGAAAATTTTACTTTCGCCGCGTACGACAGCCCCGATTTTTTTGAAATCTTTTCCGCCTTTGCGGAAAAATTAGACGTCGCTCCCACCGATAGGGACGCATATATGGCGGGGTTAATTCAAAATACGCCCTGCAAATGCGGAATAGTTGTGGCGGGCGCGCTGCACTGCGCAAACATAAAACGCGCCGCAGCAAGCACGTTGCAAAACGGCTGGACGGGCAAAAGTTACGTAATACCCTACGTGCCCGAGGGCGGTCTTGTCGCGCGCTACGGTTATTATGCCGCGCTGTTAAAGCGGTTGCAATCGTCGTCGGAGCCGTTTACGTCTGCGGCGGCAGATTGCCTTTTGAAGCAGTCCGAAAAAGTGACAAAGGATTACCCGTTCGAGCATATCCCCGTTACCGACGTAATTAACACGCTTACGCATATGAGTGTGCTTGCTGATTTGCGCGGCAAACGCTTTGCCGGTTATGAAGAAATTTGCGAAAGCGCGCAAAGCGTAATAGCCAAGGGTGAAATAAGGTCGGTGCGCGAACACTGTCTTAAACAGGTGTTAAACGGGGTACCGCAAGGCGAACTTGCCCCCGGCTTCGCCACACCGCTTGCCGAAGATTTTTTGCGGCAGCTTAAAAAGTTTGCTATACGGGGTGAAGCGGACTCTCGCATAACCCTTCAAATTCTTGAAAATCCCGCGCACAGAACAAAGAGCGCGTTTTTAAAAAGGGTATATTCGCTTATCGGCGAAAAGTTTGCCGAAATGGAATCGGGTGCCGACTATGTCGCGGGTAAGGACGTAAACAAGGTGCGCGAAGTGTGGAAAGTCCGCGGCACCGCGTCCGCTATCACCGCTCTGACGTACGTTTCGCATCTGGGCGCCACCGTTGCGGAAGCGGCTCAAAACAAACTTTTTCAATCGCTTGAAGAAACGGAAATTTCCGCTTCATCCGCTTTAACCGATACATATATGCAGGCGTATTTCTTAAAACTGGACTCCCGCCCCGCGTTTGAAAAACTTTCCGAAAGCGTGTTGCACGTAAACGATTTTGCGGAAGCGGTATCCGCAATTTCAAATCTTGTTTTTTTGATAGATTTAAAAAAGGTTTTCGAAGGAAAGCGTTTTGAAAACGACGTAAAAATAGCGGAGTTGCTTTACGGCAAAGCCTTGCGCTTGCTTGCGGGGCTGTGGCAGACTGACGACGGTGAAAAGTGCGCGTTTGCGCTTTCAAAGTTAAACAACGTCGTCAGGACGGCGGACTATCTGGACGGCGAATCGCTTGCGACCGCCGTTGCTTGCGCGCCGTCATACGCGCAGCCCTGTCTTTACGGTTGCGCAAGCGCGATTGCCGCAAAGGGAAAAAATGAAATTTTGCCTAAAATAAAGCGGTACATACTTTCGCAAACGTCCGCTGCGGACGCCGCGGATTACTTTTTGGGTTGCGCCATAGGCGACAGAGGGCTTATAACCGAAAGGCGTTTGCTTGAAATTGCGGCGGAATTTGTAGAGCGGATGTCCTTGCCGGAGTTTTTGGACGCCGCGCCTTCGCTCAGATACGCTTTTTCGTTTTTAAAACTTACCGAACGCAATTCGGCGCGCAAGATAATAGGCGAAATTTACGGCGAGGACGCTCCCGTTTTCTTTACGGACGAAAACCTTTTATTGAAGGACGAGTACCTTGCCCGACAGTTAGAGTTGTACGGGCTGAGGGGGGGAACGGATGAACGTTAAACAAATAAACCGTTGGAATGTAATTTTGGGCAATCGCGAGGGGGGTAGTTGCGGTTGTTCAGGCGGCGACGGCGCCGAATCGCTTAAAAAACTGAACGACGTGCTCGATTATATTTACGGCGCGAGCGACGTAAAGCGCGGCGGGCTTGCGGGCGGACAAGGCGCAAGCGTTTATACGGTTCCCGAGTGGATTAACGCCGCAAAGCAAGTTTTTCCTCCGCACGGATTTGAGGTGATTACAGGGCACGCCATAGAAAAATTCGATATGGCTGAACTTTTGGCGGACGACGCCGTTTTGGAAAACATTACTCCGGATATTAACGTTTTGTGCAAAGTTCTTACCTTTAAAAGCGTGCTCACTCCCGAAAATATGTGCAAGGTTAAAAACCTTGTGCGCAGGGTTGCCGAAGAACTCAGCGAAAGAATGAAAAATGAAATAAGCCCCGCGCTTTTCAGTCATACTAAAAGTTTCAACAGGTGCTATCACGGCAACCTGCAAAATTTGGACGTTGCGGCGACCATTCGCAAAAATTTAAAAACATATAACGCGCAGACAAAGCGAATTTATCCCAACCGCATAATTTTCAGGGAAAATTCCGAAAAAACAACAAAGAAACGTATTATTTTGCTTGTAGACCAAAGCGGAAGTATGGCAAATTCGGTAATAAATTCGGCTCTGCTTGCCTCGATTCTTGCAAAAACTTCCTTTTTGGACGTGCGTATGGTGGTTTTCGATACGCAGGTAGTGGACTTAACCGAGCAATGCAACGACATAACCGAGTTGCTGTTTGCCGTGCAACTTGGCGGCGGAACGGACATAGGGCTTGCGCTTTCATATGGCGAAAAGTTGATTAAAGAACCGCGCGACACTATGGTTATATTAATTTCAGACCTTGCAGACGGCGGCGGATACAAAAAAATGTACGCCGCGGCTTCAAGCATAATAAACAGCGGTGCAAAGTTTCTTGTCCTCACGGCTATGGACTATAACGGTTGCGCAAGTTACGACGAGGCGGCGGCGGATAAACTTGTGCGGCTGGGTGCGAAAGTGGCGTCTAAAACGCCTAAGGAATTGTGCGAATGGATAGTTGCAAACAAGTAATTTCCGCGCTTAAAGCGCTAAATAATCAAACTTGCCTTGCCGCCCTTGCAAATATGGGCGAGTATAAGCGCGCTTTAAAAGAGCTGCAAAACGGAAAACCTTCAATATCCTTCGCGGACGAAAAATTTAAGGTAAAAATCGGCGGCGAAACGGTTACCCTCGGCGAAAAAAGAGAGTCTTTCCGCTGCACTTGCCCTTCGCCATTAATTTGCAGGCACATAATAGCCGGCGTTATTGCCGTTGCCGAAAGCGCGGATTACGAAAGCGAAAGTACGGGCGAGGGCGCGCCCGCCGCCCAAACCGAGCCGCCAAAACCCGTTACTTTGGATAAGGACGGAATACGTAAACTTGTCGGCGATAAAATTTTTCAGTCCGCTACGGAACGTTATTATTCCGCGCACGTTGAAATTACGTCGTCAAATCCGCCGTCCGCGCTTGTAAACGGACACAAGACTGTGTTTTTGTCGTCGGACGCAGGCGACTCCGTTTGTTCGTGCAAAAAAAGCGTTTGCGAACATCGTGCGATAGCGCTGTTAAAAATGTGGTCGGACAGAACGGGAGAGCAGGTTGTTGCGGATTTTTCTTTGCCCGACTCTCACACTCTTGAACTGATAGAATCCTGCCTTGGTTTATTATCCCGCCTTTTGGTACGCGGACTGTATTCCGCTACGGCGGTGGATTCGCAGTTGATAATGTTTTACAGTTTAAATCTCTCAAAATACGCGGCGCCGCTAGGAGTAAATTTGCGCAGTCTGTCGCAATTGCTTGAAGAAGTTACCGAAAACAAACTGTTTACCGACGACGGCAGATTATTGTACCACTATTGCAAAGCGTACAATCTGCTTTCGGCGGTTAGCAAAAACGCTTTGCGCGGGGACGCGCTTGCTATGCTTTTGCAAAGCGAAAAAAAGGCGTATTATCCGGTTTCCAAGCAAACTTTAATTTCGCTCGGTTGCTATCCGTTTTTTACCGAAACGGGCTACGTCGGCGCTTCGCATATATTTGTTTGCAACGGCGAAACGTTTTCTTTAAGCGCGGTGTTTCCCACAATATACTCGGACTACGATGAAGACGAAATTTTGAATAAAGCAAAAAACCAGACGGAAGCGGTTTTGTCCTCCGTTTCTGGTTGCAAAATAGTATTGTCAGACTTCAAAAGCAACGGCGCGCGCCTTTCCTTGACAGAAAACACTACTGTGCAAAATCTGGGCGTGGCGGTGGACGAGTTTGCCTCGCTTGACGTTTATGAAAGCGATTACGCCGCGCTTGAACGCAGCGTTGCCGCGCGCGATTACTTCGGAGCGTCGTCGGCGCGCAGGTTCGTTGTGCCCTACGACGGGTTGCAGGCGGAACTTAACGATTACGGAACGGTAGAAATTACGCTTATTTTGGGCAACCGCGAATTAATCGCCGTTATGGATTTGAACGAGGCGACAAAATCGGCGTGTAAATTGCTTACCGAAAGTCGGCGCAAAAACGGTTACGCCGTGCTTGAAAATTACGGCGGCGATTTTATTTTGCGCGCCCTTTTTGAGGGCGGTAGCGAAGTCAATTTGTATTTTGAAGGTTTTAAAAAACGGAGGTTTTAAATGAATTTTGACGAGCGCCTTCGCGAGTTTATGGAAAGAACGGTTGCCTACGGATATACCGACGGCGCAAAGGAACTTGCCGCGACGGCAAGACAGGCGGGTTTGAAGAATATTGCGGAGCTTCTTTCGCAATATGCCGCGGCGGTTTCCGTCGGCGACTATAAAAAAGCGGCTGAAAATTTTGCGTTGATGCACGTTTTTATCAGCGCATAACGGTTTATTTTTCGAGGTTGCACGCTTAAAACAATTTGAATTAAAGAGGTTTTATAAAAGTTAATCCGACTGAAAAAGCGGAACAAAAGAAATTACAAAAAAATGAAATCAGAATTAGAGCAGTATGCTATGGCGAAAGCCAACCAATATGCGATTGAAAAGAAATTAAGTTTGACGCGTCTGCTGTAAACGCAAAGATAGAAGAACGTTTCAGCCTTACATAAAAAAGTAAACACAAGCGGTAAGCACGCAAATAGCAGTGTAACGGAAAACGGCTTACCGATTAAATCGATTTAATTGTTTGTACGGCGTTGCGAAAAATTTGCAATTATGATTTAAATTCAAAAAAGCAAGGTTTTGAACCTTGCTTTTTTAACGGTTGAAAAGTGTAAAACAGCCCGCCAAAAGCGCAATTCCCATAGGGATTAAAAAACAAAAATTTTATAAGAGTTGCACTTTCAAGCGATGAAAAAGAACAGGATTTCAAATCGAAGTCCTGTTTCTTTTTACATATTTATTGCAACTGACTGACTAACTTTGTTACTTCTTCTTGCTATTCTATACTTGTCAAGCGACAGAAATAAAAAATTCAAGGAGAAACAAAAAAATGAACAAACTGACAAAAATTTTGATGAGTGCATTGTGCATAGCTGCAATCGGTAGCTCTATGGTTGCGCTCGGCGGTTGCGGTAGTAAAAAGGAAAGCATTACCGTTTCGGGTTCGTCTTCCGTTACACCCATAATGGAAAAACTTGCGGCGGAATACGAAAAGACGCACGACGTAAGAATTACGGTAAATATGTCTTCGTCCGGCGCGGGTATAAGTGATACGCAAAACGGCTTAAACGATTTCGGTATGTCTTCGCGTGAATTGAAGTCGAGCGAAACGGGTGTGAAAGGCTATACGCTTTGTATGGACGGTATTGCCCTTATCGTCAACAAAGACTGTTCTGTTACGGACGTGAGCAAAACCGACGTGAAAGCACTCTATGAAAGCGGTACGGCAATTCCCGACACTACGATAACGGCGGCAATCGGCAGGGATGCGTCAAGCGGAACGCGCACGGCGTTCGACGAGCTTTTGAAAATCGAAAACGGTTACGCTACGAGCGTTGCCACGCTTGCCGAAACGGGTAACGTAATCGAAGCGATACAAGGCTCGACAAACAGTATCGGCTACATATCTTATGGCAGTTTGCAAAGTACGGTTAAAGCGGTAAGTTTAGACGGTGTTGCTTGCACGGTGGAAAACATTATGAATAACACTTATGCTCTGCAACGTCCGTTCGTTATCGTACTCAAAGAAAACGGAACGCTGTCGGCGGCGGCACAAGGCTTTTACGACTATATTATGAGTGCGGAAGCTCAAACGGTTATAACGGGCGCGGGTTATATTTCGGTAAAGTAATATGACTACGCTAACAAAGATAAAAACGGCAAAGTTTTTTTTAAAGGAAAATATCGCAAAGGCAATATTTATAGCCCTTGCGGCATTTTCCATTCTTGCCGTGTTTACGATTATCGGTTATTTGCTTTATGCAAGCATACCCGCTTTTCGTGATATAGGTTTTTTCAAGTTTATTTTTGGCTCTGAATGGTCGGCAAAATCGGAAACTTTCGGGATATGGCGAATGATTGTCGGCACGTTCTTTCTTACCGTATGCGCCGTACTGCTCGGCGGTACGCTTGCTGTATTTACGGCGATTTGGCTTGTATTTTATTGCCCTAAACGACTGAAAAAGATATATACGCAGATAGTAAATTTGCTTGCGGGTATTCCGTCTATCGTGTACGGTCTGTTCGGGTATAAATTTTTAATGCCGCTACTCGTCGATATATTCCACCCGAATAATGCGGGTTTCGGACTTTTGGCGTGTACGCTTATTCTCTCGGTTATGATATTACCGACAATAACTTCCATAACCAAAAACAGTTTGGAAGCCGTACCTATGCACTATTATGAAGGTGCGCTCGCACTTGGCTGTTCAAAAAATCAAGCGGTATGGAAAGTTTTGCTGCCCGCCGCAAAGAGCGGAATTATATCGGCAATCATACTCGGCATAGGTCGGGCAATCGGCGAAACAATGGCTGTTCAGATGATAGTGGGTAACGGTTCGGGTTATCCGTTCGGTGCGTTCGTGCCGTTTACCACGCTCACAAGCAATATCGTACAGAATTGGGGTTATGCAACGCCGTCCGAACAGTCTGCGCTTATTGCCGACGGGTTCGTATTGCTTATCTTTATACTCATACTTAATCTTTGCCTTATGGCTGTAAAAAAGGACAGCAAGGGCGGCAATAAATTCTTCTCTCGTAGATTGAGAGAAAGCGATCAGAAAGATACGTTAAAAAGCTATCGTCGCACGGGTAGCGCTTGCGATGCGCTATGGATAGTTTCTTGGGTTATTTCTTTGCTGGTTGCGTTCGTTCTCGCATTTATCGTAATATTCGTTTTCGTAAAAGGCTTTCCGCATTTGAGTATTGATTTTATGTTCGGGGAAAGCGGTAACGCACACACGACGCTTGCGCCCGCTTTTGTATCAACTACAATGCTTATAGGTCTTGCGCTGTTGCTTGCTTTGCCGCTCGGTGTAGGCGCGGCAATCTTTTTGAACGAGTATGCAAAGAAAGGAAGCATTTTCGTTAAAGTGATACGCTTGTTCGTCGATACGCTTGCCGGTATTCCGTCGATAATATTCGGGCTGTTCGGAATGGTATTCTTTGTAATCGGTATGAATATGGGCTATTCTCTATGGGCGGGCGGTATTACTTTGGCTCTTATCATTTTGCCTACGATTATACGCAGCACCGAACAAAGTTTATCGGAAGTGCCCGACAGTATGCGTGAAGCAAGTTACGCTCTCGGCGCGGGAAAACTGCGGACGATTTTCGTCGTCGTTCTGCCGCAGGCAATTACGGGAATTATAACGTCGATTATTCTTTCAATCGGAAGAATTGTAAACGAAAGCGCGGCTCTCATATTTACGGTAGGCTCGGCATCTACTTTTATTCCGCAAGGTTACGGTGATGGCGCGGCAAGTTTCGCCGTTCTCGTATGGAAGTTTATGAGTAACGGCTTGCAAGTAAACGAAGCCTACGCTACGGCAAGCATATTGCTTATATTCGTCATCATACTTAACTTATTCGTTTCACTTGTGGAATGGTTATTTAATCGGAGAAAAAAGATATGAAAAAACACATTATAGAGCAATTTGATTTGAGCGGCGATATTGCCGTTTCGGTCAAGGAAATGAATTTATACTACGGCTCGTTTCACGCGTTAAAAAGCATTTATATGGATTTTCCGAAAAATAAACTCACCGCTTTAATCGGACCGTCGGGTTGCGGCAAATCCACGCTCATAAAATCGCTTAACCGAATGAACGATTTAATTGAAGGCTGTAAAATAACGGGTGAAATCAAAATCGGCAACACCGATGTTTACGCAAGGAAAACAGATTTGTCGCGCCTTCGGAAAAACGTGGGTATGGTGTTTCAGCGTCCAAATCCGCTTGCTATGAGTGTTTACGATAATATCGCATACGGTCCGCGCACGTTCGGAATACGCTCTAAAAGCGAATTGGACGGTATAGTCGAAAGCTCGCTCAAAGGCGCGGCTATGTGGGACGAAGTAAAAGATAGGTTGAATAAATCCGCGCTCGGTCTTTCGGGTGGTCAACAGCAAAGGCTTTGTATTGCCCGTGCGCTGTCCGTTGAGCCGCAAATTCTTTTAATGGACGAACCGACGAGTGCGCTCGATCCCATATCGACGGGTAAAATCGAAGAATTATGTATGGAACTCAAAAAGAATATGACTATTATTATGGTAACGCACAATATGCAGCAGGCGTTCAGAATAGCCGACTATACGGCGTACTTCCTTTTGGGCGAAATGATTGAAATGGACGAAACGAAAAAGTTGTTTGCTCATCCGCAGAACAAAAAAACAGACGATTATATCAACGGCAGATTTGGTTGATATTACAATTTTATTACAAGCGGCATATTCTCAACACTTTATTTATCAAACAAAAAATGATATAATTAAAGCAAGGTGATATTATGAAAGGTACGGTTTTTATTTTAGAAGACGATACAAGCATTTGCGGACTAATCAAGGTCGCATTAGAGATGAACGGCTTGGATTTCAAGGCGTTTTCAACCTTGAAATCTTTTACCGCCGCACTTTTGGGCGAACAGCCGGACGTTGCATTGCTTGATATAATGTTACCCGACGGAAGCGGTTTAGACGCTCTGCGTTTTATCAAAGAGAAATTTCCTGCCGTAAGCTGTATTATGCTCTCCGCACTATCAAAGGAAGAAGATAAGGTAAACGGTTTGAATATGGGCGCGGACGATTATATAGCAAAGCCCTTTTCCGTATTGGAACTTACGGCAAGAGTAAACGCAAGATTGCGCGGAAAACAGCGACAAAGCGTTTTGTCGGTTGGTAATGTTACGCTGAACTCTGAAACTTTCGTCTGCGAAATCGACGGCAAAGAAGTATCGCTCAATCATAAGGAATTTGAACTATTACAATATTTTATGGAAAATCACGAAAAAGTTTTATCCCGTGAAAAACTTTTATGCGAAGTTTGGGGGTACGACGTAGGCGAAACGCGAACGCTTGACAATCACGTTGCCCGTCTTCGCAAGCTCGGCGTAAAGATTGAAACGATATTCGGTGTGGGGTACAAATTATGAAATGGCGCATTTGGATTTTATCGCTTGGAATTACGTTTGCCTGTCTTTTTGTCTTTTCTTTTGCGGCAACGCAAGTTTATTATAAATCGTCCATAGACGACAGCAAAGAATATTTGCGCGTTTATATGAACAGCTTTGATGAAACTTTGAATTTGGACGATTTGAACGAACAAAACGCCGCCGCCTTTTCGGAAAAATTGAACGGCGCAAGGATTACGTTTATGGACGCGCAGGGTAACGTACTTGCCGACAGTATTGCCGAAGACGATTTGGAAAACCATTCAGACAGATCGGAAATAAAAGACGCTATTTTCGACGGAGAAGGCTTTGCCGTGCGCGGCAGTTCTACGCTCGGTAAAAATATGGTGTACTTTTGCAAAAACTTCGACGGACAATTTTTAGTGCGGATTGCTATATTTACCGATACCGATTGGAGTATTTTTGCAAAATCATTGCCTATTCTCCTATATTTCTTCATCTTGTGTATAGTATTGTGCGCCGTTATAGCCTTTGTATCAACGCACTTTATCTTAACGCCCGTAAAAAAACTTGCAAGCGACGCCGCGAACAATCCGCAGGTTACAAGCAAGTATTCCGAATTGCAACCCGTAGCCGATATTCTCAACGAGCGCAACCGCAATATTCAAAGACAAATGAGCGAGATACAATCGGAAAAAGAGCTTGTGGAAAAAGCGCGTGTTTCAAAGGACGAATTTATTTCTAACGTAACGCACGAGATGAATACGCCGCTCACATCTATTCACGGCTACGCCGAATTGTTACAGGCGGGCGGTATGAGCGAAAGCCAAACGAAAACAGCGTATAAAACAATACTCACGCAGAGCGAACGCCTTACAAATTTGATTGCCTGTATCATCAATTACAGCGAAATCGACAATGACGATTTACCCCCTTACGAAGTGGACTTTTCCGCGCTTGCAAAAGAAACGATTGCCGCATTGAAACCCGAAGCGGACAAAAGGAATATTACGATAACGGAAAAAATAGACGATAACGTAATCGTAATGAGCAGACACGAACGATTAAGCGAAATCTTCGGAAATCTCGTGCGAAACGCCATTAAATACAATAAGGACGGCGGCAGTATAACGGTTACGCTTAACTATCAAGGCTTGACTGTTGAAGATACGGGAATAGGCATTGCGGAAGAAAATATGAGCAAGGTATTTTCTCGCTTTTTCACGGTTGACAAATCGCACAACGGCAAAAACGGCGGCTTTGGTTTGGGGCTTGCCGTTGCCAAAAAGATATGCCAAAAATCCGGTTGGAAAATAAGCGTCGAAAGCACGCTCGGCGAAGGTAGTAAGTTTACCGTTGAATTTTAGAAAGTCGCTTTTCGACAAAACTTTCCAAAAATTGCAAACATTTGTTTTGAAAATCTATTAACTTTATACTGTCATAGTGATAAAATACATAGCATACCACAGTAGTGTAATGAGTGGTATTGTACCCTTTTGAAAGGGTGTGCCGAACGGATAACGGTTATGAGTTAGGCAGATTCCGCAATGAGCGACAGCTCTTAGGACGCGGAAGGTTTGGGCAGTATAGCCGCCCGTGGCTTAGCTTACGGAAAGGGCGTAAGTTTTGTTTTGTTACGCAAAATTCGTAAGCCGTGATAGGCTTTTATGAGTGTACGATTTTTTCGGAAAACGGCACTAAAATCAATTCTCTAACTTAATAGAATGACCAACCATCATAGAGCACATTATGTTGCTAAACACGGTTAGAAGTCGGTGATACAAGAAGTAATCAGCGGCTTTTTTCGCGCCTTTTTTACGGTATCTTTCCCGCTCTTTCTTGCGTGGACGAAGATATAAATAATCATAATTCGGAGGTAAAATCAATGACAATCAGACCGCCTTAATCGACAAGCAAAATCACAAGACAGTACAAAATCAAAACACCACTGCTTGGACGGACAAAACGGGATATGCGGAGTATATCCATATCTCACTAGGCTACAAGTAGCCAAGTTCGCCCTTGCAGGGGGCTTTGGTTTGCAGGAAACATTATTCATTGGAGGAACAGAATTATAAGCTATCAGGTAGTCAGAATAGAACAGTTTACAAAAGGCAGTTTAGGTAAAATCGGCGGCGAAACGGAACGCACGAGCAAGCACCACCGCCACGAAGATATAGACAGCGAGCGCACACCGCTCAATCTGTATTTCAAAAGGTCGGAAGGGCGGCTTAACGGCGCAATGGAAAAAGACTATGCAAACGTTAAACGCAACCTTCCGCGAGAAGAAAAAGTCAGTTGCTTTTGAAGGTATGATTATAACTTCGGATACGGAGTTTTTCGAGTGGCTCGGTTGGAAGAAAGGCGAAGAAACACCGTATGCGGTAATGGAGTTTTTCAATCGTTGCTACGAGTTTGCATTACAGTCAATCGGCTATAAAGGAACGGATAAAAACATACTGTCTGCCGTTATCCACGTTGACGAAAAAACGCCGCACTTACAGCTCTACTACATACCAATAGTTGACACCGCCAAAAAGAAAGTCTATGAGAAAGGCGCGGACGGAAAAGTTAAGCGGAACGAAAAAGGCTCGCCTATTCAGAAGAAAGACGAACACGGCAAAAGCGTTTACGAATATGTCAGTTTAGAACAGCCGAAACTATGTAGCTCGGACTTTTGGAGCGAGCGCGGCGGACAGTTATCTTACGGCAATTTGCAGGACAGCTTTAACGAGCAAATAGGAATTCGCTACGGTTTGGATCGCGGCGAAGTCGGAAGCAATAAAAAGCATACGACAAAGTATCAATGGCAGAAAGCACAACAGGAAGCCGAGCTTGCAAGTCTTGAACAAGAAAAAGTCCACGCCGAAGAAATAATCGAGCAAGCGCAAACCGCCGTAGAAACAAGGGATAAAGCGTTGGAAGAAATGAAGCCGTTGCAGGAATATTTAGACGCTTTCAAAGAAGCGATGAGCGGCAATCTTCCGTTATCTCCTACGAAGTTACGCAAGATGATTGTCGGACTTACTACCGAGTATAAGCGGCTCAAAGAAGAAAAGAAAATCACGGACAAAGACCGTGAAAACCTTTTTTCGGAATTGCAGAAAGCCGAGCGACGCATACCCGAATTGGAAAAGCACAAAGAGTTCTTGCTATTCCTTACCGAGTACGCGCCAGACAAATTGGAAGAAGCAAAGCGCACGGCAACCGAGCGCAAGAATGCGCCGAAATCGCCTGTGAAATCTTCAAAGAATTGGTGGTCAAAGTAAAAAATCATTAAAAACCGTTCTACTACTCTATCAGATTCCGTTGACAAGATACCCATAAAAGCGTATAATAAGAAAAAGGCGTGTCAATACGACACATATATATACGGAGGGTATTATGAAACCGAGAGCGGAAAAAGATAAGAATTACGAAGAACGGCACAGAGAAGAACGCAAAGCAAAGAGTTTGGTTTGGGGGACGAGCGTGCCGAGAAAACAGGCAGAAGAAATAAACGCATTTTTAATTAAAAACGGTTACACGAAAGTACGTCTTATAGAAGCGGGATATAAATCATTATTAGAAGAAGCCGCATTGAGAGAGAAAAACGGACAGTAACCGAAAAGCAAATCAAACTATGTGTTCTTCTTGCGGAACGGGAGAAAATAACTTGAAACGCCCGATTTCAGACAAGGAGTACCATTATAAATAAGAACAAGGCAACCACACCTAAGGCAGATATATTGTCTTACTACTACGAACAAGAGAACGGCGCATTTGTAAGAAGCCGTGAAAAAGTTATAGGGAACACGGTCTATACCGTTATATCCCGTGAAAAGTCAAACGCCGAAACAACTACGGCGTTCGACATTACAAAAAGACTAATCGAGCGGAATATCGACGAAGCATTGCAACCGTCTGTCCCTATTCGGTTATCTCATAAGCAATCGCTTGGGAGTTGCAATTCGGGAGGTAATAAACAATGAATTTGCAACCGAGAATTAAATATAAGAAAGTAAAAAGTGCAGAAGAACAATGGACGGCTTGCTATTGCAGACTGTCCTGCGACGACGATTTGGACGGCGATTCCAACAGTATCCGTAACCCAAAAATGCTGTTACAAAAGTATGCGGACGAAAACCGTTTACGCAACGTAAAGTTTTACGTGGACGACGGATATTCGGGAAGCAACTTTGACCGCCCCGACTTCAAGCGTATGATGGCCGACGTGGACAACGGGAAAATATCTACCGTTATCGTCAAGGATATGTCGAGATTTGGCAGGAATCACATTCTTGTAGGCTACTACACGAAATATTATCTTGCCGAAGCCGACGTAAGGTTTATAGCAATCTACGACCAAGTGGACAGCGAAACCAATCCCGATGACGATATTACACCGTTCAAAAACATACTCAACGAAATGTACGCCAAAGATTGCAGTAAGAAAATCAAGGCAGTTGTCCGTGCCAAAGGCAATTCGGGCAAACACATTACGACGATACCGCCGCTCGGATATAAGAAAAGTCCCGAAGATATAGAAAAATGGATTATAGACGAGAATGGCGCGGAAATCGTAAGAGAGATTTTCAAGCTCTGTATGCAAGGTTACGGTCCGACACAAATTGCGCGGATACTTACCGAGCGAAAAGTTGAAACGCCCGTCGTCTACTTCCATAATCACGGCTTACCCACGTCTTTGAAAATACGAGAAAGCTCGGAAATATGGTCGCAACAAACGGTGTCGGGCATTCTTGAAAACTTGGAATACACAGGCTGTACCGTGAACTTCAAGAGCTACAAGAAGTCGTACAAATCGAAAAGGCGTATTGAATTACCGAGAGAAGATTGGGTGATTTTCGAGAACACGCAGGAAGCAATCATAGACAAGCAGACTTTCGACACCGTTCAGAAGATACGCGAGAACAAACGCCGCCCTACCGATATGGGAGAAATGAGTCCGCTGTCGGGAATGTTGTACTGTGCAGACTGCGGAAAGAAAATGTATCTTTGCAGGTGTACCACTATAAAGCAAGCGGAATACTTTAACTGTTCTACTTACCGTAAACAGAAGAAGCGCATTTGCGGCTCACACCAAATAACCGTGAAAGCGGTAACGGCAATCATACAAGACGATTTGCGTCGCACAATCCACTTTGCCAAGAACCACAACGAAGAATTTTTACAGACCTTACGCAAGGACGCCGAAGCGAAAACGAAAAAGGAACTCAAAGAGAACCAACGCGAAATAGAAAATTCGGAAGAACGCATTGACAAGCTCGACAAGATAATTGAGAGCTTATACGAAGATAAGGTTGCGTGTAAAATCTCGGAAGAACGGTATTTGAATATGAGCGATACATACGAAACGGAACAAGCCACGCTCAAAGAGCGCGTCAAAATTCTGAAAGCGGAAATCGAGAAAGCAAAAGCGCAAGATGATAAGATACTCGATTTTATGATGCTCATCTACAAGTACAGCAATTTTGAAGAGCTCACGCCCGAAATTCTGCGCTCGTTCATTGACAAGGTAATCGTCCACGAGAAAACGAAAATAAACGGACATTACAGACAGACCGTTGAAATAGTCTATAATTTCGTGGGCACAATCGAGCCGCAGTTCTTCGACGATGACGAAACCTACAACTGACACAAGCAGCTAAACCAAGACAAGAGAAAAGGCGTGGCTTCACGCCACGCCTTAATCTCTAAATCCTGCGGCTTACCTTTAATTCCCTATGGTAACTACGGGAAAGGCGGGCTGTTTATATTGGACGAAGAAGAAGGCTTTTTAAAAAATTGTCGCACAATTGTCGCACAACTCATAAAAATTACCTAAAATAAGCAAAAAACAAGCGATTTTTATTCAAAATCGCTTGTTTTTCTGGTGACCCGTACGGGAATCGAACCCATGTTACCACCGTGAAAGGGTGATGTCTTAACCGCTTGACCAACGGGCCGGTCGTTATTTTTCGATAAGAACGCTTCTGGGCATAACTTAAAATTTTAATTATGCAACAAAAATTTTCAAATCGGAAGGTTGCGGAAACAACCTTTTTATAAATTACGCTTTATAAGCGGAATTATCTTTGGTAGCGACGGGTGGATTCGAACCGCCGACCTGCCGGGTATGAACCGGCCGCTATAGACCAACTAAGCTACGTCGCCGTTACGCCGCCATAACCAAGGCGGTCAAAATTTGGTTGCGGGGGCGGGATTCGAACCTCGCGACCTTCGGGTTATGAGCCCGACGAGCTACCTGGCTGCTCCACCCCGCGATAACTGCCCTGTGACAAGGCTATATAATAATATTAAATTAAAAATAATTTGTCAACCGTTTTTTCGGAGTTTGTAAATATTTTTATTTTATTTGATTTACTTTGTTGCAATCGTGTTTTTTTGTGATATAATTCTTAATATGAAGTTAAACCTTGCGCAATACCGCGGCAAAAAAATATGCGTGGCCCTTTCGGGCGGGCGCGATTCGATGGCGCTTCTGCACTGTCTTATGCTCGGTGCGGGGCAATATAAAATTTCCGTCTGCGCAGTCAATTGCGACCATAAATTGCGCGCTTGCTCCGCAGAGGACAGCGCGTTTGTAAAAGACTTTTGCAATCAGGCTGGCGTGCCGATTGTGTGTTTTGAGGAGAACTGCGCGGCGCTGTCAAAAAACCGCGGGGTAAGCGTTGAAACCGCCGCCAGAGATTGGCGCAGAGAGTGCTATTTAAAAGCGGCGTCAATGTTCGGGGCGGACGCGGTCGCCACCGCGCATCATATGAACGACAATGCCGAAACGGTGTTGTTCAACCTTGCAAGGGGGGCGGCGCTTTCCGGCTTGACGGGAATTTGCGACGGGGAAATTACTGCGCAAAATAAATTTGAAGACGGGGGCTCGGTGAAAGTTATCCGCCCGCTTATAGGCTGTACAAGAGAGGAAATAGACGAGTACGTTAGGGTAAACGGCGTGCCTTTCGTCGAGGACGAAACCAACGCAGATGACTGTTACACCCGCAATTATATAAGACTTAACGTGCTTCCAAGGCTTGAAGAAGCGGTGCCTTCCGCCACAAAAAGCATATTCCGTTTTTCGCGGCTTGCCGCCGAGGACGAAAAATATTTTGCGGAAGAAATAAGCCGAAAAAAATTGATAGAACCCGCACTATGCGGCGTTTACGTAAATTTTTGCGAGCAAAAGCCCTTGTTTATGCGCGCGGCGGTGTCGGCGCTTAAATACTTAAATCCGCTTGTTAAGGATTACACTGCCGAGCAAATCGAGCGGTTGTATAATCTGCAATTTTGCGGAAACGGCAAAAAATTCTACTTTTTAGACTTTGTCGCTTTTAAAGAGGACGGAAAAATTTCCGTTTGCCTTGCAAATTGTTTAAATTTACTTTCTGACGGGCAGTCGGACTTCAATGAATACGTTTTATCGCAAAAAAACGGTTTCGGCGGGCAATATGCCGCGGTTTGCGACGTTTCGGCGCTTTCCGCAACGCTTGAAAAAGCGGTAAAAGAAACTGTCCTTTCCGCGGAAGACATAAAAATTTTGAAATTCGACTGCGATAAAATTCCCGCGGGCGCGACAATAAGATTTATGCGCAAGGGCGACAGGTTTCAAAAATTCGGCGGCGGCTGCAAAAACTTAGGCGACTATTTCACCGATAAAAAAATACCTTTGCGGCTGCGCGGGCTTGTGCCGTTGATTGCGCTCGGCAGCGAAATTTACGCTGTTTGCGGGGTTGAAATTTCCGATAAAATAAAAATAACCGACAAAACGCAGCGCGTCGGATGCATACTATGCGCCGATTACGCGCGTTTCAAATAATTTAAATGGATAACGCAACTATTTTGCGCGCCGCTATGCAGCAGTCCGCGCTTGAACTTAATTGCAGGGCGGAAGACTTTCTTTTGACGGAAAACGTGACGGTGGTATCCGCGGCAAACGCCGGCGTTCGCAAATACCTGCAACTGCCTTTCGAGTGCGCTTTGGTTTCCTACGGCAACAACGTGGTTGCCTCGGTAAACGCTGAAATCGCCGATAAAGTCAGCGCGTACATTTCTATGTTCGACGGTTACCGCTGCTTCGAAACGCCTAATTTACACGTGCTTAACGACTTTTTGCAAACCCGCGGATTGCGCGTCTGCTTTATGGCTGAATATTTTTTACCCGATTTATATTTGTTGAAAAAGTTGCCTTGCGCATATCAAATTAAGATGTTGCGCAAGCGTGATTTTGAGGGGTTGTACACGCCGCAATGGAGCAACGCGCTTTGCAAGGACAGAAAAGAGCTTGACGAGTTCGGCTTCGGCGCGTATGATAACGGAAAACTTATTGGTTTTGCCGCTTGCAGTGCTGACTGCGAAAATATGCGCCAGATTGGCGTGGACGTTCTGCCCGAATACCGCCGCAGGGGAGTTGCAAGCGCCCTGACAAGCGCGCTTGCCGAAGAAATATTGTCAATAGGCAAAATTCCGTTTTATTGTGCGGCGTGGTCCAACATAAAATCGGTGCGCAACGCCATAAAGTGCGGGTTTTATCCTGCGTGGACGGAAGTCACCGCAAAAACGGCGGAGTTTACCAATTCAATTAATAAACACATAGTGTTGTAAGGAGTAATAAAATGCCTTTTATCGATTGCAGGGTCACGCAAAAACTGACGGACGCACAAAAAGAAAAATTGAAAACGGCTTTCGGCAAAAGCGTAAGTTTGCTGCATAAGCCCGAAAGTTATCTTATGGTCGGCATAACCGACGAGTACTCTTTGTATTTTGCAGGCGAAAAACTTGAAAAAGGCGCGTACGTTTCAATAAGCGTTTTCGGCAAAGTCGCTTCTTCCGACAGTGAAAAAATGACGGAAGCGGTGTGCGCGATTTTAAATGAAACGCTGGGCATAGACGGAAATTGCGTTTACGTCACTTATCACGGCGTTGAAAACTGGGGTTACGACGGCGGAAATTTTTAAAATATAAATTCCGCGCGTAAAATATAAATTCAATTTTTATTCAACCAAGGAGAAATTATTTTTATGACTATGCATCCCGATTGCGAAAGAATTATGCTTTCAGAGGAGCAATTGCGCTCTCGCGTGAAAGAAATTGCGGTACAGGTGGACAACGTTTTCGCAGGCAAGCGCCCGCTTGTCGTCGGCATACTTAAAGGCAGCATAATTTTTTATTCCGACTTTATCCGTCATTTGTCAATGCCGATAGAGCTTGACTTTATGGCGGTTTCTTCATACGGCTCGGGCGCCGTTTCTTCGGGAAAACTGAAAATAAAAAAGGATTTGGACCGCGACGTAAAGGGACGCGACGTTATTATAGTTGAGGACATTATAGACAGCGGTTTTACGTTGGCAAATTTAAAGGCGCTGCTTACCGAGCGCGGCGCTTCAAGCGTTACGATAGTGACTTTGCTTAATAAGGCGGAACGCAGAGAGCACGACGTTGCGCCCGACTACAACTGTTTTGATATAGAAAACGAGTTTGTTATAGGTTACGGACTTGACTATAACGAGCAATACCGCAATTTGCCGTATATAGGCATACTTAAAAGAAGCGTATACGAAAAATAAATATTTATCCGCATTTTATACATACTTATAAAGTAAAATACGTTTGACATATTTTGTCGCTTAATGTAAAATTATGTGGACACGCCGCTTATTTCGGGGCGGACTTTAACGGAGAATTTTTTATGGAAGAAGAAAAGAGCGTTACTTTCGGCGATATTGTTCGCACAATCTGGTCGCAAAAATGGCTTGCACTTATTTTATTGGTGGTTATAACCGTTGCGGGTACGCTTATTATGAAATTTGCGTACGGTCCTTCGCGCGAGTATTACGAAAGTACCTTTTCAATAAACATAACGACCAATGAGGACGGAATGCTTGTGTATCCGGACGGTACTTTGCATAATTTCAGGGATTTAGTTTCGCTTTCAAACCTGAAAGCCGTTAAAGAAGTTGACGAAGCGCTTTATTCGTTTGACGTTGGCGAAATGCGCAACAGCGGCGGAATAAGCATAAGTATGAACAAGGACGACGCTGGCGTAACATACACCTTGCGCGTCAAAGCAAGCTATTTCAAATCCTCCGCCGAGGCAGCATCGTTTATAAGCGAAATAGCGGAGTCGCCCGTGCGCGACATTATGATTTGGGTTGACGGTTTGTCTTCCGCTATGGAAAAAAACTTTGCCGAAAAATCAGGCAACGAACAAAAACTTGATTACATTAAAAATCAGCTTAACGCGATAAGCGGACGTTTTTCCGCAATGAAGGGAATTTCTTCAATCGCTACGGAAAAAGTTAAAAATCTTACCGAAACGGCTTCGGCGCTTACGGGTGAATTGCATCAGCATTATTACGAGCCTTCCCAAAAAGCGCTTGAAAATTATAAAAACATAATAAAAGAACTTGAAAAAGAACTTGAAGTGGCAAAGGCGGTGCTTAATAACCTTAAAGGCATAAACGTAGACGCGTCTTCAAATCCCGATTCCACAATAATAATAGACGGGTCGCAGATAGCAGTCTATGCCGAAAAAGTGGCGTCTCTTGAAAGGCAGATAGGCAATTATCAGGCGTATATAGACAATAATCCCGCGGGCGGGACGGAAAGCGAAGCAAGTAAGGCGTTTACCGTCAAACTTGAAAAACTGCTTGCCGACGCGCAGGAACTTACAAAAGTTTACGAAAGCGACTACTACAAAAACACTTCGTTTGTTTCTTACGAGGGCGCGCCTATACGCGTTACCGGCGGAACGGGACTTACCACCGCTTTGTTTTTAAGTTTTGCCGCAGGCTTTGTCGCTTCGGCGGTTGTCGCTTATATCGTAGGCTGGGCGCTTAACCGCAAAAAAACGGCGGCTGCAAAAAGCGCGACTTCGGAGCAAGTGCCCTCGTTGCAGGAAATGCAGGCGCAGGCTGCGGCGACAGATGAAGAAAAAGAATAAATAATTTAAAAAATAAATCCGTTCCGCGGTTAAATGTATTGCGGGACGGATATTTTGTTTGACTTTTTTTGTATTGCTTTTTTATAATGTAAATATGAAAAAACAAACGGTCAAAATTTTTGCGGCGGACGTTGCCGAATGCGGTATTTTTGTTGCGCTTATGGTTGTAAGCGCATATGTGCAAATTCCGTTTTTCCCCGTGCCGCTCACTTTTCAGACGGTTGTCTGCGTTATGTCGGGGCTGTTTCTCGGCGCAAAAAAAGGCGCGGCAAGTATGGCGGTATATTGTTTTGCGGGGCTTACGGGCTTGCCGTTTTTTTCGGGCGGGGGCGGAATTTTTTACGTTTTAAAGCCTTCGTTCGGCTATATATTGGGATTTATCGCGGCGGCAGCGGTTGCGGGATTAATCGCTTCAAAGCCGAACGCCTCATTCAAACGCTATGCGCTGGCAGCGTTTGCCGCGTATTTGGTGAATTATGCGGTGGGTATACCGTATTGCCTTGTAGCGGCAAAATTATTGAACGTGGAAAACCTGCTTTCGCTGTTTTTAACGGGCAATTTATTGTATATGCCCAAAGATTTTGTGCTTTGCGTCCTTGCCGCGGCGCTGGCTTATAAAGTTGCGCCGATTGTAAACAGGCGCAGAAGCCGTTTAAAAGACAACGGCTGAATATAAGAAATAAAGTGTTAATAACCGTCGCTTGCGTGCAATAACCTTGGCGGCGGTTTTTTTATTTATCAAATTCTTGCAAATTATGATAAATTATGGTAAAATCATTTTAAATAATTTCCGCATATAATGGCGGTATGCAGAAAACGCTTTCGGTTGTAGATTTGCGCGTAATCAGAAAAAACGCGCTTAAAATACGCGAAAAATTGGGCGAAAAAAAATTTTTTGCCGTGGTAAAGGCGGACGCATACGGTCACGGCGCGGCGGAAGTCGCAAGGGCTGTCGAAGATATTTGCGACGGGTTTTGCGTTGCTATAACGGACGAGGGCGCCGCTTTAAGAATAGCGGGCGTGGTAAAACCCGTGCTTGTTTTTACGCCTCCGCTCGGCGTTGACGACGTTTTGCGGGCAAAGTATTACAACCTTTCGGTTACGGTAAATTCGGTTGCTACGGCGCGGCTTGCGGCGGATATTCCCTGCCATATAAAAATTAACACGGGTATGAACCGCACGGGCTGCAATTTAAATCGGTTGCCGTCGGTGCTTAGGGCGTTAAATCCCGAATTGATAGAGGGCGTGTACTCTCATTTGTACGCTCCGCAAAACGCGGCGGCAGCCCGCGCTCAGCTTAAACTTTTCGAAATTGCGGAAAAAACAGTCAGGGCAAAAGCTTGCGGAGTATGCGCGCATATTTCGGCAAGCGGCGGTTTTTTGCGCGGCGGGGACTTCATTAAGGACGGCGTTCGTTGCGGAATACTTCTGTACGGGTACGCCCCGGCTGGCTTTGGCGCGGGCGGATTTAAACCCGCTTTGAAGGTTTACGCCGCAAAAACGCAGCAAACAAAGTTTATAGGCGGCGGAATAGGGTATAACTATGCCGATAAAAATTATAAAAACGTAAGCGTATACCGCGCCGGTTATGCGGACGGATTTTTCCGAACGGTTCCTTTGGGAGAAAAAACCTTGTGTATGGACGCGTTTATACGCGAACGCGGCGGCGAGAAGGCGCTTATTATGGGCAACGCGGACGAGTACGCAAAGAAGTGCGGAACAATTTCGTATGAAGTTTTGACAAACGTTACAAAGCGTTCGGAAATGGTTTATGTGCGGTAAAGACGAAGTCAGGCAAAAACTGAAAATTGCGCGGCGTCTTTTTCAGGGCGTTGCGCGCGAGAGTGCGGACGACGCCGTTTTTGAAAATTTTATGGCGGCGTATTCCTCGCGCAAAAGTTTTTTTATATACAATTCTTTTGCGGACGAGGCGGATACCAAGGCGCTTTCGGCGGCGCTTTACGGAATGGGCAAGCGCGTTTGTTTGCCCCGAGTAGAGGGTGAAAACATTGTGCCCGCGCCGTACGGCGACAAGATGAAAAAGGGCGCTTTCGGCGTTTTTGAGCCGCTTGGACAAGCTGTCTGCGCGGACTTTGAAGTGACGGTGGTGCCGTTGCTTGCGGTAAATTCGCGCGGCTATCGGGTCGGTTACGGCAAAGGTTTTTACGACAGGTATTTAAGCGCCGCAAAAACGCTTAAAGTAGGGCTGGGCTATTATTTTCAACTTGAAGATTTTGACGAAGACGGTTGGGACCAGCCTTTGGACGCCTTCGTTTGCGAGAGAGGAATTTTCTATTTCGGCGAAGAAAAGTCGTCAAAGTGAAGTTTTGCAGTTTAAAACTTATTGCGCGCGGCAAATAAAATACGCTTTTTAAGGGTAAAAAATACTTAATATGAGAATAATAAGCGGTAAATACAGGGGGCTGAAATTGGCGGAGTTCAACGGCGGAGAAATACGCCCCACCGCCGACAGAGTAAAGGAAAGCCTTTTTAATATTTTGTGCGCGGAAGTTGCCGGCGCAAGAGTGCTTGATTTGTTTTGCGGAAGCGGAAACCTTGGCATAGAGTGCTTGTCCCGCGGGGCGCAAAGCGTATGGTTTAACGACGTTTCCGCGGACAGCATAGGCGTTCTCAAAAAAAATTTATCCAAGCTTAAAGATTGCTCCGCCTACAAAATAACAAATCTGGACTATTCGGTTTGTCTTGCCCGCGCGGACAAGTTTGACTTGATTTTTATAGACCCCCCGTACAAGTCGGAGGCGGGCTTGGCGGCGCTTGAAGCCGTTGCGCAAGGCGGGCTGCTGGACGAGGGCGGAACAGCCGTTTACGAGCGCGACAAAGCCTTTGAAGGCGAGGTTGCCAACCTTGTAAAGATTGACGAGCGCAAATACGGCAAGACTTACCTAACTTTTTTTAAAAACGCTTAAACGTAGCATATGCGCGGGGCAATTTAAAAAAATCGACTTTGCTTATATATTACAGGACGGAAATAATATGAAAAAATGCGTGTTTGCAGGCACTTTTGACCCGCCTACCGCGGGACATAAAACTACGGTTGAAAAAAGCCTTAAAATATTTGATTGCGTTGTGGTTGCGCTTATGGTTAATCCTGAAAAAAAGCCGTTTTTAAGCGTTGACGAGCGGGAATTTCTTCTTAAAAAAATGTTTGCGGAAGACAGCCGCGTTACGGTGCGGGTTTTCAACGATTGCGCCGCCGTGGACGTTTTGGAGCGCGAAAACACTATATTTTACGTGCGGGGCGTAAGGGACGGAATAGACTTCGAATACGAAAACAGAAACCACTTTGCAAGCAAAAAATTGAAAGACGATATGGTCACCGTTTATATCCCTGCCGAGCAGGAAGAAATACACGTAAGTTCTTCGTTAGTGCGCTCTTGCGTGCGCTTTAAAAAAGAGTATTTGCAGTATATTCCCGCGGCAATAAGAGAGGACGTTGAAAAAATGCTTGAAAACAAGCGTGCAAACGGCGAGCTTAATATTTGAAATACCGTACTGAAACAGAGAGAATATTTTGGCGTTTGCGGATGAAGTAAATCCGCTTATCGCCTTAATTTATACGAGGAATTTGAAAAATTTAAGGAAAAAAAGATGTTTGAAAGACAGAAAAAAATTCCCGCCGCCGAGGAAATAATTGCGGAATTGCCCTTGTCGGCGGAACTTAAAAAACTTAAAGCGGAACGCGACGCTCTTATAAAGGACGTAATTTGCGGAAAAAGCGACAAGTTGCTTGTTATAACGGGACCGTGCTCCGCGCACGAAGCCGCGCCCGTGCTTGAATACGTAAAAAGGCTGGGCAAACTCAATGAAAAAGTAAAAGAAAAATTGGTGCTTGTGCCCAGAATATACACCAATAAACCGCGTTCGCGCGGGGTGGGATACAAGGGTATGTTTTCTCAGCCCGACCCCGCCAAATCGGAAGATATTGTGAAGGGGATTCACGCAATTCGCACCCTGAACATACGCGCTATGGAAATAAGCGGACTTTCCGCCGCTGACGAAATGCTTTACCCCGCAAATTTCGATTACGTCGGCGACCTGTTAAGTTATAACGCCGTCGGCGCGAGAAGTTGCGAAAATCAGTTGCACAGGCTTGTTGCCAGCGGCATAGACGAGCCGGTGGGCATAAAAAATCCTATGAGCGGCTCAGTAAAGGTTTTGCTCAACTCAATTTACGCAGCCCAAAGCGAGCAAACTTTCAAACTTAACAGCTGGCAGGTAAAAACTTGCGGAAACCCGCTTGCGCACGCGATTTTGCGCGGCGCGGTAGACGGTTACGGCAACGATATTCCCAACTTCCATTACGAAACGGTTATGCAGGTGGCGGAAGGCTATGCTTCAAGCGGGCTTAAAAATCCCGCGATAATAATAGACGCAAACCATTCGAACAGTGCAAAAAAATTTAAACAGCAAATAAGAATTTGCGAAGAAGTTATGCACAACCGCCTTTTTGACAGCGACTTTAAAAGCATAGTCAAAGGATTTATGATAGAAAGTTTTCTTGAAGAAGGCAATCAGGACGAAGATTTGATTTTCGGTAAGTCGATAACCGACCCGTGCCTCGGCTGGGCTGATACGGAGAGGCTTATTCTTGATTTGGCGGACAAAGTCTGATTATGAAAATTATAGGTTTTTTGGGACCGCAAGGAAGTTACAGCTGGCTTGCCGCGCAAAAGTTTTGCAAAAATGCGGAACGCCGAGCTTACCGTTCGTTTGCGTTTTTAATGCAAGGGCTTATTTGCGGCGAGTGTTCCGCCGCCGCTTTCCCCATAGAAAACAGTCTTAACGGTTCGGTTACGCAGGTTATGGATTTGTTGCAGTATACCGAAGGAGTTATTGCAAGCGGGTGCTTAACGCTGCGCATAGACCACAGATTGGCTTACTTAAAGGGCGCGGATATTAAAGGTATTTCGCGCATATATTCGCACGCGCAGGCTTTGGAGCAGTGCGGCAGGTACATTTTTGAAAATTTTCCCAACGCCCGAACGATTGAAACTTTTTCAACCGCGGCTGGGCTGGATATGCTTAAAACGCATACGGACGCTTGCATAGCGGGCGCTCACGTTAAGCGCGAGGGTGTCGTCTTGTCGCAAGAAAATATATCCGACGAAAAAAACAATTTCACCGCGTTTTTGCTTGTGCGTAAAGGAACGGCGACGGACGTGGCAAAGTCGCAAAAAATTTATTTTTCAGCCGTGTGCAGGCATAAGGCGGGCGCCTTGTCCGACTTGCTTCGCATAATAAAAGACGGGGGACTTAATATGACAAAAATACAATCCCGTCCCGTCAAAGAAAGCGTAGGCGACTATCGTTTTTTTATAGAAGCGGAAGGCAACGTTGCGGAAAACGGCGTAAAGAAAGCGCTTAGCGAGGTGCAAAATTTTGCGCGCTCGTTTAAAATATTGGGCTTGTATTAAAATAGTAAAATTGTTTATTTGCGGTTGCTTTACGAGGGCGCTTTCAAGCGATAAGCATAAGCAAACCAAAGCATATTCCCGCCTGAATTAATTTGAAGCCTATAAATTTAAGCGGTTTTACGCCCGTCTTTGTCAAATATCCCAACTGTTGCAAAAGTATTGAAAACCCGCCGAAAGTTATCAAAAAACCGGCAAGCGCAACGCTTAGTTTTCCGTTGCCGGCAGCGGCAAGCGCGCGGCAGCCCGTCGTCGCTTCGATAATCCCCGAACATATTGCGGAAGCGCATTCTTTACCTATAACTTTCGAAAGAAGTTTTTCAACGGGGTAAAATATAGAAAAATCGGAAAAGAATTTTGCCACAACAAAGAAGAAGGCAATAAACCCGCCCGCTACGGCTACGGAAATTACCGCGCCGTAAAACGAGTTGTATAAAACGTTTTTGTCCGCGGGTGCGCGTTTCAGATTTTTGGGTGCGGATTTTTTGGTAAACAGCGAGGCTATAAGCGACGTCGCCGCAACCGCAATAACGTGCGCTACCAAAATTTTTACGCCAGCGAACTTGTCCCCGAACATTTTAAAGCCCACGCTGCCTATAATAAACAGCGGACCGGAAGTTGAACAAAGCGGAGCAAGTTTTTTGCAATCGCTTGCGGAAAGCGCGCCGTTTTCGTAAAATTCGCATAAAACTCTGCTGCCTGCGGGGTAGCCCGAGCATAAACTCAGCAAAAAGCACGCGCCCGCCGCAGGAGGAAGCTTAAATATTCCCACCGCGCGTTTAAGTGGCAAAGAAGCTTTTTCGGCAATTCCCGTTTTAACGAAAATCAGCGTTATGACCATAAACGGAAACAGCGACGGCAGCACGCACTCTGCCCACATAGCAAACCCTTCAAAGCAGCAGTTTACGTATCGTTCGGGATAAATTATTATAGCCGCGCCGAAAATAAGCAAAGCGGCGCAAAGAAAAAAGTATTTCAGATAACCGAAAAATTTAAAGCGGTTGATTTTCATTATATTTTAAAGTTATTTAAAAGGAGTTACGATTATGAGTAAAACTTTGGGACTTGCCTTGGGCAGCGGCGGCGCGCGCGGCGTTGCGCACGTGGGTTTTTTGCGCGCTCTGGAAGAGGAGGGCATAAAACCCGACTATATTGCGGGTTGCTCTATGGGCGCGGTTGTCGGCGGATGCTATGCAAGCGGACTTTCCGCCCTGACTATAAAGGAAGTTATTCTTGATTTGAGAATGCGCGACCTTCTTGATTTAAGTCCCGCGGTAATTACTAAAATGTCGCTTTTGCGCAGTAAAAAAATGAGGGATTTGTTGGGGGAATATCTCGGCGATAAAAATTTGGAAGATTTTGAAATTCCATTCAAGTGCGTCGCTACCGAGTTGTATTCGGGCAAACTTCACGTCTTTGAAAAAGGCAACGCCGCTCAGGCTATACAGGCTTCAAGCACTATACCCGTGGTTTTCCGTCCGGTAAAGACGGAAAATATGATGTTTGTGGACGGCGGCTGTCTTTGCCGCGTACCAGTTGACGTGGTTAAGGATATGGGCGCGGACGTGGTTGTCGCGGTCGATGTTTTGAAAAATGCGGGACAGCCCGTTGAAAAAGTCGGCAACATAGTTGAACTTGTATTGAGGGTATTCGATATTATCGACACGCATCAGACCGAACTTTCGCGCTACGTTGAAAAGGGCGTGTGCGATTTGCTTATCGAACCGGAGATGAAGGGGATGAGCCAATATCTTATAAAGGATTTGGACAAAGCCTATATCGAAGGGTATGAGGCGGGCAAAGCCAACGTGGCAAAAATCAAAAAACTTTTAAAAAAATAAGTCTTCCGTTCGGCGTACGATTTGTCGCACAAATTTTAGTGCTTTTCGGCAAAATTTGCGGCGACTGTTAAGCGGAGCGGCACGCGTAAAAAATGCAAAATTTGAAAAACGGAATTTTGCAAAACGGTAAAATATATGGATTTATTCGATTTAAACGGCAACGAGGATACGGCGAAACCCCTTGCCGAGCGTATGCGCGCAAACAATTTAAACGACTTTATAGGGCAGTCGCACATTGTTGCGGAAGGCTCGCTTTTGCGCCGCGCAATTTCTTTGGACAGGCTTGGCAGCTGCATTTTTTGGGGACCTCCCGGTACCGGCAAAACCACTCTTGCAAATATAATAGCGCAAACCACCCACGGCGAGTTTATAAAACTTAACGCCGTGCAGTCGGGCGTGGCGGACGTAAAAAAGGCGGTTGAACAGGCGCGCGACGCGTTAAAAATGTACGGCAAACGCACGTACCTTATGCTGGACGAGTGCCACCGTTTCAACAAAACCCAGTCCGATTCGCTGCTTCCCGCAATCGAGCAGGGAACTATAATTTTTATAGGTTCGACCACGGAAAATCCGTTTGCCTCTATGACTCCCGCAATAGTTTCGCGCTGTCGGGTGTTCGAGTTTAAACGGCTTTCGTTTGATGATATTCGCGGGGCAATGGTAAAAGCGCTTAAAGATAAGCGCCGCGGATTGGGGGAATATTCTGCGGAAGTGGAAAGCGAGGCTCTCGACCATATCGCGCGAGTTGCCGGCGGAGATTTGCGCACGGCGTACAACGCGCTTGAACTTGCGGTGCTTACAACCCCGCCACTTGCGGACGGAAAAATTTTAGTAAAACTTTCCGACGCCGAGCAGTCGATTCAGCGCAAGGCTATGGCTTATAACGAGGACGCTTTTTACGACTACTTGTCCGCTTTTTGCAAATCTCTCAGGGGCAGCGACGCCAACGCCGCGCTGTATTACGCGATGCGTCTTATAGAGGGCGGTTGCGACCCTATGATAGTCGCGCGCAGACTTATAATTCACTCTTGCGAGGACGTGGGTATGTCCGACCCCAACGCCCTGGTGGTTGCCGCGTCCGCAATGTACGCTTTGGAAAAAACCGGTTATCCCGAGGGAATAATTCCGCTTTCTTCCGCAATAATCTACGTGTGCGAGGCGCCCAAAAGCAACACCGTAATTGCGGCTATGAACGCCGCCAAAAGCGACGCTACCAACGTGCGCGACGACGAAGGGGTTCCCGCCTATTTAAAGGACAACACCTTCGGCGACAAGCAGACAAAGTCGCAAAGTTACAAATATAAATACCCGCACGATTTTGCGGGCGGATATGTAGAGCAGCAATACCTTCCCGACAGTCTGAAAGACAAAATTTATTATTCACCTTCCGATTACGGGTTTGAAAAAACGGTAAAGCAAATAAGAAAGGATAAAGGCAAGTTAAAATAAAGGGTAAGCGGCTTTTAGACTTATCGATTAAATATTTAAATTCAATAAATAACGGCAAGCCAATGCGCCGCGGCGGAAAATTTTCCGCCGCGGCTCTTTTTTATTGCGCATAAAAAAATTCATATTTTCAGGACGGGCTTAATAAACATATTTCAAAAGGCAGTCCGTGCGGATTATGTTTTTTGCGGGTTCGCGGCGTAAGCCCAAAATGCGTTTTTTACAAAAAAACACAAAATAACTTAATCAAAGACAAAAAAATCTATTCTTTAACGGGTATTATCGGATATGAGTTTGGTTCGCGTTTATAAACTTAAAACTATTCTGTTTTCCTTCGCGGCGTTCGCGCTGCTGGCGGCGCTGTGCGTAACTACATACTTCACCGGCGCTTATGCGGTGTACTTCGGCAATACGCCAAGGCTTGTTCCCATCTATTCGGTAGAAACTACCGAAAAAAAGGTGGCAATCACCTTCGACTGCGCCTGGGGAACGGAATACACCGACAAAATTTTGGACGCGCTTGAATTTGCCGACGTGCGCTCAACGTGGTTTATGGTCGAATTCTGGACGACTAAATACCCCGATTTCGTCAAAAAAATTTCGGACGCGGGTCACAGCATAGGCACACATTCTTCAACACACTCTTATATGAGCAAGCAAAACTCGGAAGAAATAAAGAAAGAACTCAACGTTTCGTCGCAGGCAATCCAAAACATAACGGGCAAAAAGGTAGAGCTTTTCCGTCCCCCCTACGGAGATTATGACGACGAACTAATAAAAACCGCAAGCGAGTTGGGCTATTACACTATTCAGTGGGACGTAGACAGTCTGGATTGGAAAGATTTATCCGCTTCGGACATATCTATGCGAGTTATAAACGGCGTCCAAAACGGTTCAATCATACTTATGCACAACAACGGATTGCACACTGCCGAGGCTGTTCCCATTATTTTGGAAACGCTTAAAAACAGAGGATATACTTTCGTTCCCGTAGACGAACTGATTTATAAGGAAAATTATGTAATCGACGGAACGGGCAGGCAAAAGCAGGCGGCATAAACCGCGCAAACCCACTAAAAAGGGTTTTAACGCGGCGCAAATCCCGCCGCAAAAATATATAGGAAAAACTTTTTTGGAGGCATATATGAATTACAACACGGAAAAAAACAACAAGGTCTATATTTACGGAGAAATCGTGTCGGAAGCGCAATTTTCGCACGAGGTGTACGGCGAAGGCTTTTACGAATTTCAGGTAAAAGTTATGCGGCTTTCGGGGCAGGCGGACGTGCTTCCCGTAACCGTATCCGAAAGGATTATGACGGAGGATATGAAGCCGGGCGGCTTTATATGCGCGTTGGGGCAGTTCCGCTCGTACAACAAACTTGAAAACGGGCGTTCGCGGCTTATGCTTACGGTGTTTGTGAGAGAACTTCTTGACACTCAGCCGGGCAAAAACCCCAACTCGATAGTGCTTTCGGGGTATATTTGCAAACCGCCCGTGTACCGCACAACGCCCTTCAACCGCGAAATTGCCGACCTTCTTGTGGCGGTAAACCGCAGTTACAATAAATCGGACTATATACCCGCGATAGCGTGGGGCAGAAACGCAAGGTTTGTAAGAAATCTTGCCGTGGGCGACAGGGTTGCGCTTTCGGGACGTATTCAAAGCAGAGAATACCAAAAAAAGCAGCCCGACGAAAGTTTTATTACTATGACCGCGTATGAAGTATCCATTTCAAAACTTGCGGCGTTTGACGACGACTCGGAGTTTGACATAGACGAAGAATTCGACTTGTATTCGGCGCCCAGACTTTTTGAAGGCAACGAGTAACGTTTTTTTACCGTTTAAAATAAATACAGTCCGCCGCCGCGCCCGTGTGCGCAGGCGGTTTTTTTGCGCGCAGGGCTGGCACAACGGGCAATATTGTTGACAATTTTGCGTAAAAGTGATAGATTGTTTACAAGAATTTTTTTGTTATATTGTTATAAAGGATAAGCTATGCATCCTCAACCTCTGTTTTCAATAGGCAGTTTAAGCGTATATCCCTACGGCATATGTATGGCGGTGGGCATAATAGCGTGTTTTGCCTTTCTTATGTTTACTATGTGGAAAAAGAACTTCAACGAAGACGCTACCGACAAAATACTGTTTATAGGCGTTTTCGGCACGGGCTTCGGTATTTTTTCAGCCGCGCTTTTTCAGGGACTTTACAACTATATAGAAAATCCTTCCGGCGGTTTCAGCCTTAGCGGTATGACGTTTATAGGCGGACTTATAGGCGGGGTAGTAAGTTTTCTCGGCGTATATTCGCTTTATATGTACGTAATCGCGCCGCGCACAAAAATTAAATTTTTGCAAAACAATATGAACGCGACCATTACGGACGCGCTTCCGTTTATTCCCGCGGGCATTGCGATAGCGCACGCCTTTGGCAGACTCGGTTGCTTTTTCGGCGGCTGCTGTTACGGAAAGCAAACGGACGCGTGGTACGGACTTTTTTGCGCGCGCAGTTACAGCGAACTTACGGGCGCGGTAACTATGGGCGAAAGAGTTGTGCCTTTGCAGCTTTTCGAAATGGCGTTTTTGATTGTGCTTGCCGCGGTTATGATATTTTTGTACTTCAAATTTAAATTCAACTATAACTTCGGCTTGTACGCCGTTGCTTACGGAATCTGGCGCTTCGGCATAGAGTTTGCCCGCGGCGACGACAGGGGGCAGTTTATAGGCACGGCGCTTTCGCCCTCTCAATTCTGGTCCATACTTATGGTAATTATAGGCGTCGGCTATTTCTTTTTGCAGTATTACGTGCTTTCAAAATATATGAAGCACCCCGAGTTGCAGCCTTCGGTAAGAAAAAGCAAATCGGACGAAAAAGCGGCAGCGGTTGCGGTTTCCGTTGAAGGCTCCGGCGCGGAGCAGCCCGTCGAAAGCGAGAAACAGTCGGAAGAAAAAACGGCTGAAAACGGCGGCGACAAGTCGCAAAACGGCGAAAAGCAATAATTGCAAAAGTTAATTTAAAATAATTTACGGATAAAATCCTGTTTTACGGAGAGGTTATGAAAAGTCAAAGCGTTGTTACCGATTTAAGAAGAAAAGTTTTTACGGAAGTTGCGAAAGTCGCGTACGAGTCCGAAAATTACGCAAGCGATTTGGAAGAAATTCCTTACCTAATCACCCCCAACGAGGTGCCGCAGTACCGCGAAAGTATTTACCGCGAAAGGCAAATCGCTTCCGAAAGGGTTCGTCTTGCAATGGGGCTTTCGTTGCGCCCTGCAAACAAACCCGTACATATTACGGCGGGAGTTGACAAAAGCACCATTGCGGAAAAGTATTACGAGCCGCCTTTGATGCAGGTTATTCCGTCCGCGTGCGACAAGTGTCCGGACAACGAGTACGTTGTATCCGACCAGTGCCGCAACTGCGTTTCGCACGCGTGCATTAAAAATTGTCCCAAAGGCGCCGTTTCAATTCAAAACGGAAAGGCGTTTATCGACCAGTCCAAGTGCATAAAGTGCGGCAAATGCAAATCCGCGTGCCCTTACGACGCAATCGCCCGTCACATACGCCCCTGCGCGCACGCTTGCGGCGTAAAGGCAATTTCTTCCGACGAGTTCGGCAGGGCGCATATTGACGTGGATAAATGCGTTGCTTGCGGGCAATGTATGTCCGCCTGCCCGTTCGGCGCAATCGCGGATAAATCACAGATATTTCAATTAATTCAGGCGATAAAGAGGGGTGACGAAGTTGTGGCTGCCGTCGCGCCCGCAATTATAGGACAGTTCGGACCCAAGGTTACGCCTGGCAAAATGAAGTCCGCGTTGCTTGCGCTGGGCTTTAAGGACGTTTACGAAGTCGCCGTCGGCGCGGACGTCGGCTGCATTGCGGAAGCGCATCATTACGTAAACGAAGTCGCCACGGGCAAATTGCCTTTCCTTTTCACAAGCTGCTGTCCCGCGTGGGCGGTGCTTGTCAAAAAGCAGTTTCCCGACCTTGCTTCCGAAGTTTCGGAAGAACTTACTCCTATGGTTGCAACCGCGCGTTCGATAAAGGCAAACAGACCGGAAGCGCGCGTGGTGTTTATAGGACCTTGCGCCGCCAAAAAACTTGAAGCGTCCAGAAAAACGGTAAGAAGCCACGTGGACTTTGTAATTACGTTTGAAGAACTTGCCGGAATGTTTGACGCCAAAGGCTTAAATCTTGAAGAATTGGAAGAGCTTCCCGTGCGCATAAAAGCGACGGGCGCGGGCAGGGGCTATGCTTGCGCTGGCGGAGTTGCAAGCGCTATCGAAGGCTGCGTTAAGGAATATTTCCCCGATACCGAGGTAAAAATTCAGCACGCGGAAGGGCTTACCGATTGCAAAAAAATACTCACTCTGGCAAAGGCGGGCAAGTTGAACGGATATCTTATAGAGGGTATGGGTTGCCCCGGCGGCTGCGTTGCGGGCGTGGGAACCATAATCCCGCCCGAGCGCGCGAAAATAGCGGTTGAACAGACGGTTAAAGAAAGTCAGCAGTCTTATCCCCCGCGCGAAATGGAAGATTTGGCTGAAAAACTTTCAAAAATGGATTAAATTTATTTGCCATATCAAAATAAAGCGGACAAATTAAAATAAAGCGGACAAAAGCCCCGCGCTTTTCGCGCGGGGCTTTTAGAAAACAGTTAAAAAGGTTATAACTAAATATATGTACGATATAGCAATTATAGGCGGAGGTCCCGCGGGCGTTTCCGCGGCAATCAACGCAAAAGTTCTCGGCAAAAATTTTATATGGCTTTCAAGCCGCGCCACGTCAAAAAAAGTCGGTCAGGCGGAACTTATAAAAAATTATCCCGGTTTGCCCGATATAACGGGCAACGAACTTGCTTGGACGTTGAAAAATCATACCGAAAGTATGGGCATAGAAATTAAGGAAGAAGTTGTAACCGGCGTTTATGAAACGGGCGGAAAATTTTCGTTGCTTGCCGGCAAAGAAACGTACGACGCAAAAACGGTTATTTTGTGTCTTGGCGTTGAAACTTCAAAGCCTGTTGCGGGTGAAGACGAGTTTTTGGGGCGCGGCATAAGTTATTGCGCAACTTGCGACGGTCTTTTATATAAGGGCAAGACGATAGCGGTGCTTTGCACGGATAAACACTTCGAGCACGAGGCGGAGTATCTTTGCGACATAGCGGGCAAAGCGTACGTTATGCCGTTATACCGCGGCTATAACATAACTTCTTCCAAAGCGGAAATTATTCTTAAATCCCCCGTGGAGTTTAGAGGGGATATGAAAATTCGGGAAGTTATATTCAAGGACGGAAAAATAGACGTAGACGGCGTGTTTGTGCTAAGGGGTGCGGTTTCCCCCGCAACGCTTGTACACGGGCTTGAAACAAACGGCGGACATATTGTTGTCGGACGCGATTGCTCGACTAATATCGACGGCATATTCGCTGCGGGCGATTGCACGGGCAGACCGTACCAATATATCAAAGCGGCAGGTGAAGGCAACGTTGCGCTTCATTCCGCAATAGAGTATCTTGCCAAAAATAAAGTTTAAAAATTCAAATTGTTTGTACCTGTGTTTAAAGCGGGCGCTGCGTTTTGTAAACGAAGCGCTTTTTTCTTGCAATAACGGCAAGCAAGTGATAGAATAAATTTATGAAATTTTGCGAACTTACAATACATACTACAAGCGAAGGCAGCGAACTTGTTGCCGACGTATTATGGCGCTATACAACTTACGGCGTGGCAATCTCGGACGTAAAGGACGTAATAGCGCTTCAACGCAACAAGGCGCTTTATTGGGACTATATGGACGAAAGCCTTACGCAGGACAACGGCGAAGCGCTTGTTAAATCGTTTATTCCCGTGGACGAAACGCAGGTTATTCTTCCAAAAATACGCGAAGATTTGGAAGAATTAAAGCGGCTTGGAGGCGGCGCCGTCTCTTTGGGCACGCTTGAAAGCACACGCAGAGAGGTAGAGGGCGACGATTGGCTTGAAATTTGGAAAACGCATTTCCGCCCGCTGCACATAGGCGAAAAAATTGTAGTTTGTCCGGAGTGGATTAAGTATGAAAACAAGCCCGAAGAACAGGTTGTTTTGCTGGACAGCAATATGGCTTTCGGCACGGGCGAGCACGAAACAACCGCAATGTGCCTTAAACTTTTGCAGCAATATCTTACTCCGCAAAGCGTGTGTATTGACGTGGGCTGCGGAAGCGGAATTTTGGGTATTTCGGCAATAAAACTCGGCGCCGAGTACGCGTATCTTACCGATATCGACTATGTGGCGGTTGAAAGCGCAAAGCACAATTCGCAGATAAACGGCGTAGCAAATAAAGTTACAGTGGCTCACTCCAACCTGTTGGACAACGCAGAAATAAAGGGCGATATTATGCTTGCAAACATAACAGCGGAAATTTTATGCGGGCTTGCGCCGTCCATTCCCAAAAACCTTAAAAAGGGCGGCACGCTTATTTTAAGCGGAATTATCGAAAGCAGGCTTCAAATGGTTATAAGCGCATTTACCGCGCAAAATCTTATACTTGAAAAAACGTTGAAGGAAGGCGAGTGGATAGCGCTGTCGTTTAAATTATGAGTACGCCCAGAAGATTTTTCATTGAAAATTTAGACCCCGTCGCAACCGAAGTAAGGCTTGAAGGCGAGGAGTTTATTCACGCCAAAACCGTTTTGCGTGTAGAGGCGGGCAGCGAAATTGTTTTGCTTGACGGCAGCGGAAAGGAATATTCCGCAATCGTTTCAAGAATAGAAAAACATTGTTTGTCGGCGCATATAATAGGGGTAACCGAAGGCGACAAAGAGCCAAAGGCGCAAATTTATCTTTTGTGCGGAGCGCTGAAAGGCGACAAAACCGAACTTGTCGTGCAAAAGGCGACAGAACTCGGCGTGACGGAAATAGGCATTTTTTCTTCCGAGTATTGCTCCGCTTATATGAATGAGAATAAGCTTGAACGGCTTAATAAAGTTGCGCGAGAGGCGGCAAAGCAATGTCTGCGTTCGCGCGCGCCGAAGGTGGCTTTTTTTGCGGATTTAAATTCCGCGTTGAAGTCTGCGTGCAGTTATAAAAACAAGTTGTTTGCGTGCGAATTTTTAAAGAACTCCACAACGGATATGCGCGCGATAAACGGTCCGACTGCGCTTGTGGTCGGCAGCGAAGGCGGCTTTTCGCATAAAGAGTTTGAAGAAGCGGAAAAACTCGGCTTTTACGGCGTAACTTTGGGCAAACGCATACTCCGCGCCGAAACCGCTGCGGTTGTAATGTGCGCGCTTGCCGCGCAGGCGTTGGGTGAACTTGAATGAAAGCTTCTGTGTTTACCCTCGGTTGCAAGGTCAACGAAACCGAATCGGCTTGCATAATGGCTTCGCTTGAAAAGTGCGGTTGGGAGGTCACGGACAAGCTTTGCCCCGCGGATATATACGTTTTAAACACTTGCGCCGTTACAAGCGAGGCGGAAAAAAAGAGCCGTCAACTTGTGGCGCGGGCGCGCAAGTTTAATCCCGCGGCGCAAATTTACGTTTGCGGTTGCGCTTCCGAAAAGGACGCAAACAGGTTTTACGAACGCGGCGTAACGTTTGTTACGGGCGCCCGCAACAAGGAAGAAATTTTGAAGGCTATTGCAAGCCGCTTCGGCGGGGAAACTTGCGGGCTTTCTTTGCCCAAGCAGACCAAAACACGCGCGTTTGTAAAAATTCAGGACGGCTGCAACAATTTCTGCTCTTACTGCATAATACCCTATCTTCGCGGCAGAGAAAAATCGCGTAAAACAGAGGATATTCTGGGGGAAATTATGCAAACGCCGTGCCCCGAAATAGTTTTAAACGGCATAAACATATCTTCTTACGGCTACGACGGCTTAACTTTAACCGACCTTATAAAGTCGCTTGCCGACGTGCGCAAACGCATAAGGCTGGGTTCGCTTGAATGCCGCGTGATTACGGAAGAATTTCTTTCCGCGCTTAAAAATCTGCACGACTTTGCCCCGCAGTTTCATTTGTCGCTGCAAAGCGGCTCTGACGCGGTTTTGAAGGCGATGAACAGGCACTACACCCGCGAAGAATATCTTGCGAAATGCGCGCTTATTTATAGTTATTTTCCAAACGCGGCTATAACCACCGACATCATCGCGGGATTTTCGGGGGAAACGGAAGAAGATTTTGCACAAAGTATTTCAATCATTGAAGAAGCGGGCTTTTCACGCGTTCACGCTTTCGCCTATTCTCCGCGCGAAGGTACTGTTGCTTACAAAATGAAGGACGTACCGCCGGATATTAAAAGCCGCCGTCTGCATACGCTTTTAAACGCGGCGGAAAGCGCTTCGGCGCGCTATATTGCGGGGTTAACGGCAAAAACAACCGATTTTATTGCGGAAGAATACGACGGCGCCTATACGACGGGGTACACGGGCAATTACGTAAAAATTTATATTCCCGCAAAACTTGCGTGCGGGGAAAAATATAAAATAACCGTCGTAAAAAGTTTCCGCGACGGCGCGGAAGCAAAGTTGTTTGAAGTTTAAAACAGTATTTGATACGCGCGGTAAAAACAACCGCATATTACCGGTTGACAATTAATTCGGGTTTTCCGTAAAAATGCGCGTTAAATAAAAATTTTATAAGAGGTACGGTATGGAGCAAAAGACTTTTCATCCCAAATCCGCCCCCAAAACACGGCGCAAAGAAAGTTTTAAAAAATGGACTACCGAAACTTTCCGCGCCCGCTCAAAGGAAGACTACGCCGAATTTTTTACGCGCGGACTCGACGGTAAAGACGCGGTAAACAAGGTATATCCGTGGCTGTATATGCGCGCGCTAGCCTTTTGTTTTGCGTTGTTTTGCCTTACGATGTTCGTTATGACGGTTTCGCGCAACGCAATTAGTTATCCCACGGTAATTTTGCTTGGCGGCGCGTTTATAAACATACCTTTCCTAGTTCTTATATACGAGTTATGTCCGGACGGCAGTTTAAGTTTTTTAAAAATATCGCTTGTCGCCATAATTGGCGGTACCGCTTCTATTTTTATTGCTCAACTCGGATATATGGCGTACACCCCGCCCGACGGATATTTTCAGGTTGTGTACATAGCCTTTCTTGAAGAAACCGCAAAACTTATTCCCGTTTTAATCACAATCGTGCTGTTTAAAAAGCGCGGCAACCCGTTTGCTGGCTTTTTGATAGGAGTAGCGGTGGGCGTGGGAATGTCCGTTATCGAAGATATGGGTTATATTTTCGACAACAGTTCGGAGGGAGGCGCGATAAACGTTGCTTTTCTTGCGGGAACTTCCGTAATACGCTCGCTTTCGGCGTTTACCACTCATACGGTATGGGCGGGATATTGCGGCTGGGCTTTTTCAAAATTCCGCCGTCCATTCCTCAATTGGCGTTTTTACGGCGTGTTTATTATGAGTATGGCGCTGCATTTTCTTTGGGATTTGACGTTGGCTAACGGCTATTTAATATCCTTTCTCGGGGTGGTGTTCGGCTTTATTTATTGCATATGTTTCACCCGTTGGCTTGTCAAAAAAGAGCGCGCCGCCGCATTCGGCTTACAAAACGGCGCAATTGAAAATCAACCCTTAACGCAGTTATCTGAAAACGACTTGCAGGAAGCGCAGAATTTGCCTGCGGGCGAGCAAATAACTTTTGAAAGCGCCGCGCTTAATTTGCCCGTTTGCCAAGCGGTTGCGGGCGAAGCGGAAAAATCCGGCGAATCGCAGCCCGAAAACGTTGTTGCGCGCGAAAGCGTTGCGGAAAGCGGCGCTGTAACCTCGGCTGTTTCAATCGGCTGTTCGCAGGACGTAACCAGCCAAAAATTAAAACAAAGCGCAAAATATTCGCACATTGCAAACGTAATCGCAGTAGTTGCGTCCTTAATTTTCAGTTTTTTGGCGTTTTCGGCGTGCGTTGCGGACATAGGCTACGGATATGCGGTAAAGACGTATTCCGAAGGGCAGACCGGTGAAATTATTTCTTTTTTGCAAAACGGCAAAAATTTTACTTACGATTGGGGCAGAGAATTTGACGAGGATATGCCGCCGCAGCAATACTACGCTTTTACGGTTGAGCAAAACTTATACACTAAAATCGTCCAGCCCGTCGGTCAATTTTATTATTATACCTACGAATGGCGGGTTTTAAATGACGGAGAAAATCCGCAGGAAGAAGCCGAAGGCTGGCTGCTTACGCGTATTCAGGTTATGTCGGAAGGCGAATTTTACGACTGTATTCCGTTGTATATGGAATACGATAATGAGGGCAACGTCTCCGATTCATTATATTATTTCGACGTCAATCAGGACGTTATAGATTGCGAGTATAACGAGTTGTTTTCAACGTACGAAGTGGTTTTAAATCAAACCGTGTTTTACGGTTTGGGCGCCGTAATCACATTGGGTGCGGGTATGGTATTTGTGTTGGCGTTGGGTGTTTCGCTGTTTGCGGTATTTAAATTAAAATCAAAAAAGTTATCAAAGGAGATAGAAAATGCTTAGTAACGATTGTATTTTTTGTAAAATAATTAAAGGTGAAATTCCGTCCGCAAAAGTTTACGAGGACGATAAAATGCTTGTTTTCAGGGATATAGAGCCAAAGGCGAAAGTCCATTTGCTTGCGGTTGCCAAAACGCACTTTAAACTGCTTGAAGAGGCGGATGGCAACAGCAAAGACATTTTAAGTTATATGCTTTTCAAAATTCCCGAAATCGCAAAACAAAACGGTTGCGACAACGGTTATCGTCTTATTATAAATCAGGGCGACGACGCGGGACAGACGGTATTTCACCTGCATATTCATATTCTCGGCGGCGAAAATTTGCCCTGGTGAGCATATGTTTATCTGTACGCAAATAAAAACATACGGTGTTACCGTATTCACATAGGATGAACATAAAACGCAGACATAAAGTTAGGAGTGGCGTGAGGTCACGCTTTTTCTTGCCTTTACATTGTGTGAAAACTATGTTATTTGTAACATAGTAAAATAAATATTTAAAATACTCAAAGATATATTTTTAGCCTTGATAATTATTATTGTTTATGCTATAATTTAAGAAGATACTACTACGGAGAGCAAATTTGAAAGTCATAAGTTTGTTTAGCGGTTGCGGTGGTCTTGATTTAGGCTTTGAAAAAGCAGGCTTTGAAATACCTATCGCAAACGAATATGACCCTACTATATGGGAAACTTTTATCGTCAATCACCCTAATACAAGATTGATTAAGGGGGATATTCGGCATATAAGCGAAAATGACTTTCCTAACGATATTGACGGTATAATTGGTGGTCCGCCTTGTCAATCGTGGTCGGAAGCAGGGGCTTTACGCGGTATCGATGACGCTCGTGGTAAATTATTCTACGAATACATACGAATATTAAAAAGCAAGCAACCTAAATTTTTTCTTGCAGAAAATGTAAGTGGTATGCTTGCTAACCGTCATAAAAAAGCAGTTGCAAATATAATTGAAACATTTAGAGATTGCGGCTACAACGTAATGATTACATTAGTTAACGCAAAAGACTATGGTGTGGCGCAAGAAAGAAAACGTGTATTTTATATAGGTTTTAGAAATGATTTGAATATTGATTTCAAATTTCCACAAGGTTCAACTGCGCATAAAAACAAATTAACACTTCGAGATGTTATTTGGGATTTGCAATATACGGCAATACCTGCAACGGCAAAAAATTATCATAATCCCAAGGCAGAAAATAATAATGAATATTTTGTCGGTGCTTATTCCCCGATTTTTATGAGTAGAAATAGAGTTAAATCGTGGGACGAGCAAGCCTTTACTGTTCAAGCGTCTGGGCGGCAATGTCAACTACATCCGCAAGCCCCTAAAATGGTTTTTATAGAACAAAATAAGCGTGAATTTGTGAAAGGTAAAGAAAACTTATACCGTCGTATGACGATTCGAGAAATTGCAAGAATACAAGGTTTCCCCGATACTTTCGAATTTATTTATTCAAATACCAATGACGCATATAAAATGATTGGTAATGCTGTACCTGTAAATTTAGCGTATGAAGTTGCAGTAGCAATCAAAAAAACTTTGAAAACATAGGAGAAACTAAATGAGCGAGCAAAGCAATAATCAAGGTCGAGCATACGAATACATCTGTTTAACTACCTTATGCAATGAAATAAGTAAAGTTCGTAGTGTTGAAATTGAGCAAAACAGCGCATACAATGCCGCTTTTCACGCTTGGTCATTGGTTAGTCCATTTGTTCAAGATGTACTGACTGAAAGTGCAAAGTCTGCTGTTGCTACCATATTTGATATGGAGCCTAAGATAACAGAACCGAGCGACGATTTGCTTAAATTGAAAATACAAACCGATAATCAAGGTAAAGACGGTGATGTTCGTGATATTGTTATTAGCCGCAAAGATGTAAAATGGGAAATCGGTTTAAGTATCAAGCATAATCATTTTGCCGTTAAACACAGTAGATTAGCAAAATCATTAGACTTCGGTACAAAATGGTTTAATATTCCTTGTTCTGAAAAATATTGGGGCGATATTAAACCCATTTTTGATTACTTGAAAATTCAAAAAGACAATAAGAAAAATTGGAATGAATTGCCGCATAAGGACAAAGATATTTATATCCCACTTTTGCAAGCATTTATAGACGAAATTAAACGCAGTAACTGTGCAAATTCCGAAGTGCCGAAAAGAATGGTAGAATATCTACTCGGCGAATTTGATTTTTATAAAGTAATCAGCATAGACAGTCGGCGATTAACACAAATTCAAACATATAATTTGCACGGAAAATTAAATCAAGCAAGCAATATATCAAACCCCAAAATTGAAATTCCTATCGCGTGTTTGCCTACCCGCATTGTGAGTTTAGATTTTAAGCCAAACAGCACGAATACCATAGAATTGTATATGGACGGCGGTTGGCAATTTAGTTTTAGGATACATAATGCTTCGACGAAAGTAGAAACAAGCCTTAAATTTGATATACAAATCGTCGGTATGCCTACAACAATTATTTCAATTGATTGTAAATGGTATTAAAAGTGCGTTTTTTCCTGTCCGTTTACCTTTATAAGTTTTCGGCAATTCTCAGGGCGGCGGATTTTACTTTTTCCCTCAGTTCGGCAGGCTGCAAAACGCGTACCGCCCCGCCGAAACTCAATATCTTGTTTACAAGCCCGTCGTCGTCCGGCAATGAAATATTTGCCGCAAATTTGTCGCCGCGCGGCTCGATATTGTCTATGCCCAGCCATTCCTCTACGTCCGCAAGCGAACTTTTAAGAATTTCCAAAGAAACTTCCGTAAGTTGCTTGTCGTTGTAATAAAAATCCAAATCAATATCGTCGCGCGTAAATTCACGCTTTTTAAATTCCGCTCCGGTAAACGCAGCGGCTTTTATTCTGCCTATTTTAAAGGTGCGGAAGCCCTGTTTTGTGTGGCAAAAAGCGTAAACGTACCAAACGCTTTGCTTATAAACCAAAACGTGCGGGTCTATAACCCTTTTCGAGTGCTCGCCCCCGCGCGAAATATAGTCGATAAGTATGCTCTTGCTTTCGTTGACCGCCTTTTCGCAAACGCGCATTTTTTCTGAAAACTTTTTACCCGCGCCCCAGGTTCCGCCGTCAACTATAATGTTTCCGCATACCGCAAGTTCGCGCTTTTCCGTCTTTTGCCTGCTTTCAAGTTTTTCCCGAGCGGAAATAACGTTTTCATCGTCAATTTGCGAGGACATTGCGTTAAGCGCGTTAATTGCCGCCGCGTATTCTTCTTTTGTAAAGTAGCCGACGGGCAGTTTAAACGTGTCCGCAATGGTAATTCCGCCGTACCTGCCGCGCTCAACGTTTATCGGCACTCCGCAAACGCATAACTCTTCAATATACCGGTAAACGCTTCGTATGCAAACGTCGTACTTGTCCGCTATTTCCTTTGCGGTGACTTTTCTTTTTTGCAAAAGATTCATCATTATTTTAAACATAACTTCATACTTCATAAATTTTTTCCTTCCGCGTTAATAATCGGGCGCCTTGCCGCATAGTATAAACTACGCTGAAAAATATTTTTTAAATTTTTTAAAATATTTTACCATATATGACAATATATGTCAACAATAAATGTTAAAATAAAGGCGTAAACACGGGAGGACGAAAAAAATGAATTTTACGGCATATATTGAAAGACAAAAACATCTTATAAGGCACCGCCACGACGGCGAAACTTATTTAATCGGCAAAGGGGAGGAAATTCCCGTTTCCGACAGCCGGAAACTGCTTTTCGAGCTGGACGGTCTTAAAGGCTTAAATAAAAGGGAAAGACTTGATTTAAGGAGAGAAGCGGTATGATAGTTTACGTTAAAAAAGCGCTTAACATAATTGCGGCCTGCACCGCCGCGGTGGTCTTCATAGTTATGGCGCTTGTATAAAATTTTCGCATACGTAATTGCTTTAAAGTTTTTTAAGCGGCTGTATGCGGAAAACCGCCCGCGCGTTTTAAAACGCGCGGGCGGTAATTTTTTACTCTTTTAAAAGTTTTTAACGCAAGTTTTTGAATTTGACGCAGGTTTATTAAATAGTAGCGGGAGATAATCAGTATTGTTTTACGACTCTCTTTTCTATAAGCGAAATAATTCCGTACATACCGCCAGCCAGCGCGCAAAGTATAAACGTAGCCGTCATAACAAGGTCAAGTTTAAAAACCTGCCCGCCGTAAACTATCAAATAACCCAAACCCGCTTTCGAAACGATGTATTCGCCCATAATCGAGCCAATCCAGGCAAGCCCCACCGCAACTTTAAGCGTGTTCATAAGCGCGGGGAGAGAGGCGGGAATAATAAGTTTTGTCAGCGTAGTCAATCTGTTTGCGCCCATAGACTTCATCAGCAGCAGTTTGGTTTTGTCTACCGCAATAAAGCCGGACAGCATATTCATAATGCAAACTATTATAGAAACGATTACCGTCATAAAAATAATCGCGTCGTAACCGGTGCCTATCCAAATTATAATCAGCGGCCCCAGCGCAATTTTGGGCAGCGAGTTTAAAACCACAATGTAAGGTTCCAAAACTTTTCGCACAGCGTCGCTGGACCAAAGCACCACGGCAATGGCATAGCCCGCTAAAACCGCCACCAAAAACCCGACAAGCGTTTCCATAAGCGTGACGCCTATGTGGAAAAACAACGTGCCGTTGCCGTATAAATCGCCTATCGTTTTAATCACGCGCGAAGGCGAACTCGTTATAAACGGGTCAATTATTTTAAGCCCTGCAAACAGTTCCCAAAAACCTAAAATAACAATAAGTATCAAGCAACGGCAAACGTGCACAATAACTTTTTTCTGCCGTTCTTTTTTTAAGTAAGCGATGTGCTCGCGTGAAAAATCAGTGTCTTTTGTCTTTTTCATAAGTTGACCTCAGTACCCGCGCAAAACGTTGCGGGTTTGCTTTGTCATATGCCTAATTCTTTACGTAAAATTTCAAATGTAGCCGCAAATTCGCTGCATTCGCGCCTTGTTTTCGGCGCGTTTCCGCCGAAGTCGATAACGTGCTCGGCAACGACGGAAGCGGGGCGCGCGGAAAGCACCACAACCTTGTCTGAAAGCGCAATCGCTTCCGAAATATCGTGCGTAACCAAAAGCGCCGTCTTTTTTTCACCCTTGATTATGCCCTGAACGTCGTCGCAAACTTCAAGCCTCGTCTGGTAGTCAAGGGCGGAAAAGGGTTCGTCTAAAAGCAAAATTTCCGGTTCGGCGGCAAGGGTGCGTATCAGCGCCACGCGCTGGCGCATACCGCCCGAAAGCTGTGCGGGGGTCTTTTTAAGGAAGTCTTTCAATCCGTATTTTTCGGCAAGCGCAACTGCCTTCGCCCGCATTTCCGGCGTGTTGCGCTTTTTTACTTCCAGCGGCAAAAATATATTTTGTTCAACAGTCCGCCACGAAAACAGCGCGTCACGCTGCAACATATATCCGAATTCCGTTTTACCGCGTACAATCTCTCCCGAAGAAGGTGAAAGCAGTCCCGCCGCAAGCGATAAAATTGTGGTTTTTCCGCAGCCCGAAGGTCCTATTACCGAAACAAACTGCCCGTCGTCAATTGAAAAATTCATATTAGAAACGGCGGTGGTTTCGCCCGTTTTGGTGTGATAGGTGTAAGATACGTCTTTAAATTCCAAAATCATATTTTTTAGTTTGCTCCCGCAATATGCCTTGTTTACGCGTTTTGCGCACAACCGCCGCAATTTGCCTTAATTTTTGCGTATACCCCGCAATATGCCGCGTATAACGCGTTTTTTACGTAAATTATGCGTAAATTTCTCTGTATACTCTGTCCGCGGCTTCGGTAAGCACCGCTTCGTGGAAAGGAACGCGTCGCGAAAGTTCTCCCGCCTGAGAAATTACGTCCAGAAGACGTTCGTAAGCGGTTTCTTCCATAGCCATATTTTTTACCCACGCGTCTATTTTTTTGTAGCTTTCAACGGAGGTTTTAAGGCTTGCTTCGCTTGTGCCGTCAAAGTATTTTGTAAGCAGTTTCGCAATCGAAGCGCTGTCGTGCTCGTCAACGTATTTTACGGCTTTGGTAATCGCCCTTAAAAGCGCGCGCACCTTGTCGCCGTTTTTGTCTATATAACTTTGTTTAGCCATAAAGCAGGTGTAGGGAATTTCGCCCGATTCCTGTCCGACGGAAGCCACTATAAAGCCTTTGCCCGCCGCCTGATATTCCGAGGCAACAGGTTCAAACATAGTGCAGTAATCGCCCACGTTGCCTTCAAACGCCGCCGTCATAGAGTTGAACGCAACGTTGGTTATGCAGTTTGCCGTAACTCCCGCGTTTTTAAGTACGTATTGGAAGGTCATCAAAGGCACGCCGCCCGCTCTGCCCGCCAAAATATCTTTGCCCTGCAAGTCGCTCCATTTAAAGTCCTTTTGCTCGGTTCTGCCTACAAGAAAGCTTCCGTCGCGCTTTGTCAGCTGCCCGAACACCATAGGCGCGTCGTCGCTGTCGCCCGTGTGTACGTAAACGGTTGCTTCCGGTCCGCAAAAACCTACGTCGGCTTCGCCTGCAAGCACCGCAGCCATAGTCGCGTCCGCGCCGCCGCCGTTTGTAAGTTCTATTTTATAGCCTTCGTCCTCAAAATATCCAAGTGCGTCGGCAAGATACATAGGCGCATAGAAGACGGAATGAGTGACTTCGTTGATTCTGATTACGTTGCCGCCTTTTTTACAGCCCGCTACCGAAAAAGGTATAATCAGCGTAAATACCGCGGCAAGTATTGAAAATAAAAATTTCTTTTTCAAAATAAGTATTTCAACTCCTGTTAAAAATTTAATAATACATTTTATGCGTATGCTTCCTGCGTTTGACAACGGGTTTAAAACCGTTGTATAATAAAAAAGTATATAATTTACTTGCAAGCGCGCAATTTATTGCCGAAAAGAAGGAAATATTATGATGGAAAAGAATTACGACCCCAAAAATTTTGAAGACAGGCTTTACCGCGAGTGGGAAGAAAGCGGCTGTTTCAAAGCCGTGCGCGACGACAGCAAAGTCCCCTTCACCGTGATGATGCCTCCGCCCAACATAACGGGGCAGCTGCATATGGGGCACGCTATGGACGAAACTTTGCAGGACACCGTAATACGTTTCAAGCGTATGCAGGGATATTGCGCTTTGTGGCTGCCGGGTACGGACCACGCGTCTATCGCTACCGAAGTAAAGATTGTCGAGCAAATGAAAAAAGAGGGGCTTTCCAAAGAAACTTTGGGCAGGGAAGGCTTTTTAAAGCGCGCTTGGGAGTGGAAGGAAAAATACGCGGGAAGAATTGTAGAGCAGCTTAAAAAACTCGGTTCATCCTGCGACTGGTCGCGCCTTACCTTTACTATGGACGAAAAATGTTCGAAAGCGGTAAGGGAAGTTTTTGTAAATCTATATAATAAAAACCTTATTTACAGGGGCAGCAGAATAATAAACTGGTGCCCGCAGTGCAAAACCGCTCTTTCCGACGCGGAGGTAGAGTATTCGGACGAGGACGGCTTTTTCTGGCATATAAAATATTTTACCGAGGACGGCTCAACCGCTTTGGAAGTTGCCACAACCCGTCCCGAAACTATGTTCGGCGATACGGCGGTTGCGGTCAACCCAAAGGACAAGCGCTATAAGCACCTTATAGGCAAAAACGTAATTTTGCCCGTTTTAAACAAACCCATACCCGTTGTCGGTGACGAACACGCGGATATGGAGTTCGGTACCGGCGTGGTTAAAATCACTCCCGCGCACGACCCTAACGACTTTGAAGTGGGGCTGCGCCATAATCTGCCCGTCGTAAGGGTAATGAACGACGACGGAACGATGAACGAGCTCGCGGGTAAGTTTGTCGGTCTTGACAGGTACGAGTGCAGAAAAAAACTTGTGGAAGAATTGAAGGCAAGCGGACATCTTGTAAAAATTCGGCCGCACGCCCACAGCGTAGGGCATTGCTACCGCTGCCGCGCCACGGTAGAGCCAATTGTTTCCAAACAGTGGTTTGTTAAAATGGAAGGGCTTGCCCGTCCCGCAATAAACGCGGTTATGGATAAAAAAATAACCTTCGTTCCCGAAAGATTTGCAAAAATATATTATAACTGGATGGAAAACGTAAAAGATTGGTGTATTTCGCGCCAGCTTTGGTGGGGACACCGCATACCCGTATGGTATTGCGGCGACTGCGGCGAAGAAATCTGCTCTAAAACGGACGCGGTAGTTTGCCCCCGCTGCGGAAGCAAAAATCTTTCGCAGGACGAGGACGTTTTGGATACGTGGTTTTCTTCCGCGCTTTGGCCGTTCTCCACGCTGGGTTTTCCGGAAGACACTTCCGATTTGGAATATTTTTACCCCGGCGACGTGCTTGTAACCGGTTACGACATAATATTTTTCTGGGTTGCAAGAATGATTTTTTCGGGCTTGGAGCATATGCGCAAAGTGCCCTTCCGCGACGTGCTTATCCACGGCTTGGTGCGCGACGAAAAGGGCAGAAAAATGTCCAAATCGCTTGGCAACGGCGTAGACCCTCTTGAAATTATAGAAAAATACGGCGCCGACAGCCTGCGTTTTTCGCTTTTGCAGGGCGTAGCCCCCGGCAACGACACCCGTTATTCGGACGCAAAGGTGGAAGCGTGCCGCAACTTTATGAACAAAATCTGGAACGCAAGCCGCTTCGTAATTTCAAATTGCGATGGGCGCACCATAAAACCGCTTTCCGAAATTAAGTTAACCGCGGCGGATAAATGGATTATTTCGCGTTTGCAGGCTTCTATAAGGGACGTAACTTTGGCTTTAAACAAGTTCGAGTTCGGCATAGCCGCGCAAATTTTATACGATTTTATCTGGTCGGATTTGTGCGATTGGTATATCGAACTTGTAAAACCCGTGCTTTATGCGGAAGATTCCGCCAAAAAGGACGCGGCGGCTTCCGTGCTTGTGTTCGTGCTTGAAAACACGCTGAAACTTCTTCACCCGTTCGCGCCGTTTATTACGGACGAAATCTACCGCTCGCTGCCCAATGCGGAAGGCACTATAATGACAAAGGAATTCCCGCGCTACAACGCGAAACTGGCGTACAAAAAGGACGCGGTTGCCTTCGGCGGCGTAATGGAAATTATCAAAGCGGTGCGCGCGGCAAAAACCGAACTCGATTGCCCGCCCTCCCGCAAAGTCAGCCTGTTTATCGTTACCGAAAGCGCAAAACGCCTAATCTCCGCAAACGAAAACAGCATATTAAAACTTGCGGGCGCAAAGGAAATAAAGTTTGTCCAAAGCGCCGCGGAAGCGGGCGAAAAAACCGTAACCCAAGTGCTTTCAATAGGCACCGTTTATATCCCTATGGGCGAACTTGTGGATATTGAAAAGGAAAAAATCCGTCTTGAAGGCGAGCTTGAAAAAGTTATGGTGGAAATTCGCCGCGCCGACGGAAAACTTAACAATCAGGGTTTTGTGGCGAAAGCGCCCAAAAAACTTGTTGACGAAGAACGCGCCAAACTGAATAAATATATAGAGATGCGCGAAAAGATTTTAAAACAGATAGAAAGTCTTTAAAAACCGCTTCAATCAATGATATTGCAGGGGCAATCGGGGGCAAAATTTTAAATGGCTGACAAAAAATCTTACAAAAGACAAACAAAAAAGGCGGTAAAAGCCGCAAAAAAATACCCAAAACTTGTTCTGGTTTTGGTTTCGCTACTTTTGGTTATAGCCGTTGCCGCGCTCATATTATGGCTGGTAAAACCCGAACTGTATCATAAATATTTAGGTTTGGGCGGGCATTACTGGACGGAGTGGGAAGTAACCAGGGAGGCGACCTGCGGCGACGGCAGCAAAACGCGCGGTTGCGAGTATTGCGACGAAACTGAGCAAGAGGTTATACCGGGTTCCGGCAACCATACTTTTGACGAAGAAACGGGCGTTTGCACCGTCTGCGGCTACGCTGCAAGTTCGCAGCAACTTTCCATACATTTTCTCGAACTCGGCAACAAATACACCGGCGACTGTACGCTTATAAAGTACGGCGATACCGAGGTGCTTATTGACGCTGGCTCCCGTCAGGGCAGCGCGGACACCATCAAAGCTTACGTTGACGAATACTGCACGGACGGCGTGCTTGAATACGTCATTGCAACCCACGCCCATCAGGACCATATTGCAGGTTTCGTCGGCAATAAGGCGGAAAACGGCAGCCGTACGGGCATTTTATATCAGTACCGGATAGGCACAATAATTCAGTTTGCCCGCCACAATACAACTTCCGCAATTTACAACAACTATGTTTCCGCGGTAGAATACGCCGAAAGCAATGGCGCGGAAGTCTTCACGGCGGCGGATTGCTGGTACGGTGTAAACGGCGCGCAAAAAAGCTATTACCTTGACGAGGCGCAAACCGTTTCCTTAAATATTTTGTATAACTACTATTACGAGCACGAAACAAGCGACGAAAACGACTATTCCGTATGCGCTCTGCTCACGCAAAAAAGCCCTTCCGGCAATAAAAACTTTTTGTTTACGGGCGACCTTGAAGAAAAGGGCGAAAGTTACCTTGTCGACAACAACAATCTTCCTCAGGTAGAGTTGTTCAAGGGCGGACACCACGGCAGCTATACCGCCTCAACCGAAAAATTGCTAAGCGTTATAAAACCCAAAAACGTAGCGGTGTGCTGTTGCTGCGGAACAACCGAGTATACCTCCAACCCGCAAAACACTTTCCCTTCGCAGGCGTTTATAGACCGCGTTGCAAAGTATACCCAAAACATATATTGCACAACGCTTATAATTGATTATGCCGAAGGTTTGTTTGAGTCTTTAAACGGCAACATAGTTTTTTACGTAAAGGACGACAAACTTTTGTTAAACTGTTCAAACAATAACACTGTCTTGAAAGATACCGAATGGTTTAAACAAAACCGCGTTTGGCGGTAAACGCGGCATATAACGGGGGCAATTTTCGCCCCAACATAAATTTGTAATCCTTTGCCCGCATAAATAATCGGGTTAATGGTGTGGTAAATAAGCCCGCAGGCGTGTTTCGCCTGCGGGCTTATTTGCGCCATATTGCCGTATGTGTGCCGCAAAAAATAAAAAAATTTCGCAAAAATAACAAAAAACACTTGATTTTATTAAACTCGGGTGCTACACTTCAAGTACCACATCACTTGGGCAAACCGCAGGTTTTGCCCCGTACAACATTGAAACAAGTGCGTCCGAAGCGTTTCGCTTCGGCTGTCCGTTTAATTGTTGTACGCAATATAATCAGGTATTTTTCAAGTGCAACGTTTTACGGCGTCGCACTTTTTTGTTGTCTTTTTTATGTGGTTACAACTAAATAAACGTAAATAAAAAGGAGAACATTTATGAAAATCAGGGGTAGATTAAAACGGTTCGGCGCGGTTGCGGCGTTTGCCGCAATATTTTTGCTGTGCGCCGTTTTTTCGTGTTTGTTTTTCGATAACGGAAAAACTTCTTCGGCGGAAAATTCGGGCGAATTACAGCAGTCGGGGCAAACTGCGGAAAGCGTTGCGAACGGCAAGGCTTCCGCGCCTATATCAGACCAGCTGGTAACTTATTACGAGCTTGACGGTACTGACAATATGGCGCTTTGGCATAAAGCCATACAAACAAGCGTAGACGGCAACGGGTTGTTGGTTACGGTTCGGTTGACGGCAAATTGGAATTATACAAAAGCGAATGCCGGGGTAGGTTCATTTAATGAACAATGCCTTATGGTTCCTGACAAAGCAAGCATACTTTTTGATTTGAACGGATACAACCTTACGCGCACAACCGATGCAAATCCTGACGGCTGCATATTTTTTATTAACAAAGGTTCTTTGGAGGTAATTGGTAACGGTCAAATTTCCGGCGGCAGAGAAAATGAAGAAGGCGGCGCCGCCTTTACCGTTAAAGGCAAGCTAACTCTTTCCGGAGGCACGATTACAGATAACGAAGTAAGCGCTTGCGGCGGCGCGATTTATGCTTATAACGGCAGCACTATAATTATAGACGGCGCGATAATAAAGGGCAATACCGCAGGTTCATACGGCGGCGGTATATTTGCCCAAGCGGGCGCTACGCTAAATATAAAAAGCGGGTCTATTGCAGAAAACTATGCTTTGGCAGGCGGTGGAATTTATTCTAACGGCGCAACTATTTCAATGAGCGGCGGATACGTTATGGGTAATACTGCGGAAGGCGGAAGTAGGGTAGACAGCGGTTTGGAAATTACTGATAACTTATGCGGCGGCGGCTTTTGCGTAAACGGCGGAACGTTTGTCTTGGACGGAGGAACAATTTCCAATAACCTTGTTACAAAAGGCCGCGGCGGCGGCTTGTACTTTTTCGGTGATTCAGTCTTTACGATGAACGGCGGCGTTGTTACTACAAATACGGCAAGTTACGACGGTCAAACGGCAGGCGGCGGCGTAAGTATTTTTCACGCCACTATGTATATGAACGGAGGAACTATAACCAATAATGCCGCTTCCGGAAATTCAGGCGACGCCGGCGGTATAGGAATTAGGCATTCAATATTTGAAATGTACGGCGGTACCATTTCGGAAAATAAAGTTATGTCAGACGGCGGAGCTTGGTCCGGCGGTATAGAAGCGTGGTTTTCTATGGTTTATTTATACGACGGTAAAATTATAAATAACCAGACTAACGGCAACGGCGGCGGTATTACAATTTATTCCGGTACTACGTTTTACATGTACGGAGGAAATATATCCAATAACACTACCGCGCAATCCGGCGGAGGTCTTCAGCTTGACGGCGGTGCGACTGCCGCATATTTGTACGGCGGTGTTATATCTAATAACCAAGCGGCGGGTGTAGGCGGCGGAATAAATGTAGGAAGCATAGGTTCTGTAACTATCGGCGGTAAAACAGTCACCAAGAACGGCAAAACGTATGGCGGCGGTCTTAAAATATATAATAATATAGCCAATAACGTCGCAAGCAATATGTATTTGCCTAATGGGCGCAAAATATTAATTGACAGTTCGCTTAAATCAAATAAAAACGTTGCAAGTATTGGTATACATACACAAACAACGCCTGCTAGCGGGGCTGCCGTAACGTTTATCGATAGTTATAATGCAACTACTGCCGGCGGACTTTTAACAACTTTCTTTTTTGCCGATAATATAGGTTGCAAAGTTCAAGGCACCACAAACGGACAAATTGTCAGCGGCACTCCTGCAACAAAAATAAATTGGACGTTCAGTGTTTCTATAAATAAAGGAGCAAGCTGGAACTCCTCTGTAATGTCGGTTAAAGATTATAAACAAGTTTATACCGGCAACTGGTTTAGGATAAGCGCTTCTGCAGGGACTGTCACGTCTGAAACGTCAGGCAAATTTTTAACCGCCGGCAGCGGAAGCAACACTTACACATATTTTAAAGACGTGGGCGTTTATACTTTTATAGTGAACGACGCGGGGTATACAAATAACGTGCTGACTTTTGAGGTTGTTCCGCGCGAAGTAACTATTGCGTGGTCTACGCAGGACATTTATTATTCGGAAGGTAATACGCAATATCCTGCCAGCACTCTCGGAGGAGTTGTAGCGGGTGACGATTGTCATTTAACGGTAGATACTTCCGGTGCGGGAATCAATGCCGGTACGTATACAGTTACGGCAGGGCTTTCCGGTGCGCAGGTTACAAATTATACTTTGCCTACGGACGGAAGTTACATAAAAACTTATAACATTTTACCCAGAAAACTTTCTAAACCGTTTATTAACGGCGGATTGATTTACGATGGGAACGTTCAGCAGGTTATAGTTGGGTTTGACCCTGCGGGTATGACAATTTCATACGACAGCTCTTCACCTTCGGTTACCAATCATGTGTACGGTATCTCTGCGGGAACATATAAGGCAACTATTAGACTTTTAGACCCTACCAATTTCCGCTGGGAGGACAACACTACTTCAATAGTTTATCTTACTTCTATTGTAAACAAAGTGGTATTATCCGTGTCAGGTATATCGCTTGCTGCAAAAGAGTATGACGGAACTAATTTTACTACTTTAAACGTAAACACATTGTCTGTGTTGGGCGTTGTTTCAAACGATTATGGTACAGATGGAGAAATAGATAAAACTAAAATTTGGATTATTCCCGTTGATTATGAAACGGGTAACGTTGCAACTTCCGGTAGAATAGAGCTTTCAGGTTCTACTGCGGGTAGGTATAGCAAAAAAATCACTTTGCAACTTGACGGAACTATGAAGGATAACTACACGTTGCTTTCAGACGTTTATGAGTGCATAACTTACATAACACGCGCGACAATAAAAGTTACCGGAGGCATTGACGTTGCCACAGATAACGACGGATTGAAGGGAAAAGTTTATGACGGAACGACAAACGTTACATTTGATACTTCTTCTGCAATCTTTGTATATTCCGCAACAGGCAATGCAGTTTTGGGTGTAACGGTAGACGCTTACGGCGGATTTGTAAGCGCTGACGCTGGTGAAAATATTTCTGCAAATATTTGGAGCCTTAAACTCGGCGGAACGCTTGCTGAAAATTACGAATTAGACGTTGCTGCTTCTCTTGCGGTTTTAAACAACGGAACTATAAGCGGAAAAATAAAAAAGAAAGACGTAAGCGTAGAAATATCTGTTGAAGACTGTGTTTACGGCAGCGTTCCTTTAATTACTTATGAAGTAAGCGGTGCCGTTGCAGGCGACGGAGTAAAAGTTGTTTTCGGATATTTGAACGCGACGGACGGCACGACCGTTTTAAAAACGGCGGGCAAGTACGCGATAACAGCAAGCCTTGAAGGCGCGTTTGCAAAAAATTACACTATTGCAAGCGTAGTTCCCGACGGCGGAACTGACGGCGACCAGATAGAAGTGGAAATCACAAAAGCGCCGCTTACGGTTACGGTAAAGGACGCGGTTGTGGCAATGGGCGAGGCAGCCGCGAACAACGGCGTTTCAGTCAGCGGATTGGTGTGGGGAGATACCCGCGCTTCGCTTGACATAGAGGACGGTGACCTGACATTCAATTACGGCGATTTTGCAACTTCAAACGGAGCGGTGGGCGACTACGTTTTATCGGTTGCCCCCATAGTATTGGCAAATTACACGGTTACCGTAACGGACGGAACGCTTACCGTAACGGTAAAAAATCTTGAAGTTACTCTCACCGTGACTGACGGTGTTTACGGCGGCGCGGCGGTTACCGCAACGGCTTCGGCTGCGGACGGCGCAACGCAAATAACTTCTTTCAACTACACTTTCAAAGGCACGTCGTACGACGGCACCGTGTACAACGGCGCGGATATTCCCGTAAAGCCCGGCATATATACCGTAATTGCGGAAATAGACGTTGCAACGGGTTACAGCGGCAAGGCGGCTAAACCGGTTGAAATTGCGCGCGCTGCGCTCACCGTAACCGTCGCGCCCAAAACGGCAGGCGTTTCGGACAAAGCCGAGTACGGCGAAAGCATAACTTTAAGCGACTTAAAAACCCGCTTCGGGCTGGTGTTTACGGGCTGGGCTAACGACGATGAAAAAGACGACTTCGGCAATTCCACGCAGACGGGCGACATAGTCGTTTCGGACGCAAAGTGGGAAACCGACTACTTTGCGTTTGCACCCGTGGGCAATTACGCCGTTGCGGTAAGCGGGCTTTCTTCGGACAATTACGTTATAACGTACGTCAACTGCTCGCTTGAAATTGAAAAGGCAAACGCTTCCGTAGTTATCAAAAATCAAAATTCGGTTTACGATGGAAATATCCCCGTTGCGGGCAACGTTGCGGGCGTTGATTTCACGGTAAGCGGATTAAAGCGTTCGGCGGACGATTTGGGCGTTAGCATAAGCATAGCAAACGCTGCCGCCGTCGCCGGCAAATACGCTTTGGAAGTTTTTGCAAGCAACGCAAACTACAACGTGACGTTCGTCGGCGAAGGCGCCGACAACACTGCGGTTGACAACGGCGGAGTGTGGACTGTTGCAAGCGCGTATACCGTCGACAAGAAAAAACTTATAATCACCGCGGAAAATAAAACTATAACGTACGGCGACGCCGCGCCCGCTTATACCGCGGTATATGACGGGTTTATCGCAGAGGACGGCGACTTGACGGGACCTGTTTCCGGGGTATTTTCAACCGAACCTGTTTTGGGCTGCGCATACGTTCAGGCTGTCGGCGCAAACGGCAACGTCGGCAAATACAACATTGAAGAAAGCGTTGCGGCGGTAGCGGATAACTACTATATTGTCTTTGTTCAGGGCACTCTCACCGTTGAACGCAAAACCATCACCGTGACGGTAGACCGCGAAAAAACAGTTTCGCAATACGGCACCCGCCCCGTTGATTTTACGGTGAACACAAGCGATTATTACAGTTTTGAAGCAAGCGGGCTGGCTTATCCCGCCGACGATTTGCAAATATCTTTGTCCGCGGCGGTAACAGAAGCAAGCAACGCGGGCTCTTACCCCATAACGGCGGCAAGCGCGAACGCAAATTACAACGTTGTTTTCGAGGATTGCGTTTATACCGTCAAACAGTTTGAAATAAAGGTAGAGTGGGTAATTTCCGGCAGCGACGGAACGGAAACGTTGATTCCGGACGGCAGCGAAGCCGAGTTTATTTACAACGGCGCGGTGCAGGGACCCAAAGCGTATTTTTATATGCCCACGGGCAAAACTCCCGCAAGTACTGTAAGCGGTTTGCAGAAAAATGCGGGCGGAGCGTATATAGCCACGGCGATAATACCTTCGCAATATAAACTGAACTATACGTTTGCAAGCGATACTTCAAACACCCAAAACTTCAAAATAACGCCCAAACTGCTTTCTATAACGTGGACGGGCAGCAAGAATGATTTGGGCGAGTTCAGTTTCGAGTTTAACGCAGGCTTGCAGCTGCATCCTACCGCGACGTTCGGCGGAGTGGTAAGCGGCGAAACGGTTACCCCCGTTTACAGCGGCGCCACGGGTATGGTGGGCGACGGGCACACCGTTACAGTAAGCATAGCGGACGGAAACTATACCCTTCCTCCCGCGGACGTAACGGTGCAGTACAATATCGTAAAAATGTCGATGAATTCCTTCTATTGGACCAGCGACGGCGTAACCAACATAAACGCTTCAACATATTCGTACGTATACGACGGCGAAACGCATATGCCCACCGCGCTGGCAGGCGTAAGCATAACCTTCGGCTATACGGTAAAATATGCGGACGGAACCGATTGCGGCAATCGCGCGGTAAATGCGGGCGAGTACACCGTTACGGCTGTTCCAAACGACTCTAACTACGCCATACCCGATGGGGTATCGAATAAATTCACTTTCAAAATCCTTCCCAAAGAGGTTAAGGAAAGCGACCTCCGCTACGAAACTTTGTCGTTTGTGTACAACGGAAAGGACCAGGCGCCGCAGTTTTTCTATGCCGACGTAAACGGAGTAAATATTCCCCTTTCCGTCACTGTAAACGGCGCTCACAGCGAGGCGAATTTAAACGGCGCTTACTACGTTGCAATAATTTCCGCGCCTGCGGACAAAAACTACGCGTTTACGGACGGCGAGGCAAGTTACTCTAAAAACTTTACCATAGCCCCGCGTGACATAGACGTCGAGTGGACGTTGGACGGCGGCGAGTGGACCACGGAATTTACCGAGGACTACAACGGCGGCGAGGTAAATTATTCCGCAAAAGCATATATGACGTCGGCGGACGGTGAGTTTGCGAACATAAACGAGTACTTTAAGTTTGAAGTCACCCGCAGGGACGGCGCGGCGGGCACGCCAACTGTGTGGACGGGACCCATAAAGGACGCGGGAATTTACACGTTGAAAGCGTATATTTCAAACCCGGACCTTGCCAAAAACTACAACATAACCGAGTACGCACGGCAGATTACGATAGAAAAAATTCCTTTAAGCATAGCGGTAAACGGCGGTAGCGACTATACCGTAAATTACAATGCGGAAGCGCCCGCATATTCGGCGGTTTTCAACGGCTTCGTTCCGGTATATACCGACGCCAACGGCAATTCCGTAGACGAGTCAGTAACGGTAAAAGCGCAGGTCGAAGCCGTCGCACACTGGATATTCTGCGACTATGTTAAGGGTTCGCAGCCCGGCAATTACGCGGTTACGCTTACGACAAACGCCGAAAAACTTAAACTGTTGCGCAGCATACTCAAAAATTACGAATGGGAAGAAAACTTTACGGGAGTTACCCTTATCGTCAAGTCTACTACGGGCACCGTTCTGGTGCTTGCCGAAAACGGCACAAACGAATTTGTTTACGACGGAACGGAAAAACTGCCCGAAGCGTTTTATACCCCTGTAACGGGCAACGGGCAGCAAAGAAAGCTTGAAGTGACGTTGCTTGCGCTTAATCCCGACGGCACCCCTAACGAGTACCTTACCGACGGCAAAGCAATAGACGTGGGAATGTACTATATCTCCGTTAAAAGAGTGGCTAACGACGAGGACAAAACCGAACTCGTTACGGAAGGTTTGTGCTTTAAAATAATAAAAAGAACGGTGCTTGTAAAAATTTCGGACAGAAAAACCGTTTACGGAGAAGTTACCGAAAGCAACAGAAGTTCGCACATAGTTACCGAGTACCTTTACGACTACGGCGGACGCAACGGCTACCTTCCGCTTAAATCGGACGAGGACGGGCTGGCAATAACGGTGGACTGCACGTTTAAAAGGACGGACGGATTAAGCAATTACGACTCGCAGGGATACGCGCAGGTAGGCGAATATCTTATAGAAGGCGAGTGGAATTCCGCGGCGTACGGAAAAAATTACGAAGTTGTATTTATAGGCGGCAGCAACGGCGTAAACGGACAGTTTACCGCGGGATTATTCACCGTTGAAAAAGCGGATATTTACGTAATAAGCAACGGCGACGCATACTTTGAGGAGTACGGCGATTTTGACAGCGGCGACCCGAGATACGTCATCAAACTTGCCGATAAGACGGACGGAGTTTATAACAATATAATTTATTCGGGAAACAAACGCGCGGGCAATACGGACGCGGCTGTCAGCATAAAATACGTAGACAAGCAAAGGCTTGAAGACGCGGTTAAACCCGAACACGACGCAGAGTATATATTGACGGACGCTCCCAGAATAACCGCCGCGGGCGACTGGGTAATATATTACAAAATCGAGGTGGCGGGCGGCAACCACAACGCCTATTACGGCGCTTGGCGCGTGCAGATTCGCCCCGAAAAAGATTTTATAATTATCATATTTACCAAGGAATATTCGGTACCCTACGGCGACGGCGTGCCTGAAAATCTTGCCGAACAACTTTATGAAGGCGGCTATTACAGGCTTGGCAACAACGCGGTTTCCGCAGAGTGGTTTAAGGACAATGCGGAAGCGTACGTCGAAAGCGTAACCGCTTCAAGCGAAGTCGGCTTGTACAATATTTATTTCCGAATAAAGGACGAGGCGGAAACAGGCTCGCTGCAATACGTTATAAAGTATACGGACAACAATTACACTCCCGAAACCAACGTGGGTAAATACAGAATAGAGCAAAGGCTGCTTACTGTAAATTGGCAGGAAACGTTGGAGTTTATGCACGACGGCGAGGCTCATTTGCCTGAACTCAGCGTAAGCGGCTGGATTGGCGGCGGCGAACTTAAAGTTGAAGAAGTGCTTGCCGACGGACAAAAACGTTACGTCTTTAAAGACGGTGGAAAGGAAATAGTAGTCACCGTTTCCGCAGCGGGCAACTTCACCGATATCGGCGGGCATATTCTCACCGTTTCGGTCGGCAACTCCAATTACAGGCTGGACGTTTCCAACGCGGCTAAAACGGTTTCAATCAAAGCGGATACGGTAGTGGAATTCGGTCACCTTCCCGCCTGGGCGTGGTATGCTATCGGCGGAGGCGCGGCGCTGCTTGCGTTGATAATAGTTATACTTGCCGTAAAACTAAAAAAGCGCGTTCCCGCAGGAGGCGCGGCTGACGACGACGGCTTCTACGAAACTGTCGAGGACGGATTCCCGCCCGAAGAAATTTAAAGTTTTCATAGCGCGGAGTTTTCCGCGTTTGAAAAATTCCGCAATATCTTCAAAAAATATGCGGAATCCCTACCCCTTTGCGTTGCGGACAACTTTGCGTTGTCCGCAATGTTTTTTTTACGCCCGTTTCACCGTTTGCTTTACAAAAGCGTTATTAAAGTCGGGCTTGACAACGTCGCCGTTTGGTATTATCATTAACGGTGTAATTTAACCGCAAAATTTAAGGAGAGTTTGAGATGTACGATTATCTGATAGTCGGCAGCGGTTTGTTCGGCGCGACCTGCGCTTACGAATTGCAAAAAGCTGGGCGTACCTGTCTTGTCGTTGAAAAACGCGGTCACGTCGGCGGCAATATCTACACCGAAACAATTGAAGGAATAAACGTACACAAGTACGGCGCGCATATTTTTCATACGTCCGATAAACAAATTTGGGATTACGTAAACGGTTTTTGCGAGTTCAATAATTTTATAAACAGCCCCGTAGCCCGCTATAAAAACGAGTGCTATAATCTTCCTTTCAATATGAATACGTTCACAAAGTTGTGGAGCGACGTGTTTACCCCCGCAGAGGCGGCTGCGCGCATAGAGGAAGAAAGAAAAAACCGCTATACCGAAAATCCAAAAAACCTTGAAGAACAGGCTATAAACCTTGTCGGCGAAACCGTTTACGAAAAACTTATAAAAGGCTATACAGAAAAACAGTGGGGCAGGAAATGCACCGATTTGCCTTCGTTTATCATAAACCGCATACCCGTGCGCTATACTTTTGACAACAATTACTTTAACGACAGGTACCAAGGCATACCCGTGGGCGGTTATACCCGCATAATCGAAAAAATGCTTGAAGGCGCGGAAGTAAGATTGAATACCGATTTTTTCGACAACGCGGAAGAATTGTCAAACTCGGCTAAAAAGATAATTTTTACGGGACCTATCGACAGGTATTACGGATATTGCTACGGTGCTTTGCAATACCGTTCGGTAAAGTTTGAAACGGAAGTGCTGGATACGCCTGACTTTCAGGGTAACGCGGTTATAAATTACACCGCTGCGGACGTGCCGTTTACGCGCATAATCGAGCATAAGCACTTCGAATTCGGTAAACAGCCCAAAACGGTTGTTTCAAGGGAATATTCCGTTGAATGGAAGCGCGGTGACGAACCGTATTATCCCGTAAATGACGAAAAAAACAACGCCCTGTACCAAAAGTATAAAGAAAGGGCGTTGCAGGATAAAAACGTAATTTTCGGCGGTAGATTGGGGCAATATAAATATTACGATATGCACGCGGTAATTAAAAACGCCCTGCAAACAGTTGAAGACGAGTTGAGGAATTAAATATTCAATCAAGGGAACGCGTACGGCGTTCCCTTATATTTTTATGATAAATGCGCAAAATTATATAAAAATATAAATTGATAACTATTTATTAAGGTATGGAAAAATTTACATATTTTTATTGCTTTTGTTTGTTTATTGTTGTAAAATGATAAACGGATATTTGTAATTTGCATATTTTATGCGGTTTTCGGGGTAGTATGTTTACGCAGGATAATAATTTTAAACCTTTCAAAAACAAAGTCTGGCTGTCGTCGCCTACAATGCACGGCGAAGAATTGAAGTGGATGACGGACGCTTTCAATAAAAACTGGATGTCCACCGTAGGTGAAAACATAAACGAAATCGAGCGCGTTGTCGCAAAAAAAATAGGTTGTAAGTATGCGGTGGGTTTGGCTACCGGCACGGCTTCATTACATCTTGCAATGAAACTTGCGGGAATAAAACGCGGCGATAAAGTTTTTTGTTCGGATATGACCTTTGCGGCAACTCTTAATCCCGTTGTTTACGAAGGGGGCGTTCCCGTTTTTATAGATACCGAGCGCGACACGTGGAATATGGACCCGCAGGCGCTGGAAAAAGCGTTTGAAATTTATCCCGAAGTCAAACATATAGTAATTGCAAACTTATACGGTACTCCCGGAAAAATGGACGAGTTGCGCAAAATTGCCGACGTTCACGGCGCAATTATCATAGAAGACGCCGCCGAATCGTTCGGCGCAATCTACAAGGGAAGACAAACGGGCGTTTTCGGTGATATAGGAATTATAAGTTTCAACGGCAATAAAATTATTACGGGTTCGGCAGGCGGTATGCTTTTGACGGACGACGTCGAGCAGGCGAATAAAGCCCGCAAGTGGTCCACGCAAAGCCGAGAAAACGCGCCTTGGTATCAACACGAGGAACTTGGCTATAACTACCGTATAAGCAACGTGGTTGCAGGCGTAGTCAGGGGACAGTTGTCCTATCTGGAAGAACATATCGCGCAAAAGAAAGCTATTTACGAAAGATATAAAAAAGGATTTGAAGGCTTACCCGTAAGTATGAATCCTTACGACAAAAAAAATTCCACGCCTAATTTCTGGCTTTCGTGCCTATTGATAGACGAAGCCGCTATGTGTAAACAAGTCAGAGGGGAACAGGACGTGTGCTACGTCAAAGAAAAAGGCAAGTCCTGCCCGACGGAAATTTTGGAAACTCTTTCACGGTATAACGCCGAAGGCAGACCTATCTGGAAGCCGATGCATATGCAACCTATTTTCAGAATGAATCCGTTTGTCACGGTTGAGGGCAACGGAAGGGGGCGTACCAATGCGTATATTGCTGGCTGCGGCGTAGACGTCGGAGCGGACATTTTTAACAGGGGACTGTGTTTGCCCAGCGACAACAAGATGACCGTTGACGAACAGAACAAAATTATTGAAATCGTAAGGGCGTGCTTTGACTGATGAAAGAGTTTTTTGAAAATCTTATTTCCGAATGGTGGGGGATTTTAATAATCTGTCTTGTTGCGGCGGCAATTTGGTTTGTGCTTTCAATTGTTTTGTACAGACAGTTTTTTAAGCGTTTTTACGACGTGATTTTAAGCGGATTTGCAATATTGGTTTTTTCTCCGTTGCTTCTTTTGCTCATAATTATCGGAGCAATCAATATGAAAGGCAATCCGTTTTTTACTCAGTTGCGCCCCGGCAGAAGAAAAAAACTTTCAAAAAAACAATGCGATAAGCAGGGAGTGCCTTACGGAACTTACGGTGAAGAAAAAATCTTTAAACTTGTTAAATTCCGTACGATGACTTGCGAAAAAGACGAAAACGGCGAATTTCTTCCCGATGAAAAACGCCTTACAAAATACGGTAAATTTCTTCGCGGCACGTCTTTGGACGAAATCCCCGAATTGTTTAATATTTTTGCGGGGCATATGTCAATCGTAGGACCAAGACCGCTTCTTGTTCAGTACTTACCGCTTTATAGCGATGAGCAGCGCAACCGCCATAATGTGCGCCCCGGACTCACCGGATTGGCGCAAGTATGCGGCAGAAACGCCATTTCCTGGAACGAAAAATTCAGATTGGATATTCGATATATTCAACACATAACTTTGTTAAGCGATTTAAAAATTTTGTTTTTAACCGTGCTTGTCGTTTTTAAACGCGAGGGAATATCGTCGGAAACTTCTGAAACTATGGAAGATTTTACGGGAGAAAATTAGTTTTAATGGAAACGCCGTATTTTTTGATAAACAAGCAAGAGTTGGATTTAAACGTTACCAAGCTTAAAAACGCTTTAAGCAAGTTTTGGAGCAATTCAATAATAGGCTATTCTTACAAAACCAACTCCTTGCCCTGGATAATAGAATATTTCAAAAACCAAAACTGTTTTGCGGAAGTCGTTTCGGACGACGAATATAGTTTGGCAAAACAAATCTGCTGTGATAAAAGCAAAATTATTTATAACGGTCCCATTAAAACCAAGGAAACTTTTATAGAGGCTTTGCAAAACGGTTGCATTGTAAACATAGACAGCAAGCGAGAAATCGAGTGGTTAAAGTCGTTGGATAAAAATCAGTCCTTTTCGATTGGTTTACGTGTTAATTTCGATTTAGAGGACGTATGTTACGGGCAGACGGCGTGCGGAAGTGAAGGAGGAAGGTTTGGCTTTTGTCTTGAAAACGGCGAATTTGAAAAAGCGTTAAAAACAACAAAGTCTTACGGGTTTGAAATATCCGGAATACATCTGCATACAAGTTCAAAAACACGTTCGGTAGAAATTTACAAGGCGATAGCGCAAGTCGCGGTAAAAATAAAAAAATTATATAATCTAAATTTAAAATTTGTAGATATCGGCGGAGGATTTTTCGGCGGGTTAGATAATAAACCGCAGTTTAACGATTATTTGCAAGCCGTTTCCGAAATAATGAAACAAGCGTTCGACGCCGATGAAACTACGCTGATAGTTGAACCGGGTATGTCGTTGATTGGCTCGCCTATTTCATATGTAACTTCTGTAACGGACGTTAAAGACACTGTAAGAAACAGGTTTGTTATTACGGACGGCAGCAGAATAAATATAGACCCGCTTATGAGGAAAAGCAGTTACTTTTACCGTTGCGATTTTGCTTCTGAATCCAACTCCGTTTTAAAAAAGCAGGTTATCTGTGGCTTTACGTGTATGGAAAACGACAGATTTTTCGTTGCGGAAAATTGTAACGAGTTAAAAGTGGGCGATAAAATTATTTTCAACAAAGTCGGCGCGTACACTATGTGTTTATCGCCGTTGTTTATCAAATATTTTCCTCCCGTGTATCTGGACGATAACGGAAAAAAAGTTCTTCTTCGTAAAAGATGGACCGTTACAGAGTATATTGCTGGCAGCGATATCGGAGAAAATTAAATGAATATTCTAATTTTAAGCGCCGGAACCAGAAATAAGGTAGTGCAATATTTCAAGCGTAATCTCGGCGAAAAGGGGAAAGTCGTCGCAACCGATATGAGCGAGTTTGCGCCTGCCGTTTATGAAGCGGATAAGTTTTATAAAGTTCCCTGCATATCTGACAAAAATTATTTGAACATAATTCTGGATTTGTGCGCTAAGGAAAAAATAAACGGAGTTTTATCTTTGATTGACCCCGAATTGTCTTTACTTGCCGAAAATGCTGATAAGTTTGAAAAAATCGGCGTAAAGGTAATAGGTTCGTCTTCCGAACTTTGCGAGCGTGCGCTGGATAAAATAAAAATGTTTAAGTGGCTTTCCGAACACGGATATAATTGTGCAAGAAGTTACGATAACTTAAACGATTTTTACCGCGAACTTGAAAAAGGATTCATTCAATTTCCTGTTTTTGTAAAACCTGTTAAAGGCAGCGCGTCGGTTGCTATAAATAAAGTTTTCGATAAAAGCACGCTTGAATTTTTATTTAATCAGACGTCGGGATTAATGATTCAGGAATATTTAAACGGGCAGGAAATAGGCGCCGATTGTTATGTAGATATGATTACCGGAAAACCCGTATCTGTTTTTACAAAGAAAAAACTGCTTATGAGAGCGGGCGAAACGGATAAAGCGGTAAGTTTTAAAGATGAAAAATTGTTTGAATTGATTCAAAAATTTGTAGTTGAAAGCGGTTGGATTGGTCAGATTGACATCGATATATTTAAAATAGACGACAAATACTATATTTCGGAAGTAAATCCAAGATTTGGCGGTGGCTATCCGCACGCTTATGAAAGCGGTTGCAACCATATTCGGTACATTATAAATAATTTGGAAGGCAAAGCCAACACGCCTTGTATCGGAAGTTATGCGGAAGGAATTTATATGATGAAATATAACGAGGTTGCTATAAAGAAATTATAGTAAAATTAATTGGTTATGATAGCTTGCATAGTAATAATGTCAATTACATTTTTCTTTGTGTTTTACGCAATGATAGGTTACCCTGTTTTTCTGTTGATTGCAGATAAAATAATCAAACCTGAAAAATTGGCGAAAACGTCTGATTACGAACCTTCGGTTTCGTATATGATTGTTGCGCATAACGAAGAAAAGGTTATAGAAAAAAAATTATTGAACGCCCTGGAAATAGATTATCCAAAGGAAAAGTTGCAAATTATCGTAGCGTCGGATTTTTGTACTGACAGAACAAACGAAATAGTAGAAAAATTTATTGAAGAGCACAGCGATTTTAATATCGTACTATATAAGGCTAAGGAGCATAAGGGCAAAACGAACGCCCAGAACGAAGCGCAAAAAATTTCGACCGGTGAAATACTTGTAATGACGGACGCCAACGCGCTTTTTGAAGCAAAAGCAATCCGCGAATTGGTTTCTTCGTTTAAAGATGAAAAAACTGTGTACGTTTGCGGAAAATTAGTTTATACCAACGATGACAATAAAACTTCCGAAACGGAGTCTTCGTATTGGAATTTGGAAATGAAGTTGAGAGACGTCGAGTCCAGATTGCAAACCATAACGGCGGGCAACGGTTCGATATACGCCGTAAGAAATAACGAGTATATAGATATTAAACCGATAGACTGTCACGACAGCGCAATGCCTTACTATTATGCTTTGAACAAAAAGAAAGCTCTTTTCAATCCGGAAGCAATTTCCTTTGAAAAGGCGGGCGAAACGAATACGGACGAGTTTAAAAGAAAAGTCCGTATGAACAGAACTATTTTAGATATTTTTAAAGATTGTTGGAAGCCGCTTAATATTTTCAAATACAAATGGTTCAGCGTTTTCTATTTCGGACACAGAACGTGCAGGTATTTAATTTGGTTAAATCACCTCATATTTTTTGTAGCCAGCGTTGTTTTTACGGCAATCGGATTTTACATCGCGGGCGGTATTTTAGTCGGGTTGCAATTGCTTGCATTGCTGGTAGGTATTATTGCAACAAGATATACTTTCAAATTTAAGCCTTTAAGGATTTTAGGTTACTACGTAATGACGGTGTTGGCGCAGATTGTCGGCGCTTTTAAACAACTTACGGGCAAATCTAAGCCCACTTGGGAAAAGGCGGATTCCACAAGATAAAAACCGAGGAAGTTAGTTATGAAAATCGCAGTTGCGGGAACGGGATATGTCGGACTGTCGCTGGCAGTGCTTTTAGCGCAGCATAACAGCGTAGTTGCAGTTGACGTCATACCCGAAAAAGTTGAAAAACTAAATAAAAAAATCTGTCCCATTCAGGATAAATTCATAGAAAAATATCTTGCAGAAAAAAATCTTGATTTGGTTGCGACGCTTGACGGCAAAACCGCATATAAAAATGCGGATTTTGTTGTGATAGCCGCGCCTACAAATTATGACGATGAAATAAACTCTTTTGATACATCTCACGTAGAGGAGGTTATCGAGCTTGTTTTGTCGGTAAATCCTTCGGCAAAAATGGTCATAAAGTCCACTATACCTGTTGGATATACAAAAAGTATAAGAAAAAAATATAAAGGTGCGCACATATTTTTCTCGCCTGAATTTCTACGCGAAGGAAAGGCTCTTTACGACAATTTATACCCTTCAAGAATTATAATAGGCGAAAAAAGCGCCGACGGAGAAAAGTTTGCCGAACTTTTGAAGCAAGGCGCAATAAAAGAAAACATCCCCGTCATATATATGGATTCGACGGAAGCGGAGGCGGTTAAACTTTTTGCCAACACATATCTTGCGCTTCGTGTTTCTTACTTTAACGAGCTTGATACGTATTGCGAGTCTAAGGGGCTTGATACAAAATCGGTTATTGACGGTGTTTGTCTTGACCCGCGTATAGGCGCTCATTATAACAATCCGTCGTTTGGCTACGGCGGCTATTGCTTGCCGAAAGATACCAAACAGTTGAAGGCAAATTTTAAAAACGTTCCCGAAAATTTAATTTCCGCAATAGTTTCTTCAAACGAAACGCGCAAGGACTTTATTGCTGACGAAATAGAAAAAATATTAAAGCGTTCGGACAACCCCGTTTTGGGCGTTTATCGTCTTACAATGAAGTCCGGCTCGGATAATTTCAGGCAAAGCGCCATTCAGGGGATAATTCAAAGAATATTGTCCAAAGGTTTAAAAATATGGATTTTCGAGCCTACGCTGCCCGCCGATAAGTATAACGGTTGCGAAGTGGTAAACGATTTTGAAAAATTCAAAAACCGTTCCACTTTGATTGTCGCCAACAGATTGGAAGAAGCGCTTAACAGCGTAAAAGAAAAAGTTTACACAAGAGATATCTTTTCAAGGGATTAAGTCCGTTAAGGTTTATACACTTATCGTTTTATGGAATCAAGGTGAAAAATGTCGGAAGATAAGCAAACAAATTTACCGTTGGATATGACGGTTTTAATAATGTCCTATGACGGATTTTCGGATACGTGGGAAGCTTGCGATTATTGTTTTAACAAATATTGGAAAGTTGACGCCCCCGTATATTTGGTTACAAATCGTCTTAATCCCGAAACAAAGTTCGTCAAAATATTTCAAATAGGCGATATGTGCTATTCCGAAGGCATAAATAAATTCGTAAGCGAATGTTCAAGCGAATATGTTTTGCTTTTAATGGCTGACTTTTTACCCAAAAAAGAAATAAAAAACGAGGATTTTTCTAAACTTATTGAGGTTTTGAAAAACGAATCCGTTGATTATTGCAGCTTGTATAAACAACCGGATAAAAAAAGGTATTACAAAAGATTTAAAAATTATAAAAACTTTTTGAAGATAGATAATTCCTTGGAATATGCCATAAACGTAATGCCTTGTATCTGGAAAACGTCTTTACTGAAAAAACTTACGGAAAACCGTAAAGATAATCCTTGGGAATTTGAAGTTTCTTTCCAGCACGAATCTTTTTCACAAAGCGTTATGAACGAAACGTTGAATTTGTATTATACGGTTTCCGTATATCCTTTGTGCCATACGATAGTAAAGGGAAAATACACCGGAGAGGGCGTAAAATTTTTAAAGAAGGAAAAGATTTTCCGCGGCTATGCGGTAAGAAAAAAAATGGGATTTTCAGAGGCATTTAAAATACGCGTCGTTGAAATGCTACCCAGAAAATTCAAAAGTTCGCTTAAAAAATCTTTGATAAAACACGGGTTTAAATTTTATTCGGAGTAGGTATGAAAAAAGTTCTATTGACCGGCGCAAACGGTTATTTGGGCAGCCACGTCGTTGAGTTTTTATTGAATAACGGTTATGACGTGCACTGCGTGGATTTATGTAATTCAAATATACCTTCCCGCGCCCGTTTTATAAACAAAAATATTTTTGAATTCAACGAAAACATATATAAAGATTTGGGCGAGCCGGATTTGCTTATACATTTGGCTTGGCGTAAAGGCTTTGCGCATAACGCTTTGGAGCATATGTCGGATTTATCCGCGCATTTCGATTTTTTGCACAATATGCTTAAAGGCGGTTTAAAAAATCTGTCGGTTATGGGCAGTATGCACGAGGTGGGGTATCATATCGGCAAAATAGACGAGTTTACCCCCTGTAAACCTATGTCGCAATACGGAATTGCCAAGAACGCGTTGCAAACGGCTTTATCCGAATTAATCGGCAGAGAGTTTAAGGACGTTTCGTTTAAATGGTTAAGGGGATATTATATCTGCGGCGACGATGAAAACAGCAGTTCGATATTTTCAAAAATTTTAGCGGCGGAGCGCAACGGACAAAAATTGTTTCCGTTTACATCGGGTAAAAGCAAGTACGATTTTTTGCCTGTAAGCGAAATATCAAAGCAAATCGCCCTTGCAAGTTTGCAAACCGAAATAAACGGTATAATTAATTGCTGTTCTGGTACGGCGGTTCCTTTGGCAGAAAAGGTAGAGTCGTTTATACGCGAGCGAAATTTGAATATCCGTTTGGACTACGGCAAATTTCCGGACAGACCTTATGATTCGCCCGAAGTGTACGGCGATAACGGCAAAATTAAAAAGATATTGCAAAACAATAAAGGATAAAAATGTCTTTAAAACAAAAATTAAAAATTATTTATAGTTTTATCCGTAATCCCAAACTGAGGAATTTTAATAAAAATATCGGAAAAAACGTTTATATAGGAAAACATTCTTTTGTCAATAAAAGAAAATTTTTATTCGTTTCCGACCGCGTCAGAATAGGCGATAATTTTGAAGTTAAATTTTATCCCTCGTTTGCGGATGAAAAATATTTATGCAACGTAACTATTGAAGAAGATTGCTATCTGTGCGACAATGTCAGGATTTTGTGTAACGACAGCATAACAATCCGCAAAAATGTGTTGATGGCAAGTAATATTTTAATCACTTCCGAAAATCACGGAACCAATCCCGAAATTGGCATACCTTACGGCGAACAAAAATTGACGCATAACGCCGTTGAAATAGGTGAAAACTGCTGGATTGGCGAGCGCTTGATAATTTTGCCGGGTGTTACGATAGGCGAATGGTCTATAATTGCGGCGGGCGCCGTAGTAAACAAATCCGTTCCGCCGTACGAAATGTGGGGAGGAGTGCCTGCCGCGCCCATTAAAAGGTATAATTTTAATACCAAAACTTGGGAAAGAATAAAGTAAGTAAGAGTGTTGATTTATGTTGTCCTCCGATGTAAAACAAAATAGTTTAAAAAAACACCATTTTAATATAAAACCGAGATATATAGTTTTTATTCTATTGTTTGTATTTTCGTGGATACTGTTCGGATTAAACTATTCAAACGCCGACTATGAAAATTATGAAGCGGCGTATAACGATATAAAATACGGCAGGGAAAACGATTATTTTGAAATCGGTTTTTTTGCGTTGATTAAATTATCCGCGGCATTGGGGCTTTCTTATCAGGTTTTCCTTGTTATAATTTCCGCCGTTTGCCTGTTTATTTTTACAAAAGCGCTAAGTTATCTTACAAATAACCTTGCTTTGTCGTTTGCCTGTTATCTGATTTATCCGTTTGTTTTCGACGTAGTTCAGTACCGCAATTTTTTGGCTTTTGCGTTCGTTCTGTTCGGATTGCATTATTTGTTGGACAATAATTCGAAAACGGTAAAAAATGTTTTAAAATACTTTTTATTCGTTGTTTTAGGTTCGTTGTTCCATTTGTCTGTAATAATCTACTCTCTGTTCTTTTTGGTTATTATAAAGCGAACAAGGATATTGGCGGTAGTAACAGCCGTTTTATTTGCGATAATAGTTTTCTTGATTATAAATCAGGAAATTTTAGTAAATTTGTTGCTTTTGCTGCATCTGGACAGATTTGCAAGATACACTTTCGACTATGTGTATTCTACGTTTTTTCAATATTGCGCCGTATATCTGTTCTTTTTGTTTTTGGCGGTGCTTAAATTCAAAAACAATATGCAATCGGCTAAATTCAAATTTCTTATTATTTCGTCGCTGTTTTTACCTTTCATAATTATGAACGGTACAAGCGCAAGATTTATACGCAACGTTTTCATAATTTTTTACGCTTTTTTATTGGATTATAAGTGCAAAAAATTGTCTGAAATAAGTATGCAACAAATTTTTGTAGCGGTTGCTTTAATAGCGTCTATAACTTTTGTATTTTATAATCAGCTTTGCTCGGGACTTTATTACGATATAGTATTGAAGCCGGTGCTTCAATGTAATTGGTTATTCAGGAAATATTTTTAATGAAAAAGATTTTATTAATAGGTAATTTCTGTTTTGGGGAAGAAGCTCATAACGGACAAACTTCAAAATCAAGAGATTATTATCACTATCTTGCGGAAAAATACGGCGCCGAAAATATTGTTACGTTAGATACGGCGCAATGGCGCAAAAAAATAATAACTTCTTATTTATCACTGTTTAAACAGTTGAAAAATACCGAAAACGTGGTAATGCTGTTGGGCGTAAACGCAGCAAAATATATTTTGCCCGTGGTTGCAAAATTAAAGAAAAAACATAAATACCGCGTGTTATGGCCGATAGTCGGCGGAAGTTTGTTGTATGACGGCGGCGCTCAGAAAAAATTGCTGCCTCTGTTTGGAAAAATCGACGCTATTTTTTTTGAAACAAAAAAGATGGCGGAATTCTTTTCGGACAAGGGTACAAAAGTTTATTACGCGCCCGTTTTTACAAAAAGAGTTTTATCTGAAAAATTCGAGCCCGAAATAAATAACGGTGTGTTAAAACTGTGCACTTATTCAAGGGTATGTAAGGAAAAAGGCATTACTTCTGCGGTAGAAGCGGTAAAAAATATCAATAAAGAGGCTGTTTTATGTACATTGGATATTTTCGGACCGCCGTATAAAGATTATAAAAACGAATTTGACGAAATAACTGAGGGCACCGAAAGTTATATCTTTAAAAACGATTATTTAAACGGCGAGGGCGTAATAAATAAGTTGGCTGAATTTGACGCAATGCTTTTCCCCACGTATTATCCGGGGGAAGGCTTTCCGATAGGCGTGGTGGAGTGCTTAACGGGCGGAGTTCCTGTAATTGCAAGCGACTGGCATTATAATTCAGAAATTATTCAACACGGCAAAACGGGTTTCATATTCGATTTAAACGATAAAAGCGGGCTTGAAAATTGTATTCGACAATTGTTGGATAACCGCGGCTTGTTGCTTGAAATGAAGAAGAATGCGCGCGAATATTCCGAATTTTTTAAACCGAATTCCGTCCTGAAAGATTTATTTGCCGAAATCGACGGAAAGGGAGAGTAAAATGCAGAAATTTTCTATTATCGGCGCTAATAGCAGTTTGGCAAGAAATTTTGCTTTTTTTCTGCGCAATAAAAATGTCACGCTTAATTTATACGATATTCAGGATAAATCTTTTGACGGATTAAAAAATTATTTTCAAACTGACTTGCAGGATGAAAACGATATAAAAAAAATAGATTTCGATTGCGACGCGGTTTTCATATTTACAGGTTTGACGGGTGCCGCGTTAAGTATGAAAGAGCCAAATCGTTTTATTGATATAAATGAAAAAATTCTCATCAAAATATTAGACGCCGTCAAACTTAAAAATTCAAAGTGTAAAATAATTTATCCTTCTTCAAGATTGGTTTATAAAGACGGTGAAGATAAACTGAAAGAAACGGATTTGCTTGAAGGTAAAAGCATATACGCTTTAAATAAGATATTCGCCGAAAACGCATTGAAACTTTACGGGCGGTTATTCGGAATAAATTATACGGTTTTCAGAATTGCAATACCTTTCGGCGAACTTAATCCAAGTTCAAACAGGTACGGCATAATTGCAAATCTTGTAGAACAAAGCAAAAAGGGCGAAATTACTTTATTCGGAGACGGAAGCAGCGTGCGTACGTTTACCCACGTCCGCAATATATGCGAAGTTTTGTATTTCGGAGCAGTTTCACAGTCAACCGACAACCAAATTTTCAATATAGGCGGCAACGCTTATACCCTGCTTGAAATTGCAAATTTGATTTGTAAAAAATATAAAAGTAAAGTTGTTTTTACTCCTTGGCCGGAATATTTAGAGAAAATAGAAGTTAAAAACGGCTGGCTTGATTCTGCCAAACTAAATAAACTTATTGATATTGATTACATTGATATTAAAGACGAGTTAATGTAAATGCGGATAAATTATGGTAGGTATAATCGTACTTAATTTTAATACGCCTGACGACGTGTTGAGTTGTGTTAAAAGTATAAAAGAAAAAACCAAAACAGAATACAAAATTTACGTTGTGGACAATTGCTCTACCGATAACTCTTTGGAAATTTTCAGCCGCGAGTTTAAAAACGATTATTATGTAACGCTTTTGAAGTCTGAAAAAAACAACGGGTTTTCTGCCGGAAATAATATTGGCATTAAGCGCGCCGTAAGCGAAGGTTGCGATATTATCTGCGTAACAAATTCGGATATTTTATTGATAAACGACGCAATTTCCGTTTTGGAAAACAAGTTAAAAAATGATTTGACCGTCGGGGTTGCTGCGCCGTCAATCCATTCGCCCGATTCCGACGAGGAGTCGCAATTTGCAAGAAACAAACTGACTTATGCAAATTTTATTGCTGAAAAGTCTGTTTTAAAATATTCTAAAAGTTTTTGTAAAAAACATCCCAGATATCAAAAGGTAGACTGCGAATTTAAAACCGATTACAAGTTTTTTGGTATGACGTACGGTTGCTTCTATGTAGCGACGGCTGAATTTTTTGCCGATACCGGTTATCTGGACGAAGCGGTTTTTCTGTTTAACGAAGAAGACATAATGGCGTACAAATTAGAGAATTTGTCTTTGTACACACTGATTTCGCCGGACGCGGTGGTTTTGCACAATCATCATAGCTCGGTAAGCAAAACTTCCGTTGCCAACCGCGTCTTCCATTTCAGGGTAAGTGAATTGATAGTATTGCGCAAGTATGCGGGCGTTTCGCTTTTTAACTTGCTGCCTATAATTTTCGTTTTTAAATTAAGCTGGCTTATAAAATGTGTTTCTTCAAAAGATTACCGCTCTTTAAAACGTAAATATTTCAAAGCTTTGAACAACATCAAAAAAATAAAGAAGAAGTCCGGATTAATTAATTTAAAGTAAGTAAATGACAAGAAAAATTACAGTAAAAAAATTTGCGAAAAACGTCGTTTTTTCGATTTTGGCGCAAATTATATCAATGGCGGTAAGTTTTGTCCTGACGCTGATAGTTCCAAAGTTTATTGACGTGTTTCAATATTCATATTGGCAGATGTACGTGCTTTACGTCGGTTACGTCGGTATTTTGCATTTCGGACTTTTGGACGGCATTGTATTAAAGTATTCAAAATACGACTATGACGAATTAGACAAAAACAAAATCCGTTCGCAAGTTTTTATTATGCTTGTTTTTACAAGTATAATAACTTTGATTTCCGTAATAGTTTCTCTTTCGGTTTTCGATTTGCCAAATAAACTGATTTTTGTGTTTGTGGCGATTGGAATAATAACCAAAAATTTAGGAACGTACAGTTCGTATATGTTCCAGATTACCAACAGAATAAATAAATACGTAATTCTTACAATATCGCAACGCCTTATTTACGGCGTGTTTGTGGTTTTGTTTTTGGTGTTGCGCTTAAACGACTTTTATTGGTATTGCATAGCCGATTTAATAGGCGATGTAGTAGGAATTGTAATAGGTATTATATATAATAAAGAACTTTTTATAGGCAAACCCATAAGTCCGAAAGACGCGTTTTCGGAGTTGAAAATAAATATATCGTCGGGAATAATCCTGATGATGGCAAACTGGTCTGCAATGCTTTTGATTGGCAGCGCGAAAATGATTATTCAGTGGCATTGGGACGAGTTGGTATTCGGCAAAGTTTCTTTCGCTTTCAGCGTATCGAATATATTTCTTGTTTTTGTGTCGGCAATAAGCGTGGTTATGTTTCCTTCTTTGCAGAGAATTGACCCTAACAACTTGCCTAATTTATATAAAAGCGTACGCAATATTTTGTCCCCCATACTGTTTTTTATGATGATATTCTATTTTATAGGATGTTGGATTTTAAATTTATGGTTGCCGAAATACTCGGAAAGTCTTGTATATTTGGGCATATTACTGCCTATAATAATTTTTTCTTCTAAGGTAAATTTGTTGACAAACAACTATTTAAAAGTTTTTAGAAAAGAAAAACTTATGTTGCTGGCAAACGGAGTTTCAATTGCGCTTGGAATAGGCTTATTTTCATTGTGCGCGTTTGTGTTTAACAATTTAACGCTGCTTCTAATATGTATTTTATTTGTAATAATGTTCAACTCGGTTTTGTCTGAAATTTTTGTTTTAAAGACCATTCGCGTAGTTATAATAAAAGAATTTATTTTTGAAGGGCTTATGACGGTAGGGTTTGTTTTATGTGCAAGCCTGCTTAGTCTGTGGATAGGGTTTGCCGTATATTGCGGGTTGTTTTTAATTTATTGCGCGTTTAACTATAAACTTATTAAAGAGATATTTTTAAAATTTCGTAAAAAGAAAAATAACGAGGTTGAAGGAGAAAACTGATATGAAAGGCATAATACTTGCGGGCGGAAGCGGAACAAGGCTTTATCCGTTGACGAAAGTTACAAGCAAACAGCTTTTGCCTGTGTACGATAAACCTATGATATTTTATCCTTTATCTGTTTTGATGAGCGCAGGTATAAGGGAAATTCTCATAATCTCCACTCCGCAGGATACACCGCGCTTTAAAGAACTTTTAGGCGACGGACAATCTTTCGGAATAAAGTTGTCGTATGCTGTACAACCTTCGCCGGACGGGCTTGCGCAGGCGTTTATAATAGGCGAAAATTTTATCGGTAAAGACGACGTTGCAATGATTTTGGGCGATAACATATTTTACGGACACGGCTTTACAAAAATTTTGAAAGAGGCAAAGCGCAATGCGGAAAACGGCAAGGCTACAATTTTCGGCTACGGCGTAAAGGACCCGCAACGTTTCGGAATAGTTGAGTTTGACGAAAACGGCAACGTGCTTTCCGTTGAGGAAAAACCCGCGCGCCCCAAGTCAAATTATTGCATAACGGGACTGTATTTTTATGATAACCGCGCGGTGGAATTTGCAAAATCAATCAAACCTTCGCTTCGCGGAGAACTTGAAATTACCGATTTAAACGCAAAATATCTTGAAGCGGGCGATTTAACCGTTCAGTTATTGGACAGAGGGTTTGCGTGGTTGGATACGGGAACTATGGACAGTTTGTTTGAAGCGGCTGAATTTGTAAGAGTTTTGTCCCAAAGGCAGGATGTGACTATTTCCGCGCCGGAAGAAATCGCCTACCGTAACGGCTGGATAGATAAAGCGCAGTTAATAAAAATTGCGGAAGATTACGGCAAATCGCCTTACGGAGCGCACTTAAAAAAAGTTGCGGGCGTTAAAGAAAATTAAAAGGAGAAAATACAATGACCATTATAGTAACAGGCGGAGCCGGTTTTATAGGCAGCAACTTCATATTTCATATGTTAAAAAAGTACCCCGATTACAGAATAGTTTGTTTGGACAAACTTACTTATGCGGGCAATCTTTCTACGCTGGCTTCGGTAGAGAAAAACAAAAACTTCCGCTTTGTCAAAGCCGACATATGCGACAGACAGGCGGTTTATAAATTATTTGAGGAAGAAAAGCCGGATATAATAGTAAATTTCGCGGCGGAAAGCCACGTTGACAGAAGTATAGAAAATCCTGATATTTTTCTTCAAACCAACATTTTGGGTACGGCGACTTTGATGGACGCCTGCCGCAAATACGGCATAAAACGCTATCATCAGGTATCCACCGACGAGGTGTACGGAGATTTGCCTCTTGACCGCCCCGATTTGTTTTTTACCGAGCAAACCCCGTTGCACACAAGCAGCCCGTATTCGTCAAGCAAAGCTTCGGCGGATTTGCTTGTGCTTGCATATTACCGAACTTACGGTTTGCCCGTAACCATAAGCCGTTGTTCAAACAATTACGGACCCTATCATTTTCCCGAAAAACTTATTCCGTTGATGATAGCAAACGCGCTAAACGATAAGCCTTTGCCCGTGTACGGAAAGGGCGAAAACGTGCGCGACTGGCTTTATGTGGAGGACCACTGCAAAGCGATAGATTTAATTATTCATAACGGCAAAGTCGGCGAGGTTTATAACGTCGGCGGACATAATGAAATGAAAAATATAGAGATTGTCAAACTTATCTGCAAGGAGTTAGGCAAACCGGAAAGTCTGATAACTTACGTTGCGGACAGAAAAGGGCACGATATGCGCTACGCAATCGACCCTTCCAAAATTCACAACGATTTAGGTTGGCTGCCCGAAACCAAGTTTGCCGACGGAATAAAAAAGACCATCAAATGGTATCTTGAAAACCGCGAGTGGTGGGAAACGATAATTTCAGGCGAATACCGCAATTATTACGAAAAAATGTATGGAAACAGGTAAATGAACAATTTTTTTGGCAAATATAAAAAACGTTTAATATCTACCGCGATATTCGTATGCTTTTTTATAATAAATATTTTGACGCTTTGCGGCTGCTCTAAAAATCCTAAAACCAATCCCGAACTGAAAGTCGGCGAGAGCGTGAGGATTGATTTTGCAAGCGAACAATTCAAAATATACGAAAGCGTTTGCGCGGTTGACGGTAACGGTGAAGATATTACAGACAGAGTTAAAGCGGAGTGTAGTCAGAATATCAAAGTCGTTTTTCCATCAACAGGGGACTATACGTTTAAATATTCGGTGGAAGACGCTTACGGAAATTATTCCGAATTTGAAAAAACCGTTTACGTCCGAAATATCGTCAGCGTATATTTGACAAACGCAACAATTCCGCCGTTGTACAGCGCGCTTGATATGGCTGGTAACGGTTATAAATTTATATTTTTTAACGACAGGACAGGCACTGTCGACACGTCCGTTTACGGCGACAGGGTTATCGGCAGTTATAAAGAATCGCAAGAGCAGTATAATAACGCATTAAATGATTTTTACGATATTTATGACGGCGACGAACACAGCTATTTCCGAATTTTTTTGCCGGACGCAAGAAACCAGAATTTAATCAAATATTTTGTTACAAAAGGAATTGCGGAAGACCGATACGAAGTAAAATATCTTTCGGACGGTTCAATGTCGTACAATACGTCTTTTCCGTACAGAGGTGACAACGCCTACGAATTATGGCAAAAAAATACTGAAATTTATTCCAATATGTACGAATTAGCTCGTCAGAACAAACCCTTGATTTATGACGGGATAACCATCGACGGAGATTATTTGGGATATGAATTGCATAACGCTTATATTTACGCAGCACAAAAGGACAACGCAGAATTCTGGGGCGCTTTCCCGGAAACGTTAACCAGTTCGGATAAAAGAGTTCAAGCAGAAATTGAAAAAGCGCATTTAATAAAAAAACAACCCGAAAAAATGTACGGCGAATTGTCGCAAGCGCAAAAAGACAATTTTTTAAATTCGGTTTCGTTTGACAAAAACGATTTCGATACCAAATATTTTTCAAGAGAAGGCAAATACCTTATAATAACGGGTACAAATCCCGTCACGGGAAAGTTTAGCGTTGAGCAGTTTATAAGTTTGTTGGAAGAAATAACAAGCGATTATTCCGATTATAATTTATTGTTTAAGCCTCATCCTTCAAGCATACCTTCTGAAACTGTTTTTCCGGAGTTGTATGCTTATATGGTTGAACGCGGCATAACTGTTTTGCCTGGCAGACTGCCGATGGAAGTAATTTCCTGGATATACGACGACGCGTTAGTCGGCGGGTTCGATTCTTCTCTGTATATGGCTGTTCCGCAGGGAAACGTTGCGTTTTTTATAGCACAGAATAAAAATGCGCTTTCGGCGGTTAGTTTAATGCTGTATGAAAGCGGCGCTTTCGGCGACGTCGATTTTTATTGGATACGGAGCGAGGTGTAAATGAAAGTACTTGTAACCGGCGTTAAAGGACAGTTGGGCTACGACGCCGTAAACGAACTTAAATTGCGCGGACACGAAGCCGTAGGCGTTGACATTGAAGAAATGGATATAACCGACGCGGCAAGTGTAAATAAAGTTATAAAAAACGTCAAGCCTGACGCCGTAATACATTGCGCGGCGTGGACGGCGGTGGATGCTGCGGAAGATAACGAGGAGAAAGTACGGCAGGTAAACGCGAAGGGCACCGAAAATATAGCGTTGGCTTGTAAAAGTATCGACTGTAAACTTTTATATATTTCCACGGACTATATTTTCAACGGTTGCGGCGACAAGCCCTGGCTTCCTGATTGTGAAGATTATAAGCCTTTAAACGTATACGGGCAGACAAAACTTGAAGGCGAAATTGCCGTTTCCGAACTCCTTAAAAAATATTTTATAGTACGTATTGCTTGGGCTTTTGGTAAAAACGGAAACAATTTTATAAAGACGATGCTTAAATTAGGCAAATCTCACGGCACGTTAAAGGTTGTAAACGACCAGATAGGCACGCCTACTTATACGTATGACTTGGCAAGGCTGCTTACGGATATGATAGAAACGGACAAATACGGGATTTATCACGCGACGAATGAAGGCGGCTATATAAGTTGGTTTGATTTTGCAAAAGAAATTTTTGCTCAGGCGGGATATTTTGTAAACGTAATTCCAGTTTCGACCGCGGAATACGGACTTTCCAAAGCGGCAAGACCGTTTAATTCAAGACTGGATAAAAGCAAACTTGTGGAGAACGGGTTTAAACCGTTGCCAACCTGGCAGAACGCTTTGAAAAGATATTTGAAAGAACTCGGAGAATATAATGCAGATTAAAGTAGAAAAAAACGTCGGCGGCATAGAAGGATTGCATATAATCGAACCCGTTGTGCACGGTGATTCGCGCGGTTATTTTATGGAAACGTACAATAAGCGCGATATGGAAGAAGCGGGGTTGAACCTTAATTTTGTGCAGGATAATCAGTCTATGAGCACAAAAGGCGTTTTGCGCGGATTGCACTTTCAAAAGCAGTACCCGCAGGGTAAACTTGTCCGCGTTATAAAAGGCAAAGTGTTTGACGTAGCCGTAGATATGCGTAAAGGCAGCAAAACTTTCGGAAAATGGTTCGGAGTGGAACTGACCGAAGAAAATAAAAAACAATTTTATATTTCGGAAGGTTTTGCACACGGCTTTTTGGTGCTTTCCGACGTTGCTGAATTTTGTTATAAAGTGACCGATTTTTACCACCCTAACGACGAGGGCGGAATAGCGTGGAACGACCCTGCGATAGCAATTAATTGGCCGGAAGTTAACGGTGAATATAAAGGCACTGCCGATGGAGAAGGATATTTTTTAAGCGACGGCACGCCGCTTAATTTAAGCGAAAAAGACAAAAATTGGAAAAATCTGTAATAGTTAATACTCAAAAAAACAGTTGCATTTTATGCAACTGTTTTTTTTATTTTATAAAGCCTAACAAGAGTAAAGAGTTTGTCCCGCACAATGCGATTAATATTGAGAAAAATTTTTTATTTTAACTTGCTTTGTTGTTTAATTAATTAAATAAAACATATTTCCGCATATATCGACAAATTTCCGAATAGATATATATTATCCAAAGTTCGGAGAGGATAGATATATGTGGGACTATATAACCGAAAGAGTAATTAAGGAAGCAGAGTACATAATAGAAACAAATTCCACCGTTCGCGCGGCGGCAATACATTTTTCCATAAGCAAATCCACCGTACACAAGGACGTGACGGAGCGACTTGACGAGATAGACAAAAATCTTTTTGCGGCGGTACGCGAAGTGTTGGACAAAAACTTGTCCGAAAGGCATATCCGCGGCGGAATGGCGACAAAAAACAAGTATTTGAATTGTCAGCAAACGGATTAAATTTATTTCCGCTTGCGCAAAATCGGTTTTTAGTAAGCCGTTTATTTAACGTTATTGTAAATTTAAAAATCCCCGACGTAAAGATTACCCGTCGGGATTTTTTGTTGAAGTTTATAATTTTCGACTTTTGTTGTGAAAAAATTTTTTATAAAAATTTTAAAGTTTTAACAAAATTTGTATAAGTATAAATTTGTCAAAATCGTTAAATTTATGATATAATCAAAAAAAATAATAATTTTGTTTACGGATAGATAAATGTCTAATTTTCTAGGTATAGACGTCGGCTCCACCACGGTCAAAGCGGTGGTTATAGACGGCAATCAGAATATTTTATATAAATCGTACGTTCGCCATTTTTCAAAAGTAAAAGAAACGGTGCTTTCAGAGCTACAAACAATAAAAACCCGTTTCGGCGGCGATTTTGCCGTATCCATTACCGGCAGCGCCGGATTGGGGCTTTCGCAGCGCAGCGGCGTGGGCTTTGTGCAGGAAGTGCAGGCGGCTTTTATTGCCATACGCAAATTTTATCCCGCGACTGACGTTGCGATAGAATTGGGCGGCGAGGACGCAAAAATTATTTTTGTGACGGGCGGAACCGAACAGCGTATGAACGGCAGTTGCGCGGGCGGCACGGGCGCGTTTATCGACCAGATGGCAACCCTTTTAAATATTTCCGTGCAGGAAATGGACGAGTACGCTTTGCGCGCTAAAAAAACTTATCCCATAGCCTCGCGTTGCGGCGTTTTTGCAAAATCGGACATTCAGCCGCTATTAAATCAGGGCGCTAATAAAGAAGATATTTCCGCCTCTATTTTTCAGGCGGTTGTAGACCAAACCGTTTCGGGCTTGGCTCAGGGCAGAAGAATAAAGGGCAACGTGCTTTTCCTCGGAGGTCCCTTGCACTTTTTGAAGGCGTTAAGAAAAGCGTTTGCCACAACTTTAAACCTTTCGGAAGAAAACGCCGTATTCCCCGAAAACGCCCCCTGTTTTATGGCGCTGGGCGCCGCTTTATACTCTGCGGGACAGCCCGCCGAACACATTGAAACCATAATAGAAAAAATTTCCGCCGTCAAAGAAAGCGACGAAATTATTACGGGCAAACCTCTGTTTGAAAGCCGTGAAGAATACTCCGAATTTGTAAAGCGGCACCGCGCAACCGATTTGAAGTTTGCGGACCTTGCAACGTATTCGGGAGATTGCTATCTTGGCATAGACAGCGGTTCGACAACCACAAAACTTATACTTATAACACCGCAGTGCCGTATTTTATGGTCGCATTACCAGTCCAATAACGGGCAGCCGCTGGATATAGTCGTTTCAAAACTTAAAGAACTTTATAAAGCGGGCGGCGGCAGACTAAAAATCCGCGGCGCAGCGGTCACCGGTTACGGCGAGGACTTGATAAAAAGCGCCATTAAAGCCGATTTCGGCATAGTTGAAACAGTTGCGCATTACAAAGCCGCTTTGCACTTCAACCCCAGAGTAGACTTTATAATAGACATAGGCGGACAGGACATAAAGTGCTTTAAAATTAAAAACGGCTCTATCGACTCGATTATGCTGAACGAGGCTTGCTCGTCCGGTTGCGGCTCGTTTATACAGACTTTCGCCCGCGCTATGGGTATGGAAATTGACAAATTTTCAGAAAAAGGTTTGTATGCAAAGCGTCCGGTAGAACTCGGTTCGCGCTGCACCGTTTTTATGAACAGCGCGGTAAAACAGGCGCAGAAAGAGGGCGCTACGGTCGAGGATATTTCGGCCGGGCTGTCTTCATCCATAGTTAAAAACGCCATTTACAAAGTAATACGCGCGTCCAGCGCGGACGAACTCGGCGACAATATAGTAGTGCAGGGCGGCACGTTTTTAAACGACGCGGTTTTGCGCTCGTTCGAAATTGAAACGGGCAAACACGTAATCCGTCCCGGTATTGCGGGACTTATGGGCGCGTTCGGCGCGGCGCTGTTTGCAAAGGAAAACACGGGCGGCGTAAGCACCGTTGCGGGCGAAGAAGAACTTGAAAAGTTTTCATATACTTCAATGTCAACAACCTGCCGCGGCTGTACTTCCCGCTGCAACGTAAATTTTATAAAATTTGCGGACGGAACAAAGTACGTTTCGGGCAACAAGTGCGAGCGCGGCGCGGGACAAAAGCCCGCCTCTGACGAGTTGGACATATATGCATATAAACAGCGGCGTCTTATTGACAGCGTGGAAGGCTTGCGCCATTGCGAAAAAAAGGGCAGAGTAGGGCTTCCCCTTCAATTGGGAATGTACGAGCAGTTGCCCGTCTGGGCGGGATTTTTTGAAACGCTGGGTTTTGAAGTGGTGCTTTCGGAAAAATCTTCCCGCGAACTGTATTTTAAAGGACAGCATACCGTCGCTTCTGATACGGCTTGTTATCCCGCAAAACTTCTTCACGGTCATATTGAAAGTTTGCTTGACGAGGGCGTGGACTTCATATTTATGCCTTGCGAAAGTTATAATTTGGACGAACATTGCTCGTTAAACCACTATAACTGTCCCGTGGTTGCGTACTATCCCGAACTGTTGAAGGCAAACAATGAAAGGCTTACGGACGAAAATTTTATAATGCCGTACCTTGATTTGAATATGAAAAAGAGCGCGGTAAAAACGCTTTGCGGCGCTTTAAGCAAATATAAATTCAAAAAAAGGCAAGTCGCCGCCGCTTTGGACGCGGGATTTGCCAGATTAGACGCTTATCACAACGACGTTAAAACAAAGGCGGACGAGATTTTGTGGAAGGCGGAGCAGCTTGGCAAGCAGATTGTGGTGCTTGCAGGCAGACCTTATCATCTTGATAACGAAATAAACCACGGCATAAACAAACTGTTGACGTCGCTGGGGATGGCGGTGCTGTCGGAGGACGGCGTTTACGAAAAAGGCGACGTTGTCAAAGTTGACGTATTAAATCAGTGGACGTACCACGCGCGCCTTTACAGGGCTGCGGACTTCGTTTCCAAACGCAAAAACGTAAATTTGGTGCAGCTTGTTTCCTTCGGATGCGGTTTGGACGCAATAACAACCGACCAGGTGCGCGCCATTTTGGAAAGTAACGGCAAGTTGTATACTCAGATAAAAATTGACGAAATAAACAACCTTGGCGTAGTTAAAATACGTTTGAGAAGTATGCTTGCGGCTATCGAGGAGTCGCAGCGCAAAAATAATACGGTTTGAAATAAAAACAATGGCGGATAAAATAAAAGATTATTCAACTAAATACCCCAAGTGGGATAAGTCAATGAAAAAAACGCACAAAATTCTTGTGCCGGATATGCTGCCCTGGCATTTTTCTATAATAGAAGAAGTGCTTAAATTAGACGGCTTCGACATAGAAATTTTGCATAACGAAACCCGCGCCGTCATAGACGAGGGGTTAAAGCACGTGCATAACGACACTTGCTATCCCTGCCTTTGCGTTGTGGGGCAGTATATAGACGCGCTTAAAAAAGGCGATTACGACTTAGAGCACACCGCCGTGCTTATAACGCAGACGGGCGGAGGGTGCAGGGCTTCAAACTATATGCCCCTGATACGCAAGGCGCTTAAAACCGAGTTTCCTTCCGTGCCGGTAGTTTCGGTAAATTTTTCAGGTCTGGAAAAGGACAGCTCGTTAAATATTTCTTTAAAGCTGTTTTTAAAGCTTGCTTATTCCATTTTTTACGGCGACGCGATAATGTGGTGTTATAACCAGACTAAACCGTATGAAAAAGTTGCGGGCGCCGCCGACGAAGCGAGGGCGAAGGCTATTGAGTACGTCGTAAGCAAGTTTGCAAATGGCGGATATTCTTCATATACAAAAATTACCGAAAAAATAATAAAAATTTTCGCACCTGTTGAAAGAACTGCCGAAAAGAAAGTAAAGGTAGGCATAGTAGGGGAGATTTACGTAAAATATTCGCAACTCGGCAATAACAATCTTGAAAAGTTTTTGCTTGCGGAAAATTGCGAGCCCGTAGTGCCTGCGCTTGCCGACTTTGTGCTGTATTGTATAATAAACGTGGTAAACGACAGAAAACTTTACGGCAGAGGCAAAACGGCGGCGTTTATTTATAATCTTGCGTATAAACTTGTCCACGGAATGCAGAAAAAAGTTATAAAAGTGTTTGAAAAGGAAGGGACGTTTTTGCCTTTGCACGACTTCGAGCATCTGCGTAAATGCGCGGACAAGGTAATTAACCAAGGCGTAAAAATGGGCGAAGGCTGGCTTATTCCCGCGGAAATGGCTGCGTTGGCGGAAACGGGAGTGCCAAATATAGTTTGCGCGCAGCCCTTCGGCTGTCTGCCAAACCATATAGCGGGCAAGGGCGCGGTGCGCGCGTTGAAAAACATTTATCCCGACGAAAATATAGTTGCCGTCGACTACGACCCTTCCGCAACAAAAGTCAATCAGGAAAACCGCATAAAACTTATGCTTGCCACCGCAAGGGAAAATCTTGAAAAGTAAATTACGGCAAAAAACCGACTTGATTTTTATATAAAGCAACTTAAAGCAAATAGCCCGCTACACTTCATAAACAAAGTGTAGCGGGCTGTATTTTTTTACGTTTATTGCGATAAAATTATCTTAATTTATAAAATAAATCGGATTGTCCACTCAACGGGGTTTTTTCTATAAAATCCGCAATGCCCGTAACCTTTAATTTTATTGATATAATACTTTTTTAACCGAACGTTGCAAATTCTGGCTATGTCTTTGTTGCCGTAAACAAACGTAACTTTTTTCAGTTCGTTTTGCGGCAATTTATAAACTTTTGTATTGAAACAACTTACTACAAGGTTGTTTAAACTTTCCTGAGAAACAATCGGCGCAATACCACTTTGATATTCTCCCATACCGTTAAAATACTTGTTTAATTCTTTGGCGGCATCATATTTGCCCGATTTAATTCTTTTTAAGCACTTTGTATAACTTTTAAGGTAATAATTTTTTATTGTTTTAGGGAAGTTGAAAAGCGGCGCGCTGTCTATAACCGCTTTTTCAATCATTTCAGTGTTATTGCAAAAAAACTCATAAGCAATGTTTCCACCCAAAGAAAATCCCGCAACAGCATAAAGGGATTCAACGTCGTTTTCAGACAAAAACTTTTTTATTTGCCTGATTTCGTCCTCGGTAGATATAAATGTAGAGTTTTCATAATGCCCCGACAGTGTTGGAACAATAACATAATAGTCGTTTGCAAGCAACGGCGTTATGGGCGCAAAAAAATCTGCGCTTGTAAACAAAGTATGTATCAGCAAAACCGCCTTATTGCTTTTGTCGCCGAACGTTTGAAATTTCATATTTTAATACCTTTATTTTTTTAAAGCGTTAAACCAGGTTTGTAGATTCTCTTAATATCAGGTTTGTTGCTATGGTAATTGTCCTTGCAGGCGTTTCGGGGTTTTCTATTCTGTTTACAAGCGTGCGCATAGCTTCCCTGCCTAAAAATTCTTTTTCAATTGAAAACGAAGTGATGGCGGGGGTAAGGGCAATTGCCTCGGCAACGTTGTCAAACCCCGTAACAAGCGCGTTTTGCGGAACTTTTATATCAAGCGATTTAAGCGCGTTGCAAACGGTGCGCGCTACAAAGTCGTTGCAGCAAACAAAGCATTGAGGCAGGTATTTAAGTTTTAAAATTTCCGTCTTAATCGCGTTTGGACTGCCGTAGTCAAAACTTAAATCGCTGCACAAAATATCGTCCTTGTGCATATGCGTTCCGTTAAAACTGTAAATACCGTTAAGCATACCCAGATACCTTTTGTGGAAGCTTAGGCAGTGTTTGCCGTCGCCCACAAAAGTAAATTTTGTTATGTTATATTTAGAATATAACGTTTTGACTACGCGACGTACGGCTTGCTCGTCGTTTGCGCTTATAAGGTCGTATTTTTTGTCCGTTACAATATCGGAAGCCGAAAAATCGTTAAAGCAAATCGGCTTGCCCAAGTTCAGCAGTTTGGTTATGGACGCTTTATCAAAGTACTCGATTGCCACTATGCCGTCAACGTTAAGTTCGTTAATATAGTCTTCAACTTCCTTAAACGGGCACTTCGCGCTGTTGTGGGTGTATTGAAACAACTCGTAATCGTTTTCGTAACAAAAATTTTCTATCCCATTGATAATGGGGATAAAATATTTGATATTGATAAGAGGCTTGCCTGAAATAAGCAAAATACGGTATTTTTTGCGTCCCGTCGCAATATTTCCCGAATTCAGCGATTTATAATTCATTTCCTGCGCTTTTTTAAGCACAAGTTCTCTTGTCGCTTCGGGAACGTAGTGCCCGTTAAGCGCTTTTGCAACCGTGTTTCTTGAAAGATTAAGTTGCTCGGCAATGTCCTTTATGGTAACAGCTCGCTTCATAACAGCCCCCTTATTGATATTATATTGCATTTTTGCGCTGAAAGCAAGTTTTCATATGCACAAATTTTTAAGTTTGCCGGTGTTGCATTTGCATAAATAGGCGGCGTATTCTTGACAATATCTTTTACCTAATTTATCATTGATATAACCAAACATATAATGATAAAAACTTACATACTAAATGGGGGACGTATGAAAAAGAAGTTTTTCGGTTTTTTAATTTCGGCGGCAATATTTGTAGGCGGCGTGGGAATGGCGGCGTGCAAACCCGCTACCGACGAACATTTGCATATCTGGAACGACGGCGAGGTAACCGTTGCGCCGACCTGTAAGGACGAGGGCGTAAAAGTTTACGGCTGTACTGTAAGCGGCTGTAAGGAAACCAAAACCGAGTCCGTGGATAAATTGCCGCACACTTGGGACGGCGGAAAAATTACGCAGGAAGCAAGTTGTACTCAAACCGGATTAAAGACGTTTATCTGCGGCGTCTGCAACGAAACCCGCGCTGAGGCGATTGAAAAATCCGCACATAAGTATGGCGAAGGTACGCTTACGGTTGTGCCCACGCTTACAAGTAAAGGCGAAATATCGTACACTTGCGGCGTTTGCAGCGACGTTAAAAAGGAAAGAGTCTCCCCGCGCGACGACTTTGCCGAGCATTTTTATACAAGTATTGCCGAAGCTTCTTTCTGGCAGTACGGGTATGCCCGGCAATTCGACAATGAAACGGGCGCATTTAATTTTAAACGCATTATGCAGACGGACGAAGAAAAGCCCGCGATATGGAAGGCGGAAGGCGTTGAAATTGAAAGAAACAGAATTTATTCTGAAAACAACGCGGCGATAGCGTATGTAGTTGACGGCGATATGCAGTTGAACGTTGCGGCTTCGTTTACGGGCGACGGGGAAGAAACGCGGCTTAACGCATATATTTTAGTTGCGGACGCGGACGGCAATATCAAGAGCGCACCTGTTTTTATGGGCGGCGAACAAAAAGATTGGAATTTTGCAACTGAGGAAGCGATAAGCGTTGCTACGGGCGACGCGTTGTATTTGATATTTGAAAATAGCGGAAGCGGCGCGCCAGGCGGTGCGTTCAGTTGTCGCATTACTTCGCTTTGTAGGCATATGTGGGGCGAGGGAGTTGAAACTAAACCCGCAAGTTGTACGGAAATCGGCGAAAAGACTTACTCTTGCAATTTGTGCGGCGAAACGTATATGGAAGAAATTCCTATGCTTGCCCACGACTTTACGGGTAACTTGGTTGAAGCGGAAGGCGGGCACAGTCGCACGTGCGCCGATTGCGGCGCGGTTGACGGGGAAAATATACTTCCCCACAATTTAACCGAGGATGAAGAAAGGCGCGTACCGGCAACTTGCCACAGCGACGGCGAAATAACGCTGATATGCGATGATTGCGGCGCGGAAACGAAACAGACAATTACAGAGCGCCCCGACCATTTGCTGAGCGTATGGCAGCAGACGGAAGGCGGACACAACAGACATTGCGAAAACGACGGCTGCGGCTATGTAAGCGCGACGGAAGCGCACAATATGCAGGACGGTGAAATAATAAAGCCGCCCACAGCCACTGAAAAAGGTGAAAAAGAGTCTATTTGTTCGGATTGCGGATATACCGAAATTATCTATCTTCCCACAACAGACCATACGGCAAGCGAAGAATACGGCAAGGACAGTGACTATCATTGGAATATATGCGGCACGCATCTGGACCCCGCTTGCGGCGAACAGGTAAATAAAAAGGCTCACGAATACAGCGAACTGACCGAACTGCGCGAGGAGGCTACCTGCGGTAAGGACGGCAAGTCATATTGGGAATGCGTGTGCGGTGCGACTAAGGAAGAAGTAATTTCAAAGGATAGCGTTTCACATACTTTCGGCGAGGGGGTAATAACCACCCAGCCGACTTTCTGGGCGGAGGGAGTGAAGACGTACACTTGCGAAGTATGCGGAAAAACGACTACGGAAGCGGTTGAAAGAAAAAACACCACTTCGGTTGACATTGACGATGAAAGCTGGAAGTTCGGCGTTGTAAATTATCATTTCCCCGACGGTTCGGATAACCGCGAGTATTTCACTTTCTCGCAGGCGACGGATAAAACGGCTAATAACGACGGTTACATAAAGGACGGCACCGAAATAAAAAACAATTGGTTCAGCGGGGCAAACTTCGATACGTTTATATGTATTGCGTATACTTTTAAAGAGAGCGTAACCGCGGATATATCCGTTTCTTTCAACGGTATAGGCGGCGACGGAGTTTTATCAGACTATTCGCTTAGAATCGGCTATAACGAAACTCCCGAATGGGGTGACAGAGGTACGGCATTCACCGTAAATAGAACCCATTCGTTTGAGGCAGGCGACACCGTTTACTTTATTTTCAAGCACGAAAAAGACGGTTGGGACCAAGGTAATTTTTCTATTACTATAAACAGAGTTGCAGAGGCTCGGGATAAACTTTATGAAAACGAGTAAATTGAAATTGGCGGGACTTTTATGCCTTGCGATAATATTGATTTCCACGCTTTGGACGGGTATGATTTCCGTAACCGCCCGCGCGGAAGCGGAAAACTACGGCGAAAGTTATCGCAACCAGCTTGCCTTTTCGGCGCGACAAGGCTGGAATAACGACCCTAACGGACTTTTATACGTAAACGGCGTTTATCATATGTACTATCAGTACAATTACGATAAAAACACGGGTTTGACGGAAAACGTTTGGGGACATATGAGCTGGGGGCACGCTACCAGCACCGACCTTGTGCACTGGACGGAACAGCCTGTGGCCTTGCCCGAGGGGACGGCTGGCGAGGACGGAAATATTTACGGAATGATGTTTTCCGGCAGCGCCGTATACGACGAGTACAATACCAGCGGACTTTTTGAAACCGAAAACGGAAAAGTGAAGGAAGGGCAGGGCATAATCGCCGTTTTAACGCAGCCGGACGACGCGGCGGGCGGACAGCGCCAGATACTTGCTTACAGTAAGGACGACGGGCAAAGTTTTTCAATATACGGCGAAATTCTTGCGGCAAACGCCACGGGCAGCCTTGGCGACGGCGAGTTTCGCGACCCTAAGGTTTTTTGGAACGCCAAACTTAACAAATGGCTTATGGCTGTCGGCGGCGGCGCGGTAAGAATGTATTCTTCTGAAAATTTGAAGGATTGGACTTACCTTGGACAGACGGGATATTGGGGCGAGTGCCCCGATATTTCGCGTTTTGAGGTGGACGGGGAAGAAAAATACGTTTTGATAATTTCTCCCGAGGATAAGTCCAAAAGCCATAGTTACAACAAAACCAACCGCGCGGATACGTATTATCCCGCCGAGTATTACGTTGTAGGCGATTTGAATGAAAACGGTCTGTTTGTTTCAACTGAAAAAATCAAAAGATTTAGCGAAGGTATAGACAGTTATGCCTTTCAATCGTTCAACAACGCGCCCGAAGGCAAGGTGTATGGCGTAAGCTGGGCAGCCAGCTGGAAAACGGTTGGCGAGTACGAAAAATTCAGAAAAAACTATAACGGCGGAATGACGATAGTTTGCGAACTGAATCTGATAAAAGAAAACGACGGATACGTTTTGTCAAGAACCCCCGTCGATGGTTTTGCGCAACTGCGAAAGGACGTTATCAAGGATTACAGCGGCGCGCTTAAAGCGGGCAACAACGCGCTAGCGGGCGTGCGCGCAGAGTGTGCCGAGGTGGAAGCCGAATTGGATTTTACGGGCAGCGCGGCAACTTATGCCCAACTTAATCTGCGAGTTTCCGCGGCGGAAAAAATTGCCTTAAAGTACGAAATTGCCACGCAAACGTTGACTTTGGACAGAAGCAAAAGTTCGCTGCTTGCCGAGAATACCGCGCTATATGCCGTACCCTATTGCAAAAACGTCAAACTTTCAGACGGAAAACTTTCCGTTAAAGTTATTTTGGACAGGGCGTTTATAAGCGTGTTTGTAAACGGCGGAATGGCAAGCTTTTTTTCGGCTGTTTTTCCTTCGGCAATATCGGACGGAATGCAGCTTGTTTCCGACGGCGATTTAAATGTAAACGCGAAAGTATATTCGTTAAACGGCATATATGCCGCGACGGACAGCGTGGACGAACTTATTTTAACCACTGATAAATTAGACGCGACGGTGGGCAAAACATATCCAGTGATAGCGTCGTCGTATTCAAAGAGTTTCAGCGCGGATAACGTTTCTTTCGAAGTGAAGGAGGGAAGCGGCAACGTCAAATTGGAATACGTCAACGGAACGGCTTATATTTTGGCGCTGAAAAACGGATATGCAAAAATTGAAGTACAATATGGCAGTCAAAAACGCGCGATTGACGTTTATATTTACAACAACGGATTTGAAAGCAACGTCGATTACGGGTTGAGGCTGGGCGGATTTTCGTATATAGCCGACGACGGTTTGCGTTTTGAAACGGGCGAGTCGGACGCGTTTTTATTCAGCAATACTTCGGGTGAAAATTTTATATATTCCGCGGAGTTCAGTTTAAAGCAAAATGGCTCGCAGGCGGGCGGACTTGTCTTTGGTTTAAGCGACAATTTGACGGATTATTTAGTGGCTACCGCGGATATTAAGGACAACAAAATAAAGTTGTGGCGTTCGGGCATAGGCGACTTAAAGGCGATAGATTATAATTTTGCCAATCTTTCGGCGGTGAAACTTACGCTTATTGTAAATTGCGGCATTGCGAAAATATACGTAAACGGCGATAAAACCGCCGCGCTTGTTCATAGTATTGACGGTTATTACGGCGGAAAAATCGGTTTAAACGTTTACAACGCAAAAATGGCGGTAAACAACGTTTTGTTTAACAACATTTCAAAAAACGATAACGAGGTTATATTCGGCGGGTATTCGGTAATTAAGGTGGTAAACGTTTCCGACGGAAGTTACAGGCTTCAAAACGGCGACTACTCGTACGAAAACGGAAAACTGACGGTAAACCCCGCGTATCTTTCCACGCTGGAAAACGAAACGGAATACACTTTCAGAGTATTTACGACGTTTACCGATTTTGACGTTATATTAAAAACCGATTTTGTGCCCGCTTTCATTAGTCCCGTAAAAGACGGCTATGCGCGTGACGAAGCGCTTACGCTTGATATAAGCGGAAGCGCGTACGTATACCGCGTGGAAATTGACGGCGCTCACTGCGAGTTTGTGCGCGACGGCAACTTGATAACGGTTGCTGCCGAAAATATTAAAGATTTACTTTCCGGTACGCACACAATAAAAGTTTATACGGATAAAGGCAGACCGCAAACGGAGTTTTCAATAGTTACGCAAAACGATTTCCGCAGTAACGATATTGAAGAAATATCTTATACCTTCCTCTATATAGATATGGCAATATTCGCTGCGGCAGGCATAGGATTTGCGGTAATTTCAATAATTTTAAAACGCAAAGCAAAATAAATTTGTTTATGCAAACGCAACAAAGCGGCAGTAATATATTTGTGCGTATGCTCAAATAGAAAATATTTGCTTGACCGCTTTTCGGCTTTATATTACAATGAAAGGCGTAAACATAGTGTGTTAAATACTTACAAAAAACGCGGTTTTTCGGGGGCTATATGAAGAATGAAATAAGCGCGGCGGCAGTTTCAACCGCAGGCGCAACGGAAATAACGGAAAACGATTTGCTTGTGGAGCAGGCGTACGAAGCGCTTGCCGGCGGCGACGGAATCGCGGCGGGCAGTAATGGCGTTGTCAATAAAAACGCTCCCGACAAATGGGAAAAGTGGAAGGCAAATTTCAAGCGAAGGGGTTGGATACTTGTGTTTATTCTTCCCGCGCTGATATACGTTTTAATATTCTGCTACGTGCCTATGTACGGTATATTAGTGGCTTTTCAGGACTACGGCGTAGGCGACCAGATTTTCGGACCGAGCACCGTTTGGGTGGGATTTGACAACTTCAAAGCGTTCTTTTCAAATCCTAATTTCGGCGACTACTTCGTAAACACGTTTTTATTGTGCTTTCTGGGTTTTATAGTCGGATTTCCGCTGCCCGTAGTAGTTGCGCTTTTGCTGAATTCGCTGCGTTCGAAAAAAGTGAAAAAAGGCTTGCAGATACTCTATTATGCGCCGCACTTCATCTCGCTTGTAGTAATGGTGGGAATGTTGAAACTGTTTTTCGGCGCAGACGGACTTTTTGCCGGCGGAGAAGACTTTTTTATAAAGCCGGAGGCGTTCCGTCCGCTGTTTATATTTTCGGGAAACTGGCAGGATTTCGGTTGGTCGGCAATAATTTATCTGGCGGCGCTTGCCGGCGTGGACCCCGCCTTGCACGAGGCGGCAAAGGTTGACGGGGCTTCGCGGTTCAGAAGAATTTTCAGCGTGGATTTACCTGCGATAGCGCCTACAATAATAATGCTTATGGTGTTGTCGATAGGCAATTTAATGAGTTGCGGTTACGAAAAAGTTTTGCTTATGCAAACGGCGGGCAACCTTCCCACAAGTGAAATTCTTTCAACCTACGTATATAATTTCGGATTGAAAGGCGACGCGGGTTACGGCGTAGGTACGGCGGCGGGTTTGTTCAATTCGGTAATAAACGTGGTGCTGCTGGTAATTGCAAACTTCACTTCCAAAAAGCTTGCAAATCAAAGTATGTGGTGACGTATGGATAAGCGGCAATTAAAAGCGTTAAAAAAGAAAAATAAAATAAAAGAAAGTAAAACGGACTATATTTACTATGCAATTTGCGGTTTAATACTGTTTTTGCTTGCGATTGTAATAATTTATCCGCTTTACTATATAGTAATCGCTTCAATTTCCAATCCTGATGCGGTGCTTACGGGCGACGTTTGGCTGTATCCCGTAAAAATAACGTTTTCCGGCTACTTCAAACTGTTTACCCGCAACGACGTTTGGCGCGGATATTTCAACACTCTTATTTACACAATAACCGGCACCGCGTTTAACGTTGTTTTGACTATACCCGCGGGGTGGGCGCTTTCAAGAGAATATTTGCCCTTCCGTAAAGTGATTATGCCGCTTTTGATAATTACAATGTTTTTCGGCGGCGGACTGGTGCCTTACGTTGTTTTGTGTCAGGCGCTGGGATTGTATCAAAATCCCCTTATCCTCATAATAGGCGGGGGTGTAAGCGTATACAACGTGTTTATGTGCAAGTCGTTTTTTCAGACTAACGTACCCAAGGAAGTTTTGGAAGCGGCACAAATTGACGGCGCGGGAGAAATAAGAACGTTTTTCGACGTAGTGCTGCCGTTGGCAAAATCTATAATCAGCGTAATGGTGCTTTTTTACGCGGTAGGGCATTGGAACAACTATATAGATGCGTTTATATTTAACATAGACCAGAATTTTTACCCGTTGCAAGCGGTGCTTAAAGAACTTTTGGAAAGCACCAGCGGAGAGGGCGACGTCGTTTTGGAACAGATGCGTATGGCAACGCAAATAAAGTTTACTTCGATAATAGTAGCCACCGTACCCATACTTGTGGTTTATCCTATGATAGAAAAGCATTTCGGGCAGGGCGTGCTTGTCGGCTCGTTTAAGTAATTACGGAGGAACGCAATGAAAAAAATAATTATAGGCGTTTTAGCCGTAGTAATTTGGTTTGCAACGGTAATAGGTTACACCGTTGCCGCCACAAGCGGTGACGAAGACGCGGACGAACACGACTTTACCGTACTTACCGTAAAGGAAGAAACCGTTAAAGACTACAATACTATGCCCGTCTTTACCGAACTTGCAAGGGCGACGGGTAAGGACGTTTATTGGACGTACAACACCTCCAATCAGTATTCAAACAATATCGACCCCGTAAGCATAAAGGGGATAGACGCAATATATCACGCGGGGTTTTCTAATTTAAAACTATACAACTACGGCAGAAGGGGTAAGATTGTCGCAATTGATAACTATATGGACAGTATGCCTAACTTCAAAAGAATTTTGGAAAATCCTTTGCGGCAGGATATACGTCAGGCGTTAGAGTCCCCCGACGGACACATATATTCGCTGCCGCGTATTGAGGAAATGGGGCTGAAAGCATATCCCAATTTGTTGTTTTTAAATAAAGAATGGGTTAAACAGCTTATAAATCAAAACAATATGCCCGACGGCGTAAATCTTAAAGAGCAAGATTTACAGGACGGATTAAAACTGAAAAGAAGCGAATTTAAAGCAATTTTACAGAAGTTTAACGAAGTGAACATAGCGGGCGTAGACGCCAAAAATAAAGTTCCCCTTGCATTTGTAAGCGGAAACTGGCAGGGTAACGAGTCGGATTTAATCGCTTCGTTCGGCGTTCCCGAAAACAGAGAACACAAGACTATTGTAAACGACAAAGTTACGTTTACCATAGAGGACGAAAACTGGTTTAACGCAATCAGGGAAATGAACGATTGGTATAACCGCGGACTTATCCGTTCGTCGGCGTTTTCGCAGACTCAGGACGAATTTCTTGCCAAAGGGCAGGACGGCAGATACGGCGCCTTTTACTGGTGGGAAAAAGAAACGGTAGTTGCCAAGGATAGGCAGGACGATTATATAGTGTTGCAGCCGCTTTTGGACGACGCTACAAACAAGCAGTACGTCGGGTTAAGCAACGAGCAATAAATAGAAAAATCCGAGTGTGTAATTTTAAGTTCGTGCAAGGATATATCCGGTTTATTGAGCTATTTCGATAAGTTTTTCGAGCCGGAAATTTCCGCGCAGTTAAACTACGGTTCGATTGCTTCGGGGGCGTTTCTTTCGCAAAAGGACGAAAACGGAAAACTTGTTCCCAACGACGACCACGGCAAACAGAGCGCGGACGATTTCAGAATGAAAAACGCGCCGTACGGCGTAATATACTTGACCGCGGACGAATGGAAAAACAACGTTGAAATGGAGCCCCGCGCAAAATTAAGGCTTGAAAGGCTGGAAAATTGGGTTAAGGGTTACACTTACGAAAACGCTAAATCCATACCCAATCTTAACTACTCCAAAGAGCAGTTGGATGTGTTGAATATGTACGAGTCGTCCCTGGGCAACAATATAGCCGCGTGGATGACCAACAGTATAACTTCTCCGTCCGTGCCAACCAAATCGGACTGGCAAAACCTGTTAAAGACAAACCGCAATTCAATTGACGAGGTTAAAAGAGTAAATCAGGAAGCGTACGACGCGTATCTTGAAAAAATTAAGTCGTCAAAGTAAAAATATGAAAGGGGAAAGCGATGAAGGGATTAAGAATAGTCGGCGATTATGCGCTTGAATTTCTTGTGGTTACGCTGTTGCTGGCGTTGTCCGCATTGCTTGTTGTTCCCTTCATACCTATGGTCGTCGGCGTTACGGGATTTTTTTCAAACAATATCGATACAAGACGGTTTAAGGATATTTTCACGACAATAGGCAAAAACTGGAAAATACTTATTTTTTACACGCTGTTTCAACTTATAATAATAGTTTTTCCCGTATTGAATATTTACTTTTTTAATACTCACCCGCAAAATATCAACTATTTTGTGCTTGCAATAAGTTGCATAGCGTTGGTGGTAGGGGTTATGTTTTTTGTAACTTCCCCGACGATAATAGTAAATATGCGCTTGACGTTGCGGCAACTTTTCTATAACGGAATAATGCTTTTGTTCGGGGGATTGTGGCGCAGCGCAATTTCAATAGCCTGCGTTGCGGGCGCGGTTGCCTTGTTACTGTTTTATCCTTACGTTGTTCCCGCAACGCTTTACTTCATTTCGCTTATAATTTCAAAGCTTATGAAGGAAAACTTTTTAAAACTGAAAGCGAAGGCACTTAAAACCAGCGTGTTCGAGTTAAAAAGACAGCAAACCGCAGACGATTATCTTGATGAAAACGGCGAAATAAACCGTCCCGACAAAGAGGTTTTGGAAAATGAATATAAAGAGAATTAAATGGCTTGCTTTTCCGCTGGCGGCGGCTTTGCTGCTTGCCGGTTGCGCGGCGCAAAAAGCCAACCAAGCCCCCGAACTGAGAGGCGTCAACGATATTTCGTGTTTGGTAAACAGCAGGGTAGACCTGTTGAACGGCGTTGCCGCGCTCGACGCCGAGGACGGCGACATAACCGCTTCATTGCAAATAAGCATAACACCCGCGGTGGAAGTTTCGGAAGGTTATGCAACGTTTACGCAGGCGGGCAGGTACGAAGTTGTATATAAATCTACGGACAGTGCAAACCTTACGGCGCAGACTACCGCGTATGTAACAGTTGAAGAGCGCGAAGTTTATATGTCAAACGTGCACACTAACGGGTTTTATACAAAAGCGCACGGCAACGCTAAAATTGTAGCCGAAGGGTTGAACGGCAGCGTTTATTCTTTCAGGTTCAACGGCGGCGAAGTTGCGGAAGACGTGCGGCTTGTACGCGATTATTCGCTTGTAAACGGCGGCAATTACTCCTTTTTGTACTATTTAAACAGCAATGTTTCGGGCAAAGCCGTGGCGATTGCGGAAGGTAAAGCCGTTGCCGAACTAGCGGTAAACAAAGGCGAAAATATTTTAAGTTTCGGTTATAATCAGCCTTCAAAAGCGGACGACAACGGCGAAACTTCTTACGACGTTTGCAAGATAGAGTTGTGGTTGGGCGGTCTGGAAGGCGAGGTTGAGTGTTCGCTTTCAAAAGTTGAAACGCAGTGGTCGTCAAAAGGCGAGGAATATAATCAACTTATAGAAAATTTTAATTTTGACGGCAAAATAATAAACCGCGACGACAAAGCACAAGGTATGGGCGTGCTTGGGGACGGAACTTCTGCCTTTGTAGAGGTTACCGAGCCGTCGGGCGCAATGTGGCAGATGGGAATGTTTGTTGATACGGGTTTGCCGCTTGTTTCCGGCAAGGAATATTTAATTTTGTTTGATATAAACTGCGAGCAGGATAACCCCTTTGAAGTTTGTATACAGCGCGACCAGTGGACGGACAGCGACGCGGTTATTTTAAGACAGCCGAAAGGTAAAATAAACCAAACGGTTAAAGCGACAGATTCGTTTAACGGTACGCTTTGGCTGTTTATAAGGTCTGGCACGCACGCAAATAAAATAACTATTTCAAATTTAAGCGTAAAGGTAAAGAAAAGCCAAATTTATAGTATTCCGGCAATTACCGTCGAACATAAAAACGGTGCTGAGGGCGGCGTTACTACCGAATTCGGCAAAATAATATATACAGCGAAAAGTTTTGGAACGGATTGGGGCGATAATGCAGTTTTGGGCGCGCCTTTCGAGTTTGCCGGCGCCGCCGAAAATTACGTTATAACTTTTAAAGCGAAGGCGAACGCCGACGTAAGTTGCGCGTTTATAGCAAATACGGCAAGCGGTTGGGATACCTTCGTTTGGACAAAAATAAAAATTTCAACGAAATGGCAAACGTTCACGGTAAAGTGCGACAAAAAGAATCTTGAAGGAACGTACAGATTTTTATGGCAGTTCGGCACGGCTGAAAACAACGGTTTGAACGACGTCACCGTAGAAATCGACGATATTAAAATTTGCAATAAAAGCGAACCGGACGGCTGAAAATTATGGACAAAATAAGTCAGGCAAATAAGTATATTTCTGAAAACGTAAGCGGCGTAAATAACAAATACAGGCTTAAATACCATATGACGCCGCCCGTAGGCTGGATGAACGACCCCAACGGACTTGTATATTTCGGCGGCAAATATCATTTGTATTTTCAGTTCAACCCGTATGCCGCGCAGCCGGGCACGATGTATTGGGGGCACTTTACCTCGGACGATTTAATAACGTATAAAAATTGCGGCGTAGCCGTTGCCCCCGACGACAATGTTTCAAGCATATTTTCGGGCGGCGCAATAGAGCGCGACGGCGAAATGAACGCGCTGTACACGCTACATACCGAAAGGGACGGCGAAAAAAGCGAAGAAGTTTACAAAGCGGTTTCCGCGAACGGGCAAATTTTCAGCGCGGGGCGTAAAGTATTTGAAAATGAAGAACTTCCTGAAAACATCAGCCGCACCGATTTTCGCGACCCCTGCCCCGTAAAAATAGGTGATAAATACTATGTGTTTATCGGCGGTAAAGATACGCTAAAAAACGCGGGCGTAATAATCGTTTTATGCGGCGCCGATTTGGATAAATTAAAATACGGGTTTAGTTTGGGTCCCTTTTACGAGTTGGGCGATATGGGAGAATGCCCCAGCTATTTTAAGGTTGACGGCAAGGATGTTTTAATTTGTTCGGGTTGTCACTTGCCCGCCCGAGGCAACGATTTCAAAAATGAAAATTCAAGCGTGTTTGTGGTTGGGGAAATCGACTTTGAGCACGGCGCAATGAGTGTTGATTTTATAAAAGAGATAGACAAGGGCGATACGTTTTACGCGCCGCAGTTTATAAGGGGAATTGATAAGCCCGTTATGATAGGCTGGCTTGAAATGTGGGGCAAACCTTATCCCACCAAAGAATTAAATCACGGCTGGGTCGGCGCGTTTTCAATACCCAGACAGCTTACATACAGGAACGGCGATATTTTTCAAAATCCCGTGGAAAATTTGAAAAATTACCACTTTTCCGTTTCGGAAAACGGGGTAACCGAAACCGCGGATATATCGTTTGAATTCAACGGCAAAGGCGCGGTAACAATATCAGGAAATAACGGCGAAGTAACGATAGGCAACGACGGCGAAGTATATCTTGACACGCGCAAATCAAACAATATGTGCGGTTGTATACGCCGTACCAACCGTTCTTACAAAAATTGCCGTATACGCGTTCTGCTTGACGTTTCGGGAATTGAAGTGTTTGTGGACGGGGGCAGAGAAGTTATCAGCAGCAGAATTTATATAGACGGTACTTGCGAAATAAAAACGCAGTGCGGTGTAAAAAACGTCACGGTAAGGCGTATAGAGGTAGATGAATGAAAAAGAGGCTGTTTGCGGCGGTTGTTGCCGCGGCTGTTTGCATAAGCGCTGCGGCAGGCTGTGCGTCAAATAAAAAGGACGCCGTGGACCAGAAAGGAAAAACGGTTTTTCCCGTTTCTTCGTACGATGAAACGCTTCCCATAGCAATGGGCGACGTTATGCCTTTTTACGACGACGGCGTAATGAATATTTACCACCTTCGCGACGATAAAGACGGCATATACTACCACCCCATTTCACGTTTGACTACAACGGACTACGCAAATTACGTTGACGAGGGAGTAGCGCTCAATTACGAAAAAATACCTAATTCAGTGGACGCGGCACTGGGAACGGGTTCGTTTATAAAGGATAAGGACGGCAATTATCACTGTTTTTATACGGGACATAACGACAACGCGCACGATGACGACGTAAAATTGGACTATACCGAAGTTATCCGCCACGCTAAAAGTACGGACAATCAAAAAACCTGGGTGAAGGACGAGGAGTTTAAACTTTACGGCGGTGAAAACGATTTCCGCGACCCGTACGTTTATTACGATGCGGAAGAAAATTTGTACCGTATGCTTGTCACCACCCGCGCTTCAAATTGCGGCGTAATAAAAAGTTATTCTTCACCTTCGCTTGACGCGGTATGGAAAGATTGGAAGGACGACGGTATTTTCTTTAAAAACGACGGCGGCGACTACAATATGGAGTGCCCGTCTTATGTAGAATATAACGGTTTTTATTATCTTGCTTACAGCGAGCAGGGTGAAAACAGGGTAACCCATTACAGATACCGTACGCAAAAAAACGGCGAGTGGAAAAAATTTGAGCGCGACAGCATTGATTCAAGCGGTTTTTATGCGGGCAGGCTCGAAAAGGCGGGCGAGGACTTGTATGCGTTTGCCTGGTGCGCCAAGCTTTCCGGCGGAAGCACGGGCGGGTTTGACTGGGGCGGCAATTTGGTTGCGCATAAAATAAAGCAGTTGCCAAGCGGCGAGCTGTGCGCAGTTATGATTTCTTCGGTAAAAGAAACGTTTTCCACGCCCGTGCAATATAAAAATATAAACGGCGGAAAAGTAAGCGGTTTTTCGTTTGACGGCGAAAAATTTGCCGCGCACGGTGTGGAAAAACTTGCAAAAAACGTGACAAGGGTAAGTTTTTCAATCAACTTTGAAGCGCTTGACGGCGATTTGGGAATAACTTTCGGGTTAGACGGAAAATACGACAACCGTTTGGGGCAAGGGCTTATAGCCTTTGACGGCAAAAATAACAGTCTTACTTGCTATAACAACGTTTCAAGCATTTTAAGGTACGGTTCGCCCCTTGCTTCCGTTGCATTCAATTACGAAACGGGGGCGGATTATCAGGTGGATATGATTATAGACGGGGAAATATTAACCGTTTACCTGAACGAAACGGTTTGTCTTACGGCAAGAATACCCAATATGCAAAAAAAGAATTTCGCGTTTTATTCCAACGGCGCAAAGGCGCAAATCAAGGGGATAACTTTTTATGAGTAAGTTGTATGCAATCGGCGAGTTGCTTATCGACTTTCAGTCGGTGGGGACGGGCAATCTTAAAGAAACAAAACAATTTGTAAAAAATGCGGGCGGAGCGCCTGCAAACGTTTGCGTGCAGGCGGTTAAACTGGGTTGTCAGGCGGCTTACCTGACCAAAGTGGGCAATGACGGCTTCGGAGAATTTCTTATTCAGACTCTGCTTGACGAGGGCGTGGATACCTCGTTCATTTCAAAAAGTTGCGACTATGATACGTCCCTTGCCTTTGTAAGTTTTCAGCAAAACGGCGAAAGAGAATTCAGTTTTTATCGCAGAGCGGCGGCGGACTTGCATTTCAGTCCCGAAGACTTTAAGGGCGTTAATTTTTGCAAAGGAGATATTTTTGAATACGGAAGCGTTGCGCTTAAAACTGAGCAGGCGCGCGAAACGCATATCTATTTAATTGAAAAAGCAATGTCGGCAGGGATGCTGATATGCTTCGACCCCAATTTAAGGTTTAATTTGTGGGAAAGCAAAGAAGAATTGCACCGCACGGTAGCAGAATTTGCAAAGTATGCGCACGTAATAAAAGTAGGGCTGGACGAACTTGAATTTATAACGGGCGAACGCGGCGATAGCGCTGTGCAAAAAATGTTTAACGGCAATTTGAAATTATTGCTTGTTACCGACGGAGGCAAGGGCGCAAAGGTATATCTTGCCGACGGCAGAAGTTACGCCTGCGGGGGATTTAAGGTAAAAACCGTGGATACCACCGGTGCGGGGGACTCGTTTTTCGGCGCGTTTATTGCGCAATTGCTTGAAGCGAAAGCCGCGCCCGAAAATGTTTTAAACAGCGATGCGGATTATGAAAAAATGTTAGAGTTTGCCTGCAAGTGCGGGGCGTACACAACTGCGGGTTACGGTGCTATACCAGCAATGGGCGACAGAAAAAACGTAGAAAAGGCGGTAAAATAATATGGCTACTGTACAGCTTGCGCAAGTAAATAAGGTTTACGACGGCGGGGTGCACGCGGTGCACGATTTTTCGATAGATATTGCCGATAAAGAGTTTATAGTGTTTGTGGGACCTTCCGGCTGCGGTAAGTCGACCACTTTGCGTATGATAGCGGGGCTTGAAGAAATTTCTTACGGCGATTTGCTTATAGACGGGAAAATTATGAATGCCGCCGCTCCCAAAGACAGGGACATAGCAATGGTATTTCAGTCGTACGCGCTTTATCCGCAAATGACGGTTTACAACAATATGGCGTATGCGCTTAAACTGCGCAAAGTTCCTAAGGAAGAAATTGACAAGCGCGTTAAGGAGGCGGCAAGAATTTTGAAACTTACGCCGTACCTTGACAGAAAGCCGCGCGCGCTTTCGGGCGGACAGCGCCAGCGCGTTGCGTTGGGAAGGTCGATTGTAAGACGTCCGAAAGTGTTTCTTATGGACGAACCGCTTTCTAATCTGGACGCGAAACTGCGCGTTGCAATGCGCAGCGAAATAGTGCACATTCATAACGAGGTCGGCGCGACTACAATTTACGTAACGCACGACCAGATTGAGGCTATGACTATGGCTTCCCGCATAGTGGTTATGAAGGACGGGTTTATTCAGCAGATAGGCGAGCCGAACGAGGTATATAAAAACCCTGCAAATATGTTTGTGGCAGGTTTTATCGGCACGCCCGCTATGAACTTTTTGCACGGTACGCTTGAAGAAGGTTATTTTGTAATTGACGGCACGGGCGAAAGAATTAAAATTACGCCTGCGCAGATGAAATATCTTAAAAATTACGTGGGCAAAAGAATAGTTTACGGTATCCGTCCCGAAAGTTTGATTTACGAGGGTGACGAAAGATTTGAAAAATACAAGGACTATTCATTTAAAATGACCGCCGGTATGGTTGAACTGTTGGGCGATATAGTCAACGTCCACGGCGTGGCGGGCGAAAATAAAGTAGTTTTAAAGATGGGCAGCAAGTATTCCGTAAAGGACAAAGCGGAAATAAGCGTAGCGGCGGAATGCGAACAGGCAAGATTTTTCAACGAAAGCACTACAAAGGCTATAACTCCCGACTGTTGCGAATATGAGGAAGCGGAAGTAACGCAGTCGCTGGACGAAGATAACGTAGTAGTTATAGAACAGAAAACGCAGGGGATTTTTTCAAAAATAGCGAACGCAATTAAAAGCGCGGGCAAAAAGAACAAAAAAAGCGAACCTGCGGACGTTGAAGATATAAAGCAAGAAAATTCTTCGGAAGACATAGAGGTGGAAACTACCGAAGACGAAAAGACAGAACAATAATAATAGAAGCCGAGCGGAAAATCCGCTCGGCTATTTAAACGCCCGCTTTGAACATTTATAACAAACTCACCGCCGTTATTTCAACGACTGGGGGTAAATTTAATTTATAACTACAAAAAAGGGACTTTAAATTGCAAATGTGCTTAATTGTAAATATGGATATTTTTGAGAAAGAAAGCCGCTATTTTATAAGTTTGAAAGTTTCTTCAAAGTTTCTGCGGCGTTTTTCACGCAGCGGATAGCCTTCCGCGGCGTATCCTACGGCTATAACAAGCGGAAAACTTGTTTCCTCCGGCAAATTTAAAAAATTTGCAATGCCCTTTTCGTCGCGCAAACCCAAAATGCAGGTTTGCAGCCCCATATCTTCGGCGGCAAGCGTAATATAGGCGCTTAATATTCCGATGTCTTCCGGAATAAATTCCTCGTTTGAAAGCCGTCTTTCGCCGCGCATAATTACGCGCGGAGGGCGAGCCTGTATTACTATGTAAGCGCCGCAGCAATCCGCCCAGGCGTTTGCGCCTTCTTTTTGTATGTTTTTGGTAAATTTTTTGGCTTTACTTCCGTTTATCGCATATAAGTTATAAGGCTGTTGATTTACCGCGGAAGGGGCAAGCGTGGCAAGGCGGCAAATTTTTTCCAAATCGGCGTCCGCTACGGACTTGTCGCTGAACTCTCTCGTGCTTTGTCTTTTTAAAAATAATTCTTCTAAATTCAAAATATCACCTAAAAAAATTGTATTTGCGGCGGCGGGAAAACCCCGCCGCCGCGCTTATTTTTTACATTATATTCTTTTAATTGTTTTTGGCGTTCGCAATAGACCGTCTCGCCGCTTCGGCAACGTTTTCTTTTGTGAAGCCGAAGTGCTCGAAAAGCGCGTCCGCGGGACCGGAAGTGCCGAATGAACGCATTGCTATAACTTCGCCGAAATCGCGCGAGTATTTGTACCACGCGAAGTGGGACGCCGCCTCTACGCAAACGCGCGCTTTAACGGCTTTGGGTAAAACGTATTCCTGATATTCGGGAGTTTGTTTTTCAAATTCTTCCATACTGGGCATAGAAACTACACGCACTTTTACGCCTTCCGCCTGCAAAATTTCTTTTGCGCCCGCGCACAAATCGATTTCAGAGCCCGTTCCCATCAAAATTACGTCGGGAGTGCCCTCGCAGTCGTCAAGTATATATCCGCCGGCAAGCGCCTTAATGCCGCTTGTCTTGTATTGGTTGAGGTTTTGCCTTGAAAGCACCAAAACGGTGGGGGAATTTTGAGTGAAGGCGGAAACATATGCCGAAACGGTTTCTTTGCCGTCGCAGGGACGGAAAACTTTTATGTTGGGTATAGAACGCAGCGAAATAAGCTGTTCCACAGGTTGATGGGTGGGACCGTCCTCTCCGACGCCGATAGAGTCGTGAGTCATTACGTAAACCACGGGGATATTCATAAGCGCGCTCATTCTTATTCCGCCCTTCATATAGTCTGAAAAGGAGAAGAAGGTAGAGCAGAGTATTCTCAACCCGCCGTGAAGTTGAATGCCGTTGCAAATGGCTGCCATAGCGTGTTCGCGTATGCCGAAGCGGATATTAGCGCCTTCGCGGTTTTCGGGCGAGAAGTAGCCTTTTCCTTTAAGTTCGGTTTTGGTGGAGGGAGAAAGGTCTGCCGAGCCCGACATAAGGTTGGGAACTATTTTTACGATTTCGTTTAAAATTTTTCCGCCCGAAACTCTTGTCGCTTCGGGTTTATCAAAATCGAAACAGTCGAACAAGTCAGAAAAATCGGGGTCGAAACCGCTCATAAACTGCTTGTACTTTTTGGCGAGTTCGGGATATTGCTCCTCGTAATCGGCAAAAAGTTTGTTCCATTCGCGTTCGGCTGAAAGTTTTCTTTCCGCAATGTCGGCGCAATAAGTTTTTACGTCTTCGGGTACTTCAAAGGGCTCTGCCGTCCAATTTAAAAACTCTTTCGTCTTTGCAAGGTTTGCTTCGCCTAAGGGCGCGCCGTGGCTGTCTGCCGAGCCTTCCAAAGGAGAGCCGTAACCTATTTTGGAGTTGCAAACAATAATGGAAGGACGTTCTGTTTCAGCCTTCGCCCTTTCAATAGCGGATTTAAGCACCGCCATATCGTTTGCGTCTGGCACGCGTATAACCTGCCAGCCCTGTGCAAGGAAGCGAGTTACCGTGTCTTCCGAAAAAGTCGTGTTTATGTCGCCTTCAATTGTTATTTTATTGCAGTCGTATAATAAAATAAGTTTACCAAGTTTCTGCGTTCCCGCAAACGAGCACGCTTCGTAACTGATTCCTTCTTCCAGACAACCGTCGCCGCACAAAACGTAGGTGTAGTGGTCGACTATGTTGAAGTCGGGTTTGTTGAAAATAGAGGCAAGGTGCGCTTCCGCAACGGCAAAGCCCACCGCGTTGCCCAAGCCCTGTCCCAAAGGACCGGTGGAAGTTTCCACCCCCGCGGTTTTATCATATTCGGGATGGCCGGGCGTAAGCGAACCCAACTGACGGAAGTTCATCAAATCTTCTTTCGTAAGTCCGAAGCCGAACAAATGCAGCATAGAGTAAAGCAGCATAGAGCCGTGACCTGCGGACAAGACAAATCTGTCGCGATTGTCCCACTTGGGATTGTCGTAACTGAAATTAAGAAAATCCGAAAACAGTTCAAAGCAAATAGGCGCCGCGCCCAGACAAATTCCGGGGTGTCCTGATTTTGCGCGTTCAATTGCTTCTGCGGAAAGGATTCTTACGGCGTTTACGCACTTCTTGGGTAAAGACATTTAAATTTTTCTCCTTGTCAAGCGATAAAATTTTTCAATTTCCGTATATCTAAAAAGGGAAAATCCCTTAAAACAGACAGTAGTTTCTCGGCGGATTTTTTTACGCCGCCGACTGTGCCGCTTTCAAAATTTATCGGCATAACGGGGTCGTGCACGCTCATTCTCACAAGCAGCCAACCGTCGTAAAGGTTTATTCTTACGCCTTCGTAGTTGTCGGGCGCAAGTCGCAAATCCGCGTCGTTTTGCGCGATTTTTTTCAAACTTTCTATAACCGCGGCGCCTTCTGACTTGAAGTCCTTGCTTGTTTCGTTGAAGGTTATGCGTATTTCCGCTTCTTCCGCGGGTTTTTTGAGGGAAGAAATAACCTCTTGCAGACTTTTTCCCTCTTTTGCCTGTTCGGCAAGGCTTATAAGAATTTTTACTATAAGATAAGCGCCGTCGTCAAGATAATAATTTTCTTTAAAAGCCGCGTGTCCGCTTGTTTCAATGGCAAGTGGAGAGTAAACGCCGCTTTCGTTAAGTTCTACGCATTTGTCAATGACGTTTCGGTAACCGCGCATATACCGCAAATGTTTGCCGCCGCGGCTTTCGATAAATTCGGTAAGATAGTCGCTTGTAACCGAGTCGGTTACAATAACTCCGGCTTTCTCCTTTAACAGTATGCCCGAAATAAGCGCAATTAACGAATTTCTGTTTATTTCTTCGCCGTCGGGACCTACGCACGCCGCCCTGTCCACGTCGGTATCGAAAATAATTCCCAAATCCGCCTTGTTTTTTATAACCGCGGAAGATAGGCTTTTTATAGCCGTTTTATCTTCGGGATTAGGTATGTGGTTGGGAAAGTTTCCGTCAGGCTGTAAAAACTGGCTGCCTTCCGTGTCCGCGCCAAGCGGTTTAAGCACCTTTTCCACAAAAAAACCGCCGGCGCCGTTTCCCGCGTCAACGATTATTTTTTTGCCTTTTAAAGGCAGTTTGCCGCAACTTTTTTCAACTTTTTCAACAAGCGTTGCGGAATATTCGTCCATAAACGGTTTTTCGACGTAACTGCCCGTGCCGCAACCGTTCAAAAAGTTTTCTTCCGCCGCAAATGACAGTATTTCGTCGATGTCCTTGCCGTCAAGTCCGCCCTGCGCGGTAAAAAATTTAAGTCCGTTTCTGTCCGAAGGCATATGCGAAGCGGTAATCATAATTGAAGCGTCGCAGCCGAAAGACGGACTGTGCAACAGCATAAACATAGAGGGGGTGGACGAAAGTCCGGTGTAAACCACGTTTGCGCCGCTTTGAGTAATTGCGCGCGTTACCGCGTTTTTTATGCGTTCAGCCGAAATTCTGCTGTCGTTTCCGACGGCTATCGTCAAATTTGTCTTGCAAAGTTTGTCCGCAAGCCTCTTTACAAAGGCGCGGCAAATTGCCACTACCGCTTCGTCGGTAAGTGTGACGGACGATTTGTCGCCAACCGCCACGCCGCGCACGTCCGTTCCGCTTTTTAGTTTTTTCAAAATTCCATACTGCATAATACAAGTGGATTATACTATATGCGGCGATTTATTACAAGTATTTAAAGCGCAATATTTGTCGAATTTTTAATTTGTAAATTTCCGATATTTTCCACTTTGATTATAAAAATGTTGTAATTGAGCGACGTTAATGATATAATACAAACAAAAAATCAATTTCAAAGGAATTTTTATATGGCAAAAGAAAATTTTGTTGAGCAAATCGCCGATATAGAAAAGGATTTTCCGCAGTGGTATACGGACGTTGTAATAAAGACAAAACTTGTCGACTACGGACCCGTAAAGGGCACAATGATAATCCGCCCGTACGGTTACGCCGTGTGGGAAAATATTCAAAAAGAACTTGACGCGCGTTTTAAAGCCACGGGACACGCAAACGCTTATTTCCCGTTGCTTATTCCTATGAACTTTTTCACCAAGGAGGCGGAGCACGTTGAAGGCTTTGCGCCCGAAGTGGCGGTGGTAACTCACGCCGGCGGCGAAGAACTTGCCGAGCCTTTGGCTATACGTCCCACTTCGGAAACGATTTTCGGAAGTATGTATTCGAAATGGATTCAATCCTACCGCGATTTGCCCGTTTTAATAAATCAATGGGCTAACGTTATGCGTTGGGAAAAGACAACCCGCCCGTTTTTAAGAACTTCGGAGTTTTTATGGCAGGAGGGGCACACCGCGCACGCAACGCAGGAAGAAGCGGAAGAAGAAACTATGAAGATGCTCGGCGTATATAAAGAATTTGCCGAAAACGTGCTTGCCATTCCCGTAATTTGCGGAAAGAAGACCGAAAAAGAAAAGTTTGCCGGCGCAGTTGCGACTTACGGTATGGAAGCGATGATGAAGGACGGCAAAAGTTTGCAGGCGGGCACTTCTCACTTTTTGGGGCAGAACTTCGCAAAAGCGTTCGATATAAAATTTTTGGATAAAGACGGCGTGCAAAAGCACGTTTATACTTCAAGCTGGGGCGTTTCAACAAGACTTATAGGCGCGCTTATAATGGCGCACGGCGACCAGCGCGGGCTTATTTTGCCGCCCAAGGTTGCGCCCGTTCAGGTTGTCATTGTACCCATAGCGCAGAAAAAAGAGGGAGTGCTTGAAAAGTGCGCGCAAGTTAAAGCGGAGCTTGAAAAAGCGGGGGTACGCGTTGTTTTGGACGATGGAGAAAACAGCCCCGGCTGGAAGTTTAACGAGTGGGAGATGAAGGGCGTGCCTTTGCGCGTCGAACTTGGACCGCGCGACATCGAAAGCGGCAACGCGCTTATTTTCCGCCGCGACACTCTTGAAAAACAGACTTATGCGCTTGAAAATATTGTAAACGATGTATTGAAACTGCTGGAAAACGTTCAAAAAGATATGCTTGAAGCGGCGCGTGTCCGTCGTGACGGGCGCATAGTTTACGCTGATGACTTGACGGGAATTTTAAGCGGCGTTGAAGGCGGAAACTTTGTTAAAGCGGGCTGGTGCGGCTGCCGCGAGTGCGAAGATAAAATCAAAATGGAAACCGCCGCGACAGCCAGAGTTTATGCCGAAGGAGAAAAGAGCAAAACGTGCGCGGTGTGCGGCAAAAAAGCTAAACATACCGTAATTTTTGCAAGAGCGTACTGATAACGCAATATAAAACATAAAAACGCTCTGTCGGCAACAGTTTGCCGGCAGAGCGTTTATTTTTTGCGCCTGAATTATTCGACGCGATAACTTTTTACTTTTTGTTTTTGTATTGGGATAATTAAAAATTATAAATATTTTTTAAGGTCTTCAACCTTTGTAAGCCTTTCCCAAGGCAATCCGTCCTTGCCGAAATGCCCGTAGGAAGAAGTCTGCAAAAATACGGGGTTGCGCAGTCCCAACGCCTCTATTATAGAGTAAGGGCGAAGGTCAAATTCCTTTACTACAATGTCGGCTATTTCGCCGTCGGAAAGTTTTCCCGTGCCGAAAGTGTCAATAAAAACGGAAACGGGGCGGGCAACGCCTATCGCGTAAGCAACCTGCAATTCCGCCTCGTCGCAAAGACCGCTTGCAACAAGGTTTTTGCATATAAACCTTGCCATATATGCCGCCGAACGGTCCACTTTGGTGGCGTCCTTGCCGGAAAAAGCGCCGCCGCCGTGCGCGCATCTGCCGCCGTAAGTATCAACAATAATTTTTCTGCCCGTAAGTCCGCTGTCTCCTTCCGGTCCGCCTATTTCAAACCTTCCCGTGGGATTTATAAAATATTTGGTGTCGCCGTCAAGCAATTGGTGCGGCACTATGGCGCGGATAACGTGGTTTATCATATCTTCTTTAAGTTGCTGCTGCGTAACTTTTGTATTGTGCTGCGCGGAAATTACAACCGTGTCGACGCGTTTGGGCGTTTTGCCGTCGTACTCTACCGTAACTTGCGTTTTTCCGTCCGGACGGAGGTAGGGCAGCAGCCCGCTTTTGCGTACTTCGGCAAGCCGTTTTGCAAGTTTGTGCGCAAGCGCCACGGGCAGCGGCATCAGTTCTTCCGTTTCGCGGCAGGCGTAACCGAACATCATCCCCTGGTCGCCCGCGCCGAAGCTGTCGCAAACGTCTTCGCTTTGCGTTCTGTCAACGCCCATTGCAATGTCCGCGCTCTGGCGGTGAACGGCTACGTCGACTCTGCATTTGTCGTATGCGAACGAGCCGTGAATATAGCCCACGTCCTTTATGGTTTGCCTTGCAATTTTTTCGTAGTCTACTTCTTCCGCGGCGGTCACTTCGCCCATAATAAGCAGCCTGTCGAACGCGGCGCAGCACTCTACGGCGCAGCGCGCAAATTTGTCTTTTTTAAGAATCTCGTCCACAATTGCGTCTGAAATTCTGTCGCACAGTTTATCGGGATGTCCTTCCGTCACGCTTTCGCTTGTAAAAAACTTTTTCATATATTTAACCTTCTTAGTTTACTTTTGTTTTTTTGTAGAGTGAGGTGTATTCGGCGTCTTTAAATCCCAGCGAGGTATAAAGTTTCATAGCCTTGTGGTTGTCCTTTTCAACTTCAAGACGAATATAATCATATCCGTCACAGCCCTCTAAAAATTTGAAAAACGCAGTGCCCAGCCCCAGCCCGCGGAATTGCGGTCTTATATAAAGCTCGTCCACCCACAAAACCCTTCCGCACGCTTCCTGAGAGGCGGAAAGGCAGCAGACGGAGTATCCCGCCGCTTGCCCGTCGTACATAATGAAATAACCTTTGACTATTTCGCCGCTTAAAATTTCACTAAAAAATTTTTCCCGTCCGCTATCGTCAATAATAGAATTAGTAACGCCCGCCGCGTAAAACTCGCGCGACATTTCAAAGTAAAGTTGCTTTTTGTCGGCGGTTATTTTTTCTGCGGAAAAACTTTGCATAAAAAAAACTCCTTTCCGAACGCGGAATGGAGCGAAGTTGTTTTTATTGTCCCCATCGGTTCGGCGTTAGCACCTTGCATAGCAGGTTGCTGTGTGGTCAAAGGGCCGTTCCCTAACACACTCTTTATAGGTTTGCGTGTATTATATCACCGCAACCGAAAGTTGTCAATCAAAACTTGCAAAACTTTGACTTATAGTTTATAATAAAAATATGAATTGCCGTCAATGTCCCGTTGCGTGCGGAGCCTTGCGCGATGAAAACGCGGGCGCGTGCGGAGTGAAGGGGCTTAAAATCGCAAAATACTATTTGCATATGTTTGAGGAGCCGCCCGTATCTTTCAAAAACGGAAGCGGTTGTATATTTTTTTGCGGTTGCTCGCTTAAATGCGTGTTTTGCCAAAACTACGAACTTTCGCGCAATACCCGCGGCAAAGAAATTACCGTAAGCGAACTTGCCGACGTGTTTAAAAGACTTGAAGATATGGGCGCGGAAAATATAAATTTAGTAAATCCCACCCATTATTTAAGCCATATTGCGGGGGCAATGGAGTTGTACCGTCCCCAAATACCCGTGGTTTACAATACTCACGGTTACGAAACGGAGGAAGCGCTGCGCCTTGCGAACGGATTTACGGACATTTGGCTTACCGATTTGAAGTTTATAGACCCATCTCTTTCAAAGCGGTATACCGCAAGGGAAGACTATGCTTTGTACGCGCTGCCCGCCGTCAGATTTATGGCGCAGAAACCGCTTAAAATCCGCGACGACGGAAAAATGCTTTCGGGCTGCATAGTGCGTCATTTAATTTTGCCGCTTGCCGTTTACGACAGCATAAACGTAATCAAGTTTGTTTCCGAGTTGCCGAGGGAGGTCTATTTTTCGCTTATGAGCCAATATACGCCGTTCGGCGAGGCGAAAAATTATAAAGAGTTGCAAAGGAAAATTACCGCGAGGGAGTATGTAAGGGCGGTTGCCGCGGTAAAGGAAGCAGGATTGAAAAACGTGTTTTTGCAGGAATATGCAAGCGCGGACGAGTGTTATATTCCGCAATGGGATTTTTAAATTATGATAGTTACTTTTAAAGACGCGTCGTTTTCGTACGGCGATAATCTTATATTTTCGGACGTCAATTTTTCGGTAAACGAAGGGGAAAGGGTGGGGCTTATAGGCGCTAACGGCGAAGGCAAAACCACGCTTATTCGACTTATAACGGGCAAACTGTATCCGGAAAGCGGGCAAGTTATTTTAAAAAACGGCGCAAAGATAGGCTATCTTGAACAGAACGGCGGCTATGCGTGCGGAAACACGGTATACGGCGAAATGCTGGAAGTGTTTAAAGAAGAGCTTTCCGCCGTGGAAAAGCTGGGCGCGCTTTCGTCAAAACTTGCCGAAACGGACTATAACGACCGCGAATATGCAAGACTTTCGGCACAGATAGAAAAACTTAACGGCTATATCGCGGCGCGCGACTGCTATAACACCGATATAAAAATAAAGACCGTTTTAAACGGTATGGGGTTTGAAAATAAATACGGACAAATTATAGACAGTATGTCCGGCGGCGAGAAAACCCGTCTTAAACTTGCCAGACTTTTGTTGGAAGAACCGGATATTCTGATATTGGACGAGCCGACAAACCACCTTGACGTGACTACGCTTTTCTGGCTGGAAGATTATATTTCCGCATACAAAGGCGCAATACTCACCGTTTCGCACGACAGGTATTTTTTGGACAGGGTTTGTACAAGAATGCTTGAACTTGAAAATAAAACGCTTTGCTGTTTTGCGGGCAACTACTCAAAGTATAAAATACTTAAAGCGGAACGCAACGCGAGGATGTTGAAGGAGTATGAGGCGCAGCAGGAAGAACGCGCAAGATTGCAGGACTACGTCGACAGAAATTTAGTGCGCGCGACTACGGCGAAATCAGCCCTTTCGCGAGTGAACAAACTTGAAAGAATGGAAATTCTTGAAAAGCCTTACGTGCCGGTAGCGGCGCCGCGCTTTCGCTTTGCAACTGAAACACGCCCTTACGAAGACGTTTTGAAAATTAAAAATTTAAACCTTGAAATAGGCGGTAAAACGCTTATATGCGAGGGGCAAGCGGAAATAAAACGCGGGCAAAAGGTTGCGCTTGTGGGTGAAAACGGAACGGGCAAGACCACTCTTTTAAAACAAATAATAAAGGGCGGCAATCCTGCGATAGAAGTCGGGCGGTTTGTCAAATTTGCTTATTACGACCAGGAAAACGCCAATCTTGACGGGCAAAATACGGTGATTGCGGAACTCTGGGACAGGCATTTGGGACTTACTCAGACGGAAGTGCGCTCGGCGCTTGCCCGCTGCGGATTGTTTGAAGAAGATATGCAAAAGTCCGTCAAGTCGCTGTCGGGCGGAGAACGCGCAAAACTTGCCCTGTGCATACTTGAAAGCGAGCGCGGCAACGTGCTTTTGATGGACGAGCCGACTAACCATCTTGATTTGCCTGCGCGCGAAAGTCTTGAAAAGGCGCTTAAAGAGTTTGACGGGACTTTGATTTTCGTTTCTCACGACAGATATTTTATTGACGCGCTTGCCGAAAAAGTGCTTGAAATAGAGGACGGCAAACTCAACTTTTACGACGGCGGTTACGCATTTTATAACAGTGAAAAATCCGTTCGCCGCGAAAGCCGTAAAAAAGAGGAGGAGGCAAGGGCGCAGGAAAAGCGCAATGAGGAGCAAAAGGCGTCCTACCGCTCGAAACGCGAGCGCGCCGAGGAGGCAAAGCGAAAAGAAGCGGTAAAAAAGATTGAAAGCGACATTTGCGGCTTGGAAGAAAGGGAAAACGAAATAAACGCCTTGCTTGCCGACCCTGTCGCCGCCGCCGATTATAAGCGCGTTTCCGCCCTTTCGCAAGAACTTCAATCCATAAAATTACAACTCGACGCGCTTTACGCCGAATACGAAAATATGATATAATGATTTAGGGTAAAAAATTATGAACCAGACGGAAAACCAAACCAACACCGAAACCACGGAAGAAAAAGTCAGCGTCCGCCATACGATAACCGCGGAAGAAACGTTCACCCTTGCAAAAGACGTGTTCGATTTGCGCTGTTTTATAAAAAACGTCTACGCAAACCGCGCCGTAATCGCGCGCCGCCTAAACGTGCTTACGTTGTCTATAAGCGCCGTGCTTACCGCAGTCTATGCCGCATACGTGCTTTTCACCGCGTTAACGCAACAACTTCAATTGGCTACGACAGTCGTCCTGTACGTGTTTCTCGGCGTGTATGTCGCGCTTTTTGCCGCCCTGATAGTGGCTGGTGTGTGCTGCAACCGCGCCAAAGCAAAAAACGTGCTCGGCGTCAAACGCACGCTTGCGGTTTTCAAAATTCTTGTGCGCCTCGCTTCAATTGCAATTTCCATCGCAGCGATAGTGTTTTCTAACTTCGGCAGCGAAACGGCGGGCGGCATCGCCGTAAAAATCCTTATAATAATTTTTTCGGTAATAATGCTTGTCGTGCAGACAATCCCGCTTATGTTCGGCGGGCTCGGCAAAATGACAAGGTGGCTTTTGTCCCCCGTCAGAAAAAAATACCGCTTTTCCGTCGTCATTTTAGAGTGGTACGAACTCGCCGTATCCGGCAACACCAAAGGCTCGGTAAAAAAGGTTTCCAGCCGTTATTTGGAGGATATAGGGGCACTAATCGACAATTATCTCATTCCCGCGCTCGGCAAAAAGTATATAAATTCTATAAAAGCTTCCACTCTTTTAAACCTTGTCGACCGCGCGGGCGAGCAGGATAAACCCGTGCTTGAAGGCGTGCTCAAAAACGTGTTTGCCTATGCGGCGGAGTGCGGCTATGTCACTTTCGACCCCTGCAAGGACTTAAAATTCGAAGGCAGCGTGGAGGAGGAAGAAAAGCCCCCCAAAAAAACTTTCAAAAGCCGCCTTATGAAGATAGGAACAAAATTAGGCAAATCAATGCTTGATAAATACATCGCCGACAACATTTCGGATGGCTCCGACGACTGAAAAACCCCTAACCATCCGCAACCGCAAGTTGCTTAATTCCGCCGTCAAATAAAATATATTTTTGTTGACAAATTGCCCGTATCATAATATAATAAAAGGGCAATAGAATATAGGGAAAGCGTTTCCGCACTCCAAAAACACTTCAAAAACACATCAAAAAACACTTCAAAAGCGCACAAAAAACGCACAACCAAACACCGCAAAAAAGCCGTAAAGGCAATTAAAATAATATTCAAACTAACGGAGGAGAGAAATTATGAACAGATATGAAAGAGACGAAATCGACACTTTGCCCTCAAAATACCGCCCTGTCGGCGCGTGGGGCTACTTCGGGTATACGTTGCTTTTCAGCATACCCATCATCGGACAAATATTCCTTTTAGTTTTTGCTCTCAGCGGCAGCAACGTCAACAGAAGAAGTTTTGCAAGAAGCTATTTCTGCGGATTTTTAATTGTTTTAATCATCTTCGTCATAATTGTAGTAATTATGATTGTCGCAGGCGGTGGCATAAACAACCTTTTGCCCAAACTGCAAGAGTTTTTTATGGGCATTGTCGAAAAAATCAAAAACCTGATTCCTCAGGCATAATCAATCACGCCATATCCCTAACCCCTATAAGTGTTTCCGCCCGAACTTGTTTTTGTTTGGGTGGAAACTTTTTTTATCCGCTTTTTAACAGTCCGTACGGCGATATTTGCAACCGAATCCCGTCCGTCCCCTTAAAAGTCACCTAAAAAACAGTCCTTGTACAACATACAAAAAAATAATAGCCGCGCGCCG